>SAQG01000030.1 GCA_004020315.1 Mesorhizobium sp.
GATTGATCGCCTCGGCGCCATAGCCCGCAAGGCAGCAGAAATGATGCACCTCGCGCGGTTCGCCGGACTCGACGACCAGCCCCACCGACGTGCGCAATCCCTTGCGGATCAGATGATGGTGGACCGCCGCCGTCGCCAGCAATGCCGGGATGGCGATGCGGTCCGGCCCGAGCTGACGGTCCGACAGGATGATGATGTTGTAGCCGCCGGCGACCGCCGCCTCGGCGCGCTCACACAGCCGGTCGATGGCGCCCTGCATGCCGGCCGCGCCTTCGTTCGAAGCATAGGTGATGTCGATCGTCTTGGTGTCGAAACGGTCCTCGGTGTGACCGATGGAGCGGATCTTCTCAAGATCGCCATTGGTCAGGATCGGCTGGCGCACTTCGAGCCGCTTGCGACGCGAATTGCCGACGAGATCGAAGATGTTCGGCCTCGGCCCGATGAACGACACCAGGCTCATCACCAGTTCCTCGCGGATCGGGTCGATCGGCGGGTTGGTGACCTGGGCGAAGTTCTGCTTGAAATAGGTGTAGAGCAGCTTCGATCTGTCCGACATCGCCGAAATCGGCGTGTCGGTGCCCATCGAGCCGACCGCTTCCTGGCCGGTGGTCGCCATCGGCGACATCAACAGCTTGGTGTCTTCCTGGGTAAAGCCGAACGCCTGCTGGCGATCGAGCAGGCTGACGTCCCTGCGCAGCGCCCGCGGCTCGACCGGCTTCAGGTCTTCGAGGATGAGTTGGGTGTTGGCGAGCCAGCTCTTGTAGGGATGCCTGGTCGCGATCTCCGACTTGATCTCCTCGTCGGAAACGATGCGAGCCTTCTCCAGGTCGATCAGCAGCATGCGGCCGGGCTGCAGCCGCCACTTCTTGAGGATCCTTTCCTCCGGCACCGGCAGCACGCCGGCTTCCGAGGCCATGATGACGCGATCGTCGTCGGTGACGATGTAGCGCGCCGGGCGCAGCCCGTTGCGGTCGAGCGTGGCGCCGATCTGGCGGCCGTCGGTGAAGGCCACCGCCGCCGGCCCGTCCCACGGCTCCATCAGGGCGGCGTGGTATTCATAAAAGGCCTTGCGATCTTGATCCATCAGCTTGTTGCCGGCCCAGGCCTCAGGGATCAGCATCATCATTGCGTGAGCGAGCGAGTAGCCGCCCTGCGTCAGGAATTCGAGCGCATTGTCGAAACAGGCGGTGTCCGACTGCCCCTCATAGGAGATCGGCCACAGCTTGGAGATGTCGTTGCCGAACAGTTCGGAATCGACCGAGGCCTGCCGCGCCGCCATCCAGTTGACGTTGCCGCGCAGCGTGTTGATCTCGCCATTGTGGGCGACCATGCGATAGGGATGCGCCAGCTTCCACGACGGGAAGGTGTTGGTCGAGAAACGCTGGTGGACGAGGATCAGCGCCGTCTCGAAACGCGGATCGGTCAGATCCTTGTAATAGGCGCCGACCTGATAGGCCAGGAACATGCCCTTGTAGACGATGGTCCGCGATGACATCGACACGACGTAGAAGCCATTGTCGACGCCCTTGGTCTCTTCGTGGATACGACCGGAAATGACCTTGCGCAGGATGTAGAGCCGCCGTTCGTAATCGTCGTCGCTCTCGATCTCGGCGCCGCGACCCAGAAATACCTGCCGCTGGACCGGTTCGGAAGCAGCGATATCAGGCGCCTTTGACAGCGATGAATTGTCGACCGGCACGTCGCGAAAGCCGAGCAGCGGCTGGCCTTCGAGCTGCGCGACCTCGGCGATGATGCCTTCGATATGCGCCTGAAGCTCAGGATCGCGCGGCATGAACACATGGCCGACGGCGTAATGGCCGGGGTTGGGCAGTTCGACGCCCTGGCTGGCCATCTCCTCGCGGAAGAAGCGGTCGGGAAGCTGCACCAGCACGCCCGCGCCGTCGCCCATCAGCGGGTCGGCGCCGACGGCGCCGCGATGCGTCAGATTTTCGAGCACCGCCAGGCCGTCCGTGACGATCTGATGCGACTTGACGCCCTTCATATTGACGATGAAGCCGACGCCGCAGGCATCGTGCTCGTTGCGCGGATCGTAGAGGCCGTGGGCGGCGAACCCGGTAGGGGTCCGCCCGATCTTGGTCAGGCCAGTGGCGATGGACGGATTTTTGACGGCTGGCGCTTTCGTCTGCGCGGCCGGGCCGTTCGTCGCAGATGGCGTCACTTCCGTCATCGTCCTGTCCTCCGTTCTTGCCTGGCGCAGAGACAGGCGGTCGGCTGCGTCCCCCGTCTTCCCCGCCTGTGGGCGCAGGTGGATCGGTGGGCAGCGCCGAGCTGGCTGAGTAACCTTCTTCATGTTGCCAGCCTTACTCCAGTGCCATCTTTGACGGGTCCGGGAGACCCTTAGCGGCAGTATGTTTTGGTGAGTTGATCAGGCACGTCTTCTCCTTGCTCGGTCACGTGTTTGCGGTAACGGCGAGGCTGGGCTGGACGCCTGGGCCGACCTATTTGTACATCCACGTCAGGGAAATGGACGAATTGGCCAGTAAGCCATTCGCCCCTCTTTGGTTTCCTCCTTGGCCGCCCCTTTCACCTTTTGGGAGAATCCTCTTGCGGAGCCACACAGAGAGCGCCGTAACAAACCTTCTCACCCTTGTAGTTGGCCAGAGCCTGCAGCAACTCGGGTAGAAGGTGCTGTTTCAGGTCGTCCGAGATAGGCTCCGGACCCTCCAGCGCTTTCAGTGTCTGCTCGACCAACTCGATGGCGCGATCTTTGTTGCCGCTCTCATGATAGTACTGAGCGACCACCGGATAAGACAGGAACTTAGAGCCGCCGCCTTGCGGCAGTGCCACGATGTGTTTGGACAGCTCTTCGCCCATCGCGAAGCGCTCAGCAGACGGAAAGCCGGAATAATCAAAGCCCGGCGCGAAGAGTTGGTATAGCGCCCAATACATCCATCCCTCGGACTTTCTGTCGATCGCGTCGCGAACGAATTGGCGCATTACGGGCAAGCCGGCCTGCATGTCGCGCATTCTGTGAAGCAACAGATTGACATGACTCACGCGGAAGTTGAGTTTGTCCGGTATCAATGCGAGGCCTTCTTCAATCGCCGAGAGCGCCGTCTTCCAATCCTCGGCCTCCATTGCCGGCCGAAGTTTGTCGTATATGGGCTTGGTCAGCGCTTGTTCGCGCGCTATGGTTTCGCCTTCCGCAATCCGCTCCGTATCGGCGGATTTTGCCTGATCGCTGATGCGCCAGCTGCCGTTAAGCACCTTCGGCAAAACCTCATCGAGTTGCGTCGGATGACCGATAAAGGCGATGTGGCCGTCTCGGTCGACCACGAACGAGGTCGGGACCCCGTAAGAAAAGCTGGGCTCCATCCAAAGCTTGTCCATTTCGCCTGTGGAGTCGAATGCGATCCGATAGTTCAGATTCGGGAATTTTTCGGTCAACCAAGCGTCCAACGTGCTTCGGGCCTCGTCGGCCGTTGGAGCGTCTTCAGAAGCCGCGACTCCGACGATCTCAACGCCGTTGTCCTTGTATTTCTCCTGCAGCTGGATCAGATGGGGCATCCCGTCCACACATGGGCCGCACCAAGTTGCCCAAAATTCGACTATGCACACTTTGCCGGGCTCAAAGCTGGTGAGGGGCTCGCCACGCAGCCAGTTCTCGACTTTAATCGAAGGAGCCGGGGACTCCATCTGCAATACCACGTTGCGGTCCAAAGCTATTTCCAAAGGTTTCTGCACGAGCTGGTTTCCTCTCAGAGACGGCACACGGGTTCAGGGAGGAGCGGATCGCTCGTCTTGCCCCATTGAGTGCAGTCACAGTCACTCAGTCTCAAAAACCATGCCAACGCGCTCAGCGCGCAGTTAGCGCCCATTGCTTCGAAAAACCTCGACAGTGCCCAGATGTTGGTTGTAATGAACCTGACATTTGTCTGACGCTGTCAGCTTTTGGACACGCGATCACGCGCTTCGTGCCGCCAGAAGGTCAGGCCGAGCCCTGTGTTGCCAGCGGTCGCTTCGATGATTGTACCGCCCCGCGCGAGCTGGCCACGCTGTTCGGCATTAACGATCATCGACAACGCAATGCGATCCTTGATCGATCCGCCGGGATTCTGGCTTTCGAGCTTGACGAAGAGACGACACCTGCCGGTATCGAAGCTCTTCAGTTCGACGACCGGCGTCTCCCCAATCAGATCGAGCACTGACGCAAATGGCGGACGCAGGCGAGAGGACGCCTTTGTCGACGGTCGGCGGAACATCTCGAGGCTCATGCGGCTGCGGTCTCCAGAATGTCGGCATAGTGCCGTTGCGCAGCATCGGGATGCGAGCGCAGTCGGCTCTTCAGCAGTTGCGGAACAGTGGATTGTCGGGGTCGCTGGCGGGGCACCCGCTTCGGCAGCCGTTCAGGCGGCAGGTCAAGAAACCGTATGTCGGCATCAAGCCGCGCGCCGAAGAAGAAGGGAATCGAAACAGTGCCCTTCGAAAGACCCAGGGCAACGGAAATCATTGCATCGGGCGAGTTCATGCGCCTGAAGCAGCGCTGCCTGCAACTGCTTCATAGCGACAGGCGGGCGAGACTCTAGCGAGGCTTTCGCCGCTTGGTTGATTGAGGCTCTCGACGAAGCCACTAAGATTCGGCGGCCGATAATAGCTTGCTGCTCATTGGGACGTCGACCAACGCCGGGATTGAGAAAGGCAACCCTGCCCCACAAGGCGGGTGTCACACGTGCGGTGCGTCCGCTCGTCACGCCGGATGGTTTTTGAGACCTGGGTTCACGGCTAATCAGATGCACCCCTGTCGTCGTTTCGGTGCAGGCCGCCAGGGGGGCGTGTTGCAGCAGCTTGCAATTAGTTTCGCCAGTACGGGGCGTGCGAGCACGGGGCTGCACAATGAGATCATATGCCGGCGTGGGGACCAAGGTGTGGCGCAGCCTTAGAGAACTCAACACCGAGACCGGAGCAACGGAGACTGCTCTTTCGTCGAGCCAGTTTAAATTAGAACATTCTTTCTATAGTTTACGTCAATTATCCTGTTCGATAGCTCTGTCGACTAGCGATGAGACTTTTCAACGCAGCGCGGACATCCGCTGGCCGGATGTGACTTGCTATCCCTTTCAAGATCAAACAGGAGAACCCATGAGCAATCCAGTCCTTGTCAACCGGACCATTCTTGACTCCGACGTTGTACCGCTGACCAGCCGTGTCGGAGCTGAAATCAGAGGCGTTCGCCTTGGCGGAGACCTTTCGGACGCAGCGATAGCAGCCATCAACCAGCTTCTTCTAAAACACAAGGTGATCTTCTTCCGCGGCCAGGAGCACCTCGACGATGCGGAGCAGGAATTGTTCGCGCGGCGTCTGGGTAACCTTGTACCTCATCCCACGCAGGGGCCGGCAGCCGGCACGGCCTCAATCCTCAATCTCGATTCCGGCCGTGGCGGTGGCAGGGCAGACCAGTGGCATACCGATGTGACTTTCGTCGATGCCTATCCGAAATTCTCGGTCCTACGTGGCGTCGTCATTCCGGCGGCGGGGGGCGACACGATCTGGTCCAACACGCACGCCGCGTACGAGAATCTGCCGGCGCCGCTCAAAATATTGGCGGACAATCTGTGGGCTATTCATAGCAATGCCTACGACTACGCAGCCGTGCGCCCGCGCGCCACAGCCGAAGAGAAGAGGCACTTCGAGGAAGTCTTCACATCGACGATCTACGAGACCGAGCATCCGGTCGTGCGCGTCCATCCCGAAACCGGGGAGAAGTCGCTGCTGCTCGGCAATTTCGTGCAGCGCCTCGTCGGCCTTTCCAAGAGCGATTCCGCCAAACTCTACGAGGTGTTCCAGTCCTACGTCACTGCCCCGGAAAATACCGTGCGGTGGCGCTGGCAAGTAAGCGACGTCGCTATCTGGGACAACCGTGCTACCCAGCATTATGCGGTCAACGACTATGGCGACCAGCACCGGGTTGTGCGTCGCGCTACGGTTGACGGTGACGTTCCGATCGGCGTCGACGGTCGCCGCAGTATAACCCGTGTCAAGGCAGCCAAGCCGGCGGCGAAGGCAGCCTGACCGTCTGAACAGGGTAAAGATGAAAACTTCGTATCGCCGCGGCCATATCGCGCTGCTTAACCGCCCCACAAAGCCTTATGATTTCCGAGAAGCAAGGCGAGTTGCGGGCTCGAGGCTTGGCCCGAAATCGAGGTCCTGCAGCGTGGCGCATGGCTCGAGTCGCTGCTCGTGGCCCCGCTGCAGCGGTACAGGTCCCCCACCGCCCCACCATCTCGCCCGCCCTGCACCTCGGATAGCGATCATTCACCGTTTGTTCATTATGATAGCGCACGATCATAACTGGACATGCTGGTAGCTCGTACATGCCTGAAGGCCCTGCGCGCCGACCCAGCGCCGGGGCCTTTTTACTTCCGCAAAATCGATTCCAGCAACGTGGGCACTTCGCAGGATGTCGCAATCCCGCGCTTGCGATGATACGCCGTACAGCGAATTGCGCGAGTCAAACGAATTTGGGTTCCTCAAATATAGAATCGTCGATACCGATCCTGATGGATCGAGCCTCGACGACGAAGTCAACCATCTTCAAACGGAATTATTCAACATTGCCGAGAGCTCCCGGTGTGCCGTCGAAGCCGACATTCGGGAGGTCAGCGGTCACCAACGATCATGGTGATCGCCAGCATCTTTCGTATTCACATGACCGTCGGCCTGGTACTTTCCCGAGGCCATGACATGAGTGGGTCTTCCAAGCACCGATTTGGCCCGGTAGGATTTGCAGGGGGCGCGGACAAGCGGATGAACAAACGGAATGATGCTGGAAAACTGCGCGCCTGCTGGGATTTAGCCGACCGTCGATAGGAACATAGCCCTGGTCGACGGCTTTCTGAAGGGCAAGAGTTTCGCCGACCTGGCTCAGGAACATGGCTTGTCGACAACGAGGGTGCGCCAAATCATCGAGAAGGCCGATCGGCTCGTGGGCGGCGGCATTCAGACCAAGACTGAAACGTCCAACGCCTCGCCTCGATCCGATTTCATGGTCGACTATCCCTATGTGTGCAAATTGGCCGAGAAGCACCGGCTGGGTAGCGTCACGCCGCATCATTCTTTGCGGAGCTGGAGCGCGCGGGATCGCCGGAGCGGCTGGTGAAAGCGGTTGCCGGGGCGCACGCCAACAACAACACGTGAGCTGGCGCCTCGTGTGGCAAAAGGAGAGGGCGAGAGCCCATGGCCTGCAATGAAGCGATCAAGCATTGCGATCGTGGAACCAAGCTGCCCAGTCGACCATCCGGACCGCGGCCTTCAATGCCAGCTCGCCTTGGAATCGGCCTTCCAGGAATTGGCTGAGCGCGCAGCGGAATCCGGCTGGACCGAGGAGATAGCCACGCGCTCCTCGAACTCGCCGGCGCGCGCCTCAGGAGCGACTCCGCCAATGACGAGACTGAGAGGACGATTAATCGTGCCAGGGCAACGAGAGAGCGGCAGGTTCAAGAAGCCTCGCCTGACCCGATAGGAACGTCGCTGCGCCAATAAAATTGGCGGTGAAGGCTGACCGCGGCCGAGTCGGGCAAGCGAGCGAAGTGCTGAAATAAGGGCGTGAGAATCCAAGACATCGTTTGTAGAGAGCATCGAGCTTCGCGAAATTGTGGTACAGGATCGACCGCAGGTGTTCTCGGAGCGCTCGCAGAACCCGGGATTCTTCCGCGGCACCCGCCAAGGCGAAGAAGGGTCAGAGTTGCACGATAACGCTTAAAAGCGAGCCTTCCTCCGAAAGTCTGCGCGCGCAGTTCCACGGTCCGATGCGCTTTCATAGCTATTCCAATCGCCGCGCCCATTCTCTCCCGGATCAGGTCCAGCGGGTCTGCAGTGCATGCGCCCCCAAAGTGGACGCCATTGGGCCGGGTGAACCGGGCTCGATTGCGCGCCGAAGGCCCGTTCCAGGCCCGGAAATCCGGGTCCGTCAGGGCGAGCGCGTGCGGGTCGAGGTAGAGAACGGCCTTGCCGAGAAAACGACCGTGCACTGGCATCGCGTGCGTGTGCCACATGCCATGGATGGCGTGCCTCACCTCACGCAGAAGCCGATTGGAGCGGGCGAGCGCTTCGTCTACGAGTTCGACGCCGTCGACGTCGGCATCTGCTGGTATCACCCGCACCAGCGGAGCTTCGAACAGGTCGGGCGCGGACTTTATGGTCCGCTGATCATCGAGGAACCGAAGGCGGTGCGGGCCGATCGCGAGGTGACCTGGATGCTCGGTGACTGAGGGCTGACGAAATCTGGCGCAATCAGCGAGGATTTCGGCAACCGGCACGACATTCACCACAATGGCCGCGTCGGCAACACGGTTACCATCAATGGCCGCGTGCCGGATACCTTTGCGGTCAGAAAGGGCGAGCGCATCCGGCTGCGGCTGATCAACGCCGCCAATGCACGCATCTTCAGTCCCGACTTCACGGGTTTTCAGGCCGGCCGTCATCGCGCTCGACGGCCAGCCGGTGACGCCACACGCGCCGGAGGCGGGTGGTGCTGGGTCCCGCAATGCGCACCGATCTGATCCTCGACATGACGGGCAAGCCGGGCAGCCGGCTTTCGATCTTCGACCAGTTCTACGAGGGGCTGGAATATGAGCTCGTCGATCTTGTTTATTCCGACACTCCGCTTAGGGCACGTGTGCCTGATTGGCCGCTGACCCTGCCGACCATTCCGCTGCCGGAGCCGGACCTCGATACAGCGTCCCGCAACGAAGTCGTCTTCACCGGCGGCATGATGGGCGAGATGGTGGCGCAGGACATGGGTGAAAGCATGGGTCCGGGCGCATGATGCAGGACGATGAATTCCGGCACCGCCTGGTTCATCAACGGCGTCGCCGCCGACGAGGCCAATCACGACATGAAGCCGGGGCTGACGCTCTTGCGGAATAAGAGCCACGTCATCGCCACGACCAACGCAACCGCGTGGCATGATCCGATCCATCTGCACGGCCATTCCTTCCGGGTGATTTCCCGCAACGGCCAGCCCACCCCACGTCGCGAATGGCAGGACACGGCGCTGGTTTCGCCGCGCGAGAAGGTCGAGATCGCCTTCGTCGCCGACAATCCCGGCAATTGGATGTTCCACTGCCACGTTCTCGAACACCAGGCGGCCGGTCGCCTGACCAGTCCACAAGCCGAAGGAGAAGCAAAAATGTCCAATACCCTGATAGCTCTTGTCCTCGCCTCGATCCTGTCAGGCGCCGCTCCGGCGTTCGCCGGCGAAAGGACGTCACGCTCTACAAGAACCCGCAATGCGGCTGCTGCGAAGGTTATGCCGGCTATTTGCAGGAAACGGCTTCGCTGTCACCGTCAAGGCCGACGCACGACCTTTTCGCCATGAGCCGCGAAGAGGGCATTCCGCCGGAAGCCGATGGCTGCCTTCTCTCGTTCATCGACGGCTATGTGGTGAGCGGCCATGTGCCGGTCGGCACGGTCAACAAGCTCTTGACCGAGCGGCCCGACATCAAAGGGCATGACGCTGCCCGGCATGCCGATGGGCTCCCCCGGCATGAGTGGCACGAAGGAAGCGCCCTTCGAGATTCTCGAAATCCGGAAGTCTGACGGGACCGGCGGCGTCTACGCCACGGAATAGGAGGCTTCGATGATGGAATGCATGAGCGGCATGATGATGTTCGGCATGGGCCTGGTGTGGCTGCTTGTCGTCGTCGTGCTCGTCCTCGGGACGGCCGCGCTGATCAAGTACCTGTTCTCCAGCGGCGGCAAAGGAGAAGGGCGTCGGTCCTCTTATCGATGCGTGGCCGCGGCAGGCCTCGGATTGGTCTGGACATTGCCTTGGCTCGCCAACCGGATGGCCGGTGGCGGCGCCCCGGCCGCGGCGATAGCGCTAGGCAAGACGGTTTTAGCCAGGCGAAGGTCAGCGCGATTGGAAAGCCCGCTGCCTTCGGGACGCATGCCGGCGCCGGGACCGGCCGCGGTCGTCGGCGGCGGCTACCAGAGCGACATGCCGGGCTTCGGGAATGTCCTCACCGACGAGGAGATCCGGGCCGTTCTGGCCTTCATCAAAAGCACATGGCCCGAGCGGGAACGCGCCTATCAGGCAGATGAGCCGCCGGGAGCGGGAGCAGACACAGTGAGACCAATCCTAGCCGCGGAGCCCTCGAACGCCCCCAACCGGAATGCATTGTCCATGAAAGCGAAACCGTCGCTTGCGATTCAATTTCTGGCGCTGATCCTCGCGACCTCCGCGCTGGCCCACCATCCGGGCGCCGATCTCGACAAGATGAGGGACAGCGCGGAGAGGTTCTTCCAGGCGATCGACGAGCAGGCCGCGCCGCCTTTCGAACTGGCCGACGCGGACGGAAGGGCCGTCCGCCTTTCCGATTTCTCCGACAAGATCGTGGTGCTCTACTTCATGACGAGGTAACCTTGGAAGAAGAAGGCGACGGCCACTGGCGGCAGGATGGCAAGCACGCTGGCCGCAAAAAGCGGCCCATACTCATAGAAGCGGGCCGGTTCTGTCGCAAATCGTGCTTTTGGCCACAACTGGACGCTTTCGCGCGCTTATGGACCAGCTCACATGTCCAACAACGCAAGCAGATGACAGGGCTCGACGTGCCCCGGGGTGGCGCCCTACTTCCACGCTCGCACTGTCACACTCCCGCCGAAAGGCGGGTTTAGTGAGTTATGGCAGTGACTGTGCCACCAGTCCAAACGTCGAGTTTCGCGGCAACTTCGACGCTTTCCTTAGCTGACTTGCCCAAAACCAGCGCGGCCAAAGCATACTGCTTGCCGCTCCCGATGGCATAATATTCACCTTTCACGGGATCACTTGGCAGCCAATTGCCGTCCAACAATACGGCTTCCCCATTTTTGCGCACTATCAGCGCCTCAAATTCAAAATTGTCGTCGTTGCGCGGCACAGGAATATCAGAAACATCCATGCCCTTCTCAACCCAGTCTCGAACGGCCTTTGGAATACCCAAGGACGAAGAGGAAACGCCGATGAGTGTGCCGTCGCATAAGCGAAACACCTTCGTTTTCTCACCGACGGATACTGAGTCAAAACCCAAGGCTCGGCCGTCGCCAGCCATGGTTCCGTTCCTGTAAGCTATTGTTGTCATTGGCACCCTTCTATCGCTACATCAAACTTCAGGACCTTGCGCATGTCCCCTGTGTCAAGGTCACTGACCCACGGCCTATTTGCCTGATACACGATACAGGCTGCGCTCCTTGAGTTCGCGCACGGGTGGCCGTCATCTTGCCGCCTTCGCGCAATGCCTTGAACAGGCCGAGTCTGTCCCCCAGCGGGAATGACAACCACCTCCATGTCGTTGAAAAGCAGGAAATCCGTCACTTTGCCTCGTCGGTAACGGGCGGAGCCGGAGCGGTCGTCACCGGGCAAGCGCGGTCGCAGTAGGTATCCTGGGCAGCCCGTCAGACATGGATGGCTCCGGTTGTGGTGACGGGGAGGGCGATAAGCAAGTTCGGGCCAAGTGATTGTTCCGCGGCTGTATGTTTTGGTGAGGTGATCATGCGACTTCTTGTTGGTCGGTCACGTGTTTGCGGATAACCAGCATGCGCTGTGCCAAATGAGAAAACCATTTAAAGTCAATCCAGCAGATCTGACTGTATTCCGACATTGTCGGAAATTGGACATCGCCGAACGCGAGCGCTCGGGGCTTGTGATGATACTTGGGCGTGCTGCTTCGGAGGAGGGATGCGCCTCGTACCGGCCGCGAAGCCTTCCTGCATTTAAGGCGCCAGATCAATTGAACGCGCATACCAGTCAGCCGTCCCGTCGTTTAGTCCAAATGGCGATCCAACTCAGCGCGCTCACGCCATCCACCTTTCTGCGCGACCCAAGCTAAACACGCTCGGCGATGATTAGGATACCTACTACATCTGGACCCGCCCGGACCCGCCCGGCCTTGCTCGCCTGCGAGACTTGAGGCGTTCGTCGATCGGATAGAGGTTTCGATTCAGGAGACGTGCTTCGTGATGCGGCCATGATAGGCCGGTCCCTCACCGACTGCCGCACGCTCGGAAGAAGCCAAGGTAGGCGACAAGCCTCTGTGGATCGCTGAAGCGCCGAATGTTGCCGATTGCCGCGGCAACGTTCGCACCCACGGTGACGGAGGCAACGTCATCAGGCGACGGATTGTCGGATCCTAGTGGGCACCACCGCGATATCCGCCTCGACCACCGTCAACGCCTCGTTGATCTGATTGATCAAGCCGAGGTGGCACTCGATGGCGGCGCGCTCAAGGAGCAGCATGAGTTAACACCTACTCCTAGCGCCGCTCCTGGAGTCCTATTTCCGCCGGCGCCTGACGAAGCAGCGCAATGCGACTCCCGCGACCGTGGCCAGCTATCGCGATGCCTTGCGCATGCTGATCCTCTTTGCCGCCGCCCGATTGCGGAAGAAGCCGGGGGCGTTGGCGCTCGAAGAGCTGATCGAGATCTCGTTCTCGCTTTTCTCGACGAACTCGAGGAGAAGCGGAACAATTCCGTCACCACGCGCAACGCCCGCTTGGCCGCGATCCGATCTTTCTTCCGCCACGTCGCTGCCGCCGACCCGGCATCCTTCGGCGTCGCCCAACGCGTGCTGACGATTCCCATTAAACGGACGCACATTGACGTGACGTACCACCTCACCACGGCCGAAGTGGACACCCTCATCGCGGCGCCAGATCCAAAGACGCCCCGTGGTCGGCGCGACCGAGCCTTTCTGCTCTTTCTTGGCACGAACCGGCGCCCGGCCTCCGAAGCCACCGGCGTCAACGCAAACGACCTTCAGTTGGAGCGGCCGCACCCACAAGTGCTGCTGCGCGGCAAAGGGCGTAGAGACCGCGTCGTCCCCATTGCTAAGGACCCGGCTGCGGGCGCTGACATCCTTGTTGAGCGAGCGCGGGATCGCCCATCACGAGCCGCGACCGATATTCCTCGGCGCCCGCAACGAGCGCCGGGCCTACCAGACCGGCTTTGGCCGACAAGCCCATATCGCCGCACATCTTCCGGCACTCCCTCGCCATGAAGCTTCTCCAGTCCGGCGTGGACCTTTTGACGATCCAAGCCTGGCTCGGGCATGCACGGGTCGCCACGACCCACCGCTATGCCACAGCGGATGTAGAGATGATGCGCAATGGACTCGAGAAGGCGGGCGTCACCGGCGATCACGGCGTGCGTTTCCGACCAAATGACTCCGTTCTGCAACTGCTGAACTCCATCTGAATGTTTATGTGGCGGAGGCAAGCTGGGTTTGGCCGGTCCGAAGGGGTCAGGGCGGCTCCGCCACATAATCTCGCCCGACGCATAAATGCGGATCCCGGCCCAATGTCTCCTGAACCTGCAGAGCGAGACGCTGCATTCCGCGACGCATATCGGTCCGGCCCACCGCCAACCAGATCCGCACCTGGCTCGGGACCGGGATCATGAAACGCCCCGCGCCTTCACCATCGCCGCTGCCAGTGTTGGCGGCGTGGTCAGTGGAATCCGCAGCCGCACCTTGCCGGCGACGTCCAGCTCGATCACCACTGGCGGCGGGAGCGGCTGGGCGCGTTCGTCAAGAACGTCTTCAGTTGCCGGCTGCCCGGTCTCAGGTCGAAACAGCTCGTTGCGCCAGTATCGGCTGCTGGGCGCGACGCTGTTCGCTGTGTCACAGGAAGAAAGGAAGGTCACCTTGGAGCTCAGGTCAGCCGCCCCTCGGGCTTTTTGCCTATGGCGGCAAAGGGCTCAAGCAAGCCCGAGCTTTTTCCTGAGCTCGGCGTTTTCTTTCCGGAGCCGGTCAGCGAGGAGCTTCTTCAGACGGGCGTTCTCTTCTTCAAGCTTCACAAGATCCTTGAGCTCATCGCTCTGTGTTGTCTGCCCAGCAGCCCTTTTCCAGTGATAGTACGTCTGTTCCGATATTCCAGCGTTCTGAACGGCTGCCTTGATACTCTCTCCCCGTCCGATCTGCTTCTCGATCTCGCCGAGCTTCTGGGCACGCTCGTTCTCAGAGTAATTTCTCCGCGCTGCCCGGACTGTAGGCGAAGCGATCGCTTTAGATGAAGACGCCTGAAGAGCCGAGCTGGCGGCTCTGGTTCGTATAGCACCTGCGCGCTGCGCGGTCCGCTTCCGCGTCTTCGGCGCCTTTGTATCGGGTGTCTGTTCCTTCACGGGCACCTCGCCTGCTGCCTGGGTTGCCTCAGTTTCCTTAAGGTTGGACATCAGAAACTCCCTGCGATTTCAAACATCTATTCTAGCACGCAGCATCTAGAACTTATGGGCTTTGTCAACTGCGGCCACAAAACCGTGCTCGCCAATGTCGCCGTCCGACGCGTTAACATGATGCCAGTAACTGCGGCAATGCAATCGGTTCGCAATCCGCAACAAAGAGTATCGGCTGGATGTGCACGACGCCCCAGTCTCTGAAACAGCGTAGCCGCCCGGTAAGAGCCGCTTTCAGTCTGCCTTAGAAACAAGGTGGTCGGTCGCCACTCCCGCGCATACTATCCGTCTACTCTTGCTCCTCGCACGGCGCCAGGTCCTCGTCATCGATGCCGGGCAGCGTCGCAGCGGCTAAGCCAGCCACTCGCATTGCTCCCTGACAGGATGGTGCCGATCCTGCTGAGATCGCATGCTGGCGCGACGTTGCTTTGCGGCCACCGTCGCGCCTGCCCGTGAACTGTTCGCGCCTGTGCTCATGCTCGCCTTGACACCCTCGATGGGTCCATCCGGGATGGTCAACCATCCCGAACATAGCGGGCAGGCGGGCATCTTCACCAGCAGTCTCTGTGTCGCTCTCGTGGCGGCAAACAAGATCGAGGCTGGCGGGGTGATGATCAACGGTCCTCGAACCATCGATTTTGATCGCGGTGGCCGTTCAGTGTGTTCAAACACGAGGCGCCGTTAGACGGCACCGCAGCATCATAGCGAAGTGCCATGCAGGACGACTCCCTGCAGCATCGTCTCGCGCAGCCAAACACTTGCCGGATCACTGTTGTGAACGGCCGGACGTTTGACGGCCTGTGACGCGAAAAGGCAGCGGAAGATCTAGCATTTATGGGGGAAATGTTTTTTCGGAGTGCTTGACCCGCAGGAAGGGCATGACTGCCTATCGCCCGACCCGGCAAGGCCGCACTCATGACCGGCTGGGCTCGGATCCTGCATGCCGCGCCCGTGAGGTTACTTGTCGGAAGTGCGTCGAGCACAACGACGAGATGTAGTTCACGATCTTTGAAACGCGTGGTCAACTATCCAAAGTGTGGATGCCTTTCATCGAAACAAACGATTTCATCAATGTTGTGGAATCCTGCATGGGCAGAAGCACCTGACGCACACCGATGCCCCACTGCCTCATGGCGTGGCGAGCGTCTTAAGAACTGCCCGAAAGGAGAACTTTCATGCGCTCTACCGGGCAGTGGAGTGCTGGGAAAGGGAGTTGCAACTGACCGGCCATGTCAACTGTCCGACTTCTTCCGAGCCTATGGACAGACTGGGAACCTTCCACGCAAAGCCATTCGAAAGCGGCCGCAGTTGGGCCGGCGCGAGACCGGAAGCCCGCGCAATCGGCTACGACGCGCACGGTGTAGCGGCTCACATCGTCATACTGCACCTACGCCACACACCGGCCGGACCTGATCCGGCTTTATGAGCATTGGGCTTTGTCAGTCGCACAAGCGTGATGGCTTTCGCGACGCGGCGCGCCTCAGGAACTGAGCCGCGGGTCCGGGTCGAAACGCGGGAAAGAAAGACAGGAAACAGAATGGCCGATCAATTCGCAACGGACGTCATTGCCCTGATCAAGAAACGCGCCGAGTCGGAGAGCGGTGAGGGAATGCCTGCGTCATTCGTCGGCGAGATAACAATCGCCACGGAACTGGACGCGCTCGGGTTCGATTCGCTGGGTTTGGCGGACGTCCTCTGGGATGTGGAACAGGCCTACGGCATCAAGATCGATATGAACACGGCCGATGCCTGGTCCAATCTCAAGAATGTCGGCGACGTCGTGGACGCCGTCCGCGGCTTGCTTGCGAAGGAGGCTTGAATGGACAGGCGCGTCGTTATCACCGGAGTGGGCGGCCTGTGCGGACTGGGCACTGACGCCGCCTCTATGTGGAAAGAGATGCGCGAAGGCCGCTCCGCCATCGGCCCGCTCGCCAATTCCGAGCTTCATGACCTGGAGGGCATGACCGGCGCTGAGATCAAGGCGCTGCCCGAGCACGACATCAACCGGGGGCATCTCATCTCCATGGACCGCTTCAGCTTGCTCGCCGTGCTTGCAGCGCGCGAAGCCATGCGGCAGGCCGGACTTTCCTGCGACGAAGGGAATGCCCATCGCTTCGGCGCGACAGTGGGCGTTGGATTTACCGGTTCATACGCAACAGAACAAACTTACCGCTCACTGCTTTTGGGTAGCGCAATCCGTGCTGAACTCTTCACTGGAGTAAAGGTGATGCCCAGCGCCGCTTCCGTCCATCTTAGCTTGCGCCTCGGCTTGCGCGGGCCGGTGTTCGGGGTGACCTCCGCATGTGCCTCGGCCAACCATGCGATCGCCTCGGCGGTGGATCAGATCAAGCTGGGCCGGGCCGACGTAATGGTTTCCGGAGGCAGCGACGCACCCTTCGCATGGGGCGTGCTGAAAGCATGGGAAGCAATGCGCGTGCTTTCACCCGATACCTGCCGGCCCTTCTCCGCCGATAGGAAGGGCCTGGTGCTGGGCGAGGGTGCTGGCATGGCCGTGCTGGAAAGCTACGAGCATGCCACGAGGCGTGGTGCCACAATCCTTGCCGAGATCGCCGGCGTCGGCCTTTCCGCCGATGCCTTCCACATCGCCGCGCCATCTGTCGAGGGGCCAGCGTCGGCGATGCGCGCCTGCCTTGCCGATGCCGGGCTGAATGCCGAGGACGTCGACTACCTCAACGCGCACGGCACCGGTACCAAGAGCAATGATCAGACTGAAACGGCGGCGATCAAGCGTGTGTTTGGAAACCACGCTTATTCGATGTCCATCTCTTCCACCAAGTCCACGCACGCGCATTGCCTCGGCGCAGCGAGCGCGCTTGAAATGATCGCCTGCGTGATGGCAATCCAAGAGGACGTCGTGCCGCCGACCGCCAACTATCGCGAGCCAGATCCCGCTTGCGACCTCGACATCACACCCAATGTGCCGCGCGAGCGCAAGGTGCGCGTCGCCATGAGCAACGCCTTCGCCATGGGCGGCACGAACGCAGTTCTGGCATTCAGGCAGGTGTAGAAGCCATGCAAGACGCATCATTTGAGGTCACCTGTCGTATCTAGCTGCTGAGGGGCGGGGCATTGTGAAACAGGGGGAGCTGTGTGGCCCCTCTTTCTCGGCTCGACGATGTGGAAGGAGCCTGTGCGGCGAAACGGGCCGACGCCCTCAGGCCCAGAACTTGGGCGAAACCAACTCCCACCAAAGCACAGCCGCTTTAGTAGCCGAACAATGAAGCCTCGCTCGACGAGCCGCCGCCTCTACTGTCAGCGGCATCACGCGGTTGAAGCGAACAGCGCAGCGGCTACTGTTTCCCGCACAACTCGGATGGCAATTGGGACAAGTCCGCACATGTCGTCACGTACGCTGAACGCCGCAGGTACAGCCAAATTGGGGGCGGAGCGTTTCTGCCGTTTTGATAGAATTCTATCAAACTGACAATTTTCCTTGCACGAATGCAAGGAGAGCTCGATTGACTCCCCTCCTTTCTTGTCAAGGATGGGTTTGCAGGCTGCGGTGCGGCAGAAGCCGGACAGAACGGCGACCGGTCGAGTAAAGGCCTGCGCAAACAAGCGCGCATATTGCGGGCGCCCGCACGGAGGAGAAGACGCTCGTCCTGGTGAAAGACAACGATGCTCAGGCGCCATTGCCATTTGCCGAGGGCGTCCGCGCGCCGGAAATTTCGAGGCACAAAGGTGAGATCGAGAATGATAATGACGAAAAACAACACAGCTCACCGTCAAGTGCAGTTCCACCGGCGGGTGGCGGAGTGGGATGGGCTGCCAAATGGAGCGTAAAAAGATCAGCAAGGAGATGCTTGGCGATAGTCTGGCGCTGCGCAAGCTGCGTGAGCACCTTGTCAAGGTGGCCAAGGCGAAGACTACGGTCATGTTGCGAGGTGAATCCGGAACCGGCAAGGAGCTGGTTGCCAAAGCCATTCACGAACTCTCGCCTCGCGCCAAGCAGCCCTTCATCAAGGTCAATTGCGCGGCGCTCACCGAGACGCTTCTGGAATCTGACTTGTTCGGTCATGAGAAGGGTTCCTTCACCGACGCGATCAATTTGCGCAAGGGGCGCTTTGAGGCTGCCGACAAAGGCACATTGTTTCTGGACGAGATTGGCGAAATATCGGGCTCGTTCCAGGCTAAGCTGCTGCGTGTCCTGCAGGAGCAGGAGTTTGAGCGTGTCGGCAGCAACCACACCATTAAAGTCGATGTTCGCGTGATTGCCGCAACCAACAGGGACTTGGAAAAGGCAGTTCAACGCAAGGAGTTCCGGCAAGACCTCTATTACCGCATCAGCGTCGTCACTTTACGCGTGCCGGCATTGCGCGAAAGGCGAGGTGATATTCCGCTCTTGGCCGCTCAGTTTCTCAAGAATTTCAATACTGAGAATGATCACACGCTGACCTTCGCTCCCGAAGCGATTGAGGTGCTAATGAATTGCGAATTTCCAGGCAACATCCGAGAGCTCGAAAACTGCGTTCAACGGACGGCAGTTCTGGCGACGGGTCCATCAATCCTCAGAACTGACTTTGCCTGTTGCGTGGGTGAGTGCTTGGCCGCGGCGCTGTGGAAGAACGGACCGCCGACGTCAGAGAACTCGACTACGATCGAGCCTTCCGCCGCCCGTGCCGCCCCGCCCGTCGGCGACGGGCAAGCGCCGATAGGCCCTGCCACGACTCGTGGTAGGGTGCCCGATGCCGATACGGTCATTGCCGCCATGGAAAAGTGTGGCTGGGTGCAGGCAAAGGCGGCGCGCCTGCTCGGTTTGACCCCGCGCCAGATCGGCTACGTGCTGAGAAAACACGGCATCGAGATCAAGCGTCTCTGAAACAACCCGCCGAGCAAGAGCTGGAGCAGGTCAAGCATTGGTGCTCTGGCGCCGAGCCCATCGGCCACCTTACGAACGTGGGTGTGAACAGCGCTGCCAAGATTCCGGCCGTGTGCTTTCTACCACCAGTCGTACTGGGGCTCTGCGGCTGACAAAACTAAGAAGGAGGAATCCTATGGCTAGTAACTTCGCTCTACACCGCAAGGGCAAATCCAATCCGACGTGCCTGAAATCCAGAAATAATCGATGTATCATTGGTGACACGCCAGCATGCGTAGAGGCGACGCGCAGATCTCCGCTGGCGGGACCTGGTCGATACATAAGCTGATCGCTTGCCGCTCGATATCGCGCCAATCTGATCTGAAAGAAATAAGTAGTTTTGGGAATAGGGATTAAGCATGCCAACGCGCTTCAGAACGATCAAATTGTTTTTAGCAACAACGGCGCTCTTCGCACCAAATCTGTCCTTGGCCCAGGAATCAGTCGCGTCGCCTGCGCCGGTGGCAGATGCCGAATATTCCAGAAATTGGGGCCTGAGTATGATCAACGCCCTGCCCGCCTACCTTAAAGGCTATACGGGCAAGGGCGTCGTCGTTGCGATTGTGGATACAGGACTGGATATCAACCATCCCGAATTCGTGGCGCGCATTTCGAAGGCGCTGCACAACTTCGGGACGGATAAACGCTTGGCTGACGTCAGCCATTCTGTCGACAAAGACGGTGTGCCTGACGGACACGGGACCCATGTGGCGGGGATAATCGGCGCCGCGCGCGACGGCACGGGCATGCAGGGCGTGGCCTATGAATCGACAGTATTGCCCCTTCGAGCAGTGGATATCGGCGACCCAGATGATCCCGAGATGGACCCGACCAATGAAGCGATCGAATACGCGATTGGTGCGGGAGCTGGCGTGCTCAATGGGAGCTACGGGCCAGGCCTGTTGCTGGGGCGGTATCTCAAGGACGAGAACGGCCAACTGAAACTCGATGGCAAGGGATATGCCATCGATAATAAAAACTATGAGATTCTCGACTATCAGGCCATCTATGATGATCCGAGCAATCTCGTCGATACCTACAATACGTTGAAGAAGGCGGCTAAGGCGGACATCGTGCTCGTCTTCGCCGCCGGTAATGATGCCAGTACCGACGACCAACCCGGCGCTGCTTCGGCGATTCCCAGCGGCATCGGCACGTTGCCGTTAATAACGCCAGAAAATACCAAAGATGGAAATCTTTATAAGTTCATCGACACAAACGATCAAACAAACAAAGGTTTCGATTTCAATAACCCAAATACATACAAGATAGTGAGCGGGTCTGATGTCTCGAAGCTCGACTTCTCGGATCTGGCAGGCTCGCTGATAACAGTCGTTGCTGTCGGCAAGGATGGCAAGATTGCCAGCTATAGCAATAGATGCGGAGCCACAGCAGAGTGGTGCCTCGCGGCTCCGGGTGGCGATATTAATGCCGATCCCGATAATCCGATTGATGAGAACGGCATTTATTCTACCTGGCCACAAGGGGATCGGGCGAACAAGAACAACCCGTATAAGTACGAGGAAGGTACTTCCATGGCAACGCCGCATGTTGCTGGCGCGGCGGCAGTGATCCGGTCGGCATTCCCTTACATGAACGCCCGCCAGACCATTGAAACCCTCCTGACAACGACGACCACCAAAGGGTTCGAGGATGAACAAGTCTTCGGCCAGGGTCTGCTCAATCTCGGCGTTGCGATCGAGGGTCCGGGCGAGTTCCGCTACGCCGGCGTCTTCGACGTCGACACCAAAGGCTACTCCTCGATCTGGTCGAATTCAATCTCGGGCGCCGGAGACCTGACGAAGCGCGGCGAAGGAGCGCTGATCCTGTCCGGCGAAAACAGCTACAGCGGGCCGACCAAGGTGCTTGGAGGCATACTCGCCGTCGATGGCCGCATTGTTTCGAAGGTAGGCGTCTCGGCTACTGGTACCCTTACGGGTATCGGTGCAGTCGGCTCTCTTACGGTTGGCGCAGGCGGCACCGTCGCTCCTGGCAGCGTGCTCGATCCAAGCAAGGGGGTTGCAGTGCTCACCGTCAACGGTGACTTCGTGCAGCAGGCCGGGTCGACCTATTTGGCGGGTATCGCACCGAGCAAGGCTTCAGATCTCATCGACGTTGCCGGCAGTGCCGCCATCAACAAGGGAGCGAGCGTCAACCTGGTGCGTGAAGGTGCCGGGCATTTCTCAGTCGATACCCGCTACACGCTTCTGACCGCCGCTGGCGGCGTGATCGGGACCTACGGCGGGCTGACAGGAGGCCTCTTTACAGACTCGCCCTTCGTCGATTTCGAACTCGCTTATGACCCGACCAACGTCTATCTCGACGTCGATCGCAATTCTGTCACCTTTGCCGATGTCGGCAATACCTTCAATCAGCGATCCGTGGGCGCGGCTGCGGAAGCCCTTGGTTCCGGCAACACGATCCACGACAACATCCTCTTCCTGACGGGACAGGGATCCCGCAACGCATTCGATCAGCTTTCGGGCGAGATCCATGCTTCCGTTCACAGCGCCTTTGTCGAAGACAGCCATTTCGTCCGTGACGCCGCCGGCGATCGCATTCGCGCAGCGTTCGCAGGCGTGGGCGCATCAACCGTGCCGGTCATGGCATATGGACCGGAAGGCCCGGAACTGGCTCCCGCGACCAGCGAAAACTTCGCCGTCTGGGGCAGCGGTTTCGGCGCCTGGGGACATTTGGACGGAGACGGCAACGCTGCTCGCCTCGACCGCTCGACGGGAGGCTTTATTGCAGGCGGCGATGCGGCCATCGGCGAAAGCTGGCGGCTCGGGCTTCTTGCCGGTTATAGCCATACGTCCATCCATGTGGATGATCGCGCCTCCTCCGGCTCAGGCAACAATTATCACCTCGGGATCTACGCTGGCACGCAGCGTGGCCCTCACAGCTTCCGTTCCGGCCTTGCCTATACGTGGAACCGCATCGAGACCGGCAGGTCGGTGGCGTTTCCGGGCTTCTCCGACAGCCTTTCGGCCGATTACCATGCCGGCACGTTCCAGGCTTTCGGCGAACTCGGCTCTCGACTGGATACAGCTTCCGTATCTTTCGAGCCCTATGCGAACCTAGCCTATGTGAACTTCAACGCGGATGGCTTCACAGAGCATGGCGGTGCCGCTGCGCTTTCCGGAAAAGACCGGTCGAGCGACACGACATTCACCACGATAGGGCTGCGCGCCTCGACCGCTTTCCCGCTTGGTTCCGTCAATACAACCGCCCGTGGCGGTATCGGCTGGCGTCATGCGTTCGGCGATGTGGTGCCTGAAACGGCGCTTGCCTTCACAGGCGGCTCATCCTTCGCCGTGGAGGGAACGCCAATCGCAAAGAACGCTGCCGTCTTCGAAGCTGGTATCGATGTCAACCTTACCGACAAGGCAACCATCGGGCTTACCTATAAAGGTCAGCTTGCCTCGGACGCGCAGGAGCATGGCTTCAACGCCAAACTCAGTGTTCGGTTTTAATCGCCGCAAGGGAGGGCGATATGTCATGCCCGATTCCAGCAGCGAACTGACAGCCATCTCTATTGAAAGATCTTATCGCCTTGCAATGGCCGACCATCCTTCGGCCATTGCTGCTTTTGCTTTCCGGAAGGAGTGTTTCGTGAACAAAGTAATTCTAATTGCGATTTGGCAGGGTGCCTTTCTTTCGCTGCCGGGTGCAGTACGTCCGACGGCGGCAACTGGGTGAAGGACGAGACGCCGCGCAGTGCTGCCCAGCAGGACTACACTGAATGCAAGTATCAGTCGGAAATGGCGACGGCGACGATCGGAACGAATAGCCGCCCGAAAACGATGACAGATGCAATCGGGGACGGTGTCGGGGATCGTATCGTCAAGGGTATGGAACAAGGCAATCTCGTCAAGGATTGCATGAGAGCCCGCGGCTACACTCAATCCTGACAGGCAACTCATGGGCTTCCGCCGCTATCGAAGGGATTGTAAAGGACGCGTCGATCTTCGAGAAACGAGGAAGCGGCGTACGATTTCTGTCTCTGAGGGGCTGGGGTCCGACCATGACACGCCGAAGACAGGTGTACTGATACCGGTTACCCGGCGTGCGGTCTCGGCAGTGACCTTGCTGCTCTAGCGAATAAATTGCGCTACTGCCTGCTAGCCGACCCTAAGTCTGGCCTGCTTCAAATGAGGTTGATGCTCGGTCGGCCGAAGCGAATGAGCAGCCATCGCGGCAATGAAAACCTCGGGCGTTTTTAGGTAGCGCTCCAGCTTGTTCTCCCTCATGAGCACTACGAACAGAGCGCACGTTTTCGCCTGACAATTGACCGACTTGGTAGGGTTGAACTCTATGTCAGTGAAACCGGCATACCGCATTTCGCCGTCCACTCGATTTTTGAGCCATACACGGTGAGGAAAGATGGCATTGAGATAAAGCCAATCGTAGAACACGGTCGTGGGTTCTAGCGGGAACTCGAAGCCGTCGAATTTGAAGCCCACCAGTGCGCCGGATTCGCGGAGTCGTGGCTCGCGCTTCGCATCGCGCGGTTCAACCTCGTACAGATCGGTGTACGGCCCGCCACGCTCGAATACCTTACTTCCCTGAAAGGCGTTCTCCAGCGGTATCTCGCCGATGCTGGTCCTCACGCGCAGGTGAAACGCGCTAAGATGCTGGCCGGCGACTTCATCAGACTTGCTAGACACTTCTAGCAGCGGCGCATATCCGGCTTTCTTGGCGGCCTCATGCAGCGACCGTATATTCTTCTTCTTCTGAACCTCAGCGAAGCCACCGGCCCACGGAATTTCGAAATCCAATCGCCTGACGTAACCTTCGTCCTCGGTTGCAGGGATAAAGACTGGTCTCTCAGCCATTCTAAATGTTCCTTATTAAGCCCAGCAGAATGACATGGGGAACCAACACCTCGTATTTCTCCGCCTGAGTGAGACGCGCCTTAATCGCCGAATCCTTCCAGTCCGTTCGGGTGTAAAGTATCTCAAAATCGATTAGCGGTTCAGCCTCTCCGATAGGAATCGATTCGACGCCAGCTTTGTTCGCGACATCGTTGGTAAAACGAACACCCGTGAACTGCATTACCGAGGGGTGTATTTGCAGAAAGATCGTGTCCGTAATCCTCCCATCCTGCCGGGCAACGTACTCCATCGGATGGGTGCTACGAAAGCAAAGGTGGACGTAGTTGCCCATTCCCTTCAACGCGTCGGCGTCACGACTCCATTCATTGCCGCCCGGTGCCGGAACCTTGACCTTCTTCTGGTCAAGCTGCGCGAGTGGATAGAGTCCTCCCATTTCTTTAATCACCGGCAGGTTCCTCCGGTCGGTGAAGTGATAGAGCAGCGGCACCTTATCAAGAGTATCAATTGCCATGTTCCCCTCCGTCGCAGGCCGGTAGCAGCCTTGCCCCACACGGGTGGAATCTTACGGCAGTCATCGTCCGAACGCCATGATCCGAGGCGAGGTGTTCAGATTGGCGACGTTTCTCAATTGTTCTATACGATTAAAATAGAATTCTACATCGCCAACTATGGTTCGAAATCGTCGTGCACGGCAGCTCCACAACGATCATCATCCCGGATCGGACTGTGCGGGAGCTGCAATCGCAGCCGCGCGAAGGCGACCGTGTTGTCACGAGCAACGACGCGCTCCTCCTCGATGCACAGGATCTGGGCCAATTGCTGCGGGTCGGCGGCGACAAAGGCACTGTCTTCAACCGCGGCGGGCCTGGCGAAGCGGGCATTGTGAGCCGGCAGATAGGTCTGTGCGACGAAGCGGTTGGCGGCCTCGATATCAGCCATGCCGGCCAGTGCCAGTTCCCTCGGCAGTCGGTCCTGCAAGGTTGAGAACATCCGCTCGGAGCGGCCCCTGGCTCCAGGCGAATAGGCTGGAATATGTTCGATGCCGAGCCGCTCGAGCGCCCGACCGACCTGGGTCATGCGAATCTTGTCGACAGCCCCGCCCGCCTTGAGCGTCACGAAATAGTGTCTGCCACGATCGCTGTAGAGGCTTGACGGCAATCCCTTGGCGACAAAGGTCTCCAGAAGTCCCTGGAAGCTCGACGCCGTGCCTTCCTCCTCGATCAGAAAGGCCGAATAGATCGTGCTCGTCGCATCGTCCATAGTCACGATCAGATCCAGCATCGGCCCACTCGCCAGCCACTGATGACGGCTGCCGTCCTGGTGTAGCATCATCCCTTCGCACGGCTTCCTTTCCCGCTTGCGCCGGTGAGCACCGCGCCGCTTGGCCCGTCCCACCAGGCCCGCCGCGTGAAGCTGCGTCTTGATGAAGGTGTAGCCCCAGCTGAATTCGTGATCGCGCAGCAGGTGCTCGTGGAAATGCTTCACGTTCCAGCCAAGGTAGCGATGGCGATAAAGCTCCAGCATCTCCTCGATCGCCTCCACTGGCACCCGGCGCGTCGAAAGCTTGCCCAAACGCCGGTCCAGCAACCCAGCCTCCCCGGCCTCTTCGTAACGGTCGCGATAACGCCGAAATTGCCGCTCCGACATGCCCAGCAACTCGCCTGCCTCCATCATCGAGAGATCGCCGCCAGTCCAACGGCTCAATACGTCCCGAAACTTCTGTATTCTCCGTCCTGGAGCCACGCTGCCCGCTTCATCCCCAGCTTCCATTCGCTGGCGATGAAACCGGACAACTCCTGTGCTACCTAATCCGGACAAATCATGTGCTTACGACACGCCGGAGCGGAACGCTTGCCTGCGGCATCGCGGTCGGGTAATTGTTGCAGATACGTCGGCCCGAAGATCGGCATCGATTTTCGGGCCGACGCGTCGTTTCAATCGGATAGAGCGCCATTCTCGCCTCGAAGGCACGCGCGGCGCTCCACGACAAGGGGGCAACGGAGCTTTGCTGATGTCGGATTCGTCCAGGATTTGTGCGGTGGCCGCGGCCACCCTCATGGCGCTTTCCGCGTCGTTGGCAGCTCAGGAAGCCGGGCTGCCGGGCGGTGCTTCCTCGCTGAAGGAGACCTATGAGGACTGGGATCTCTCCTGCCAGGCCACGCCGACGCTGGTATGCGCGGCTACCTATCAGCAGTCGCAGCAGAACGGACGGCGCCTGCTTGCGGTCGAATTGGGCAAGGGGCAGGAGGACGGCATTGCGGGCAATCTCGTCCTGCCCTTCGGCCTGCAACTCGCCGTCGGCGCGACGCTTCAGGTCGACGATGGGCAAGCGGGCAAGCCGCTGCCCTTCTCGACCTGCCTGCCCGCCGGCTGCTTCGTGCCCCTCAGCTTCGACGCGAAAGCAGCCGCGTCGCTGCGCACGGGCACAACGCTCAAGGTCACGGTTAAGAGTCTCGACCAGAAGGATGTGCCCTTGTCGGTTTCATTGAAGGGTTTGACGGCGGCGCTGGACAGGTTGAAGGTGCTGCTCGGGGCTTAGATTGGGGGCTGGCTGGCTGATGATCTCGGTTGTCACTTTCCTTTGTTCCACTACGGCTTTTCGACATTTTGGTCAGATAATCCCCACGCGCGAGAAGCGCGCGGTCTCGGCCTGAGTGATCTCGGGCGGGCGAGTGGCGCCCGACGCTTCCGACTCCGCGGCAGCGATCCGCTCGATCGCCTTCTTCACCTTTGCACGAACATTCTCGTCGAACGTCCGTACACTGACCTTGAGGAGGGTCTCATCCGGGATTACGTCGTACTTTGTCCCCGCATTGATCGCGCCCACCTTTACAATCATCGCGGCTGTCCTGAGGGAGAGAAGAGTAATGATGCGCAGAACGTTTCTCATGGCGGGCGTGTCCCTGTCTGCCGTAGCGGTCGGCAAGTCCTTAGCCGCGTCGGTATTCCTCGACTACACACAGGAGCAACTGGATACGGCGTATGACCAGTCATTCTGGGCGCCGCGGATGGCGGAACTGGAGGAAGGCGATGGCATCGCCAGCGCCGAGGTCCGGCGCGCGATGCCGCCGCGTCCGGCAAAATACGGTCCAGATGCCAGAGATCTCATCGATGTGTTCGCGCCTGGGATGCCAAGGCCGCCCCGGTCCTGGTCTTCATCCATGGCGGTGCCTGGACCCGAAACACTCGCGAGGATGCATCCTATCCGGCCCCGACCTTCGTTTCGCGCGGGGCGGCCTATGCCGCGCCTGACTTCGGCAGTGTGAAAACGCTGACGCTGCGACAGATGGTCGAGAATTGCAGGCGGGCGGTGGAGTGGACGATGAAGAATGCCGCCAGTTTCGGCGGCGACCCGAACCGGGTGTATGTGGCGGGTCATTCTTCCGGCGCGCATCTGGCGGCCTGCGTCCTCATCACCGACTGGACGGAGCGCAGCCTACCGGCGGATGCCCTCAAGGGCGGCTTGCTGATGAGCGGCATGTATGATCTCTATCCGGTGATGCTTTCCTCGCGCAGCAGCTACCTGCATCTGACGGAGGGGGGAAGAGGCGGAATTCAGCCCGATGCGCCATCTCGACCGGATCACCTGCCCGATTGCCGTCGTGTCAGCCGACCAGGACAGTCCGGAGTTCAAGCGCCAGTCCGATGTGTTCGGTGAAGCGCTGCGCGGCATGGGGAGATTGGCCAGTCGAACGATAGCCTTCAACGCCAACCACTTCCAGGAACCCGAGCATCTGAAAGACCCCGACACTGAAGTCAGCCAGGCGGCGTTCAAGCTGATGGGGATCTGACACGGATGTGTTGCAAACTCTTCAGCTAATGGGATTGTTAGTTTCGTACAAAACGATGCACTTTCTCAATCTTAGAGGGTGTTTGGGAATTAAGTATTTCGGCGTTCGAGCGCGTTGCGCCGCGCTCATGGCACCCGTTGAGATGGGCATGAAAGTGAGTTCGACCGCTGGACAGTTGCCGACTTCGTCAGGTATTGGCCCTGCGACCGGTTGATCTGCGATATTTCCAAAATTCGCAGAAGTTGGTCGAGACGAAACTGTCGCCCCGGCTTGACCACGCGCCCGGCAGACCGAGTTACAAAGTTGCCGAGGCAGTTTGATGTGCGTTCCTGCATCACTGCACGGGACACGACCTGACGGGAGACTATGATGCGTAGCCAGAAAGAAAAGATGCTCGCAGGCGAGTTTTACAATGCGGCGGATCCGGAGATCCAAGCTGACCTGTTGGCCACCGGGGCTTGGCTCAAGCGGTACAATGATACGCTGGGGCAGACCACGGAGCATTGGCATGAGCTTTTGTCCGAGCGGCTGGGAGAGGTTGGGCGCGGAACGGTCATCCGTCCGCCCTTTTTTTGCGACTACGGATTCAATATCCGCATTGGCGCCAATGCCTACATCAACTTCAACTGCGTTATTCTTGACGTGGTAGAGGTCAAAATCGGGCAAGGAACGGCAATTGGGCCTGCCGTGCAGATTTATACCGCCGATCATCCACATGATGCCGAGCAGCGACAGGCCGGCCTGCAGGTCGGGCGTCCTGTTCGCATTGGCAGCCGTGTCTGGATCGGCGGTGGAGCAATCATTCTGCCTGGCGTCACGATTGGCGATAATGCGGTCGTAGGCGCTGGCAGCGTGGTCACACGCGATGTTCCCGCCGGGGCAAAGGTAGTGGGAATTCCTGCTCGCGTCGCCAACCCACATAAACAGGCATAATCAACCTCCTTGACCCTGGAGGTGCATGCGAACTGTCGAAACTGTGCCAAATTTCTGCCGAAGCCATTGAGCGCTGCATATCTTGTCGCGGTTCGGCTCGGGCGCTTCAGTTCTTTTGCCACGGGTGTCACAAAATCATGTGCGTAATGCCGCCGCAACGTGCTCACGTCCCGCAGCAGCGGGCCCTTTCACATGGCCCAACGAATTCAGAGCCTCCGTTGTGCTGCCAGTAGCATTACTGCTCAGATGTATTCCCAACTGAGTTTTCGCCCTTGGAGGCAAGCGACTCACCAGCAATCGCCGGCCATTAATCCTGGCTAGCATCGACCCCGACGAGGCGAGCCGCGGCGTTGCCGATCGGCATGTCGATGACCGTGATTGCGCCTTCGGCAAGGAAACGACGTTCGTTTCTGGTCAGCGTAGCCGAATCGATCACCGCAAAATGTGGGCCAGTGGAGCGCTTCATCATCTGTCTGGCATATGTGCGCAGCATCTGATCGTTGAAGCGACAGCCAACGAAGAAAAAGCCCCGGTTGACGCGCCGTTGCTTCACCACGTCCGGGATCGGCGTCTGGATATCAATTTCGGTTAGGACTTCGACGTAATCGGAATCAGCCACGAGGAAGTTTGCGGCCGGCCTGACGCTGCCGTGCGGCGCATAGAGCACCGTCCTTGCCACTTGTTCGGCGTCGAGTTCTGTTCCTGACAAATCGTAAGTTCTCGTCCAGATGTTACCAATTCCGGTCGCTCGCGTGGTTCCTTGTATCTCGACAACGTCTGTTTGGCCGGCCTCTGCAAGGGCTGCCCGCATGGCGCCATCGTACCAGCTGTCGATGATGATAGACAGTTGAAGGGTTGCGAGCCAGGCGTGAAGAACGGTCGGCTCGGCGGGGGCTGCGAATATCTCCGCCATCCACGCTTGAAGAGTCCGACGATGTCGGCGCTGCTCGATAAACTGCGCGACCGACCACATATTGGTGCGAATCCTGGAAGGGGCAGGCGCCCGCTTGTTGAGCGCCGCGGCGACATCTTCAGGGGTGCAAGGTGCAGGTGATTCCGGCGTGTTAAGCTGCAGAAGACCAGGACCGAGATAGGGGATCACTCGATCGGCCTTGAGAGCGCCCTTCAGCAGGTCAATCAGCTTTTTGGCAAAACTGCCCCGGACGACGACGAGATGGTCCCAGCTCAGCATCGTGTTCATACGCGTTTCCTCTCCGCCACTGAACCCACCGGCATCAGGCCCCGTCGGAAATCTTCATCGCCTCGACGGTGATCGGCAAACGCGTATCGCGCGGAAGGTCGGGCAGCATGAGCCGCCAACCGTTCCTGAGCGTCACGGTCCCGCCCCATAAGTCTGCGTTCTCAATCTCGGTGATCGGCTCTTCGAGATCCTTCTTGGGGACATAAGCCGACAAGCCAGTAGCGGTCCTGCGAATCATTACTTTCATCCGGCTGTTCCTCCGTTGGAAATGCCTTCAGCTCCGCAGGGAACCTCGACTTTGTCGAGGCTAATGAGTTCGCGCGCTCGCATGCCGACGACCGTGCCACGATCGATCCATTCGACCGCATAGATGAAGAATTGCTGGAGAAAGGTTCCAATGTCGCGCACGTAGCCTTCGTCGCCCTTCCGCACGAGGTTTTCGCCGATCTCCTTGCCGGGATAGGTGCCGTCGTTTTTTATGTGGCGTGTTGCACGGACCCGCTCACCCTGCATGAACCGTGGCGGTCTGCCGATTTCGACCTCCTGTTCGCGTCTGGACCACATGCTGTCCATTCCTTTCTCGAGGCTTTTGGTGTGGTCGCGGGTTGCAGGCGTCCTCGCGCGGCGAACCCGACCGTTTCGGTAGGAATCAAGCGGGAACGCAGGTTTTCGGTACCGGACAGACCGACACGCATTGCTGCTTATCGAAGGCCTCCTTGCATTCGGTGCACTTGATTGGATCGATCACATAGGCGTCGCCCTTGAACTTGATCGCTTCCGAGGGACATTCGAACTCGCAGGCCCCGCATTGGGTACATTGGGATGCGATGATCTTGAAAGCCATTCTAACTCCTGGTTATCGGACGAGACCGCTCAGGCCGTCGCCGCTAGTGGTCTGATCCCAAACTCTGCCGCGTAAAGTGCGCTGACTGCGGTCTCGATGTAGTCATGGCCATAGGCGTCGGTTACGCGCAGTCCAGCTCGCGAGAGTTGTTCCTTCGGGCGATTTCCGATCTTGGCGCATAGCACTATGTGTATGCCTTCCAGCGCAGCGAAGACGCCCTCGAGGGTGGCGTCTTCGCCCCCGCCTCCGAGGCAATACCGCTCGACCTTCCGATGCCCGACCAAGCTGATCCCTCTAGGCGAGACTTCATAAACCTGGAATTCCTTCGCGTGGCCGAAGTGTTCGTTGACGCGTCCACCTCCCTTTGTGGCCACCGCAACCAGAAGCGACTTTTCGGAGTCTGTTGCCTTGACCATACCGATGGCCTCGCTCCTCGCCGCCTCATGATCACGGCGCTCGTGTGCGACCACCTGCCGATAGGCCTGACGCTTGCCAGCATCGTAGGTGACATCGTCGGGAATCCCATCCAGCGTGAATTCCTGGCCACGATCTTCACCGAGCAGGCCGACAGCATCTGCCCGGCACTGCCGGCAGTGGCGCATCAACTTGGCGCCACCTTCAAGTCGATCCTGAAGAGCCATCATCTCCATTGCCGTTGGGCCGCGCTGCCCGATGAGTCCGTAGTGGGTGCCGTGCGCCGGGTCCGAAATCAGAGGCATCACGTTGTGCAGGAACGCGCCCCGCTCCTTGACCATTTTGTTCACCTCAAACAGGTGCTGGTCGTTCACTCCAGGAATCATCACCGAGTTGATTTTGGTGAGGATGCCGCGCGCGCTCAGCATCTCCAGGCCCAGCATCTGCCGCGCGTGCAAGATTCGAGCGGCTTCGATGCCGAAGTAGCGGCGATTTTCATAAAAAATCCAAGGATAGATCTTTGCGCCGACTTCCGGGTCGACCATGTTGATGGTGATCGTCACGTGATCAACATTCATTTCGGCAAGCTCAGCTACATGGTCCGGCAGCACGAGCCCGTTGGTGGAGACGCACAGCTTTATGTCGGGGATTTCCCTGATGACGCGGTCGAACGTTGCCTTCGTTTTCTCCCAGTCGTAACAGGCATCCCCCGGCCCAGCGATGCCAAGAACCGAAAGCTGCGGAACTTCGTTGGCAACCGCGATGACCTTGCGTAGCGCTTGGTCGGGCGTCAGCTTCTCAGACACAACACCAGGCCGGCTCTCGTTGGCGCAATCGTATTTGCGATTGCAGTAGTTGCACTGGACATTGCAAGCCGGCGCGACCGCCACATGCATACGCGCGAAATAGTGATGCGCTTCCTCCGAAAAGCAGGGGTGATCCTTGATCTTGTCCCAAATAGCCGGATCCACATCGCCCGGGCTGGTCGGCGACGAACCGTAGGAGGACGGTGCGCAGCCACCGGATTTCGCGGCTGCCAGAAAACCCTCGGATGTCGTGCTGGTCGGCCCCTCAATCGAAACTGTCGGTGAGGACATCAAACGGCTCCGTTGCTGGTAACGTCGCGGTTCAAGGTGCAAGAGCCATACCAACTTAAAAAAGCGGCTTCAGTTCACTATTTGGGTCGATGTCGGATTGTGTGAGGCCGGCGCGACACAATTTTGTCCTGCTTGCGACAGTGCAAGTCCAAATCCGTTCAGAAGCACAAAGCACTCCTTGTCGCGCAGAGGGCGCGCAAGACCACTGGCCTGACGATTGGCTCATCAGGCTCTTAGAATTTCCTTCACCTCGAGACTATGCCGGCGTATCGCCTAGCCGACTTGTCGCGGCGTGAGGCGGAGAATTCGAGCCGCATTAGCCTGAACCCAGCCGGCCTTCTCCATTGTGTCGATCAGCCGGTCACGCTCCGTCCGTCGCGGTCCCAGCGCCGGTCCGGCCGTATCGTTAGAATCGCAACCGGCTATCTCGTGTTCAGGGGCGCCGATGCGCCTAACCGGCTTCGTGCTGGGCCGTGAGAGCTCGTCGATGCCATTGCCACGTTCCGAAAGATTGGTTCCTTCCAGAGGAGAACGCGCAAGTGTGGCTGTTCTTTACACGCAGTTCTCCAGCTCGCGGACGTTGCCGGGGAAATAGCATTGCGAGATCAGCTCAACTGCCGACGGCGTAAAGCCATGGTTCTCCATATTTCAAGGGTAAGCGCTGTGTCCTTCCAGGAGTGCCCGCGATCTGTGGGCCTGCCGATTCTGAGGTGGATCGGAGATCGGCTTGTGTCTGAACTTGAACTTTACGATTGACCCTGAGCGGCAGCCTCGGCGTTTCAAGGTGATCAACGGCGCTGTTAGTCGGCAGGCATTGGTCGATGGACGACAAGGGACGGAGTCATCGCCGAGACCCTGGGGCCGAACGTGGTGATCTCGGAGGTTGCCCGGCGCTACGGGCTGCGGCCGCGGCGGAACGCTCGCAAGCTTGCGACGTCGGCAGGACAGGCCACTCCCGCCTTTGTTCCGGTGGTGGTTTCGGTGGCGCCACCGGAACGACCCGTTGGGCCTACATCCGTGCACCAGAACTCAAGGCCGCGGCCTGAGAATCGGCCGCCCGCTCACCCTTTACTTGGTTCCTCAGCCGACAGCGCTAAGAAGGAGAGCAACTTCCGTCGGTGCGAGGATCATTGCGTCGTGGCCAGTGGCGAGTTCCTGCCACGCCCAGCCATCCTGCTTCGCGACCCATTCTCGCGCTCCCGCCGTCGGCGGGTGGAGCGGATTAGTGCAGACGACATAGGTTCGGGGCCTGCCGTTGCCGAGCGGGGGCTCGAGCTTAAGTCTGCTTTCGTAGGTGCTTGCCGCATGCGGTGTTATCCGGCGCCGCACCCAGTCCGTGAGCGAGTGTCCCTTGGGAATGCCGAATGCTGTTGGCGGCGGAGTCGGCATGAAGATACCCCGTCCTTCCTCCGCAACCAATTTTCGACGGGCGGCGACGATGTCGGGGGGCATGGTGCTGAATACACTTTGACCGCTCTCGACGATGGCGCCGTCGAGCGAGATAAACGAGATGGCTGATATGGTCGGGTATCCGGTCGGCGGCGCCGGTGATGCTGATGCCGCCTAGACTGTGACCGACAAGGATCACATCGCTCAGCTCTTCCGTTACAATGTGGTTGACGATGTCGGTCACGAATGTGTCGGGCGTGATGTCCTTGCACAGCAAATGTGCGCGTTCGCCGACACCTGTCTGGGTCGGCGTGGTCACGTGGCATCCCATCTTGCGAAGATTGGCGGCGACGTCCCGCCAACACCATCCGCCATGCCAGGCACCATGCACTAGCACATACGTCTTTGTCATGGATTGTGCCGTTCCATTTGCTCACCGGCCGTTGTGGCTGCCATCCGGCACGATGGCCGAACGTTGTCCCAAAGGGGCTCGACCACGTTACCGGTGGTAAGTCCGGCGCACAGGCCGCCGCCGTGGCCTGAGGACACCCCTACCAGTCGAGGAAATTTGAATTGCGAACGCCCAATATTCACTAGCTCTTTGCAAGTGGATGGAGAGGCTCATGGTGTGCCGCAGTTGCTCGCTGCCGGCATGCTCTTGGCACGGTCCCGGCTGATCATCCGAACTTGAACAGGACACCAAAGCCGCCGCGCGGATAGTTCCACTCGATGTCGCCGCCTTTCTCGCACAATATCCGGCAGGTGCCGCATTCCATGCAGCCGTCGGCGGTGATCTCGACTTGGCCCCTGTCATTCAACTCATAGCATTTCGCTGGACAGACGTAGGTCAACGCAAGCAAGTTCGCGCTTGGCTTCTCGTGCGGTCGCACTATGATATGGGGGCGGCCGGAATCGACCAGGTAGCGGTTCTGGTAAAGCTTGTCCTCGACACGAACCTTCGTCACTGCGATCGTCATCTTGTACCCTCTTCAGCGCCATGCCAATGCCAGCCGGACCGCGTCGCTGACCAACCCCCAGCGCGAGCGCGCGTTGATGAAGGCGGCCGTGGTGGCCCTTTCCTTCTCGATCTTCGGCGTGCCGTCGACACGCATGAAGTTCTGAGCGGCATACGACATCAACCGCGGATAGCTGGTAAAAAAGTTGCTGGAATTGGTGTGGAGTAAGGCTGGCATGTCCTTGTATTTCTTAAGATCCTTGATCACAAAGGATTCATCCAGCATCGTCTTGTAGAGCGCAAGGTTCCCTTTGGTCATAGGACCGTTGCGGCTTTTGACTTTGATGATCGCCTCAGCCGCGACACGACCCGAGGTCATGGCAAGGTTCGAACCCTCACGGTGAATGGCATTGTTCAGTTGCGCTGCGTCGCCGACGATGACCCAACCGTCGCCGAAGAGCTGCGGAATGGCCCTGTAACCACCTTCGGGGATAAGATGGGCGGCATATTCTTTCACCTCCGAGCCAGCGATCAGCGGCCGGATCGAAGGATGGTTTTTCATCGCGTCTAGGAGGGCGGACGGGCTCTCCAACATCGCGGCGAAATCCGAGACCAGGCAGCCGATGCCGAGTGAAATCGACTCCTTGTTGGTGTAAAGGAAGCCGAGCCCGGCCATGTCGCGAGAGATCGTGCCCACGGCCTCGATTACGCAGCCTTCATCGCCCTTGACACCGAACCGCTGGTCAATGACCTCTTCGGGCAAGAAATGCATTTCCTTGACGGCAAGCGCCACGGTCTCCGGCTTCGGCATCTCGCGCAGGCCTGCGCGAGTGCCAAGCAATCCCGACACCCCTTCTGCGAGAACGACCACATTCGCGAAGACCACTCCGCCAGCCCGGTCTGTGCGGACGCCGATCACCTTGCCATTGCCATCACGGACGAGTTCCGTCGCGGTCGTCTCACACAGGACCGTCGCGCCAGCCTCGCGCACCTTGCGGGAAAACCATTTGTCGAACTGGGCGCGGATGATCGTGTAGCGGTTGGGTTTCGCCTCATTGAAGTCGTCCGACCGGTAATGAATTCCGGTGTGAGATGTGTTGTCCATCACCCAAAGTCGCTGTTCGACCAGGTGCCGCTCGAGGGGCGCATCATCCCGGAAGTCCGGGATGATCTTCTCCAGCATGTTCGCGTACATTATGGCGCCCTGGACGTTCTTAGAGCCCGGATATTCCCCGCGCTCCAACTGCAGTACCTTCAGCCCCTGGCTTGCCAAAGTGTAAGCAGCTGCGTTTCCGGACATGCCGGCTCCGACCACAATGGCATCGAATTGTTCAATCATGTCCTCTCCCTCAACTCGCAAGCTTGTCTCGACTGTGCGGCGACAGCCGCCGGGCGAAGGCTTCCGTGAGTGCGGGCAGGAAGCGGATTGCATCCGTGACGATCCCGAGGTGGGCGAACTCGAAAATCGGCGCGTTCGGATCGGTGTTGATCGCGACGATGAGATCGGCCCCCTCGACCCCAACTCGGTGCTGGATGGCGCCGGAAATTCCGGCCGCGATGTAAAGCTTCGGTCGAATGGTCTTGCCAGTTTGGCCAATCTGGCGATCAGCCGGCATCCAGCCCTTCTGGACCAAGGGGCGCGAACAGCCATGCTCGGCGCCGATCGCTCGGGCAAGATTCTTCACAAGCTGAAGGTTCTCCGCCGCACCGAGACCGAGGCCTCCCGCAACCACGACATCCGCATAGGCAAGATTTGCCATTGCCGACTGGTTATCCGGTAGGAAGCCGAGGACTTTGGTGACGATATCGTCCTCAACGAGCGACAGCTTGTGCCGCATGACACGCCCGACCGGCTTATCCACCCGTTGCGGCATAGGCATGACCCTTGGTCGCACCGTCGCCATTTGCGGCCGGTAATTTAGTGTATAGATCGTACACAACAACGAGCCACCAAAAGTCGGACGGGTCGCGGCGAGTGAACCGTCGGAATCTACATCAAGTTCGGTGCAGTCGGCCGTGAGCCCCGTCTGCAGGGTCGTCGCTACCGAGCCCGCAAGATCCCTGCCCAGTGTGGTCGCGCCGAGAAGGAGGATTTCGGGTTTATGGGTATTGACCAGATCCGTGAGCGCCTTGGCGAACGGCTCGTTGCGGTAGTCGGCGAGCGGCGGCGCATCGACGATGTAGACAAGATCCGCCCCGTAAGCGAAGGCCTCGGCAACAGCGTCCTCGACCATCTCGCCCGGCGGTCCCAGCACGACGCCCGCGAGCTGGACTTCAAGCTTGTCGGCTAATTTGCGGCCTTCACCCAGCAGTTCGAATGATACAGGATGCACATTGCCGCGTTCGAGCTCGAGGAAGACCCACACGTGCCGGTAGTCTTTGAAACGGTCGGGAAGTTCTTTCTTTACACCGGCACGGCCGGGGGCAAGGCGAGGGGTAGCTTGGCTTGCGGTCGACATTTTCTGCTCCTGGCCGTCACGTGCCGCTGTTGAAGGCCAACTCATGTTCCAGCGCCGGCCGGCGGGTTAAGATATCGGCGATGAGTTCATCGGCGATGTCCTGCAAGCCCTTTTCCGCGGTGTCGATCTGCGCCGCGCTTTCTGCCCGTGCGGTGGGGGCGAAAACACGCTTGACGACTGTCGGCGAGCCACGCAGACCGCACCGGGTGAGATCGTCAATGCCGGCGTCGGCTGCAGTCCACTTCACGACTTGGCTGCGCGCCGCGCAAAGAGCCTGCTGGAGCGAGCCCCGGCGGATTTCGTTGGTGTCTTCCAGCATGGTAATGAGGCAGGGGAGTCTGCTCTTCAGCAACTGGGTGCCGCCTTCGGCGCGACGCGCGACTTCGATCTCGCGCGTTTTGAGATCAATGGAGGCAATCTTCGCGACATAGGTAAGTTGCGATAGATCCAGGCGCTTGGCTATGCCGGGTCCGACCTGGGCGGTATCGCCGTCAATCGTCTGCTTGCCGGTGAAGACGATGTCTGGCCTGCCGAAAGTCTCCCCAATTTTTGCGATTGCTTGCGAAAGAGCAAAGGAGGTCGCCAGCGTATCGGATCCGGCAAAATAGCGGTCCGTCAAGAGAACTGCTCGGTCAGCACCGTAACCGAGCGCCTTTCGCAGCGAGTCCTCCGCCATGGGCGGACCCATTGTGAGCACAGTAACCTCGCCACCATGAACGTCGCGCAGTTTGAGCGCTTCTTCGAGGGCGAACAGGTCGTAAGGATTGATGATGGTCGGCACACCCTGACGCATGATCGTGTTCGTCACCGGGTGGACGCGGATCTGGGCCGAATCCGGCACCTGCTTGATGCAGATTACGATGTGCATTGGCGATTTCTCTAAGCTCCCAGTCCGGATGCGTGCTTGGCGGTTCACCTCATTGCCTGCATCGTTCATGCCAAGTCTTCTTCCTGCCTCTATTCCAGAAGGTGGCTTCGTTTGCGTCCGAGGAGGCGTCATGAGGACTGGATTTGTCGACTTCCCGACATTGTCGCGTCGCAGCCGTGTCGGGCTCATTACTTTCCGAACCGCTTCAGTGCAGAGTCGAGCGGGACGAAGGCGCGGCCAGGTGCGGGACATATGTTTGGATCGTGGTCCCTTAGCACCTTGAACACACGTTGCGTGAGCGGCGAGGAAGTCGCGAAATCTTCGTAGGCGCGTTCCAGCTTGGCGCGCACCCGCGCGGCGATTACCTGGTCAGGCAGACCGGAGAAATCTTCTTCGGCAAGGTATTGGCCCACGCGCTTCATGATATGGAGCCGCGAGACATTCATCACTTTCGGGTCGTAGGAGACGCCAAGGCAGGCGAAGAAGTCCTCCGCAGCCGACAGGCCCTTCAGTCGCGCCAGGATATCGGTGGGATCAATCGGGCGGCTGTCAGCGGAGCAGTTCATTGTATTCTCCCGGCGCGAAATTGTGGTGTCGATGCGTTGGTGACATTGCTGACGGCGTGCCGACCTCTGGCACGGCGGCTGGGGCAAGAGACTTGGCGATCTCAAGCTTTTCTGAAGTGGTGAAGGCGACCCCGGGTTGCCTGCTCTCCATTGCGTAGGGTCGTCACGTTGAGGAAGTCCTCACGGCTCATGAGTGGGCGTCGGCTATTGTGCCGCTCGGGCCCGGGCCGGAATGAAGGTGTTCTGCACCTCGCCCGCACAGTCCAGCACTGGGAACGGCACGTAGTTTCTCGATGATCGCAGGCAGGACCTCAAGCACGCGGTCTACGTCATCTTCGCCGTTGTCACGCGACAAGGAGAAGCGGACTGCCCCACATGCCGCGTTCATAGCGATCAGAACATGGCTCGGTTCCATTGAGCCAGAGGCACAGGCGGACCCGGCGGAACAGGCGATTCCCAGCCGGCTGAGGACAATTGGGATTGCATCGCCTTCGATACCTTCGAATCCAATGTTTGCAGTGTTTGGCAATCGCTCCTGCGGATCGCCGTTGATGGATGCGTTTGGGATGCGCTGGATGATCCCGTTCTCAAGGCGGTCGCGCAACCATTTTATTCGTGTTGTCTCGTCCATGAATTTCAAGGCGAGTTCGGCCGCCATGCCCAGTCCGACTATGCCGGGTGTGTTTTCAGTGCCTGCACGCCGGTCGCGCTCTTGGTGGCCACCCTTGATCAGGGAGGAGAAGCGCACGCCACGTCTTACATAAAGCGCGCCTATCCCCTTTGGACCATGCAGCTTGTGGGCGGAGAGCGACAGCATGTCGATCGCGGTCGATTTCAGCTCAATCGGAAACCTTCCGACCGCCTGCACTGCATCAGTGTGGAAAAGCGCGCCGACTTCCCTGGCTAGGTCGGCAAGCTCAACCACGGGAAAGATCGTACCGGTCTCACTGTTCGCCCACATTATCGAGACGATTGCCACTTGTGGGGTGAGGGCGGTTCTGTAGGCGTCCAGGTCGAGCCGGCCGTGGTGATCGACTGGGATAATGTGCACCTTGACGCCGCGCGTCTTTTCAAGGTGCGCGCACAACTTCAGAACGGCCGGATGTTCAACCGCGGAAGTCACTATTTCCGTTCGACCGGGCATTACCTCGAGCGCCGAAAGGATGGCTGTACTGTCGCTTTCAGTCCCGCCCGAGGTGAAGATGATCTCGTCCTCGAATCCCGCGCCGATGAGGGCTTGCAACTGCCGCCTCGCCTTTCTCACGGCTTCAGCAACCGATGCGCCATAGGCGTGCATGGACGAAGGATTGCCAAATTGCTCCGTAAAGAAAGGCAACATCGCTCCAAGGACTGCAGGATCAACCCGCGTCGTTGCGTTGTTGTCGAGATAGACAGGTCTCATGGGAGTGATCCTTCAACTGCTGAAATGATTCAAGGGTAGGCGGGCCATTGAACCTCTGGCGCATATCGTATCTGGTGAGGTGGGCGGCCGGGCGAGCGATGGCTTGGCTGACCGGTCGCTGCCGACATTGCCATTTGGTGGCGGCATCCGCCGGGAATTCAGCTGTTTCGGGCAATGTTGTTTGCTTGCCCACGGCAACGATCGATGATCGCGATTTGGCACATCACCGAACGCAATTGTTCCGGGCCGACAGTGCGTGTCGGCTGGTTCCAGAGCGCCGGGGGTTACCGGTTTGACGCAGTATTCCTTGGCGTCGCTATAGTCGAACATAGCCTGTTCCCCTGCAATCATTTGCAGGACTTGCCGCAGCTGCACTTCTCCTGCGCATTGGGGTTATCGAAAACAAAGCCGGATGTTTCGAGCCCTGTGACGAAGTCGACGGTCATGCCGGCGGCATGGGGTTGGGAGCCTCTATCCATGAACACCTTGAGCCCATCTCGCTCGATGATCGTATCGCCCTCATGTGAGACGCTCTCCAGGCCCATTGAGTATTGGAAGCCGGCGCAGCCGCCGGCATGGACCATGATGCGAAATCCTTCCGCCGGCTCGCTGGCGCGGTAAAGAGCGGCCTTGATGGCGGCAACAGCGTTGTCGGTGAGCGTAATCATGGCTCGATTTCTCCTCGGTCCGTGACGTTTTCGCGGATCATCTCGCATGAACCGTGCCAAAGGGAAGACGTGTGTAAAAACGGTAGGACATCCCGACGTCTCTATGCTCGATTGCTGGGGAGACGTCCGACAACCGACACTTACTGTCGGGTTTGTCGCGTCCGCGTCACAGGAGGGGCGCCTGAGTTCGCGATGCACTCACGCGTAAAGCAATGAACAGAGCCAAAGATGTTCAGAGCTTGCCGCGGAGCAACTGGCACGATTTTTGTGAAGCCTTCGTTGCGGCGGCAAAATTGCCGGCCGATTCACCTTTGGGTTGCCCTCGCAATCGAAGAACGAAGGAAAGCAATATGATCCATCAGACCCGCCTTGAGTGGGAAAGCAGCACCGCCGGTGGTACCCGAATGCTCGATCGGCCGATTGGCGCCGACCACCCAACAATCGCTCTCTACCGGCGATTGGCCGCTGACCGCCCGGAGACAGGATTCGACTGGCGTGTGCCTGACGATCAATCGCGTCCGCCGTGCACACCCCTGAGGCCCTTTTTTCGACCGATCGTCAAAAGAAGAACGGGGCGGGGTTAAAAACATGGATCAGCGCAAGAAGCGGTCGCCCAACGAAATCCGGCGTGCGTGGGAAGTCTGTCCGAGCATTCCCGCGCGTGATTTCGCCGCCCAATTGGGCATTTCGGAAGCGGAACTGGTCGCGGCCCATTGCGGTTTCGGCGCGGCACGCATCGACCCGCGCGTCAATCACCTGCTGACGGGCCTCGAATTCGTGGGCGAAGTGACGGCGCTGACCCGCAATCAAGGTGCCGTGCACGAAAAGATTGGCGTCTTCAACAAAGTGATAACCGGCAACAATCACGCCATGGTCCTTGGTGACGAATTCGACCTTCGCGTCTTCCCGCAGGCTTGGAGGTATGGTTTCGCTGTTGAAAGGCGCCATCGCGGCGGAATCCAGCGCAGTTTGCAATTCTTCGACGCCGCCGGCGCAGCAGTGCATAAGGTGCATCTCAGGCCGGTCTCCAACCTTCATGCCTATCGAAAGCTGGTGGCCGAGCTCGTATCCGCCAACCAGGAGCCGACCATGTCGCTTAAGGCGAGAGTAGCCGACCTGGGCGCGAGGACTGCGGACTGGGCCGGCACGGTGGACGACCTACGCGAGCACTGGAGCCGGCTGACTGACGTCAACCTTCTAAAGACGCTCAAGCTCAGCCGCTGCCAGGCTTTGCGCATGGTCGGCCAGGATTACGCTTGGCTGCTCGACAATGCCGCAGTTGGCGCCGTGCTCCAGCGTGCGGCCGAAGACGAATTGCCGATCATGTGCTTCGTCGGCAACCGAGGTTCTATCCAGACCCATTCCGGCTTAATCAAGTCGGTCAAGCAGATCGGGCCGTGCATCTATGTGCTGGACGAAACGTTCCGGCTGCATCTCAGGACCCACCAAATCCGTGAGGTTTGGGCCGTGCGCAAGCCGACCAATGACAGTCACGTCACCTCGCTCGAAGCATATGGGTCCGACGGCAAGATTATCATCCAGTTGTTCGGTGCGCGCAAGGAAGGCGAACGCGAGCGCGACGACTGGCGGGTTCTGGCGGAAAACCTGCCTCGTTTCCCCGACAGCTACATGAGAAAAGACCGATCGTCGTCGGTGGGACGCCGGCGCCCATCTGCCTCCGCAGCCAGTAGCCGGGCATTGAAGCCGAGATCGGGGACACGATGACGCAATAAGCGCGCTGTATTATCGCAACGCGATGAGCAGGAAGCAATTTGGCGCTGCCCCATCGACCGCATGGTTACGACGAAGCCGCGGCCTTTGGGCCGAGCTCAGAGGTGACAATAGCGTGAACGCCGCCGACCGTCGTCACTCCCCACCAGGCGGTCAGGTTTTGCGGTTCGGGCCGAGCAAAAATACTGTCAAGACAGCGAGGAACGTAGCAACCGCGCTGTAGACAAAGACACTGGCAATACCCGTGTGATCCACCAATAGGCCACCGAAAGCTGTGCCGGCTGCGATGGGCACTTGGAAGGCTATGACCATCAGTACACCAGCGCTCTCGGCCTGTTCCGGAGCGACGCGCAGCACCATCCAGGTCTGCAATCCGACCGGGACTGCGCCAAAATACGGTAACTGCAATTGCCGAGATCAAGGCCGATGCTCCCATCGTCAGGAGCGAGACAGCGGCTACGGCAATGAGCAGGGGCGGCAGGGCCGCGACCGCCTTGAGACTGTGTTTGGTGAGGAATGCGCCGGCTAAATTGCCGAAGACGCCGGCCGTGCCAAAAGCAAGGAACACGAGCGGGATCGACTTCTTGTCGAGCGCAGGAACGCTCTCAAGAAAGGCGCGGATGTAGGCGAAGCTGGCAAAATGGCCGGAAGCGACCAATAGCACGACTAGCACCGCAACCTTCATCGCCGGATTCTTCGCGACATCCAGCGGACTGCGGAATCTGCGCACTTCGATCGGAGGCAGTGGCGGAATGGTTACGAGTTGCACGAGCAGCGCAACGGCACTCACGATTGCGGCGACCTTGAACGAGGCTCGCCATCCCCAAATGTCACCGACATAAGCGCCGATTGGAGCCGCGCAGACGGAGGCGACAGAAACGCCGGTGAGGATGATCGACATGGCGCGCGGCATGAGGTGACTTGGAACCAGCCGCATCGCCAACGCTGCCGAAATTGACCAAAAACCACCAAGCGATATGCCAAGGACGACGCGTGCCGCCAGCAAAACCGGCAGCGACCCCGCAACCTCCGCCAGAACGTTCGACAGGATCAGCAGGAGCGTCATCGCCCAGATGACGACCCTGCGGTCCAGACGCTTTGTCACGATGGCGATTATCGGTGCCGAGATCGCCGCGACGATTGCGGTCGCTGTTAGCGCCTGTCCAGCCGTGCCCGTGGTGATACGGAGATCATGCGCGAGCGGTGTCAGAACGCTGGCGGGCAGAAACTCTGCCGTCACAAGCCCGAAGGTGCCGAAGGAAAGCGAAATGATGGCACCCCATGCAGGGCCAGAACGTTGATAGGGACTTTCTGGGTCAAGCCGATCTCGGTCGAACAAAGCCGCGTCCACTAAATCTGTCGCCGATTCGGTCATGAATGAGTTCTCCGGCTAGGAGCTGTTGCAGCAGGGGTGGCTACATCGCCGGGGATCAAAGCCGCGAGACCTTCCGGCGGCGGCCAGTCGGCATCAGTCGAGGCCTCGGCGCCCGACGCATCCGAGGCCTCATCGGAGGGCCGACGGACCCAACCGTCGACAATGCGGGAGAGTTCTCGGCGCGGTCGCATCGATCGCATTCGTCGAAGTGCGGCCTGTTCACTGCGAACCAAGCAAGCCGAACGCGGTGTCCTCGATCGAGGCCTTGATTGGGGGATGATCGACGATCTCTATATTGCTTTGAAGCAGGAAGTTCCGTCGCCATATGTGGTTATCCTGGCAGCCAGAATTGAGCGGTTGTCGCAAGCACCAAGGCGGTCGCAATGAGTGCAACGAGGCGGAAGTCTGATCGATGGCTGCGGTTCGATGGCCGCGCGATCGACAAAATTGAGGTGATGAGTTATCCCTTTTGAAGCCGTTGCTCCCAATTTTGGGATAAGGTGATTGCAGGCGGTCCCAGCAACGTCGGGCGGCCTTTTTGGTGATCGAATTCATGGGACGACACTCTCGGTCCGTGACGCATCTGCGAATGACTGCGCAAGTTCCGTGCCATCAACGACAAATCTGGCTCTGCTGAGCGGGTGGTGGAGGCACGAGCGTGGGCTATCCCAAGAGCTTGCCGCAAGGTTGTTCGAAGTTGAGGTGCCGGATAGACCGCAAATATGTCGGGCGGCCTGGGGTTGGCCAACACGAAGATGCGCAAGTTCAAAAGGACGAGCTGAACCCTTGCCGATATCCGTCCGAGGCTGATCTGGAGAAGGTCAAGAACTGCGTCTTGAAGGCTTCCGCCGCACCGGCAAATGCGAAGCCAAGGTGCTGGGCAAGATGGACAGGGCCACACAACCCCTCGACTGGACGCTCATTAACGGCATCGGTGTGGCTCTGGTAGCTGGCGAGAAAACGCCGTGCTGAAAGACGAAAGCTCGTGTGGCCGGCTCTGAAGGAGGGCCAATGAGGCAGGCGAGGAGAGGCTATAGCCCATTCTTGTAGACTGACCTTGTCCCACGGAGGCGGCTAACCACCCCGCCAGACATCATCGAGGGGAGCGCCACTAGGCTCACGAACAAGTGTTGGTCATTTCCACCTGGGTGACCTCGGCCAAGTCACCAAGCCGCTTAGCGCAAGCTTTCGAACTGGATGCTCCCCGGGCACATGATCGGCTAGCGATCCCACCAGTTGAGTTGCTCCAAGTCGGTGTCTAGCTTTCTACATTCTGTGTCCGACGCTGGACAAGAATGTTGCAATCCCGACCAGCAAGTCAGCGCAGGCGCCACCTGCTGCCCAGCAAACAGCAAGGATTATCGAAAGACGAATTCGGCACGGAGCTTGCACCAACGATTGCATGCAAATGCCGACAGCATCTCATGAACGGTCTCTCGATTCTGGCGCGGTTAAATCGCGGCCGGTTCCAGATCATGTCCCGCCCGAAATGGTGAGGGACTTCAACCTGTTTACGTCGCCCGGCATGTTGCCGACCGCTAACGGGGATCCGCATGCAGCGGTTGCTTGCATTCATGCCGGGCCTCCGATCTTTTATTCAACCAGCAACACGCGCGACGGTCGGGGTACCTGGGTCATCACTCGCGCGAGCGACCAGCGCCGGGTGCTGCAGGACACCGAAACGTTTTCCAGCCATCGCAGCATCTTCGCCTCTGTGCTCGGCGAGAGCTGGCCGATGATCCCGCTTGAGCTCGATCCGCCATTCCACGGTGTTTTTCGCTCACTGCTCAATCCGCTGCTTTCGCCAAAGCGGGTAATGGCATTGGAGCCGGCTGTCCGGGAACGAGCGATCAAGCTGATCGACAGGATCGCCGCATCAGGCACGAGCTGCGACATCATGAAGGATTTTGCAGTTCCGTTCGCGGTCAATATCTTCCTTCGCTTTATTGGGCTTTCGGACGACGGACTAGAAACATTTGTCGGCTGGGCTAGAGATCTGCTCCACGGCGATAAGGAGCAACGACCACCCGCAGCCCGGACGATCGTGGCCTTCATCGACGAACTTGCCACCGAGCGCCGCAAGGAGCCGGTCGATGATTTCATGACCTTCATCGTGAAGGCAAAGGTCGAGGGCCGTCTGCTCAGTGACGAAGAAGTCCGTGGCATCGGCGTGCTTGTGTTTGTCGCGGGGCTCGACACGGTCTCAGCAGCCATATGCTTCGACTTGGCCCATCTCGCGCGCAACCCCAAAGATCAGGAATTGCTACGAAGCGAACCGGACCGGACTGCCGTCGCTGCGGAAGAATTGCTGCGCGCCTATTCGACCATTCAGATGATCCGAGTGGCAACGAAGGATGTCGACTTCAAAGGCGCGCCGATCCGCAAGGGAGACTATGTTTCCTGTGCCACGATGATTGCCAATCGTGACCCGGCGGAATTCGAATGCCCGAATGAGATCGATCTGGCGCGCGAGGACAACCGGCACGCTGCCTTTGGCTATGGTCCCCATCGTTGTCTTGGCTCACACCTTGCCCGGCGGGAGATTGTCATTGGCCTGGAGGAGTGGCTGGCGCGCATCCCAGCCTTTCGGATCAAGACAGGGACTGAACCTATCACCTTCGGCGGCCATGTGTTCGGGATCGAGAATCTGATCCTGGACTGGTCCTGAAGTTTCAGCCAACGACATTGGAGTTCGCTATGCGTGTCGTCGTACATAAAGCCAGATGCCAGGGTCATGCGCGCTGCTGGGCGCGGGCGCCGAGAGTCTTCAAGCTTGATGACGCCGGCTACATCTTGCCCGGTGATATTGATGTTGCCGATGGGGAGCAACTGCTTGCCTCAAAAGGGGTACGAGCCTGCCCCGAACAAGCTCTGGAAGTTGACGAGCCCCCCGCTAACTCAGTTGTAGAGAGAGACACACGCAAAGTGCAGACTGGCATCGGGAAGGATAAAACAATCATACAATTCGCGACAGACCCTGTCGACCACGCGAAAATTACCGAACTGCGTGACCGAGAGGCGATCCGCAACTGCCTGTATCGGTACTGCCGCGGGATAGACCGCGCCGATGAGGCGGCGCTGCGTAGCGCATACTGGCCCGAAGCGTATGACAGGCACGGTCCCTATTGCGGACCGGCAGAGGACTTCATCCAATTTGCTCTCGGTCTGCCGGGGCACCGTAATATCCATCAAATCACGAACAGCCTGATCGACTTCATCAGTTCAGCAGAGGCCGCGGTCGAGAGCTATTTCACCGCGCTGCAACGCGGACCGGATACAGACCAAGAAATACGTCAGACGCTGCTTTGCGGCCGTTACTGCGATCTGTTTCAGAAGAGGCAGGACGAGTGGCGAATTGCGGAACGGACAGTCGTCTACGATTGGGTTGAGGAGCAAATCCCGCCAGCGATTCTTGAGGCAGATAGGTTCGGCCGGCGACAGCCGATTGGAGCACCACATCCAGACGATCCCATCTACCAGCTGCTCAAGCGTCACATCCCCACCGACCAAGATGGCGTCGAGGGTCCCCAACTGGGAGCTGCATAAGTGGGTAGAAATGGAGGATGAGCGCCTTGCGGGATTGAGATCTGTGTGGGGCCGCAACTGGCGGTCACTGCAACGATTTGGCTCGACCCTTCATTCCGCCCAAGGTCGATGGGCTGAGATCACAAGCGGTCATCGTGGAGAAGCTCTCGTGAAACTGGCAGCACGCACCGTAATCATCACAGGCGCCGCGGGCGGGATCGGCCGTGCCCTGGTCGATATCCTTGCCGCGGACGGAGACACTGTAGTTGCGGTGGACCTTCCGGGCAGTGGTGTGGTTGAACTGGCTCGGGATCTCGGGTCGCCGCACGTCGGTCTGGAGTGCGATGTGTCGCGAGAGAAGGACATGCTCTCACTTTTCGGCCAGGTCGAAGCACGGTTCGCGCAAATCGATGTCCTCATCAACAATGCGGCGGTTGGACCCACGATGGATAGGATCATCGACACCGCTGTCGATACCTTCCGACGCGGCGTGACAGTGAACCTTATTGGGCCATTCGTTATGGCCCGGGAAGCGGCGCGGCGCATGAGGCCGGGCGGTGCGATCGTCAATGTGGCTTCGATGGCGGGCGTGGTCGGCAATCCCAGGCGCAACGCCTACGCAGCCTCGAAAGCTGGCGTGATCTCGTTGACAAAGTCCCTTGCGTGCGAGTGGGCTATGCGAGGAATCCGCGTCACGGCGGTGGCGCCGGGCTCCGTCCGCACCCCAATGGTCACAGAACTGGCACGCGCTGGCAAAATGGACCTCGCGGCGATACGCCGCCGCGTGCCGATGGGGCGCTTGGCTCGCCCCGACGAGATCGCCAGGGTCGTGCGTTTTCTGAGCAGCACGCAGGCGCGCTACATCACCGGCTCGGTGCTGGCAGTCGACGGAGGCTGGATGTCATTCAACCAGCCGGGGGATGCTCACCCGCCGGTGGATAGTGCGCTCCAAGCCGAGCTCTCCTGTCCGGCCGAATGCACAGATGCGCGAATCGTGCTCGTCACCGGTGGCGCAAAAAGCATTGGCGCGGCCGTCGCTCGCCGCTTTGCCGCGAACGGCGACACCGTCGTGATTGCTGATAAAGATGGCACTGCAGCGGCAGAGCTGGCTACATCGCTCCCCGGCAAGCATCTGGCGAAATCGCTGGACGTGGCCGTCGAGAGCGATGTGGTGTCGATGTTCGAAGAGCTGAGGCGACGCTTCGGGTATATCGATGTTCTGGTCAATAGTGCTGATACCGCCGACAGGATTGTGCCTGCGATCGAGCAACTGTCGAAACAGCTCGAACACGTCCTGGATGTCAACCTTACCGGCGCCTTCACCTGCGCGCGCGAAGCGATCAAGGCTATGCGCCCGGGCGGCGTGATCCTCAATCTCGGGTCGATCGACAGCTTTCTGCCGTTCGCGCCGCGCCATGCCTACGGCGCCTCCAAGGCGGGGATGGATATGCTGACCCGTTGCATGGCGGCCGAACTCGGCCCGGTCGGAATTCGGACAGCCACCGTCGCTCCTGGCCACATCCGCACGCCCGCACTTGCTCAGTTGGCCAAAGCCGGCCGCATCGACCTGGCAGCAATCGGACGACGCATCCCCATGGGCAGGATGGGACGGCCAGAAGACGTCGCAGATGCATCGTTCTTCCTTGCTTCGTCTGACGCCTCATACATCAACGGCTCGATCCTCTACGTGGACGGCGGCTGGACCTCGTTCGGTGATGCGGGAAACGCCAGCGAACTCTATGACGAATGTTTTGCGGAGGCCGCAGGTTAATTGCCAGGCATTCGCAGGGCGACCGGCCGAGCATTATGAAGCCTCGGCTCCACGACGCACCCGAGGTGCTTGAGATCCAAGCATGCGCATGCCGAGCACATTCCCGGTCGGCTGACGTGTCTATAACGAGGAGAAATCATGGAATTTGCCACTTTCATTCTGGCCGCCCAGCGTGGCTATCACCAATCCTCAGAAAGCGTCATCCGCAACTCCATCGAACAGGCCGTCGCTTCGGAGCAGGCTGGGTTCAACACCGCGTGGTTTGCTGAGCACCACTTCAACAATTACAGCCTCATACCATCCCCGCTGATGATGGTGGCGCACTGCGCCGGCTTGACAAGCACGATTCGCCTGGGCACTGCCGTCTGCGTGCTGCCGCTTTACCAACCGCAGCGCCTGCTGTCCGAGATCGGCTTCGCCGACATCGTTGCGAACGGCCGTCTCGAGCTCGGCGTAGGCTTGGGATACCAGCAGTTCGAGTTCGAACGGTTCGGCGTGGACATCGATGAGGCGCCGGCCGTCTTTTCGGAATACCTGGACATCATTCTCAAGGGCCTCAACCAAAACGTCTTCGAACACGACGGCCAGTATGAGAAGATCCCCCCAACAGCGATTTCGGTCCGCACAGTCCAGCAGCCGACGCCGCCTATCTGGATCGCTGGCGGAGCCGCACGGATGGCTCGGGCCTACCGCGAGGGGCACAATTTTTTTGTCACAGCCTTCCACGACGGCTTAGAGACTTTGACCACACTGCGTGAATCAGTCGAGAGGGCGGCGGCATCCGAGGAAAAGAACGTCACCGACGTCAAGATATCGCTGCTGCGCTGCTGCTATGCCAGCCACGACGAGTTGGAGATCAACAGCTATCTCGACAATGCCCGCTTCCAGCGCCGGCTTTCTGAAGCCCTGCATCAGCGCCGCCAACAGAGCCACGATGGCTACCTGCTGCAGGAGACACCGACCCAGCAGGATCTGTCCTTCGAGACCATGCGCAAAAATTTGCCGATTGGCAGCGTAAATCGCGTGATTGATCGCCTGCTGGAAGAGATCGATATCTTGAAACCGGACCAGATCGCAGTTCAGACTCAATTGGGCGACTTCGACCAAAAGACGATGCTGCGCCAGATCGAGCTCTGGGGCGACAAGATCATCCCTGCGGTCAACAAGGCGCTTTGTCATGCCGGAAGCTGAAGCCGGCCGTTACGATGATGGCTGCCTATCCACGCGCGCAATGGCGTGGGTCCGAGCTAGGGAGGAGCTTCGATCAGCATGTGCTGCCCTGCGTGCTTTCGCGTTCGCTTGAGGAGGTCCAGGCGGGCGAGGTGTTGGCGACGGAGGGGACAGGCCTTTCGTCTGTCGAATTGCGTGATGTCTTGGCCGCAACTTTCCCGTCTACCTCCAGCAGCGTATTCGCTTTGGAGGAGTTGAGCGAGCCCGAGCCGGAACTGGAAGAGGAGCTGCTGCGCCGGCTGCTGCTAGCGCATGCTGCGCCGGGCGACCCGGCGAGCGCCCGCTTGGCCAAGATCATCGCCCGGCGTGCGATGCGCACGGACCATCTTTGGCGGGATCTTGGCCTCTCAAATCGCGCTGAGCTCAGCCGCCTGCTTGCCAGACATTTTCCCGCGCTGGCGGCAGGCAACACAGAAAACATGAAATGGAAAAAGTACTTTTACCGCAAGCTGTGTGAGGCCGAAGGCTTTCGTCATGCACTGCACCCAGTTGTCGGGAATGCCATGACTTCGAAAGCTGCTTCGGCCCGGAGGAAGTTGAGAGTCGCCTCTCGCCGACCAGGAATGCCGGTTAGTCACTTCGCTTGATCGCAGCTGCGGACAACCGCTTATCACGGCGCCGTAGTATGGAGGAAGGGATGTTCATCGCCTCGCGATATTTGGTGACGGTACGGCGAGCGACATTGATGCCGGTCTGCTTGAGCTGAGCAACGATGTCTTCGTCGGAAAGTACCTTGTCGAGCGATTCTTCGGCGATGATTGCCTTGATCCGATGGCGGACAGATTTGGCGGAGTGCGCGTCGCCGCCCTCGCAGGATGCGATTGTCGCTGTGAAAAAATACTTCAGCTCGAACACCCCGCGCGGAGTTAACATGTACCTGTTCGAAGCCACCCGGCTTACCGTCGACTGGTGCATTTTGATCCCGTCAGCGACATTTTTGAGACAGAGAGGCCGCAGATGGGCGACGCCGTGTGTAAAAAAGGCATCCTGCTGGCGCACGATTTCGGTCGCAACCTTAAGGATCGTCTTAGCGCGCTGCTCGAGACAGCTGATCAGCCAGTTCCCTTTTTCCTGGCAATGGTCGAGAAACGCTTTGCCTTCCGGATTTTGATTGGTCAGCTGCGAGATTTCGGCGACATAGGTGTGGTTGATCAACACTTTGGGCAGCGTGGCCGGATCAAGCTCCACCCGCCATCCACCTTCGGACTTGGGCATTACCCAGACGTCCGGTACGATGGTTTCCGGCGTCCCGGACTGGAACCGGTCTCCAGGCTTGGGATCGAGCGCGCGGATTTCGTTCCTCATGTCGAGGAGATCCTCCTCGTCGACTCCGCAACGCTGCTTCAATCCCTGAAAATCCCCCCGTGCAAGCATCTCGAGATTGGCGACCAAAGCTGCCATAGCCGGGTCGAACCGGTCTTGCTGGCGCAGCTGAATCTCCAGGCATTCGCTGAGAGTTCGCGCAAAAATCCCCGGCGGATCAAATTGCTGCAAGATTCCGATGACCCGTTCCACATCAGCTTGCCGAACGTTTAACCTCCCGGCCAGATCGAAAAGGTTTACCTGAAGATAGCCAGTGTCCTCCAGATGGGCGGCGAGCTGTCCGGCAATCAGCCGCTCCTGGGGGGTGAACGGGGTGAGGGCGACCTGGCGGGCGACATGGTCGTGCAATGTTTCGGTGTGGGCGGTAAACTCCTCGACGGCAGGTCGATCGTTGCCGCTACTGCGTTGCGACTTCCATTGCCCGCGCCCGCCAGACGGCCCGCCAATGGGCGATTCGCCGATTTCGCTTCTGCTTTGACTGCTCCGCTGATCCTCCCCTGGCAGCGGCGAAACGTCGTCAAACGGGTCAGGCTTCAAAACGGGGTTCTTCTCGAGTGCCTGCTCCACGAGCTGATGGAGTTCAGTATGCGTCAATCGCAGCAAGCGAATAGCTTCAATGGCTTGAGGCGATAAGACCATACGTTGCTTCTGGCGTTGAAGCAGGCTTGCTGAGAGATGCATGTTGAACCGGTAATCTGCCGAGGAGGCTCTAGTGTGTGCTGGGGTTGTGTGAGACTTGCCACTTCTGGGTCATGCCGCCGCCTTCAGTTTGTCGAGAACGTTTTGCGGGGATGAAACGCCATAGGGGTCCGTCTCGCAGTTGTCACAGAAGCCTTCCTCCTCGAACCACTGCTCCACCACGCCATCGTCGATCAGAGCGGCGTATCGCCAGGAGCGCATTCCAAAGCCCAGATTGTCCTTCGCGACCAGCATGCCCATCTTGCGCGTGAACTCGCCCGACCCGTCTGGGATCAGCTCGATCTTCTGCAGCCCCAAGGACTTTCCCCACGCATTCATGACGAAAGCATCGTTGACTGAGACGCAGTAGATCGCGTCAATTCGCAGTTCCAGAAATTGATCATAGAGTTTTTCGAAATCGGGCAGTTGGAAGGTCGAGCAGGTCGGGGTGAAGGCGCCAGGCAGCGAGAACAGGATAACGCGCTTGCCCCCGAAATAATCGTCGGAGGTCTTGTTCTCCCACCGATAAGGATTTGGCCCCCCGATCGACTCATCGCGAACACGCGTGCGAAAGGTCACGAGAGGAACGTTCTTTCTATCGGTCATTGATTTGCTCCCAGGCCAAAGTGGTACGGTGCATTTTTCGGTTAAACTGAAGCGGCATCGACTTCGGTGGACAGTTCCGGCAGCCTTTCGCCCTGGCGTGGTTGCCTCGGACCAGTCTTGTGCAAGACCGCCCCCGAGCAGGGACGTTTAACGGCGACGAGCTTCCAGTTTTCCGCGGGGACGGGGAATGTTTGCTCGCGTGCTTTATCGAGCTTTGAGAGGTAGGCATGGTCTCCAACCGTGGTTTTGACTGCGTTCTAGCGACCGGGTCGCAAGCGCCATGCCAATTGACCCATGCCTTGGGTTCACTTCGGTTTTTGCAGCAACTTTCGTGTTGTGCAGTAATGCCGGTCGATATTATTGCTCAAGCAGCACTGGAAATTGGGTGGGACTCCGTTCGGCAAACCCGGCCTTTGTCCGAAGCCGGACACGAATGTCGGAAATTAGCCAAACGCCAGGACCTGGGGCGGGTTTAAGAAACGTTGCCGTGGGCACCGTTCTTCAGCACAATTGCGCCACGCGAGCATGGCTCCCAGCGTCAATGCCGTGCAGCAGCGAGACGAAAGTCACTGCAGAATATCAACCTCTGCGAAGTCGTTGAGACCCAGCATGTGCGAGCCGTTCGAGCCGCAGATCAAGGCATGCTCGAGGAAGAGCTCGTGCTCTCGGCAGCAAGTGTTGCGACGTCTGACAAGGATCGTCGCGCTTCAAGGAAAAGAACCTGAATGGTGCACGGCTTGTGAAGGCCTGGCGCATGGAAATGGCTGGGCTGATCATCCTCCATGGCGGTTGGATGAAGAGCTGGCCCCTATCTCCCTCAGCTGCAACGGGGGGAGATAGGGCATGCCGGTCTATCGCGCTGGGTAACATTCCTCGGTGAGGCAATAAGGGGAGCAATTTCTCATTTCGGCCGACACGACCCAGCTCTCCTTTCATGCGCTGATTCCCCTAGGGAAATCGCGACTCCAGCCTTCCTATGCAGCGAATCGCGGTGCTGTCCGATGTCCGACGATGTCGGATGCGGATCGTAGCTGGGCTAGATCCGTCACTTTGCCTCGAATGGTTTCCCACTGGCCTAATATCTGCTTCGCCCCAAATGCGGCGACAGTTATCTCAGGAGGGAGCCAAACCTGTGCGGCATCTGTGAATGGATCGACTTCAATCGCGACCTCGGAGGTCCCGACGCGCGAAGAAGCTTGCCGATATGACGGCCACCATGGCGAACCGCGGTCCGGACGACGAGGGGACTTGGATCGGCGGGCCTGCGGCGCTGGGACACCACCGCCTGGCAATCATCGATATCCATGGCGGCCGTCAGCCCGATGATGCTCCAGGAGGATGGCCGACCTGACTTGGTGCTCGTCTACACGGGTGAGACTTACAACTACCGCGAGCTGCGTCAACAGCTGGCCGGCCTAGGCCATCGCATGAACACGAGCAGTGACACCGAGGTGGCGCTGCACCGCGCCCGCGGGTGGGGCTCTTCGGCGGGTACACTTTTTTCACGAAATCCGTGAATGTTTCTCGCGACATCATCCCGCAATCGGTGGTGCAGCGGGTGAAGAGCCCGTATCCGGCTATCCAGGATGCCGCCTACGACAAAATGCTACGTACGCGGTTCACTGCGGTGCTGGACGACCCTAGTGCGGCAGTGGCACCGCTGTTGTCCGTCGACAGGTCCCGCGCTTTGCTCGGTGCGACCAACAACCTTAAGGGGCTAGGGCGTATCCTGACCCTGCAAGATCTCCTCGCCGACTATAAGGTGCGCCTCACGATCTGAGACGATGGGACAGGATGGCCAAGGAGGTGCGCCGTCTTGCATGCCCCGCCAGCGAGGCGAACCCTCTTGGCTACGCGCGCCACCAGAGACGCTCCATATCGTCAGGCCCGCGTCTCATGCTCAGATGAGCCGGTATTTGGCTCTCTCATCAGCGAACCGAGAGAGCCCATGCCAAGACGGAAGCAAGCAAGACGAACGAGCGTCAGATACCCTGCGCCTGACCCATAAACAGGGCAGTCCGGTGGGCGAGGTGGCAGAGCAACTGAGGTTCGGCAAGACCTCGGTTTCCACCTATTTCTGCGGGCGCTGGAGGCGGGCTGTCGTGCTGGCCCTGCATGCGGCTTTGACGACGATGCGATGTTGAAACACCGTCTGTTGCGCCGAATCGGCCGTCGGCCACACGTTGGGTCGTCATCAGGTTCTCGACAGCTTCCCGGTGTCAAATCCAAACCGTGGTCGGCGATCCCCACCAAGGTGGGAAGGCAGCGCTGACACAGCCGAACGTCGATCAAGTCACGATCAACGATTGCCTCATGTCACATGCCCTGCGGGACTGAAAAACGGAGAAGAACATGTGCGATGCAAAACTGAAGACCGTGCTTTCGCTTTTTTCGCCGGTGGCCAGCAAATTAGATGCTCTCTCGTCCAACGGACCAGCGACGGATGCAAATTGCGTTAAGCTAAATACGAACGAGAACCCGTTTCCGTTGCCGAAGAGCGTAATGCAAAGTGCAATTGCTGCGATCGAACACCAGTATCTTTATCCGGAAGACGACAATCTCAGCTTAAGGGCAGCTGCCTCCGACACTTACGGATTTTCCAAAGATCAGGTGATTGCCGGCAACGGTTCGTCGGAACTGCTCGGACTCATCTACAGAGCTTTCCTCGCCCCAGGAGATAGAGTGGCGATGCTGTCGCCCGGATTTTCGTTCAACCGTAAACTTGCCATGTTGCAGGGTGCTGAGTTTCTCGAAATCGCATCGAGCGAAGCTCATCCCCTGCCGATAGAAAAACTGCTGTCCGGCCCCGCAAAAGACGCGAAGTTCATTCTGTTGGCTAATCCGAACAATCCGACCGGAACATTCGTGCCGGTGGCCGAAATCGAACGCCTTGTGGAGCAAGCAGATCGCTTGATCGTCTTGGATGAGGCCTACGTTGACTTCGCACCCGACCATGCCCTGCGCCTCGTCAATAGGCATCCGAATCTTTTGATCTTGAGGACTTTTTCAAAGAGCTATGCTGCCGCTGGCGTGCGAGTCGGCTTCGGTTTCGGTCACCCAGAAATCATTGGCAGGCTGCGCAACATCCAGAATGTCTTCAACATGAACGTGATCGGGCAGGCGGTCGGGAAAAGCATTCTTGCGCATCGCCACGCCTACGAAGAGAACCACAGGCACATCAAGCATGAACGACAGCGAGTGACCCTGGCGCTGTTGCAACTTGGCTTTTCAGTAACACCCTCCCACGCAAACTTTTTGCTGGCCCGTGTGCCGGCGGGACAGGAGGGCTCATGCTGGCAAGCCGCGTTGAAAGAGCAGAAGATCCTCATCGCCAGCTTTCCTGACATAGATTTGAAGAACTGCATTCGCGTCAGCATTGGCACCACAGAGCAGATGGACAAATTCCTTGCTGCCGCCAAAAACGTTTGTATGAACGTTAAGAGGAATCGCGGTATGCACAAGCATGAAGTCAATTCACATTGCTTTGGAAATGTATCAAGTAATAAGTGTCGATGTGTTGTGAGTTATGATGTTTCCAATAGTGGATAAATCATAGGTAATTTGGAGAATAATTAATTGAAGAAAATTTTCGCTTCGGGCCTGACCTTCGGCATCTTCGATCATCTGGACGAAAACGGCGATGACATCGCCCAACAATATGCAGATCGGCTGAGCCTAGCAGAAGCGTGCGATGGCTATGGCTTTTATGCGTATCATCTCGCAGAGCACCACTGTACGCCGCATGGCAGAGGTCCATCACCGAATTTGTTCTTAGCGAGCGTCGCCCAGCGAACCCGCAGTCTTCGTGTTGGTCCCATGGTAATGCTACTTGCGCTCTATCATCCGCTGCGTGCCTTCGAGGAGATCTGCATGCTTGATCAGTTGAGCGGCGGCAGGCTTGAACTCGGCATAGGGCGCGGCTCTGCTCCGACTGAATTGGGATACTTCGGGGTTGCTGTAGAAGCAGCACCAGAACAGTATGCGGAGGCCAGCGAGATTCTCATCAATGCGATGAAAGGCGGGACGCTTTCTTATCAGGGCCGCCACTTTGAGTTGAAAGACGTTCCGCTGACGTTGAGACCTCACCAATATCCCCATCCGCCGACATGGATCGCCACCAATCGACCCGAGCCGGCTAGCTGGGCCGCCGCGAATGGGGCAAACATCGCCTGCGTCGGACCTTCCACTTCTGTTCGCAGCGTTACCGACGCGTTCCGCGCCGCCCGAATTCACGATGCTGACATTGGCCACCAAGCGCCATTTCTTGGATTGCTCCGAATGGTGGTGATAGAGCGTTCTGAAACAGATGCGTATTTGCTCGCAGCACCTGCCTATGAACGATGGCTCAAGAGCTTCAAATTTCTATACGAACTAAATGCCATTCCCACTCCACCAAACTTGCCTCTGAACTTCGATGCAGCAATTGAAAGTGAATTGTGCGTCGTGGGAACGGCAGCTTCTGTCCGAAAAGCTCTCCTTGATCAGTTGGAAGAGGCAGGTGCTAATTATCTTCTGTGTCAACTGGCATTTGGGGATTTGCCGCTGGATGCGTCCCTATACACCGCATCGACCATTCGATCCGAAATCATGGCTCGAGTTGGCGCATCGTGAAATCCGTTGCGTGATTGGAGGAGCAGCGGCAGCGCTGCTCCTCATTCCGAAACGGTTGTGGGGGCCGAACTCTTGTGTCAGGCGTAAACCACTAGAGCACGTCCTGTTTGATCCAGTTCATATCCTGCGGCTTTGAAGTAGTTGGCACATTCGGCTGGGGTGAAGAGGTCGACGACCGCGCCGACGCGTCTCATAGAGCCTTGATGGTTCTCTCGGCTTTGCTCGCAGCAGCGCCTTAAGTTTGGCGAAGGCGTTCTCAATCGGATTGAAGTCGGGACTGTAGGGCGGCAGGTAGAGCAGGCTCGCGCCTGCGGCCTCAATCGCGTCGCGCACGCCGGCGGCCTTGTGGGCGGGCAGGTCGCCCATGACGACTACGTCGCCCCGCGACAATGTCGGTGAAGGCCTTGGTCTTCCAGTGGCATGTGGCACGCCGGCCTGGCAGCGCTCGCCGCGCAGGGTTCTCCAGGCGGATGTCGCCAATGTCAAATTTGCTGGCATCCATGCCGCCATCGCTTTCTGGTTCCAGATCGAAAAATCGCCGAATGGAACCAGCGCATCAACCTGCGCCTCAAGGAGCTCACTGCCACTTTCGGTCGGCGGGGTGTGCCGCCCCACAAATAGAACATCAATTGTCGTGCCAACCGCGCAAGCGAAGGCCAGAAAGCCAACCTGTGTTTCTACGGCTTAATTGAGAGGCAGCCGATGTCGGCCGAACATCACCTTGTCTCGAAGTCGACGAATCCGACAGCAGGTTGCGAAAGTGCGCGCGACGCGAACAAACTGCTGAAGCGCTCAACTCTTATTGATCACGCGTGTTGGACGCGACCCATTCTCGTTCCAATCGGGCTGAGCGCAAATTCTCCCGGTTCACAAAATTGCGTTGCTGGAGTAGTGGGGGCGCAGAGAAATCTCCGGTCGCAGCCTTACCCGGTCAAAACAAGGATACCAATGATGAAGACTCTCGCCGTCTGCTCTGGCGGATTGGACTCCGTTTCCCTTGCTCACATGGTGGCAGCGGAGCATGAACTCACCGGCCTTCTATCTTTCGACTATGGCCAACGGCACAGGAAGGAATTGGGCTTCGCCGCTCTTTGCGCGGAGCGACTGAAGGTCCCGCACCAGATCATCGACCTCCGCGAAATTGGCCGTGGCCTTTCCGGCTCAGCGCTCACCGACAGTGTCGACGTGCCGGACGGCCATTACGCCGAAGATACTATGAAGATTACGGTGGTGCCGAACCGCAATGCCATCATGTTTGCAATCGCCTTCGGGCTGGCCGCCACGCATAAGGCAGAAGCGGTGGCGGCGGCCGTGCATGGTGGGGATCATTTCATCTATCCAGATTGCCGTCCGGCCTTCATCGAAGCTTTCCAGACAATGCAAGACCGCGCGCTCGACGGCTATGCGCAGATACGCCTCTATGCACCGTACGTGAACCTCGGAAAAGCTGACATTGTGGCGGATGGCGCAAGATACGGCACCCCGTTTGCCGAGACCTGGTCCTGTTACAAGGGCGGCGTGCGTCACTGCGGGCGATGCGGGACCTGCGTCGAGCGGCGCGAAGCGTTCCATCTCGCCGGGCACGCTGATCCCACCGACTACGAGGACGCCGATTTCTGGCTCGAGGCACTCCGCAGGAGGCGCGCGTAATGTTCCACATCAGCAAGGAATTCCACTTCTCGGCCTCGCATCAGCTCACCTCCTTGCCCCCCAACCATCAATGTGCGCGCCTGCACGGGCATAACTATATCGTCGTAGTGGAGCTATCGGCCAAGGAACTGGACGCCCGCGGCTTCGTGCGCGACTATCACGATCTGGCGCCGCTCAAACGCTATATTGACGAGAGCTTCGACCATCGGCACCTCAACGACGTGCTGGGACATGAGAAAGTCACGGCGGAATGCCTGGCCAGACATTTCTATGAATGGTGCAAGGCACGTCTGCCGCAGACCACGGCCGTGCGCGTTAGCGAAACACCGAAAACTTGGGCGGAATACCGTCCGTGACCGACATGCATCCCGCAATCCGTGTGAGCGAGATATTTGGGCCGACGATCCAGGGCGAGGGCGTGCTCATCGGCTTGCCGACGGTGTTCATCAGAACCGGCGGATGTGATTATCGCTGTTCATGGTGCGACAGCCTTCACGCGGTGGACAATCAGTATCGCAATGAATGGCTACCGATGCCGATCGATGCCGTGTGGCAAACCGTCCATGCGCTTTCCGGCGGCAGGCCGGTTATGGTCTCCTTGTCAGGCGGCAACCCGGCCATTCAGCCGTTCGGTCCCCTCATAGAACGAGGCCATCGCGAGGGCTATCGTTTTGCACTGGAAACGCAGGGTTCCGTGGTGAGGGAGTGGTTTGCGGATCTTGACGTGCTGATCCTTAGCCCAAAGCCGCCGTCCAGCGAAATGACGACCAGTTGGGCTGCGTTTGAGGCGTGCCTCGAAGCGGCGCAAGAGAAGCCGCAAATCGTGCTCAAGCTCGTCGTTTTCGACGAGAGTGACTATGCCTACGCCAAAGAAGTCGCGGCGCGATATCCGCACCTTCCGATCTATCTGCAACCCGGCAATCACACGCCGCCGCGCCCTGGCAGTGAAGACACCTCTGTCGACTTGGACGGAATAATGATGCGAATGGAATGGCTTGTCGAAAGGGTGACCAGCGACAGGTGGTTCGAAGCCCGCGTGTTGCCGCAGCTGCACGTTCTGCTTTGGGGTAACAAGAGGGCGGTCTAGTCTGCGGCTTGCGTCGCACCGGAAGGCCGGGCTCCGACGGCTTGGCAGGCTCTCTTAGCGTGCCGAGTACAGCCGAGCTTTGTTCGCGCCAGCGGTCTCGCATTGTGCGGCTGGAAACCGCCCGGACACCCGCTGCCGGCGTGTGTTACCTTGACTCCGATGAGCGGTCGTCACGCAAAGTTGAAATCCGCAAGAACTGGCCTTCTCGCCCCAGCTGCTTGACTGTTTCCTCCGTCGCAAGCACGTCATCCCTCCCATCCTTGTCCAGCCCTTATCGATGTATCTCATGGTCCGGCCTGACGCTCGACTGTCAGACACCAGAACGCCAAAGGGGCTGGCCCGCCGGTCAACGGCAGCTGCTAAACAGAACGGCGATGTGCATGGGAATGCATCCGTTGCTTAAATGCCTTCCATAAAGAAGATCGATTTCCTCACTGGCCCAACGATCTCATGGATTTGTTCACGCAACAGGTGAAGCCGTCCGAGATTACGGCGCAACTCGGCTCGGCTTCGTTCCGGTCGGGGCATACGCTACCCGCACCGTCGGACCCTTTGCCCGCGCGTGTTCGATTGCCGCTCACTCGTCATCTTCTGGCGGTTCTAGTTTGCCAACCGAAACCTCTAGCCTCGTGGTGCACTCAATAAGGTTAGCTAGCAATTTGGCATCAATGTCTGTGTGCCCCTCGTACTCGGAGAGGTTTCGCTCGTTGTGCGCCTTTAGAAAAATCTGAATGTCAGCCTTGTCGGTTCCGACGGTATGAACGAGCGCTTGAAACACCGAAGTGCGATTGTCCGAGCGATAGCCTTCGCGGCGTAGGGCTGCCAGGGCAAGCCGATGCGCAGCTCCATATAAGAGAGTGAATTGGCTGTCGGGGTCGAGACCTTTCTGTGCGTCAGTTAAATTCTTGCGCGCGCCACCCAGCATGCCGTCATATTCGGACAGCGATGGGGGCTCACTTTTCATCAGCCCAATCTTTACGAGGTTGTCTAGTTCTTGCTTGCCCACGCTTGTAAATCTTTCTCCGAGCCGATGAGGAAAATCTTTGGAAGGGTACTTACCTTGCGGACAAACGACCCTTTCTGAGACGCCTTTCGTTGCCATTCCTCCGGCGACAGAAATGTCGGACTGACCTTTCGGCCTAGTCTCAGTTCCGCGTTTTGTGCGGCTGAATAAAGTTCAGAGAGGTTCAGGTTATCGCCGACCACCATCAAATCGATATCGCTGCGTTCTGTGTCCGTGCCTTTGGCGACTGAACCGTACACGAAGGCAGATTTGATCGAATGAAAGTGCGACAGCAATTCCCTTAGTGGCTCGGTTGGTATTTGGTTCTTAAGTGAAAAGTGCGCCGTGCTCTGCAAAGCAGGGGGGGCTGCGTTCTCAGGCCCCGCGCTAGTGCCGTCACGATGCGCCTTTAGGCGCTGGTATTCATCGACCGAAAGCAGCACAAGCCGTTCGCGGCCATTCTTGCTGATGATCACGGGTTCCGCTAGCGCCTTGTCCTGATACAGCCCAAAGTTGCGCTGAAATTCAACCGAGCTAATGACCGACATAGAATTGTCCCGATAATCCGTCATATCCGTATAATACGTATCTTTTTGAAAATATCAATGATCTCGTGCTAAGGTACTGAATTATTTGCCTTCGATATAGCGCGTCGGCGGAACCAACTCGTAGACGGGCTATGAAAGGTTAAGCGCGGATGTCTATCGGCCGCCGGCGTTCCCGCTCCGCAAGCCTGCCTGAACTATTCCGCGCGGCGGTCAAGCCCCAGGCTCCTGCTCATCCAGCGACCGCCCGATCAATAGCAGGCTGGAAAGACAATAGCCGACGTCTTCCGATGGCTCGCCATCAGCTTTGGGCTAGCTCCCCATTATCCCGCTTCGAGCTCGACACAGGGCGGTTTCGATGGCGCACGACAATCTGTGTCGGCTTTGTCGTGTCCGTGACAGACGCCTGAAAGGCCCGCTCGCGCGTTTTGCCGCCGTCTAAGTGGCTGGAATTTAATAACAAAGTTTCTTCTCGGATCGGCCGATCACGCTGGTACGCTTTTTGCGATGCTTGGTGTGAGGCGGCACGAGCTGCCTATCGGCACTTGTGTCGCGGGCAGTCGCGATGATTAGAACGAAGGAAGGAAAGCTATTATGTCAGGTCTGCGTCAGATCGCCTTTTACGGCAAAGGCGGCATCGGCAAGTCCACCACCTCCCAAAATACGCTCGCCGCCCTTGTCGACCTCGGGCAGAGAATCCTCATCGTAGGATGCGACCCCAAAGCCGATTCCACACGCTTGATCCTGAATTCGAAAGCTCAGGATACCGTCCTGGATCTCGCCGCACAGGAAGGTTCGGTGGAAGACCTCGAACTCCAGGACGTGCTCAAGGTCGGCTACAGAGGCATCAAGTGCGTGGAGTCCGGCGGCCCCGAGCCGGGTGTCGGTTGCGCCGGCCGCGGCGTCATCACATCGATCAATTTCCTCGAGGAGAATGGCGCTTATGACGATGTCGATTATGTCTCCTATGACGTCCTCGGCGACGTGGTATGCGGCGGCTTCGCCATGCCGATCCGCGAAGGCAAGGCCCAGGAGATCTACATCGTCATGTCCGGCGAGATGATGGCGCTCTATGCCGCCAACAACATCGCCAAGGGCATCCTCAAATATGCCCATTCGGGCGGTGTGCGGCTGGGCGGGCTGATCTGCAATGAACGTCAAACCGACCGTGAACTCGATCTGGCCGAAGCACTGGCTGGCCGATTGAATTCCAAGCTCATCCACTTCGTGCCCCGCGACAACATCGTCCAGCATGCCGAACTCAGGAAGATGTCGGTGATCCAGTACGCGCCGGACTCCAAGCAGGCGGGGGAATACCGCGCTCTGGCCGAGAAGATCCACGCCAATTCGGGCCAGGGTACGATCCCGACGCCGATCACCATGGAGGAGCTGGAGGAGATGCTGCTCGACTTCGGCATCATGAAGACCGACGAGCAGATGCTTGCCGAGCTTCACTCCAAGGAAGCGGCGAAGGCGGCGGCCCAGTAGTGACATTAGCGCTGCCATGAATCGGCGCGCCTTGCAGAGAACGGCGCCTATTCGTTGAGGCGTCACCCAACCTTGAAAGGGGACTCATGAGCCGGGAATACGAGAATGACGGTGCTCTTCATGCGAAGCTTATCGAAGAGGTGCTGTCGCATTATCCCGACAAGGCGGCGAAGCGCCGCAAGAAGCACCTCAACGTCGCAAAGAGCGGCAACGAGGCTGGCGGGGAAAGCGAGGTCCTTTCCGAATGCGACGTCAAATCGAACATCAAGTCCATTCCCGGGGTGATGACGATTCGCGGCTGTGCATATGCGGGTTCGAAAGGCGTGGTGTGGGGGCCAGTCAAGGATATGGTCCATATCTCGCACGGCCCGGTCGGCTGCGGCCAATACTCTTGGTCGCAGCGCCGCAACTACTACGTCGGTACGACGGGCGTCGACACGTTCGGGACAATGCAGTTCACCTCCGATTTCCAGGAGAAGGACATCGTCTTCGGCGGCGACAAGAAGCTGGAACAGATCATTGACGAGATTGAAGTCTTGTTTCCGCTCAACAACGGCATCACCGTGCAATCCGAATGCCCTATCGGCCTGATTGGCGATGACACCGAGGCGGTTTCTCGCAAAAAGACCAAGGAGTATGACAAGACGATCGTGCCGGTACGCTGCGAGGGTTTCCGCGGCGTCTCGCAGTCGCTTGGCCACCACATCGCCAATGATGCGATCCGGGATTGGGTCTTCGACAAAAAGGATGTCAAGTTCGAGGCCGGCCCCTACGACGTCAACGTCATCGGCGACTACAATATCGGCGGCGATGCCTGGGCCTCGCGCATACTGCTTGAGGAGATAGGGCTGCGCGTGGTCGGCAACTGGTCGGGTGACGCCACACTCGCAGAGATCGAGCGCGCCCCGAAGGCTAAGCTCAATCTTATCCACTGCTACCGGTCGATGAACTACATCTGTCGGCATATGGAGGAAAAGTATGGCGTCGCTTGGATGGAGTACAATTTCTTCGGTCCCTCCCAGATCGAAGCCTCTCTGCGCAACATAGCCAAGCATTTTGGGCCGGAAATCGAGGAGAAGACCGAAAAGGTCATTGCCAAGTACAGGCCGCTTGTTGATGCGGTCATCGCCAAGTACCTGTCGCGCCTGGAAGGAAATACCGTGATGCTCTATGTCGGCGGCCTGCGCCCCCGCCACGTCGTCACGGCCTACGAGGACCTCGGCATGGTCATCGTGGGCACCGGCTATGAATTCGCCCACAGCGACGACTATCAGCGCACCGGCCACTACGTGAAGAACGGCACGCTGATCTATGATGACGTGACCGGCTATGAGTTGGAGAAATTCATCGAAGGGATTCGCCCAAATCTGGTCGGCTCGGGAATCAAAGAAAAATACCCGGTGCAGAAGATGGGCATACCGTTCCGCCAGATGCATTCCTGGGATTATTCAGGCCCGTATCACGGCTACGATGGCTTTGCCATTTTCGCACGTGATGTGGATCTCGCCATCAACAACCCGGTCTGGGACCTATTCCACGCGCCTTGGAAAAGAAGCCGGGGCGATGAGCGGGCGATGGCTGCCGAATAAACATCTGCTTTAGCCCCAGTCTCCCACTGAGACGGTGAACTCCCGCGGCCTCTGATCCGCCGGAGCCTGGAACGTCTTGACGTCCTGAGCTGCCGTACCGCGCAGCCAGATGCAAAAGAGGTAATCATCATGCCGCAGTCGGCTGAAAAAATTCTCGATCACGCTCCCCTGTTCCGCGAGCCGGAATACAGAAAGATGCTCGCTGAGAAGAAGCTAAACTTCGAATGTCCGCACCCCGATGAGATCGTTTCCGATCAGCGCGATTTCACCCAGACGTGGGAATACCGCGAAAAGAACCTCGCCCGCAAAGCGCTTGTCGTGAACCCGGCCAAGGCCTGCCAGCCGCTGGGTGCGGTATTCGCTGCCGCCGGCTTCGAACGAACCATGTCCTTCGTCCACGGCAGCCAAGGTTGCGTCGCCTATTACCGCTCGCACCTGTCGCGCCATTTCAAGGAGCCTGCCGCGGCGGTCTCCTCCTCAATGACCGAGGATGCGGCGGTGTTTGGCGGCCTGAAGAACATGGTCGACGGGCTCGCCAACACCTACCAGCTCTACGACCCGAAGATGATTGCCGTGTCGACGACCTGTATGGCAGAGGTCATTGGCGACGACCTGCACAGCTTCATCCAGAACGCCAAGGACGAAGATTCAGTCCCGCGCGACTTCGACGTGCCCTTTGCCCACACGCCGGCCTTCGTTGGCAGTCATGTCGACGGCTATGACAACATGGTCAAAGGCATTTTGGAGCACTTCTGGAAAGGCCAGGAGCGTACGCAAGTCGAAGGAGCCATCAACATCATTCCGGGCTTCGACGGCTTCTGCGTCGGCAACAACCGGGAGCTCAAGCGCCTGCTCGATGTAATGGGCGTGTCCTACACATTCATCCAGGATGCCTCTGACCAGTTCGATACGCCTTCGGACGGTGAATACCGCATGTATGACGGGGGCACGAAGATCAACGAGGTGAAGAAGGCCCTCAACGCCGAGGCAACGCTTTCGCTGCAGCATCACAACACCCGAAAGACGCTGGGCTATTGCGAGGAGGTCGGGCAGGCGACGGCCTCGTTCCACTATCCGCTCGGCGTTCAGGCGACCGACGAATTCCTGATGGAGGTCGCGGCGATTTCCGGCAAGGAGATCCCCGAGGCAATTCGCCTCGAGCGCGGCCGACTGGTAGACGCCATGGCGGACAGCCAATCCTGGTTGCATGGTAAGAAATACGCCATCTACGGCGATCCCGACTTCGTTCACGCGATGGCCCGCTTTGTCATGGAGACCGGCGGCGAGCCAACCCATTGCCTCGCCACCAATGGCACCTCGGCATGGGAAGCCGGTTTGAAGAAGCTGCTAGCATCCTCGCCTTTCGGCAAGGCTGCCCAGGTTTGGGCGGGCAAGGACCTGTGGGCGCTGCGCTCACTGCTCTTTACCGAGCCGGTGGACCTTTTGATCGGCAATTCCTACGGCAAGTACCTGGAGCGCGACACCGGAACGCCGCTGATCCGGCTGATGTTTCCGATCTTCGATCGGCACCATCATCACCGCTTTGCGCTCTTTGGCTACCAGGGCGCGTTGCGCGTGCTTACGACGATCCTCGACAAGATCTTCGACAAACTCGATCGCGAGACGAGCGAGACGGGTGTGACGGATTATTCCTATGACCTCACGCGCTAAGAGCCGTGGCCGGCTTTTCGCCGAGGCCATTCCTTGCCCAATGGACTGGGGAGGCTGAGCAATGTCCTCCCTCAGCGCCAAAATCAAGGACGCCTTCGATGAGCCCGCCTGCGATAAGAACCGTGGCAAAGATGCCAAGGCGCGCAAGGAGGGCTGCTCGAAGTCGCTGACACCAGGGGCGGCAGCCGGCGGCTGCGCCTTTGACGGAGCCAAGATCGTCCTGCAGCCGATCACCGACGTTGCGCATCTGGTCCATGCGCCGCTTGCCTGCGAGGGCAATTCTTGGGACAACCGTGGTGCGGTTTCGTCAGGGCCGACCTTGTGGCGGACAAGCTTCACGACCGACCTCACCGAACTCGACCTGGTGATGGGGCAGGGCGAGCGGAAACTCTTCAAGGCGATCCGCGAGATCAAGCACACATACGCGCCGCCGGCGATCTTCGTCTACTCGACTTGCGTAACGGCGCTGATCGGTGACGACATCGAGGCCGTGTGCAAACGCGCCACGGAAAAGTTCGGTTTGGCCGTGGTGCCGATCAATGCGCCTGGCCTGGCAGGCTCCAAGAACCTCGGCAACAAGCTCGCCGCCGAGGCGTTGCTCGATCATGTCATCGGCACGGTCGAACCCGACGACCCCGGGCCCTACGACATCAACATCCTTGGCGAATTCAACCTCTCGGGCGAATTCTGGCTTGTAAAGCCGCTCCTCGATCGGCTCGGGATCCGGGTGCGCGCCTGCATTCCCGGCGATGCGCGTTACCGCGACATTGCTTCCGCGCACCGCGCCCGGGCGGCAATGATGGTGTGCTCGACCGCGCTGATCAGTCTTGCCCGCAAGATGGAGGAGCGCTGGGACATCCCGTTCTTCGAGGGCTCCTTCTATGGCATCTCCGACACATCGCAAGCTCTTCGCAACCTTGTCAGGCTGCTGGTGAGGAAGGGCGCCGATCCGGAGATCCTCGAGCGCACAGAGACGCTGATCGCGCAGCAGGAGGCGATCGCGTGGAAGAAACTCGAATCCTACCGGCAAAGGCTCCAAGGCAAGCGCGTGCTGCTCAACACAGGCGGTGTGAAGTCCTGGTCGGTTGTCCATGCGCTGATGGAGATCGGAATCGAGATCGTCGGCACCTCGGTCAAGAAATCTACGGTGCAGGACAAGGAGCGCATCAAACAAGTTCTCAAGCACGACAAGCACATGTTCGAATCCATGGCTGCGCGCGAGCTGTACGCCATGCTCTCTGAACACAGGGCCGATATCATGCTGTCGGGCGGTCGCACGCAATTCATTGCGCTCAAGGCCAAGACGCCCTGGCTCGATATCAACCAGGAGCGCCAGCATCCTTATGCCGGCTATGACGGCATGGTGGAACTCGTACGCCAGATCGACCTCGCCATTCACAATCCGATCTGGTCTCAGGTGCGCCAGCCGGCCCCGTGGGATTGCCAGCCTGATCTGATAGGCGAATTGCCGTGCACGAGGAACGAGACCGCGTACCTGTTTGATGAATTCGCCTGCGCGACGGCACACGAGTGTTGAGGCGACCGATGGCCCGCATCCTTCTCCAGAGCAAATCGGCTGCGGTCAACCCGCTGAAGTCGTCGCAGCCGCTGGGTGCCGCCTTTGCCTTTCTTGGCGTCGACGGTGCGATGCCGCTGTTCCACGGCAGCCAGGGATGCACAAGCTTTGCGCTCGTTCTCTTCGTGCGGCACTTCAAAGAAGCGATTCCCTTGCAGACTACGGCGATGGATGAGGTGGCGACCATCCTCGGCGCAGCCGACCATCTGGAAGAGGCGATCCTCAACCTCAAGAACCGCACGAAGCCAAAGCTGATCGGGGTGTGCACGACCGCGCTCGTGGAGACGCGTGGCGAAGATTGCGCGGGTGATATTGCCAACATTAAGCTGAAGCACACGCAAGAGCTTGCGGGTACGGAGGTCGTGCTGGCCAACACGCCGGATTTTGACGGCGCGATCGAAGAGGGCTGGGCCAGGGCAGTCACCGCAATGATCGAAGGGATTACACGCTCGGGCGAACGGGCGCGGCACCCGAAGAAGATCGCAATCCTGCCCGGATGCAACCTCACTGTCGCCGACGTCGAGCACATGCGGGACATGGTTGAAAGCTTTGGGCTCAAGCCGGTTATTCTGCCCGACATCTCAGGCTCGCTCGACGGTACGGTTCCTGACCGCTGGGTAGCGACCACATACGGCGGCACCAGCGTCGAGGACATTCGCGAGTTGGGCACGGCCATGCAATGCATCGCCATCGGTGAGCACATGCGCCGCCCGGCGAAAGCGCTGCTCGGGTTGACCGGCGTGCCTTACGTGTTGTTCCAGTCACTGACTGGGCTGCAGGACACGGACCGCTTCGTGTCGCTGCTGTCTTCGATTTCGGGCGCGGCGGTACCGGCCCGCGTGCGCCGGCGCCGGGCGCAATTGCAGGACGCGATGCTCGACGGACATTTCCATTTCGGCGGCAAGAAAATTGCCATCGCTGCCGAACCAGACCAGCTGTTCCAACTTGCAACCTTCTTTGCTGGCCTCGGCTCCGAGATAGCCGCGGCCGTCACAACGACCGACAGGTCTAAAATTCTCGAGAAAGTCCCGGCGGTTTCGGTTCAGATCGGCGATCTCGGCGATCTGGAAAGTCTTGCCGTCGGTGCTGACCTGCTTGTCACGCATTCGCACGGGCGCCAAGCATCGGAGCGGCTCCGAATTCCGCTCATGCGCATCGGGTTCCCGGTCTTCGATCGACTAGGCAGCCAGCACAAGCTCGCAATTCTCTATCAGGGCACCCGCGACCTGATCTTCGAGGTCGCCAACATCTTCCAGGCCAACCAACACGCGCCCACTCCTGAGGCGCTTGATCCACTCCGTAATCGAGAAATATCACATGAACGCTGTTCGCCGCCTCTCGCTGGTCAGTAATGAGGTTTTCGCCCCGATGCCTGAACGACGTGCGGGCGCATTGCGCGTTGCGATCGCCACTCAGGACATGCAGAACCTCAATGCCCATTTCGGGTCGGCCAGGCGCTTTGCTGTCTACGACGTGACGCGCGAGGAATGGAATCTCGTCGAAGCCGTGGCCTTCGATGACGTTTCGGATGAAAGCGGGGAGCATCGGGCCGAGGGCGATGACCGCATCACGCCCAAGGTGGATGCGCTGAAAGGCTGTCATCTGCTGTTTTGTCTGGCGATTGGCGGACCTTCGGCAGCCAAGGTTGTCGCGGCAAAAATCCACCCGATCAAAGTGGCGGAGCCCCAATCCATCCGAGAGGTGCTGTTGCGCACGCAGATGATGCTCAGGACGTGTCCTCCGCCCTGGCTGCGCAAGGTGCTGGCGCAAGCGGGCGTTGCCGAAACGAAACCGTCCTTCGAGGACGAGGACTGATAGGAGGACGCCAAATGTCTGACCCCGCAATCCCCCCAGCTGTCACCGAAGACGAGGCGGCTCTTTGCACCCCGTTCGTCAAATGCCTCGTGCGGCTGATCCGTGCTCAGGATTCCTATGGCTCGTGGGAACGCAAAGCGGACGCCGAGCTGCTGGGCGACTTCATCATTACCAAGGAACAGCGCCGAGCGATCCCGATCATCGGAGATCCCGATCCGGACGTGCTGTGGAGGCTCGACAAGTACTACGCCGCCATCGGGCTTGCGATCGAGGAGCGCTGCGGCCTTATGGCATCGCCGATGATCCAGGTGAGCCATGAGGGTTTTGGTCGGGTGCTTTTCACGACCGGACGGTTGGTCGTTTTGTCCAAAACGCTGCGCGATGTCCACCGGTTTGGCTTCGAGACGCTCCTGAAGCTCGCCACGGCCGGTACGAAGCTGGTCGACGATGGGATTGCAGTCATCGAAGCCTTTCCCCACGTGGCGCTGGCATGATGGGCGCGATTTTCGAGAAAGGCCATCATGACGGAACCGAGAAACTTTGTTGGCCAGCCCCCTCGATCCAGGGGCTCGAGGCCGACCAGGTTGCTGGGGTATCGCTGATGAAGAAGCCGCTGGTCCTGATCTGCTCGCAAGATGCCGAGTTCTATCTGCTCTACAGTCACATACTGGAGGTGGACGGTTTCAGCAGTGAGACGGCAGACGGCGCGAAGGCTGCGCTGGCCTTGGCCGACCAACGGGAGCTTCAGGCCGTGGTGCTGGATTGCGACCCAGCCAGCATAAACGGGCCCGCAATTTGCGCCCACCTCAAGCGGGAACCGCGCACCACCGACCTGCCCATTATCGCCCTGATCGCGCCTGGCGCCGAGCACCAGCACCTCGATCTCTTGAAGGCAGGCGTTGAGAGCTTTGTGCGGCCAGTGGCTCCGGCCAAGCTGCTCGACTGCCTGCGGGCGAGGCTCGGGCTGACCAAGCGTGGTTCGAACGGGGTTGAAAACGGCAGTTGGATTTGTTGTGGAGGCCTGGAGATGAAGCTCGATGCCCGTCGGGTTCGCGGTAATGGCCACGACATCCATCTCGGACGGATCGAGTTCAACGTGCTGCGGCTTATGATTGAGGCCCCCGGCAAGGTCTTCAGCCGGGACGAGTTTATCGGGGCGGCCTGGCCGGCCAACATTCATGTCGGTGAACGCACCGTCGATGTCCATATCAGCCGGATCAGAAGGGCGCTGAAAACGGCCTTGCCCGGCAGCGTCATTCGCACCGTCAGGTCGGCCGGCTACTCGCTCGAGAAGCCGGACGACTGAAATCGGTGGTCGAATGTGGTGCCGCTCTCTCTTCCTCCGCTGAGAGCGGTGTTGCCGCTTTGAGACGCTCCTAACGAAGACCAGGAGAAGCAGGCAAATGGAATTTAAAAGCATATTCTGTGTGACGGGTGCTGATCATTCTGATGAGGACCTCACAACAGCTGCCGGACTGTGTGCCGAGGTCGGCGCGCACCTATCCGTACTGATTATACCGCCTCCATTGCTCTTGATGTCGTCTCCGCCCCTCGAGTGGGGTACGGGACGTGCACAGGCAATTGCAGTGCCGAATTATCGATTTCAGCAAATCGAGAAATTTTCACAGGACGTGACCAGAATGGAAAGACGGTCCGCGGATATCCTCAAACGGCTGAAAGCTATGTCGCTTTCCTGTGACGTTGACACCGACTATTGCGATCCGGCTAGCCTCGGTGAAGTGGCGCGACAGCGGGCGCTCTGCGCTGACCTGACGATCGTTGGAGCGGACCTCCTCAACGATGAGACTCTCGGACCTCCTGTTGTCAACGGCTGCTTGTTCGATAGCGGAAAGCCGGTGCTCATCGTGCCGAAGGGCGCTAAGGCGACCCTGTCGCCTCGACGCGTGCTGGTCGGCTGGGATTCGCGCGTAGAGGCCTCGCGTGCGGTTCGGGAAGCTCTTAGTCTCCTATCCGCTGCTGAGGAAGTTTGTGTCGCTATGGTCGATCCGAAGGCGCAAAACAACGGGAAAGGTGCGCAGTCTGGAGCAGACATCGCTGCCTATCTTACTCGGCACGGTGCTCGGGTCTCGGTTGACCTGCTTAAGAGCGCCGGTAAATCGGCGGCCACAGTGCTGACGCAGCACGCGGCCGACACCTGCGCCGACATGATAGTCATGGGTGCTTATGGCAGCCGTGGGCTGCGTGAGCGGATTTTCGGCGGTCCGCCGAGCTGGAGCTTTGAGAAGACCACATTGCCGCTGTTTTTGGCTCGCTGATCAGTTCCGTAGCAACACCGATCAGGTCGTAGGACCGCCAACCAGTCCGAAGTCGTCGTCGGTTACCGGTCGGATTGCGGAGACATGGCTGGATCCGCGAACATCTTGCGACGCTTTTCAGAGCCAAACCGGACGCCTCGACTGCTTCAGGACGCTCTCGTGCATCCAACTCGTGCGAGATCGTCTGTAACGGGCAGTAAAGACGAACGGCTGCAGCAGACCGCAGCCAAGCCACAGGGCGGGTGTACCAGGGGACCCCCACCTCGGGGCGCGAACCCTGTTGGCCCCTGATCAGTACCCGGACGCGGGTCAAATCGGCGGCTGCCCCCTGTCAGGCCTGCGGTGTGCAAGGGCCGCTGCCGCGGGGCTTCCTCTGCCCGATCGTCGGGCGTGCGACAATGTCGGGTTCCAGACGAGCTGGAATTACGCGAACTCGTTGGTTTGACGTTTTCTTTATCCGGCACGCTGCATGCATGGGAGTCTACGAACGCATTACGAGCCGTTATCCATGGTTACGCCCCTCGAAGAAAGAGCCGCTTCCGTCGTAACCGGGAAACAGCCAATCCTGGGGTGGAGGCAGCCGCTAGGAGCCGCCGTAAAATCCGGAGAGCTGCGCGACAGCATCACACGCTTTCCTTCCGCTCTTGGGTTCGGATGATGCGGTGCCCGCTGTCGATGTCGCCCATTGAGCCCAAGATCTGGAAGGCCGCGCAGGCCTTTTGCCTTCCTCTCAGTCGGGACCGCGGCTCAAGGATGCCTGTGAGGTTCGCAATGCTCAATGCCTGGCGGTCGCCGCGCACATGCCGCTGAGTTGGAAAACACTCCTAGAGGAGCAAGGATAAGTGGACCTCTTTTGCATTGGTATCGGTGCTGGGCCGTCTAATTTGAGCCTTGCGTGTCAGATACAGGAAGAGATTGCGCAAGGGGCACTGTTCCTGGATCGGCAGGTTGATTTCCGCGGACATCCAGGCAGCGCTTTCGATTGCGCGGAGCTCCAGGTCGGCCACTTCCAGGATCTGGTTACTCTGGTCAATCCGCGATCAGCCTACACATTCGTAAACTACCTCCACGAGAACGGGCGTCTTTACCATTTCCTCAATGCGCAATTTCACGGGGTGCTCAGAGCCGAGTTCGCTCAATATCTCAACTGGGCGTTCCAGAAGAATCCGCTTGTCCGTGGCGGCGAGGCCGTTCGCGAAATCCGCTTTGACGGCGAGTTTCGCGTGCGGACGGACAACGCGGTCCTTGATGCGAGAAACCTCGTCATCGACATAGGCAAGCAGGCGCAAATTCCGCCTCAGTTTCATGGCTGGACTGGACCCAACCTGTTCCACTCATCAGACCTAGCGCATATCCATCCTGAGGTGCACAAAAAGCATGTCTGCGTGGTTGGCGGCGGACAGTCGGGAGCCGAGCTGCTGCTGCACCTTGTCGGCCGGCCGAAAGAACGGCGGCCCGCGGCGGTCACTTGGGTCTTGACGCGCGGGATGCCTTTCGACGACCACCCGTTCACAAACGAGCTGTTCACGCCTTGCTTTTCGGATCGTTTTGCGGCCATGAGCGAGGTGCATCGCCAGCTGTTCCTGCGGCGTTTCGCGCTTGCCTCCGACGGGATTTCAGAAAGCACGTTGCGCGCGGTCTATCAGGCGCTCTACCACCACGCCTTTCTCGAGCCACACCAATGCGACATCACACTGCGGCCAAGTTGCAACGTGTCGCGCTGCATCAACGCAGGGGCGGGGCACAGGCTCACGCTGCAGCGCGGCATGGATAACATCGGAGAAGTAACCGCGGACATCGTCATCCTGGCCACGGGGTACGAGAACGCGCTGCCGGACTTCCTGGAACCGATCGCAGATCGCCTCGAGCAGATCGGCAATGAGCTCGCCACCGGCGAGGATTTTTCGGTGTACTGGGACGGACCGCGAGACAGACGCCTTTTCGTTCAGAACGCCTGCCTTGGACAGCGCGGGCTGGCTGATCCGAACTTTGGCCTGCTGGCCTGGCGAGCGCGCCGCATCCTGGACAGCCTTCTGGGGCGCCCGCCATGCACCAATCCCGAGCATCTGGGCTTCATCAGCCGTACGTTGATCGAGCGCCGGCCCGACCTCGTAGCCGAAGAAATGGGCAGCGGGATATAACTGGTCTACTATTGTTCATTGGCGGTGGCATCCAGGGAATGATGTACGCCTTCGTTGCGGCGAACGCGGGAGCCTTAGCCCAGATCATCTTGACCGAATAAGCACTCGGGCCCTGAGGCACATCGTATATTCTGCGGACGTTTCCCCTACGCTCGTTAAGACCTTACGTTCACTCGAAAGAGTGCGGTAGCCTCAGCGGCCATGGCTGAGCCCGCGCTCAGCGGGGAGGGTCCTTGCCTTTGGCGATGCATGTCGTGGCTGGACCCGGTGAGTTAGGTGAGTCCGGCCCGGTCTACCCAGCCCCTGCGCCCGCCCCGAAGCCGCTCGCCCGCTCAGCGCTATCGAGGGGGCGCTCGCGCGGCTTCGCTGACCGCCGCGTTACAGCGTAAGGACGCGACCCCAGTGAAGGCATACTCCAGTGTCGCCAATCCCGTTTGGTTGGCCCGCCGCAAGCCGGTCTTCCAACCAAAGGCCGAACTCGCCAATTCGCCAGCCAACTCCACCAACGATTGTCTAAATCCGCTACCCAGGGCGGTTCGCTCGGGCTCGCTTGCTTGAGCACGGCACAGACGGGATCGCGAGCATGATGCCGCGGAATGGGAACGCATCATGCTTGGGCACGAGGGCCCGTGCCAACGCGCATCGCGCCAATCGGCGTCGTCACGTCCGAGATTCAGCACCGGCTGCTCGGCGCTTTTACGCTCGCATCATGGGCCGGCATGCCGCTGGCGATCCATGACGCGATGCCGCCGAGGCTGCTAGTTCATGGAAAGCGATAAGCACTAGATTAATGGGCAACCTCGTCGGGACCGAAAAGGGCGCTAAACCGGCTGGCTAGATCGATCCAGGGTGCCGCGTCTCCGCGCTCTGAAGCCATTCGAACGACCGTCGCCAGATAATCGGTAAAAGCCTTCAGTCTGATGGCGCCTTGCTCAGAAAGGTGGTCAATGGCGTCAAGCGGCTGGTGAACGGCAGCCAGCATATGTTGCACCAAAAGCAGTGAGGATGGGCAAGGGCAGTCGCTCTTACTCGCGAGGCGCCTGCACTCGCTGCAAAGCGGCGGAATGTCCTCTAAGGCTAGGTCGCCGGAAAGCCGTTGTATGAGATTGTCAGTGGCGTTCCACAAATTCGCTCGCATGCAGAACGGAATGCAGCGTGACCCCATGTTGGGCTAGCAGCGCCGTAGCTCCCTCGTCGCGGTCCACGAGGCAAGCAGCGTCACCTACAATGCCCCCGGCGCGGCGAACCTCTTCAATCGCCTTCAATATCGACTTGCCGCTTGTGGCAACGTCGTCAACGATCAGGACGACTTTTCCCTCGAGATCTTCTTTGGGCCCAAGACCTTCAATCACGTCCCTTGTGCCATGAGGCTTTGGAGTCTTGCGAACGAAGATCGTGTTTATGGGTTTGTTCATCGCCGAGCTGACAGCTGCCATCGATCCGATTACGGGGACCGCTCCCATTTCAAGGCCGCCGACGTACTCTGCTTTCACTTGCTCAGCGATTTTTAGGAACTCAAGAGCGGCAAGTTGCGCGCCTCGCGCCATCATCATGGTAGGCTTCATATTGAAATAGATGTCGCTCTCTATGCCCGACGAGAGCGTGTAGCGTCCGGATCGAAAAGAGCGCTCACGGACGATTTCGCGGAGTTCGTCCTTGTCGTGTTGGCTGGAATCAACTGGTCTGAATTTTGCCAGTGCCGCCATAGATCAGACCTCGCCCTAGGGAAAAAATTGGGTGCGGCATGCACCTAGTCACTACCGCTATGTGACTTATGCAAGTGTTCGCGGGGTGTGTCAATTAATGTCAATACCGGTGCGACCGTTTCGCGCAGATTTTTCCATTATCGTTATTGGGTGCCTAAAGCGTGATCACGGGTTTCCCTACGGCTGGGTAGCGTTGGCCACCCGCCCTTGCCCGATCTCGGCAGGCACGGCTTTTCTCGATGCGGGCCGTCTCTTTGAGGATTTGGGCGTTTCATCCTCGTCCCCTCGAGTTCCGCCTCGCTCGGCCCCGTTTGCGCCAGCTTCTTAACCAGGTTGCGCATGAGGTGAGCGTTTCGGCCGCCATGTCGGCCCGTGTCGCTCTTGTGATGACGAGTGGGCAAGGCCGCGCTTTTCGTGCAACCCCGTCGTAGAGGCGCGAGAGGTAAAGTTCGAGCCGCCGAGAATTTTTGTCATCAGCACCGCGGCGCAACATTTCGGCTCGCTTCATCTGACGACGGTAGAAAGCAAAGTTCAAGGTAGGTCGTAGTCCACCTCCCTGCCGGCCGAGTCTTTACGGCGATATCGGCGACAGGGGCGAGCGTCTGCCTCTGAGGCAGACGCCGAACAGCAGGCCGAGCCTTACACTGATTTTGGTGACATTGAGTTCGCCGACACCCCTGAGATGGAGCCTATCACGGGCGGGAAGCGCCTTGTGGCAGAACTCGACAAGCGGCGCTACGTTCTGGACGCCGGCGTTGCTGACAGGACATCGAGGCGCCCGAAGGTTTCGATTGCCTGCATCAGCCGCGTTCCACCTGCCTCTCACCCTGGCAACCATTTTTCGTCAATCGATCGATCCCGGACGCCGTTGTTGGACTTCGCTGTGATCAAGATCCGCGGACCACTCTTGCTCCCTCGCGGGCGAACCGCGCTTTCCTTGCCGACCCCGCTCGCGGCTTCGGCGATCACCGCCACCTTGTCGATAAGCCGGCCACCGGCTCCCCGTCGCGCTGGTTCAACAAAATATCATTGTGAAAGTTCATGGTTTCTTCCTTTCCGATGGCGAGGCTCGGCTTCCGCGAGATAGTCGTGGACGACCTTCCCGAGCGCGAGCGTGAGATCGGCGACGAGGTGTACGGCCGAGACTACTTCCAGCACCGGCAGTTCGGCGACGGGGGCAAGCGCATGCGACCAGAGGTTCAGGGCTGCCGGGCCGGTCCAGGCGCCTCTCAGATCGATGTCCTCCAGGTGGTATTCCACGAGTTCGCAGATGCGCGGCGTGCCGTCGACATGCGGGATGATTTTGAGGAGGAAGTTCGGGTCGGCGAGCGAGGCCTTAACGCTCGCAAGGTCCGCGGCCCGGTGCTTGTAGCCCATCGTACCCGTCGCGACGCGGACCGGGCCGTAGTCCAGCGTGCCAACAAGCGTGTCCGTCTCTGTTCGGAGCGTTGGGCTGGCGAGCTTCTTGGGAAAGCCCCACAACTCGCGTCCGCCCGCTGTCGGCGGATGGTCGTCGAGAAACATGCAGTGGGTGTAGCTCCCCATGCGGCCGCAGAAGGAGACAGGGATGACCTGTCCGCTTTCCGTGTAGTCGCCGAAGCCCGTCGAGTCCGGCATGCGAATGAACTCGAATTTGACCAGAGGCTCGCACACCTGAAGCGGCTCCGGCACAAGGTCGCGCAGTTTTTGCGGATCGGTGCGATATGTGATGATCAGATACTCCCGGTTGCTGAAGCGATATGGGCCGGGTGGGTAGGCCGGGCTGGTCAGGGGCATGGCGAAAGCTCTCCCACGGACGGTATCTTGGTGCATGTTTGAAATTCCTTTGTGCTGGCTCAAGTGGGCTTAGATAGGTCTCGATGATGGCGGCGAGGCTCTCCGAGGTGCCTTCGTTAGCCTGGATGCATGGCGTGATCGCGCGTAGCCATTTTGCGCTGGGCCATTGCCTCGGGGCGCACTCATTGTATGGTCGCGGACGCGGTTCCATGGGTCCGGTTGTAGTCGAGAGGCAAGATTCGAGGTAAAGTGATTTTGTTCCTCATTTGAAGGCGCTGCTTCCCGTCTGCTCTCGTGGTAGGAGGAAGTGGAGTGGCGGCCAGCTCCGATTTCGCCTCATGGCGGGGTTTGCGGATCAACGCGCACGCGCCATGCCAAATGAGAATCGTTCGAGGCAAAGCGATAGATCTTGCTCAGCTACGTTACGCCTCCGACGTTGTCGGACATCGGATAGCGCCGAACAGGACCGCTTGCGGATTGGGAGGACGTGTCTTTTGCGCAAGAGGACCTCCGCCCCTCAGGCAAATAGCTCCGACCGGGGCGCTATGCTTCACCACCGTCGGCCCGGGAAGTAACGCTCTTTATGCCGAGGTGTTCTCCCACTGGACGCCGCGCATTCGCCATCATGTGAAAGAGTTCTACCTGCTCGACGACCAGAAATTCTCGACCAGCCGCGGCCATGCGGCTAGGGCAAGGAGGCTCTGGGCCCAAAGGCAGGTTGACGTCGTGCGTACCCATTCGGCGCTGGTACGCCCGCAAGGTGAGCTGGACGCGCTCCGCCGGGGGAACGAGCCATTTCAAGGGATCTTGCGATATCCGTCCTGTTACCCTCGCCGTCTTTACCGGTGTGGTTCGAGGCGCTAGTCAGCGTGACGCGCCTTGCATAGTGCCCGATCACCCGACAACGCCTGTGATCCATCGCGAGGAAATACAGCGGACCTCATTTGCTGGCAGAGTGCCTATCCGACCCAAGTACCTTCTAATGGCGGCTGGCTATCCTGCGGCGCAGATTACTGCAGTCGCGCTCGAACGTGGGCAGGTAGCGTCGCTCGACGCCTGGCTGCAGAAGTGGAGGCAGCGAAGGGCATCCGATACATTGGTGCAGCATTACGTGCTGTCGGGGCTCAACGCCGCGCTGATTGAGCCCAATGCCGCCGACTTGGCAGCCGCGTGGTGATTTATGTCCACGAGGCAAGGATCCACACGCGGCGGTGGCGGCACGAGGACCAAGCCGCCCCGCACTTTCGACCCGGCGCCAAAGTGCCACTGCTCGAGGACGCCGGCCAGTCTAATGACAGGCGAGCCATCCAAGCTCTCACCTGTCCTAAAGCGGCTGGCTCAAGAGGGCGAAACCCGACAGCGGCAGAAGACATGTCAGGTTCACGACTATCGGCCGTGTTTGGGCTCGTGGAGAATTTTCAAAGCATTCCCCGCCGCTTACCGGAGCTGAGAGGGGTTGGCACGCCCATTGCTGCTTGATGGGCGGCAACACTGTGAGAGGGCTGAATCGCATGCAAACGCGCAAGACGAGCGATGGCTTCCTGATCCGTGTGTTGCGATTCTGACAGAGAAACCAACTACGCATAAAAGCCACGAAAGGTGTGGGTAGCTTTGGATAAGAACATCATGGAACTGCGTATGGGGTCCCCGGCTCCTCCGATCAAAGTGGAGAACTGGCTGCGTGGCGAGCCCGTCACGAACTTTAAGCCCGGCAAGGTCTACCTCGTTGAATTTTGGGCGACTTGGTGCGGACCATGTGTGACGGCCATGCCGCATTTGGTTGAACTGCAGGAGAAACATGCAGACAGCGGATTTGAGATTATCGGAGTCGCAGCTGGCGAGCGGGCTGCAACCGCGGACGAGGCACGTACTAAGGTGGATGCCTGGCTGACCGAGAAGTTCTCGAATCTGAATTATCGTATCGCGTTCGATTACACTGGCGAAATGAACGAGCTCTGGATGGATCCCAGCTCTTCGATCGGGATTCCCACCTCGTTCGTGGTCGACCGCGACGGCCACATCGCTTTTATCGGCCACCCGGCGGAACTCGATGACGTTTTGCCGAAAGTCCTTAACGGCAGCTGGCGCAGCAGCTATGAAGCGAAAGCCGCCGATGCAAAGCGCATCGCGCATAACCAACTTGCAGCGCGCGAAATGTCGCTTACCCGGCCGATATACGCCAAACTTACGCCGGCGATGCAGGCCGAGGATTGGACGGCGGCACTATTGGCCATCGAAGAAGGCCTCGCCGTGATGCCAGACTCTTTTCATTTTCGGCAGATTCATGCGGATGTTCTGCTTCACAAGCTGCGCGACATCAAAACCGGCTTGCCGCTTATGCGCCAATTGGTCGAGGACGCGATCGACAAAAAGTTCGAAGCGGTGTCTTGGATGGTCATGGCGCTGAACCAACTCTTCGATCCCACGATCGACAACTCCCATCTTCCGCATGATGATCGCTTTGCGATGGGCAACGAGCTCTCAGAACAGATCCTGGAACTTAATCCTCCGCAAGGCGACGGGCCCCTTAAATTCCATTGGTACATCCCGGTCGCTCAGTATTATTACGAGAGCGGCCACA
>SAQG01000031.1 GCA_004020315.1 Mesorhizobium sp.
CAATCGTGCCAATGTTCACATGAGGCTTTGTACGCTCGAATTTACCTTTTGCCATAGTCTCTTTCCTTGGACGGCCTGGACCTTCAGTTCAGTCGAATGCGGGGCGCTTAGCGACTGCGGCCGAAAAACACAAGTGCCTTGTGGCCGGGCGCTTTCTCACCCGGTCTGAACCCATGATCCGATTTCGGGGATGTGGCGCGGATATAGGAACGAACGAGAAGGAATGGAATGGGCGAAGATAGGTTGCGCGTGTTACCGGCATTCGGCGGATTGGAAATCGCCGCTTCCGCCTGTCCGCCTTGCCGGATTTACAACCGGATCTGGCCCATTGCCGGTGTGGCGCCGGTCTGATTTCCTGATCCGATGCATTTCATTCCGATCGCTATCCGCGGCCCGCTGTTCATGATCCTCTCGACCGGCTCCTATGTCGCCAACGACACGATGATGAAGCTCGCGACGGTGGGATTGCCGCCGTATGAAGTGCTGTTTCTGCGCGGGACGGCGGCAACGCTGTGGGGCATCCCGTTGCTGCTTTCGCTGGGCTACACCAAGCAGATCCCGCTGATCCTCGACAGGAGAGTGTTACAAAGAAACCTGCTGGAGCTGGCGGCAATCCTTTGCTACGTGGTGGCGCTGGCCAACATGCAGATCGCCGATTCCACCGCCCTGGGGCAGATCACTCCCCTGCTCATGCTGATTGGCTCCTCTTTCCTGTTCGGCGAACGGATCGGGGGCCTGCGCATGGCGCTGATCGGGCTCGGCTTCGTCGGAGCGGTGATGGTGGCGCAGCCGACCCTGCAGGGAATCTCGGTCTACGCCTTGCTGGCGCTCGGCAACGCGGCATTCGCCGCCGCGCGCGATCTCGCCGGACGGCGGGTCGCCGCCGACGTGCCTGGAATGATCGTTGCAATTTCCGCGGTGGTGGTGGTGCTGTTCGGCTCAGGCGTTGCGCATCTGATGTCGGAGCGTTGGGTGATGCCCGAGACGCATCATTTGCTGCTGTTGGCCGGGGCCGGATTGTTCCTGATCTTCGGCCACTTCTTCATCTTCATGGCCTATCGCGTCGGGCCGACCGGGGTGGTGGCGCCGTTCTACTACTGCTTCACCGTCTGGGCGGTCATTTCGGGGCTGGTGGTGTTCCAGCAATTGCCGAACGCGCTGGCGATCGGCGGCATCTTGCTGGTGGTGGCCAGCGGGCTGACCATCGTGTCGCTCGACGAGCGCAGGCGTCGGCTGACCGTCGTCGCATAATTTGGGCGGCGGTGACCAAAACAACGGTTACACCACAAATTTCAACTTGGCCGCTGCCCGCAAAAAATGGAGAAACCTGTGACAAGCCAGGAGAACGTCGGCAACCGCATGCTTGCCGGAAAATGCCTGTGCGGCGCCGTGCAATACGCGGTGGCCGACGAGTTCATCTACGCCGCCAACTGCCACTGCTCGAACTGCCGCCGCACCACCGGTTCGGCGTTCAAACCGTTCGCCGGCATCGAGCGCGACAGGCTGGGCCTCACCAGAGGCGAGGACAATCTCACGATCTTCGGCGACGAAACCGGCCATGATGCGCACTGCAAGACCTGCGGCTCGTTGCTCTATTCGGTGGTCTGCGACGGCGCTTTCGTGCACGTCGCCATGGGAACCCTCGTCGACGAGCCGACCATCCGACCGACGCAGCACATCTTTGTCGGCTCTAAGGCGAAGTGGTTCACGATCACCGACGACCTGCCCCAATATGAAGAGCATGTCGCCGGAGGTGCTGAATAAGATCCTGGCGATGTGGATGCCGGTTAAAATACGTCAGGCAGGCTGCCGAAGCGACAGCTCTGCCTGGCTTCTAATTTCTAAAGAGCCCGGTTCCCGGTGAACTGGTGATAGGCCCACAGAACGACCACCGATCCCAGCACGGCGACGATCAGGCTGTAGATGTTGAGGCCGGTAACGCCTGACGCGCCGAAGGCGCTGAAGATCAGGCCGCCGACAACAGCGCCGACGATCCCGAGTACAATATCAAGAACAAGGCCTTGCCCGCTCTTGTTGACGATCTTGCTGCCTATAAAGCCGGCGATGGCGCCAAGGATGATCCAGCTTAATATTGACATTTTCCTCTCCATTCCCCCCATCCGATTACTTCCACATTATTAAGCAAAGCTCAAGCCAACTTGACATTTCATGACCACAGAAAGCTCAACCAACTTGAAATTCAGCCCAATGCGTTATTGAGGAGGTGGGACGGCAGGCCAACGATCCGGGCAATGCGATGGGCCTACAGGTCATTCGCGAGATCGCGCAAAGCACAGGGCTGAACGAGCAGGACTTGCTCAAGCAATTATCCGCGGCTTTGCCGGGCGTCGTCGACCAACTGACGCCGAACGGACGGGTGCCGCAACAGCATCAGGTCGCTTCCGCGTTCAACAGCCAGTGAGTTGGAGCCTGCGAGTCCGCCGGGCGCGCAATGCTCTGGCCCTTGATGCCCTGGCACTTTGATCTTGCGTATGGAAATCTGGAGCGGGTAGCGGGAATCGAACCCGCATATTCAGCTTGGAAGGCTGCTGCTCTACCACTGAGCTATACCCGCGCCTTTCAGTTAAGCATCAGATTGACCCGAAAACCGCTATGCACTTCGGTCTGATGCTTTGCGTTTCAGGGCTTCCGGGCCGGCAGTGGTGGAGAGGGTTGGATTTGAACCAACGTAGGCATAGCCAACGGATTTACAGTCCGTCCCCTTTAACCACTCGGGCACCTCTCCAGTCTGCCGCCGGAGCCATGCAACGAGGCATCGACGCGTCGCGACCGCGTGAGCAGTCCTTCGCGAAGCGCCTTATGGCGGCAGCGCCCAAAACTGTCAACCGCAACATCCCGGCAAAACGCGCTGAATTTGATACCTCGCCCGACAAGCGGGTTCTGCGGCTGTATCCATAGACAGACGACACGGCTATAGAACCGGCCATGAGCAACGACAACAAGCCCAAGACCCCAAAAGATACCCACTACGCCAAGCTGCGCCGTGCGCATCGCGACGAGAAAAGCGGCGGCGCGCCGGCGTTCAGGCCGCGCCACCCGGTGCCGCCGGGAGAGACCGCCGCTGACGGGCTGGTGCGGCTTTACGGCCTGCACACGGTGCGTGCAGCACTCGACAATCCGCGCCGGCGGATCAAGAAGATGCTGGTGACGCGCAACGCCGCCGAACGGCTGGCGATCGCCGACCTCGCCGCCCTGCCCTTCAAGGCGGAACTGGTCGAACCGAAGGACATCGACAAGATCACCGGCTCCGATGCCGTGCATCAGGGCGTGCTGATCGAAGCCGAGCCGCTGAAGCCGAAGCGCCTCGACGCGCTCGGCGATACAACGCTGGTGCTGGTGCTCGACCAGATCACCGACCCGCATAATGTCGGTGCGATCCTGCGCTCGGCGGTCGCCTTCGGCGCCGGCGCGCTGATCACCACGGCACGCCATAGCCCGCATGAATCCGGCGTGCTGGCGAAATCGGCCTCCGGCGCGCTGGAGCATATCGATCAGATCGAGGTGAAGAACCTCGCCGACGCGCTCGGCCAGTTGCACGAGGCCGGCTTCCAGACCGTCGGCCTCGATTCGGACGGGCCGGCGGAACTCGAAACGAGCTTTGCCGGAGAAAAGATCGCGCTGGTGCTGGGCGCCGAGGGCAAGGGCCTGCGCCAGAAGACGCGCGAAACGGTGACGACGCTCGCCCGGCTCGACATGCCCGGCGCCATCCGCTCGCTCAACGTATCGAACGCCGCTGCGGTGAGCCTTTATGCGGCGAGGAAGTTCCTAGCGAGTAGCGAGTAGCGAGTAGCGAGTAGCGAGTAGCGAGAGTCAGGTCACAGCGCACTACGGGTTGGCAATCACTATTCCCTACTCGCTACTCCCTATTCCCTACTCGCTACGCCCACTTCATGTCCCGCCATCCGCTCCAGCGCCCTGACCAGCGCCGAGTGATCCTCCTTGGCGCCGCCATTGGCCGCGCAGGAGTTGAACAATTGCTGCGTTGTCGAGGTGTTGGGTAGTGCCACGCCGAGCGCCTTGGCGCCTTCGAGAGCGAGATTAAGATCCTTCTGGTGCAGTTCGATGCGGAAGCCCGGCGCGAAGCTGCGCTTGATCATGCGCTCGCCATGCACTTCGAGGATGCGCGAGGCGGCCAATCCGCCCATCAGCGCCTGCCGCACCTTGGCCGGATCGGCACCGGCTTTCGATGCGAAAACAAGGGCTTCGGCGACCGCTTCAATGGTCAGCGCAACGACGATCTGGTTGGCGACCTTGGTGATCTGGCCGACGCCATTCAGCCCGACCAGCGTGATGTTCTTGCCCATCTTTTCGAACACCGGCCTGCCGCGTTCGAAGGCCTTTTCCTCGCCGCCGACCATGATGGTCAGCGACGCCGCCTTGGCGCCGACCTCTCCACCCGACACCGGAGCGTCGAGATAGTCGCAGCCGAGGTCGTTGATCTTCTTGGCAAAAGCCTGGGTCTCGATCGGCGAGATCGAGCTCATGTCGATGACCAGCTTGCCTTCGGTCAGGCCCGACGCAACACCGTTGTCGCCGAAGAGTACATCGGCCACCTGCGGGGTGTCGGGAACCATGGTGATAATGATGTCCGCCGTTTTCGCGACGGCGTGATGGCCGGAGACGGTCTTCAGACCCTTGGCGACGAGATCAGCCGGCGGCTTCGAGCGATGATCGCTGGCGACGACGGTGTAGCCCGCGTCGAGCAGATGCCCCGCCATCGGCGCGCCCATGATGCCGAGGCCAATGAAGCCGATGGTTTCCATGTGGTTCTCCCTTCTTTGTTAAGGCCGCGTTCCTTCGCGCCCCCTCTGCCGGCAGGCCAGAGGGGGCGCGAAGGAACTCAAGTTTAAACCACTACGCCGCAGCACTCCCCTGCCCGGCAAACTCCCGGAACCAGCCAAGTCCAGCTTCCGTCGAAACCTTCGGCTTGTACTCCGCCCCGACCCAGCCGGAATAACCGATGCTGTCGATGTGGTTGTACAGAAAAGGAAAATTGATCTCGCCCGTCCCCGGCTCATGACGGCCGGGATTGTCCGCAAGCTGGATATGCGTGATGCGGCCGAGATTTGCCTCGATGGTGCGGGCGAGATCCCCCTCCATGATCTGCATGTGATAGATGTCGTATTGCAGGAACAGGTTCTTCGAGCCGACGCGGTCGATGAACGCCAGAGCCTGGTCCGAATAGTTCAGGAAGAAGGCCGGAATGTCGCGCGTGTTGATCGGCTCTATCAACAGCCTGATACCGGCCTGCTCCAGCTTCTCCGCCGCGAATGCCAGGTTCTCGGCGAAGACATTTTCCAGCACTGAACGCTCAACGCCTTGCCGCGCGATGCCGGCGAGACAGTTGACCTGTTCGCAACCCAGCGCATGCGCATAGGTTATCGCCTTGGCAACGCCTTGCCGGAACTCCGGGACGCGGTCCGGCAGCACGGCGATGCCGCGCTCGCCCTTGGCCCAATCGCCGGCCGGCAGGTTGAACAGCACCTGCGTCAGGCCATTCTTTTTCAACCCGGCCGCAACCACCTCCGGCGCAAAGTCATAGGGGCCGATATATTCGACACCTCTAAAGCCGGCGCGGGCGGCGGCATCGAAACGGTCGAGGAAATCATGCTCGCCAAAGAGCATCGAAAGATTGGCTGAAAAACGCGGCATTCTCTTCTCCCATTCAGTCGAGCATGACGATCGCCGTGGGCGCGTCTTCGTGACGTTCGGCAAGCTCCTCGAATTCGGTGATCTTGTCGATCTCCGTGCCCATCGAAATGTTGGTGACGCGCTCGAGGATGAATTCGAGCACCACCGGCACCTGATGTTCTTTCATCAGTTGCTGCGCCTGTTCGAAGGCGCCGGCGAATTCCTCCGGTCTGCGCACCCGGACCGCCTTGCAACCCATGGCCTCGGCGACCGCAACGTGGTCGACGCCATAGCCAGCCTCGGGATCGTCTTTCCGGTTGACGTTCTCGAAGGCGAGGCTGACCTCGAAGTCCATCGAGAAGCCGCGCTGCGCCTGGCGGATCAGGCCGAGATAGGCGTTGTTCACCACCACATGGATATAGGGCAATCTGTGCTGCGCGCCGACCGCCAGCTCCTCGATCATGAACTGGAAATCATAGTCGCCGGACAGCGCGACGATGTTGCGGTGCGGATCGGCGACGCGAACGCCAAGTGCGGCCGGCAGCGTCCAGCCGAGCGGGCCGGCCTGGCCGCAATTGATCCAGTTGCGCGGCTTGTAGACATGCAGGAATTGCGCGCCGGCGATCTGCGAAAGGCCGATCGTGGTGACATAGGTGGTGTCGCGGCCGAATGCCTTGTTCATCTCTTCATAGACGCGCTGCGGCTTCAGCGGCACCTGGTCGAAATGCGTCTTGCGCTTCATCGTCTTCTTGCGGCTCTGGCATTCCCTGGCCCAGCCCGACCAGTCGCGCAATTTCCCCGCCGTCTTCCATTCGGTGGCGACGTCGAGCAGCATTTTCAGTGCAGCACCGGCATCGGAAACGATTCCGAGATCCGGCGCGAAGACACGGCCGATCTGTGTCGGCTCGATGTCGACATGGATGAATTTTTTGCCCCTCGTGTAGACGTCGACCGAGCCGGTGTGGCGGTTGGCCCAACGGTTGCCGATGCCGAAGACGAAATCGGCCGCGAGCATCGTCGCATTGCCGTAGCGGTGCGATGTCTGCAGCCCGCACATGCCGGCCATCAGCCGATGGTCGTCGGGAATCGCGCCCCAGCCCATCAGCGTCGGGATGACGGGCACGCCGGTGACTTCCGCGAATTCGATCAGGAGATCGGAGGCATCGGCATTGATGATACCGCCGCCAGCGACGACGACAGGCTTTTCGGACGCGTTGAGCATCGCCAACGCCTTCTCGGCCTGGCCGCGCGACATTGCCGGCTTGAACGGCACCAGCGGCTCGTAGGCATCGATATCGAACTCGATCTCGGCCAGTTGCACGTCGACCGGCAGATCGATCAGCACCGGGCCGGGTCGCGAAGAGCGCATCAGGTGAAACGCTTTCTGCAGTGCCATCGGCACGAGATAGGGCTCCATGACGGTGACCGCCCATTTGGCGACGGGTGCGGCGATGGCGGCGATGTCGACGGCCTGGAAATCCTCCTTGTTGAGCCGCGCCCGCGGCGCCTGGCCGGTGATGCAGAGGATCGGGATGGAATCGGCCGCGGCCGAATAGAGGCCGGTGATCATGTCGGTGCCGGCCGGACCCGACGTGCCGACGCACAGGCCGATATTGCCTGATCTGGCGCGGGTATAGCCTTCGGCCATGTGAGACGCCGCCTCGACATGGCGCGCCAGGAGATGGCGGATGGTGCCCCTCGCCTTCAGCGCAGAATAGAACGGGTTGATGGCAGCACCCGGCACGCCAAAGGCGCAGGAAATGCCTTCCTTTTCGAGAACGAGAACCGCTGCGTCGACCGCGCGCATCCTGGCCATTTCAGGGTTGATGGCCGAGAATGCCAGTGCGCCGACTATTTTTCAATTTTTTCAGAATATTTTTCCATTTTTATAAAAATGGCCACTACCATCTGATTTTGTTCGGTTTCCTGTTTTCCATGAAACTGGTACGGCAGGTCATTGAAAAACTTTTTCATTGCTCATTTGGAAAAATCGGCAAGAATGCCCGCCATGGAAACCACTGAAAAACGCCAGCGCGGGCGGCCGCGCGCCTTCCACGGTCCGTCCGAAGCGGCTTCGGTGCAGTCGCTCGACCGGGCGCTGCGCATCCTAGCCATCGTCGCCGAAGGCAGCGGCCTGTCGCTGAGCGAGGTCGCCGCCACGTCTGGCTTGCCGGCTTCCACCGCCTACCGCATGCTGACGACGCTGGAAAACCACGGCATGGTCGAGTTCGACAGCACCGACCAGCTGTGGTCGATCGGCGTGGAGACTTATCGCATGGGCGCGGCGTTCCTGCGCCGCCGCAAGCTTGTCGACCGCGCCCGCATCGTCATGCAGGAACTGATGGAGAAGACCGGCGAGACCGCCAATCTCGGCGTCGCCGAGGACGACTGCGTCGTCTTCGTCAGCCAGGTCGAGACGCATCAGGCGATCCGCGCCTTCTTCCGGCCGGGCACGCGCAGTTCCTTCCATGCCTCGGGCATCGGCAAGGCGGTGCTGGCGCATCTCGAGCCGGAGCGCGTCGGCGCCATCCTGCGCCGGGCAGGGCTGGAGCGCTTCACCGAAAAGACGCTTTCCGACATCTCGGCTCTGGCCCGTGATCTGGTGACCATCAAGCTGCGCGGCTGGTCGGTCGACGACGAGGAGCGGCACCCCGGCATGCGCTGCGTGGCCGCCGCCATCTTCAACGAGTTCGGTGAGCCGATCGGCGGCGTTTCGGTTTCGGGACCGACGGTGCGGGTGACACCGGAACGGCTGACTGAGATCGGTCCGCTGGTACGCGATGCGGCAGCGGCGGTGACGAAGATGATCGGCGGAATCGGGCCGGCCTAGGGCCGACGCTCGTAAACGCGAGCCGGCAACCATCCAGATAAAGAAAAAGGGGCCGTGGGTGGTCCTTCCTTCCGGCGGCCTGAAACGGTTCTTCTTAAAGGCGGCGGTGACGGGCGAGGAGCGCCAGTCGACAGTCCGGCGGCGGCAGGCCTCAGCCCATGCCGGTGATATGGCGCAGCCAGAACGCGAGCGCGATGAAGCCGATGATGGTGGTGACGCCGGTCCAGTCGATGTTGGCGCTCTTCACTTGCCTGATGAGCTTCACCAGGAGAATCCAGGCCACGACGACGACCAGAGCAATGACGACAAATCTGATCATGCGACACCCTCGCTATGCGATTGCACCTTCGATCAATATAGGAAACGACTTGGCCCTTTTCAGGATGCCCGCGCCGGCAGCTCCCGGCGCACTCGCGGGCAAAACAGAGTTTTGTCTTTACTGGCGCAACAAATATGCTAACCGGAGCGCCGTGCCCTTGTAGCTCAGCTGGTAGAGCAGCGGTTTTGTAAACCGAAGGTCGGCGGTTCGATTCCGTCCGGGGGCACCAGCAAACAACGGCTTCTTGCGAGAACTCCCAGGGGCGCTCGAAATCTGCTCATCCCCGATTTCCACAGGCCGGGGCCGTAGCACATCAGCTGCGATGCATATATTCCTGAGCCGAAGCCACAGGTATTTCCTGGCGGTAACCATAGGAGTCTCTGTTGGAGCAGAAACGCACGATCGCCCCCTTTATCGGTGGCATGTATGGCAGCCTTGCTGCCCTCGCGTTCGCGTTCGGTTTCCGCTTCCTGATAATTCCCGATCCTGATCCAACCTCGCAAACAACGATAATCGTTTCAGGACTGGCCTTTTCGATTTGTTTCAGCCTGACCTTCCTTCGCGAGCATCGACGCCAGATCGCCGCCGCCAGAGAATTTGTAAGCCGTCCAAGATCATATCAGGACTAATCCCGTAGTCAGCGACGCAAAGCCCGGGCCTCTCCGGATCGCGTTCGGGCCGTCAGAAAAATTCAGTAAATCGAACAATTGGGTGCAACACGGCGACGCGGATCGGCCGGCATCTCCCGCTCGCCGGCCATTATATGCCATTCGATTAAAATGCCCCTGCGTATATTAGCAATCGCTCAATTTAGCGCGCCGACAATGTCCGTGCGGCGGGCTGAACAACGGGTGGTGTTATGCGAAGCGACTTCGCTGCAGCGCGCGAGCTCTTGGAGTGTGCCCAAAACCGGCTCTGCGGCACGGACGAAACGAGCCAACGCGTCAGCGAGGCACTCGACTCGCTGATTGAGGAAATCGCCATCGCGGAATTCCGCAAGGCGCCATTGACCGTCGTGCCGTTTCCACGCGCGCGGCCTAAGCATGCTCGGTAAAATTGCCGATCTGCCGATTCCCCCCGCGGTTCAACGTTCCCTAAGGTAGGTCGACAAGGGTGAGCTATGGCACGCTCACGACTTGCCCAGACGCGCCCGCCCTGGTGAACGTGTTCCTCACCCTGACTGACTTGTAGACGTAGGCGACCCAAATTCCGGTCAGGGCAAAAGACACTATGGGCGCTATCAGCGCATTTCCGGTAAGCACCTGGCTCACCGGGATGCCAAGAACCGCCGAAATCCATACCGTGTCCAGAACGAACACGATGGGTATTGCAAACCATTGGTAGAGGAATAGCTGCTTGAAGCGGTAACTCCGCCGCAGCATTGCAACGAACACAACCACCTGGAGCACCAGAAACGCCAGCAAGAGGGCAACTTCGCCGTAGACCGCCAAGGTGCCATTTGGCAGCGCCATGAGGCGTTTGTAGCTGTCGCTCGACGAACCAAATGCGGCGAGCGTGCCCAGCGAGGTCAAAGCCTGCACGATCGCAAGCAGCATCAGCCAGCCGCCAAACCCAACAAGGCCCGCTGGGGCCTGTGAGGTCGCAGACCGAACAGCGAAAAAGACAGGCACGCCAATCAGCAAAAGCAGTATTGCCCAGTGCCAGACCGAAAAACCCATTTACCCCTCCACCCAATGCAGTCTTGGGTTGTATCATCTTTTGATGCGTATTCAAGGTGGCATCTAGGTTTTGGCGAACCTTTGCGGTCAAACCGCAATCGCCGCTACCAAAATCCTATTCTGCCTTCGTATCGCCGCGCGCAGTTCGGCAATCCGAGCCTCCTCACGCTTGACGAATTCGATGAACATCATGTTCATGTTGTTGAACACCAACTCGCCGAGTGCTTGCCCGTCGATATCCCGGCGTACCAGGCCGATCGCCTGCAGCCTAGCGATCAGCGCGCGGATCTGTTCGGTCAGTGCCCGGTCGAGCGCGGTATAGGCCTGACCAAACGGGCTGTCGGGCAGCTGCGTCGAGATCGCCATCGCCTGCCGCCACATCTCCTTGCTGAGGTAGTGCAGCGAATGCTCGATATAGATGCCGAGCAGCGTGTCGAGGGCATCGCCGACATTGGCCGGCGGATTGGCGACGACGCCCTGCCCGGCGTTGAGCACCTCGTTGACCTCCATCGAAACAATGGCGCCGAGGATGTCGCCCTTGTTCTGGTAATAGTTGTAGATCGTGCCGACCGAGACCTCGGCCTGCGCGGCGATGGTCTCGATCTTGGCGCCTTCATAACCGGCGTCGCGGAAAAGCTCCGCCGCCGCCTCGATGATGCGGCGATGCCGATCCGCCTTTTGCCTTGCGCGCAATCCACTCATATCGGCTATTTGCCATGAAAACAGAATTGACTCAATTTTAGAATTGGTTCAATTTTTGCCACAAGCCAAAAAGGCAAGGGAGAACACTCGATGTCCATCAATCTGAAGACCCCGAATCCGACTACGAAGAACCCGCTTTCCGTTCTGAAGAGCAATCTCCAGGCCGCGTGTGCTGCGACAGCATTGCTGCTGGCGATGGGGAGCCCTCGCTCAGGCGGCTGATCTCAACGCCCTGATCTGGTGCGATCACGCCGATCCGGCGCTGCTGCAGCCTTTCGAAGAGGCCAATGGCGTCAAGGTCAACGTCAAAGAGTTCGAGGGCACCGGCGCCGGCATGGCGATCGTCGAGCAGTCACAGCCCGGCGACTGGGATGTAATGGTGATCGACAGCATCGACATACCGCGTGGCGTCGAAAAAGGTCTGTTCGAGCCGCTGCCGGAAGACAAGCTGCCGCTGGCCGACCTCTTTCCCCAGGTGAAGATGGACAGTTCCACCGTCGTTGAAGGCAAGCGCTACGGCATCACCGAAAAATTCGGCTACAACACGATCGGCTATAACAAGACCAAGGTCGATCCGGCCGACATGCAGTCGCTGGCCGCGCTGACCAGCGACAAATACAAGGGAAAGATCGCCATCTATGACTACTATCTGCCGGTCATCGGCATGGCAGCACTGGCGATCGGCAAGAAGACCACAGAGCTGACAGAAGCCGACCTTCCCGCCATCAAAGACGAACTGCTCAAGATGAAGGCCAATGCCAAGCTGGTCGGCGAAGTGACCGCCAGCCAGACCGCGCTGGCGACCGGCGAGGTCGACATTCTGGTCGGCGGCGGCGAATGGGTGACGGCCGGGCTGGCCAAGGAGAACCCTGCCCTCGACTTCTCGATCCCTAGAGAAGGTGCTGTTCTGTGGTCGCAGTCACTGGCTATGTTCAAGGATTCCAAAAACAAGGAGCTGGCGCTGAAGTTCATCCAGTACATCATGAGCCCTGAAGGCCAGGCGCGGCTCGCCACCTCATCCTGCTACTGGGGCATGCCGGCCAATACCAAGGCGGCTCTGACCGACGAGCAGAAGAAGATCCTGCGCTTCGACGAGCAGCCGGATTTCCTCGCCCGCGCCCAGCCCTATCCGGCGCCGAACGCCGATCTCGACAAGAAGATGCAGGACGTCTGGACCGAAATGCTGCAGGCGCAATGACCGGTCGCCGGCCGTGAGCGCTGCTGGAAACACCGGGCGTGCCCTGCCCTGGGCGCTGGTCACGCCGGCGCTCGGCTGGACGCTGCTGTTTTTCGTGCTGCCCTTCGTCGCCATGGGGTTTTCCAGCCTGACGGCGCATGACGGTGGCGGCTTCACACTGTCGAACTACAGCCAGTTCTTTGCCAATCCGGCCTATTGGCAGGCGATGGTGAACTCGTTGCAGGTCACCGCCATCGTCACAGTGATTTCGGTGCTGCTCGCCTACCCCTTCGCCTGGATCCTGGCCGAACAGGTGCCGGAGCGCTGGCAGCGGCTGGCGCTGATGCTGGCCGTGCTGCCGTTCTGGACGTCCTATGTCGTGCGCTCCTACTCCTGGCTGCTGGTGCTGGCCCAGAACGGCGTCATCAACCGTGCGCTGACCGGCTCCGGCCTGTTCAGCGAGCCGGTGCAGCTCGCCAACACACGGCTGGCCACGATCATCGGCTTCGTGCATTTCTTCGTCATGCTTTTGACGCTGACGATCTTCGCCAATCTGAAGCAGCTCAGCCCGAGCTACCGCAAAGCCGCCGCCGATCTCGGTGCCGGACCGGTTCGGACGTTCCTGCATATCGTCCTGCCGCTGACCTTGCCCGGTATCATGGTCGGCGCCTTCCTCACCTTCGTGCTGTGCATAGGCGACTACATCACGCCGCAGATTCTCGGTGGCAACAACGAGCTTTTGATGCCGCAGCTGGTGATGATGCAGATCGGCCGACGCGGCGACTTTCCGCTCGCCTCGGCGCTGTCGATCATCCTGATGGCGGTCGTCACCATCGCCTATCTCGCCTGCGCCCGCTGGCTCAAGATCGAGCGGGCCTGAGATGCGCGCGCTTGTCCGGATCTTCTCCTGGCTCTACGCGGTCGCCGTCTATGGTTTCATCTTCCTGCCGGTGGTCGTGCTGGTGCTGTTTTCGCTGCAGGCGACATCGTTTCCGATCCCGCCCTTCACCGGGCCGTCGCTGCGCTGGTATGACGCCGTGCTCGCCGACACGCGGCTGACCTCGGCACTGCTCAATTCGCTTCTAGTGGCCGCCCTCTCCTCCGCTGTCGCCGTCACGCTGGGCTTCCTCTCCGCCTGGGGTTTTGCGCGTTTCGCCCTGCCGGGCTCGGCCCTGCTGCGCGGGCTGATCACGCTGCCGCTGACAGTGAGCTATCTCATCATCGGCATGGGATTGCTGGTGCTGTTCAACTGGGCCGGCATACCGAAGTCGCTACTTGCCGCCGGCATCGGCCATGTAGTGATCAACCTGCCGCTGTGCTTTGCCATCATCTACAGCCAGATGGGCGACCACCAGATCAACATCGAGCGCGCCGCGCGCGACCTCGGCGCGCCCGAATGGAAGGTGCTGCTGCTGATCACTGTGCCTGTCATGGCGCCGGCGATCTTCGCCGGTTTCTTCCTGTCGATGACCTTCTCCTGGGACGAGTTCGTGATCTCGTTCCTGCTGACGCGCTTCGACACGACGCTGCCGGTCGAGATCTGGAACTTGTTGCGCTCCGGCCTCAATCCCAAGACCAACGCCGTCGGCTCGCTGGTCTTCGCCGTCTCGATCGTGCTGGTGGTATTGTTCGAGCTGATGCTGTTGCGGAGGAAGCCGGCATGACCGCGCCCTTGGTCGATATTCGCGCCGTCTCGCATCGCTTCGGCCAGCATACCGTGCTGAAGAATGTGTCGCTGAAAATCGAGCCGGGCAGCTACACGATCCTGCTCGGCCCGTCGGGCTCCGGCAAGACAACGCTGCTCTCCATTCTCGGCGGCTTCGTCACGCCGAGCGAAGGCAAGGTGCTGATCCGCGGCGAGGACTGCACCGCCGTGCCGCCGGCGAAGCGGCCGACGACGACGGTGTTCCAGGATTATGCGCTGTTTCCGCATATGAGCGTCGGCAGCAATGTCGGCTTCGGCCTGCGCATGCAAGGCATCGATGCCGCGACACGGACCGCGCGGGCGCGCGAGGCACTGGCGCTGGTCGGGCTGGCGACTGCCTTCGACAAGAAGCCGCACCAGCTTTCCGGCGGCCAGCGGCAGCGTGTGGCGCTGGCCCGCGCCCTTGTCGTCGAGCCTGCGGTGCTGCTGCTCGATGAACCGCTCGGCGCGCTCGACCTCAAATTACGTCGGCAGATGCAGGACGAGTTGAAGGCGATCCAGAAGCGGGTCGGCACCGCCTTCATCCATGTCACCCACGACCAGGAAGAGGCGATGGCGCTGGCCGACCATTGCGTCGTGATGAACGACGGGCGCATCGAGGATGAAGGCCCGCCGGAGCGCGTCTACGCGCGGCCGGCAACGCGCTTTTCCGCGACCTTCATGGGCGAAAGCACGCTGATATCGGGATCGGTGACGGCGGCGAAGGACGGAACAATCACCGTCGCGACGCAGGTCGGACCGCTTTCGCTGACCGGCACATTGCGTGCTGGCGCTTCTCTCGCCGTCGCCGTCCGTCCGGAGCATCTTATTCTCGGCTCGGCTGCTGGCGCTGTACGGCTCGGTACGGCGAAGGTGAGCGATGTCGTGTTTCAAGGCAGCTTCAAGCGCGTGCTTGCTGTCTCCGAGAAAGACCCGGCGCTGCACTTCATCGCCAAGGTTCCCGCAGCAGCGACAGTCCAGCCGAGCGACATCGTGGCGATTTCATGCGACGCTGGCGACATCATCCTTCTGGCGAGCTGAGCCATGGGCGCGCTTCCGGTCATCGATGCTCCGAATTGGTACGAAACCATCCGCATGGGCGATGGCGTAACGCTGATCCACGAGCCGTGGATCAAGCCGTTCTTCCGCTGCAACATCTGGCATGTGCGCGGCCGCGATCGCGATCTTCTGTTCGACACCGGCCTCGGCCATTTCAGCCTGCGGCGCCTTGTGCCGCTGGTGACGGAGCGAAAGATCATTTGCGTGGCCAGCCACACGCATTTCGACCATATCGGCTGCCATCACGAATTTCCGGACCGCTGCGTGCACGCGGCCGAAGCTGAGATCCTCGCCGACCCGCGCAACGAATGGACGGTCGCCGACCGCTACGCAACCGATGCAATGTTCGAGGGCATGCCGGAGGGCTGGGATGCCACGCGCTACCGGATCCAGCCGGCGCCGGCCGGCCGCTTGCTCGGAGAAGGCGATTTCGTCGATCTCGGCGACCGTTCCTTCGAGGTTATCCACACGCCGGGCCATTCACCTGGCGGCATCGCGATCTACGAGAGGAAGACCGGCATCCTGCTGTCCGGCGACATCGTCTATGACGGCCCGCTGATCGACGACGTCTATCATTCCGCTGTCGACGACTATGTCGAAACGCTGCTGCGCATGCGCGAACTCGACGTTGCGGTCGTGCATGGCGGCCACTTCCCGAGCTTCGGCAAAGTGCGCTATCGCCAGCTTATCGACGAGTATCTCGCACAGAAGCGGCAGGCCGGCTGCCATCTGCTGCAGGCGCGATAAGCGCCGGCCTCTCGCATCGCGGGAAGTGCTTGGCGAATTCACAACGCCCTTTGCGGGCACGGCGTCCCGGCGGCATCGCCGCAGCGTGAAGCCGTGGGTTGCGGTCTCAAACTCGTCTCTTTTGACTGGCGCACCAGTTGGGCAAAGGCAAGAGCAAAACTTCCCAGCATCAAGACGATGATAATCAGGCGTGTTACCGGCAATAGATCGGTCCGACTGGCTGGCCCCCACGCCGCCCATCCACTGCGGGCTAACATGGTCGATCCGGCTTTACGAGAGTTTAATCCGCGTCTTAACCATCACATTCGCTTGTCACTCGAGACGATGCGCGAGCACCGGACCGGCGGCTCTTCCCGGCGCTGCGTCGAGGGGCAGCACATGCCTCCCTTTGCAGATTTCCCCGCCCATGCTAACCCGGCGCTGGCGCGGCCCAAGCAACCGGTCGCCACCAACCGGTCGCCACCAACCGTCGCCATTGGGGAGCCATGAACAAAGCCGCCAGCCGCTTCGCCTTCGTCTCGTCCGACACCGCCGACGCCAAGGCGGCGCTGGAGAGCCTTTCGGAGCGCTATGGTCAGGCATCCATCGAGGATGCAGAGATCGTCGTCGCCCTCGGCGGCGATGGCTTCCTGTTGCAGACCTTGCGCGACACGATGAGCACGGGAAAAAAAATCTACGGCATGAACCGTGGCACCATCGGCTTCCTGATGAACGAATACCGCGCCAGCGGCTTGACGGCGCGCATCGCGGCGGCCGTTGCCGAAACGATCCGCCCGCTGGAGATGCAGGCGGTGACGGCAGAGGGCGAAACGATTTCAGCGTTGGCGATCAATGAGGTTGCGCTGTGGCGCCAGTCCTACCAGACGGCCAAGATCCGTATCACCGTGGACGGGCAAGTGCGGCTGGAGGAATTGAACTGCGATGGCGTGATGATCGCGACGCCAGCCGGCTCGACCGCCTACAATCTGTCCGCGCACGGGCCGATCCTGCCGCTCGACGCACCGCTGCTGGCGCTGACCCCGGTCAGTCCGTTCCGCCCGCGTCGCTGGCGCGGCGCGCTGCTTTCCAACAAGGCGACGGTTCGTTTCGACATTCTGGAGCCGGAAAAGCGGCCGGTGAACGCCGCCGCCGACCACACCGAGGTGAAGGCTGTAACCTCGGTCACGGTGCGAGAATCGCCAACGGTGACGGCGACGCTGCTGTTCGATCCGAGCCACTCGTGGAACGAGCGCATTCTTGCCGAGCAGTTCCGCTATTGAGCCGGTGTAGCAATCGCTACGCAAATTAAGCATCGCGATTAAGGTTACGACTTCACAATCGTGCCTTTCCCCACCCGTTTCTGTTGACAAATCGTGGGCTTGCGCCTACCTGCAATACCAATCTTGCAGGCGCGCGGCGCTTGCCGCGACTGCTTACGTTGCGCCCCCGAACCAGCCAAAGACAGCCAAACTTGTCCTCAGACACCCAGATCGCTCAAGAAGCGTTGACCTTCGCAGACCTCGGCCTGTCGCCGAAGGTCCTTTCCGCAGTTACCGATGCCGGTTACACCGAACCGACGCCGATCCAGGCCGGCGCCATTCCGCACGCTTTGCTCGGCAAGGATATTTTGGGCATCGCCCAGACCGGCACCGGCAAGACGGCCTCGTTCGTGCTGCCGATGCTGACCCGGCTCGAAAAAGGCCGGGCACGCGCCCGCATGCCACGCACACTGATCCTCGAGCCAACGCGCGAGCTTGCCGCGCAGGTCGAAGAGAATTTCATCAGATACGGCAAGAACCACAAGCTCAACATCGCGCTGTTGATCGGCGGCGTGTCCTTCGACGAGCAGGACAAGAAGCTGGAGCGCGGTGCCGACGTGCTGATCGCGACGCCAGGCCGCCTGCTCGACCACCGCGAGCGCGGAAAACTCCTGCTCAACGGCGTCGAGATCCTCGTCATCGATGAGGCCGACCGCATGCTCGACATGGGCTTCATTCCCGACATCGAGCGCATCTGCGAGATGATCCCGTTCACGAGACAGACGCTGTTCTTCTCGGCGACGATGCCGCCTGAAATCACCAAGCTCACCGAGAAATTCCTGCACGCGCCGGTGCGCGTCGAGGTTTCGAAGGCCGCATCCGCTGCGACCAACATCATCCAGCGGCTGGTGAAATCCGGCTCGAAACCCTGGGACAAGCGCGAGACGCTGCGCAATCTGATAAGGGCCGAGGATGCGGAGCTGAAGAACGCCATCATCTTCTGCAACCGCAAGATCGAGGTCTCGGAGCTTTTCCGCTCGCTGCTGAAATATGATTTCGACGCCGGCGCGCTGCATGGCGACATGGACCAGCGTGCGCGCATGCAGATGCTGGCCAATTTCCGTGACGGCAAACTGCGCTACCTCGTTGCGTCGGACGTTGCGGCGCGCGGGCTCGACATCCCCGATGTCAGCCACGTCTTCAATTACGACGTGCCGATCCATGCCGAGGACTATGTCCACCGCATCGGCCGCACCGGCCGCGCCGGACGCTCGGGCAAATCCTTCACCATCGCCACCAAGTCCGACACCAAATACATCGACGCGATCGAACGGCTGATCGGCAACAAGATCGAGTGGCATGACGGCGATCTGTCGACGGTCGTCGCCAGCGAGGGCGGAGAGGACGATGCTCCCCGCCGTGGCCGCGGCGCCCCGCGCCGCGCCGGCCGCAAGGACGAGGATCGCAAGGATAGGGGCGAACGCAAACCGCGCGAACGCCACGCCAAGCAAATCGAAGCCGCAGCACCGGATGCGGCGCGCGAGGAACAGCCAGTGGCGGCCGAGACCGCGGTCGCCGATGCCGGTGAGCGGCGCGCGCGCAAGGAAGCGATCCGCTCGGAAAACACCGAGCGCCAAGCTTCACCCGAACGCAAGGCTTCGCCCGATCGCAGTCGCAACGAACAGCGTGCGCCGGAACGTGGCGACACTAGGCCGCAGCGCGACGGCAATCGGCCTACCCGCCATCGCCAGGAAGACAATGACGCGACCGTCGGATTCGGCGACGACATGCCCGCGTTCATGCGCATCGTCGCCAAGGGCTGATCAAACACCGGCCCGCCTTTAAATCCAGAACACCCAAACGGAAACGGCCCCTTGCGGGGCCGTCTTCATGTTCGATGCCAGGTTCGTATCTGAACACGATCTTTTCCGAACCGAGGTCCGGAATCATGGTCCAGCTCAGGTGAGCGGTGAAAGCTGGATCTCGACGCGGCGGTTCTGGGCACGGCCGGCGGCCGTCGCATTGGAAGCGATCGGACGCGTCTTGCCGAAGCCGGTGACGGCGAAGCGGCGGGAATCGACGCCCTGCCCGGCCAGATAGTTGGCGACCGCCAGCGCGCGGCGCTGCGACAGATCGAAATTGTGTTGGTCGCCACCGGTCGAGTCGGTGTGGCCGAACACGTCGACCGTGGTCTGCCGGTACTTGTTCAGCACAAGTGCGACCGAATTCAGCACTTGATAGAAGCCGGGCTTCACCGCGTCCTGGTCGACGTTGAAGGTGATGTCGGACGGCATGTTGAGGATGATCTGGTCGCCGGTGCGAGTGACGCTGACGCCGGAGCCCTGAAGCTGTCGGCGCAGTTCGGCCTCGTTCTGGTCCATGGTGGCGCCGATGGCGCCGCCGGCGAGCGCGCCGACGCCAGCGCCGATCAGCGCATTACGGCGATCGTTGCCGCCGGCAAGCAGACCGAGCCCCGCACCCGCCAACGCGCCGATGCCGGCGCCGGCCGCAGTGTTGGAAACCTTCTGCTCTCCGGTATACGGATCGGTTGTGGTGCAGGCGCTCACGAGCACAGCCGTCGCCACAGCGACGAGCACAGTCTTTTTCATTGGGTAGTCCCTCTCCAGTCCGCGGTCTCACCGGTGGCGCGCCGCATCAGCCCTTCCGTCGACTTGTAACATGAAATGCGGCGAAAAATGGAACGGGAAAAGCGGCTGGTTAGGGCTTTTCCCGGTCAATTCCACGGCCGCGATAGTGCGCAATTCTGATCGGCTACCAGAGATTATCGGCTACCAGAGATTCTTGCCGTCGATGACCACGACCTCGACCTGATCGAGGTCGAAGTCGTCGAACAGGCGCGAATTCACGCTGATTTTCGGATTGTCGAAATCCGGCTTGCCGGTCGACCAGTCCGGCGTTTCGGTGAAGGTGCCGCAGCCGCAGGTGGCGCAGAAACCGTGTTTTACCGTTTTCGAGCCCCATTGATAGAAAGAGACATTCTTGAGCGGGCTGGTGAGCTTGAATTGCGACGGAGTGTAATAGGCCCATAACGAGCCGCGCTTCGAGCAGAAGGAGCAGGTGCATTGCGTCACGGTCAGCGGCGCTTCCGAAACCTCGAACGTCGTTGCCCTGCAGTGGCAGCTTGCCTTTATGGTCATGAACGCCTCCCTCACGATTGCCTCCCGCCCGCGCGGTAACGCAACATAAAGAGACGCTGTTGACAACCGTCTGTCAGCAGACTCGCTTGCCTGCATCGGCCGCGTAACGCCCTTCAATCTTTTTGATGCATGTCGTTATCCCAAACCGCTGCGCACCCCCCCGGCCAGGCGATGGGCCAGGCCCTTGGGGGCAAGCTGTTGGGCGACCTGCACTAAAACGACGATGGTGGCACGAACAGGCAGATGGTCTTTCCGTCGTTGGCGCCGGCGACCGAACACCAGTGATATTCGCCATCCGGCGAATTCTTGATTCGTGCATCGCTGTAGCCCACTACCTCGCCTGTCCCCTTGATGACATAGCCCTCCGGGCGCTCGCTGATCGACGTCTGTGAGACCGCGCGGCAATCATAGCCAGAACAACAGGAGAATGGGTAGCTCCAGCCCTGCGGCCTCGCCGCAGTCGGCGTGGCGTCGTGCGCCAAGGCGGATGCTGCAAATGTAGTGATGGCGGCCATCAGAGCCACCACCGCAATGATCGAATTCAGGAGGCGGCGCGCCGTGTCGACGGCTGAGGCCGGTCGGGTTGTGAAAGCAGGCATGGGCGCAGTTCCTATCAACGAGTTATCAAGCCTTTCGCTTGCCCGTTCTTGGAACGCATCTTCCCAGTGGCCGGATCGTCAAGTCGCAGATAAGCCGCGTCCGGCCATAAATGCTTTTTTCCCCCAGCTTTCGGATGCTGGGCTGATTCCTTTGTTGGCGCAAGAAATTGCTGTGCAACCGAGCGCCGACATCTGCAGCCGGAACCAGCCTGCCGAGGCTGACGAGAGTGACTTCATCAACCCCGGCAGATGGGATCGCAGATAACGAGAATCAGCTCGCAGTGGTTCCGGGCTTGGCGCCGGCAGGCCTGCAACATCTAACCCGAAGGTAGAAGTCGTTTTGGCAATTCGATGAAAAAACAAGCTATCAAGCGACCGCTCAATTAGAGTGAGCGCCTGTTACTCTAGCGTGATGTTCCTGCCGCTTTAATGCGTAGGAGCTTCAGTCGATGTCGGCCACCACTTCGCCGGCGCCGCCCTCGATGCGCTGCGACAGCGATGCCTCCATGAAATCGTCGAGGTCGCCGTCCAGCACGCTCGACGGGCTTGTGCTCTCGACGCCGGTGCGCAGATCCTTCACCAGTTGATAGGGCTGCAGAACGTAGGAGCGGATCTGGTGGCCCCAGCCGATATCGCTCTTCGACGCTTCGGTGGCGTTCGCCACCGCCTCGCGCTTCTTCAGCTCTTCCTCGTAGAGCCGCGAGCGTAGCATCTCCCAGGCCTTCGCCTTGTTCTTGTGCTGGGAGCGCTCGGCCTGGCAGGCGACCGCGATGCCAGTGGCGAGATGGGTGATGCGGACCGCCGAATCGGTGGTGTTGACGTGCTGGCCGCCCGATCCGGACGAACGATAGGTGTCGATGCGGACGTCCGATTCGGAAACGTCGATCTCGATCGTGTCGTCGATCACGGGATAGACCCAGACACTGGCGAAGGACGTGTGGCGGCGCGCATTGCTGTCATAGGGCGAAATACGCACGAGACGGTGAACGCCGGATTCCGTCTTCAGCCAACCATAGGCATTGTGGCCCTTGATCAGCAGCGTGGCGGACTTGATGCCGGCCTCTTCGCCGTCATGCACTTCCAGCACCTCGACCTTGAAGCGGCGCCGCTCGGCCCAACGCGTGTACATGCGCAGAAGCATCGAGGCCCAGTCCTGGCTTTCAGTGCCGCCGGCGCCGGCATGGATTTCGAGATAGCTGTCGTTGGCGTCCGCCTCGCCCGAAAGCAGCGTCTCGATCTGGCGGGCCTTTGCTTCGCCGCGCATCGAGCGGATCGCCGCTTCCGCCTCGGCGACGACGCTCTCATCGCCCTCTTCCTCGCCAAGCTCGATCAGGCCGATATTGTCTTCCAGGGCCTGTGTGAGGCCTTTGACCGCGGCGATGCCTTCCTCGAGGCCCTGGCGCTCACGCATCAGCTTTTGCGCCTCCAGCGGCTCGTTCCAAAGGCTCGAATCCTCGGCACGCACGTTGAGGTATTCAAGCCGCTTTATGGCTTGATCCCAGTCAAAGATGCCTCCTCAGCAGGGTTATCGCCTGCCTGATTTCGTCGACAATGTTCTGCGTTTCCGCGCGCATGGCTGGTTGTTCTGTCCTGTGCTGAAATGGTGCCCCGTTGCTTGAACAGAGCTTGGGTTGGCGCGATACATAGGGACGGCACCGCTGCCTGTAAAGCGAAATGGGCCGGCTCGAAAGCCGGCCCAACTATCATGTCCTATGTCAATACAGGCCGCCGCCGCCGGACTGGATGGCTTGGTTGGCCTGTGGCGACAGCGCGCCGCCGGAGGCGTTGGAGCCGTCCTCACTCATGCCGATCACCCAATAGCTGTCGGCGGGGCCGGTGCCCGGTTTGAAGGCTTCGATAAAGGCGCCGGCGTCGTCTGGGTTGGCCCGCATGCCGGTCTTGCGATTGATGGCGATCAGCTTCATGCCTTCGGGAACCTGGAAATCGACATTGGGCGTGCCGTCCAGCGCCACGCGCATAAAGTCCTTGAAGATCGGCGCGGCGAGGCCGCCGCCGGTCGCGCCCTTGCCAAGACCTTTCGGCTGATCGTAACCCATATAAAGGCCGACAACGAGGTTGGGCGTGTAGCCGATGAACCAGGTATCCTTCTCGTCGTTTGTCGTTCCGGTCTTGCCGGCGATGTGGCGGCCGAGTTCGGCGACGGTAGCGCCGGTACCGCGCTCGACGACACCCTCCATCATCGAGGTGATCTGATAGGCAGTCATCGGATCGAGCACCTGCTCGGAATTGTCGACCAGTTCCGGCTCAGGCTGGTTCTGCCATTTGGCCGCATTGCAATTTTCGCAGCCGCGTTCGTCCTGCTTGAACACCGTCTTGCCGTACCGATCCTGGATGCGGTCGATCAGCGTCGGCTTGATCGACTTTCCGCCGTTGGCCATGATCGAATAGGCCGATACCATGCGCATCACGGTTGTCTCGCCCGACCCCAGCGCCATAGGCAGGTACGGCGCCAGTCGATCATAAACGCCGAAGCGCTCGGCATATTCGGCGACCAGCTTCATGCCCATGTCGTTGGCAAGGCGTACAGTCATCAGATTGCGCGACCTCTCGATGCCCGACCGCAAGGTCGCCGGGCCCGCTGTCCTTCCATCGTAGTTTTTCGGCGTCCAGGTCGTGTTACCGCTCTTGATGGTGATCGGGCCATCCATGATCACCGAAGCCGGCGTATAGCCATTGTCGAGGGCGGCCGCATAGACGATCGGCTTGAACGACGAACCCGGCTGCCGCATGGCCTGCGTGGCACGGTTGAATTCCGATTGCGAATAGGAGAACCCGCCGACCATGGCCAGAACGCGGCCGGTATGCGGATCCATGGCGATCATGCCGCCTTCCACTTCGGGGGCCTGGCGCAGGATATAGGCCCCATCCGTACCCTCTTTCTTCTGCACGAAGATGACGTCGCCAGGCTTCAGCACATCCGCCGGCGATTTGGCCTTGACGGTCTTACCGCCGACCACATGACGCATGGCGAAGCTCATGTCCTCGCGGCTGACAGTGCCTTCGATCCGATCCTTGACGAGTTCGCCCGAGATCTGCCGGGTTGGACGAAGGCCGATGGACAGACCGCTCTCCGAGCTGTCGAGTACGACGGCGAGCGACCATTCGGGCACGTCATCCAGTCCCTTGACGGCGCTCAAAGGCACGCCCCAGTCGCCGGATACGTCGATGGTCGTCACCGGTCCGCGATAGCCGCGCAGCGTATCGAACTTCATCAAGCCGTTCTGCATGGCTTTACGGGCGATCAGCTGCATCTTGGGATCAAGCGTCGTACGGACGGACAGGCCGCCTTCGTAGAGCGCATTCTCGCCGTAGCGCGCGCTGATCTGGCGACGCACTTCCTCGGTGAAGTATTCGCCGGCGAATAGATAGGTGCCGGAGCGGCGTGGCTTGACGCCGAGCGGCTCGGCCTTGGCCTTGGCGCCTTCCTCTCGGGTGACGTAGCCGTTGTCGACCATCTGGTCGATGACCCAGTTGCGGCGCTCGATGGCGCGGTCGGCATATTTGAACGGGTGATAATTGGAGGGGCCCTTCGGCAACGCCGCCAGATAGGCCGCCTCCGCCACGGTGAGTTCATTCACCGCCTTGTCGAAATAGGTGAGTGCTGCGCCGGCGACGCCGTAGGCGCCGAGCCCGAAGAAAATCTCGTTAAGATAGAGCTCGAGAATGCGGTCCTTCGAATAGGCCTGCTCGATGCGGAAGGCGAGGATCATCTCCTTGATCTTGCGCTCGTAGGTCTGGTCCGAGGACAACAGGAAGTTTTTCGCCACCTGCTGGGTGATCGTCGAGGCGCCGACCTGGCGCTTGCCCGAGCCAAAATTCTGCAGATTGACCATGACTGCGCGGCCAAGGCCGGTCATATCGATGCCGGGGTGATTGTAGAAATTCTTGTCCTCGGCAGACAGGAAGGCCGCTTTGACACGATCCGGCACCGCCTGAATCGGCAAATACAGGCGCCGCTCGCGCGCATATTCGGCCATCAGCGCACCGTCGGACGCATGGATGCGGGTCGTCACCGGCGGTTCATACTTGGCCAGGACCTCGTAGTCGGGCAAATCCTTCGACAAGTGGCTGATATAGATCGCCACGCCCGCCGCGACCAAAAGGGCCAGCGCCGTGCCGATGCCGAAGAAATAGCCAATAAGACGAATCATGCCCGCTCCAGTCCTCGGTTCGGGAATTTCCTAAACGAAGCCGCCCTTCACGCAAGCTTTCGAGACGATCCCGACCGGTAATCGAGAATCCATGTCGCCACCATGTGGGCAAAATGCGGCAACATGGAATTTCGGCTTCGAATGGCGGAAATATAAGTACAGGGTGTTGTTGTCATGCAACGCTGCCTCTGGTTGCCGGCGGCGGGCATCTCAGCCTCCGGTTCCGGCTCCCGCCTTGGCTGAAGCGAACAAGGCGATGGCATTGGTTATGCTCTGGGCCGCCTTGCCGCGCCAATCGGCGCTGAGCAGTTGCGCCTCGTCCTTGGCATTCGACAGATAGCCGAGTTCGACCAGCACGGAGGGCACATCCGGCGCCTTCAACACCTTGAAGCTGGCTGAACGCTGCGGATTGTTGATGAGGCCAACGCTGGTGGAAAGCTGGCCGACCAAAGTTTGGGCAAAACTCATCGAGAACCTATGCGTCTCGCGGCGAATCAGGTCGATCAGGATGTCGGTCACTTCCTTGTTGTCGTCCTTGATTTCCATGCCGGCGAATTGATCGGAAAGGTTTTCACGGTCGGCGAGCGCCTGCGCTTCGGGATCGGAAGCCTTGTCGGAGACGGTGTAGACGGTTGCGCCGCGAAGGCCCTTGACCCTGATCGTGTCGGCGTGGATCGAAATGAGCAGATCGGCTTCGTGCTGGCGGGCAATGCGCACGCGGTCGTCCAGCCGCAGGAATTGGTCCGTCTCGCGCGTCATGAACACATCGTATTTGCCGACTGCGGCAAGTCTGTCCCGCAATTCGGTGGCGAAGGCGAGCGTGACGTTCTTCTCGACCGTACCGTTCAGGCCCTCGGCGCCGCCGTCGATGCCACCATGGCCTGGATCGATGACGACAGTGAAGCGATGGCCCGGATTGGAGACCGGGCCGGTGCCGACCCTGCCGCCCTTGTCGGAGGAGACTGTCGAGCCGGTAGTCAGCGCCTGATTGGCAAGAGCGGCGTCGAACTCCCGCACGGACGCCGCCGACATGTCGATAGCGATGCGGTAGCCGTTGCCGTCTTCATTCCTGAGCACGTCGAGCCTGTCGACGGCGAACGGGCCCTTGCCGGTGAGAATCAGCCGCGATACGCCCTCACCGAGATCGCCGTAGCGCACGCTCCTGACCAGGCCGCGCGCCTTCACATCCTTGGCATTGATGGCGAATTTCGTGCTTGGCAGGTCGAGGACCAGACGGTGGGGGCCGCGCAGCAGGAACCATTTGAGGTCGGGCTCGCGATCGAAATTCATGACGATGCGCATCTTGCTGGCGTCACCCGCCATTTTGTAGCTCGTCACGGCCAGCGGCGCGTCGGCGGCGAAGGAACCCGGCGAAAAGACTAGGCAAGCAACAACCAGCAACAGCAGACAAGCAGCGCGGAAGTAGGCGGCGTAGAAGACATTGCCTCCGGCACGACCACTCTTGTGCGTGAAGACTGCCAGTCCCATCTCTTTCCAGTCGCTCCGGTTTGGCGCGGGGCGCCCAATCTTTGTTTGTCGGAGTGTCGTCGTCTTGTCGAAATGCCGGTTAGGCCGCGAACTCGATTAACGATTGGTATCCAGAGAAGGTTAACCAAGCCTTTTCATCCAAAGGCTTAAGCAGTGCTTCCGTTGCGGAACTGCTTTTTGCCGGCATCGGAAATCGGGGTTGCCTTCCAACCCGCCAAATCATAAAAGCGATGGTGGATCACTGCAATCCTGGAACCGTCCTTCTCCGCAGCTTCCTGCTACAGGTCAGATGAACGACGGCTCCTTTCGCTTCAGGCGAAAAAAGGCATCAGGTGATCGCGACGAATTTCGCAGGTGTGAGCCCGTGGCGGGGGAAACGCCTGCGTGAGGAAAACGGCCGGGATTGTCCCGCGCCGGCTCTGTACGAGCAAACAAGCTGGTCCGGTTTTCCCGGGCTTTGGTTCAAAAAGGTTCTGCTGGTTACGATGGCTTCAAGCGCAATCATGGAAAGGTCCGCAGCAAACCGCGCCATTATGGCTGCGGGCGGCACCGCCATGGCGCTCAGGCAGCGGCCGGCGGACATTCAATTGCCCGGCACCCATGTTCATCCACACTCACAGCGGCGGGCTTTGCCCCGCAAGCTGCGGCTGACGGCTGCCGGTGGGAAACGAAATAATGCCCAACAAGATGCTGATAGACGCCTCCCACCCGGAGGAAACACGTGTTGTCGTCGTTCGCGGTAACCGTATTGAAGAATTCGACTTTGAATCTCAGGACAAGAAGCAGCTCAAAGGAAATATCTACCTCGCCCGCGTAACCCGCGTCGAACCCTCGCTTCAGGCAGCCTTTGTCGAATATGGCGGCAACCGTCACGGTTTCCTCGCCTTCAGTGAAATTCATCCCGATTACTACCAGATTCCGGTCGCCGACCGTCAGGCGCTGCTGCGCGCGGAAGCGCAGGAGGAAGACGAGGACGATGAGGACGGCGAAGGCGACGACCGCCAGAGCCGCGATCGCGGGCGGCGCGGACGCCGGCGCGGCGGCAAGAGCCGCGACCGAGGCGAGCACAAGCGTGATGCAGGTGCGGCCGATTCGGAAGATTCCGTCGATTCCAACGACAGCGGGTCCAATGACAGCGGCTCCAATGAACGCGGCGAACACGGCGAGGATGCGGTCGCGGAGAACGCCTATGGCGTTTCCGAAAATGTCGAAACGCCATCCGTTACTTCGGAACATGGCGAGGATGTCGCCAGTCATGCTGAGGCGAGTCATAGTGAGACGAGCCATGAGGAGACTGGGCCTTCCGAAGGCGGTCCAAATTCCATCGCCGCCAGCATCGAAGCGGATGTGATTTCCGAAGCCGTGCCGCAGGCGGAGTCGGCCGGCGAAGCCACGTCCACCGACAATGATCGCGGCATGCTGGAAGAGGTCCAGTCCTCGCATCCGGACGACCATGAGGTCGAATCGGTCGGCGCCGAGGATGCGCTGGAAGAAGCGCGCAACCGCCGCAAGCCGGTACGCCGCCAGTACAAGATCCAGGAAGTGATCAAGCGCCGGCAGATACTTCTGGTGCAGGTCGTGAAGGAAGAGCGCGGCAACAAGGGCGCAGCGCTCACCACCTACCTGTCGCTTGCCGGCCGCTATTCGGTGCTGATGCCGAACACGGCGCGCGGCGGCGGCATTTCGCGCAAGATCACCAACGCACAGGACCGCAAGCGGCTGAAGGAGGTCGTCGCCGATCTCGAAGTGCCGCAGGGCATGGGCGTCATCCTGCGCACGGCCGGCGAAAGCCGCACCAAGGCCGAGATCAAGCGCGATTACGAATATCTGATGCGGCTTTGGGAAAACGTCCGCAATCTGACGCTGCAGTCCACGGCCCCTGCCCTGGTCTACGAAGAAGGCAGCCTGATCAAGCGCTCGGTGCGCGACCTCTACAACAAGGACATCGACGAGATCCTGGTCTCCGGCGAAGAGGGCTATCGCGAGGCCAAGGACTTCATGCGCATGCTGATGCCAAGCCACGCCAAGGTCGTGCAGCCGTTCCGCGACACGACGCCGATCTTCGTGCGCAACGGCATCGAAGCGCAGCTCGACCGCATGCTGCAGCCGCAGGTGACGCTGAAGAGCGGCGGCTACATCATCATCAACCAGACCGAAGCGCTGGTCGCCATCGACGTCAATTCGGGCCGCTCCACCAAGGAGCACTCGATCGAGGACACGGCGCTTCACACCAACCTGGAAGCGGCCGAGGAAGTCGCACGGCAGCTGAGGCTGCGCGATCTCGCCGGCCTGATCGTCATCGACTTCATCGACATGGAGGAGAACCGCAACAACCGCGCCGTCGAGAAGCGGCTGAAGGATCACCTCAAGAACGATCGCGCCCGCATCCAGGTCGGCCGCATCTCGCATTTCGGCCTGATGGAGATGTCGCGCCAGCGCATCCGTGCCAGCGTGCTGGAATCGACGATGAAGCCCTGCCCGCATTGCGGCGGCACCGGCCATGTGCGCTCCGATTCGTCTGTCGCGCTGATGGTGGTGCGGGCGATCGAGGAATTCCTGCTCAAGGATTCGCGCAGCCACATCACGGTGCGGACGCCGGCGGCGACCGCGCTTTATGTGCTCAACCACAAGCGCGGCACGCTGGTGGAACTCGAAAGCCGCTTCGGCCTGACCATCACCGTCGAAGCCGACGACACGGTCGGCGCTCAGCATTATGCGATCTTCCGCGGCGCGCTGGCGGAAAAGCCTGCAGGCTTTGTAGAGGTGCGCACCTTGCCCGCCTATGTCGAGCCGGAAGAGCCCGCCGACGAAATCGTCATCGAGGAGGAGGAAGACGAGGTCGTTGCACCGGCGGAGCAACCGCGCCAAGCCCAGCAGCCGCCGCAGCAGCCAAGGCCAAGCGAGGATGGCGAAGGCCGCGACCGCAAGCGCCGCAAGCGCCGCAGACGGCGCGGCGGCAAGGATCGCGACCGCGAGCATGGCGCCCCCGTGGAAGGTGCATCCCTCTCCGCCACTGCCGAGGGCGTCTCCGAAGCCTCAAGCGATGAAGGCGCCGAAGCAGATCACGAGGACCAGGTCGGCGTCACTGAGGCGGTGGGAGCGTCCGACGACGGTCAAGTGGCGGATGAAGGACAGGGCAAGAAGCGCCGGCGCGGCAAGCGCGGCGGCAAGCGCAATCGCCGTGAAGACGGCGAAGGCGAGGTCGATGCAGGCACTGCCGAGTCGGCTGACCGTCCCGAAGGCGAAGTCTTGGAGGGCGTAACGGTCTCAAGCGAGCCGGTAGTAGCAACGCCGGTCGAAGAGCCTGTTGCTCCGGCCAATGACGACATGCCGAGCGCCGAAAAGCCGAAGAAGCCGCGCCGCGTCGCCAAGCCGAAGAAGGCTGCAGCGGACGTCGTCGCGGAGACGCCGGTCGCCGAGCCGGAAATCGCTGCGGAGGTTCCCGCACCTGTTTCGCAGGAAACAGCCGTGGCCGCCGTCGACGAAAAACCGAAGGTCCGCCCACCGCGACGCAAGCCCGTACCGGTGGATGCTCCGGTTGAGCCGATCGTGTCCTCGACCGTTGCCGAAGAAGAAAAGACCGAGGAAAAGCCGAAGCGAGCCGGCTGGTGGCAACGGAAAGGCTTTTTCTAAGTTTTTCAGCTTCTTGGGATAATTTCTGACTAAAAAATCCCGCGCCGTCGAAGGACGGCGCGGGATTTTTAATGTCTGACACCAGCGTTTCTGCGCATTACGGCGCGAAGACCGACCAGTTCATCATCTTTGCCAATCTTTCCAGCGCAATCGATCCCAGCCTGGAATTGCCGTTGGCGTTGAGGCCGGGCGACCATACGGCGAGCGTGGCCACGCCCGGCACGATCGCCAAAATGCCGCCGCCGACGCCGCTCTTGCCCGGGATGCCGACGCGAAAGGCGAAATCGCCGGAGCCGTCATAATGACCGCAGGTCAGCATCATCGCGCCAATGCGGCGGGCGCGCTCGGCCGACACCACGGAATGACCGGTCGCCGGGTTCTTACCGCCATTGGCGAGGAAGCGACCGGCCAAAGCCAGTTGCCGGCAGCTCATGGCGATGGCGCAATGGTGGAAATAGACGCCCAGCGCCAGATCCGGCGCATGGTTGAGATTGCCGAATGATTTCATGTAGTTGGCAAGCGCCAAGTTGCGAAAGCCGGTGGCACGTTCCGAAGCCGCGACCTCGCGGTCGATGATGATGGTCTCGTCGTCGGCCAGGAACTGGATGAAGCGCAGGATCTCGCCGATTGCCTCGCGCGGCTGGTGCCCGGCGAGCAGAATGTCGGAAATGACGATGGCGCCGGCATTGATGAACGGATTGCGCGGAATGCCGTTCTCGTGCTCGAGTTGGACGATCGAGTTGAACGGGTTGCCCGAAGGCTCGCGCCCGACACGCTGCCACAGTGCGTCGCCGACATTGCCGAGCGCCAATGTCAGCGTGAACACCTTCGAAATGCTCTGGATCGAAAACGGCTCATCGGCGTCGCCCGCCACCAGCACGCGACCGTCATTGGTCACGGCGGCAATACCGAACTTTTTCGGATCGACCTTGCCGAGCTGCGGAATGTAGGTCGCGACTTCGCCGCGATCCGTGCGCTCCGCCATTTCGGCGGCAATTTCGGTCAAAGCCTGTTCGAGGTCCGGCATTCGCGCTACTTCAGCCAGCGCTCGATGCGCCTCATCGCCTCGACCATCTCATCGTGGCTGCCGGCATAGGAAAAGCGCATGGTTCGATGGCCTTGAAGCGGATCGAAATCGCGGCCGGGCGTCGCCGCCACATGCGCCTCGGCCAGCATCTTGCGCGCGAAGGCCATGCTGTCGTTGGTATGCCTGGTGACATCGCAGAAGGCGTAGAACGCCCCGTCCATCGGTGCCGCCAGCGCAAAGCCGAGTTCGGGCAGGCGTTTCATCAAAAGCTCGCGGTTCCAGGCGTAACGCGCCTTCACCGCTTCCAATTCCCCGGTCGCCTTGAACGCCTCGATCGCGGCGATCTGGGACAGTTCCGGCGGTGAGATGTAGAGACTCTGGGCGATGCGCTCGACCGGCCGCACCAATGCTTCCGGCAGCACCATCCAGCCGATGCGCCAACCGGTCATGCAGTAATATTTCGAAAAGGAATTGATCACCGTTACGTCAGGGCCGTAGGCAAGCGCCGTGGTGTCCAGCGCAGCGTAAGCCAGCCGGTGATAGATCTCGTCGGAGATCACGGCGATGCCGAGCTCTTCCACCGTCGTCACCAGCGCCGACAGCTCGTCGGCGGGGATGATCGCGCCGGTCGGATTGGCCGGGCTGGCAAACAACACGCCCTTCAGCTTCTTTTCGCGATGCGCGGTCTTCAGATGTTCGGCGTGGAGATAGGCATCGCCGGCGAGCTCGATCTCGACGATCTCGATGCCGAGCGCGGCCATGATGTTGCGATAGGCCGGATAGCCGGGTGCGGCGATGGCGACACGATCGCCTGGATCGAACATCGCCAGAAAGGCCAGGTTGAAGGCGGCCGACGATCCGGTGGTGACGGCGATCCGGCTGGGCGAGATGGCGAGCCCATAGTGGTCCGCGTAGTGCTGCGCGATGGCCTCGCGCAGGCCGGAAAGACCCAACGCGTCGGTGTAGCCGATGCGGCCCATCTTCAACGCGTTCGTCGCTGCCTGCCTGACCCCGGCCGGCGCCGGATCAGACGGCTGGCCAACAGCCATGGAAACAACGGGCACGCCCTTGGCCTTCAGCCGATTCGCTTCCGCCAGAATGTCCATGGCGTGGAACGGTTCGACGTCGCCGCGACGCGAAAGCGATACAACCATTTGACCTCGTTCCTTATCGGCCCTTGGGTCGGCCCTTGCCGGCTGCCGGCGCCGAGCTTTGGCGTCCCGCGCCGCACAAATGCCCGATTGATGTGAGGATCACAAGTTCGGTAAAGTTTCAGTGCCGACTTTTCATCCTTCGCCCGCTCGTCTACCAGTGGACCTGCCATGTTGAGCCGACCCAAATCGACGATAGCCAGGGCAGCGCGCGTCTTCGCGACGCTTTCGCTTGCCGCGACGGTCGCTGTGACCGGCACGGTCAGCGCCTTCGCGCAAAACGTGCCGGTGGTGCGCGATGCCGAGATCGAAGCGCTGGTGCGCGACTATGCGCGGCCGATCTTCAGGGCCGCGGGCCTGCCGGAAGACGGCGTCGACATCGTGCTGGTCAACGACCAGAGTTTCAACGCTTTCGTTGCCGGGTCCCGCCTGTTCATCAACACCGGCGCCCTGATGTCGGCGGAGACGCCCAACGAGATCATCGGCGTCATCGCCCATGAAGCCGGCCACATTGCCGGCGGGCATCAGCAAAAGTTGCGCAACCAGATCGAACGCGCCAAAACGATGGCTATCATCGCGACGCTGCTTGGCGCTGGTGCCATCGCTGCCGGCGCCACCACCAAAAGCCGGGGCCTCGCCGGCGCCGGCATGGGGGTTGCAGCTGGTGGCGGCGAGATGGCACAGCGCAGTATCCTCGCCTATCAGCGCACCGAAGAGATGACCGCCGACCGCTCGGCGATAACCTATCTCAATGCCACCGGTCAGTCCGGCCTGGGCATGCTGAAGACATTCGGCCGCTTTCAGAGCGCGCTCTCGCTGTCGGGAGCGCAGGTCGATCCCTACCGGATCAGCCATCCGCTGCCGCGGGAACGCATCGCCAACCTCGAAGTGCTAGTCAAGCAGAGCCCCTATCTCGACAAAGTCGATCCGCCGGCACTGCAGCAGCGGCACGACATGATGCGGATCAAGATCGCCGCTTATATGGGAGGCAAGGCCGCCGCTTCGCGGCTGATGCGCAAGAACCCGGGCAGCCTCGCCTCGCAATATGGCGACGCGCAGACGAGCTATCTGTTCGGCGATCTGGCCGGGGCGCTCGCCAAAACCAACGCGCTGATCAAGGCACAGCCGAAAAACCCCTATTTCCAGGAATTGCGCGGCGACATCCTGATGAAAGCGAACAAACCGAAGGCTGCCGCGGAAGCCTATGCCAAGGCGGTCAGCCTCGATCCGGCGCGATCCGGGCTGCTGCCGGTCTCCTACGGCCAGGCGCTGATGGCCATCGGCACGCCCGATTCCCTGGAGAAAGCGGTGGTGCAGATCAATAAGGGCCTCGGGCGCGACCGGGAAAACGCCGTCGGTTACCGCCATCTGGCGCAGGCCTATGGCGAGCTCGGCAACATTCCGGCCGCCGACCTTGCGACCGCCGAAGGCCATTTCTATTCCGGCGCCTACAAGGATGCCAAGATCTTCGCAATGCGTGCGCAGATGAAAATGAAGCGCGGCGAGCCGGGCTGGATCCGCGCGCAAGACATCATAAACTACGCACCATCAGGCAAGAAAAAGTGAACCTTCCGGCCGTGCGCGGCGACATGTAGTCGGACAAATCGGGCTGGAAATCAGGCAAGAGGATTAGGGATGATGAACAAGGCAATTCTGCTGGGCACCACGGGCGTGGCGGTCGCTCTCGCCATGCTGGGTTTCGGGTTCGTGACCGGAAGTCCGCAGACGGCAAAGGCCGATGCCGCGCAGGTCGCCCAGGCGGCGTCCGCCGACACCAAGATCGACCGGGCCGAAATCGAGGGCATCATCCGCGACTATCTCTTGAAGAACCCGGAAGTGCTGCTGGAGGCTCAGGAAGCGCTCGAGGCCAAGCAGAAGGAGGCGCAGCAGGTTGCCAGCCTCAGCGTCATCAAAAATGCCAAGGACCAGATCTTCAATTCGGCTTTCGACGGCGTCGTCGGCAATCCGAACGGCAAGGTCACCATCGTCGAGTTCTACGATTACAATTGCGGCTACTGCAAACGCGCCATGGAGGACATGCAGACGCTGACGACAGCCGATCCGGACCTGCGCTTCGTGCTCAAGGAGTTCCCGATCCTCGGCCCGGATTCGCAGAAGGCGAGCGTCGTCTCGATGGCCTTCCACCTGATGATGCCGGAGAAATACGGCGAGTTCCACAACGCACTGCTCGGCGCCCAGGGACGCGCCACCGAAGCGGCGGCCATCAAGGTAGCGCTTTCGCTCGGCGCCAACGAAGCGGCGCTGCGCGAGAAGATGAAGGACCCGTCGATCGCCGAGGCCCTCTCCAAGACGTACGACCTTGCCAACAAGCTGGCCATCACCGGAACGCCCTCGTATGTGGTCGGCAACGAGGTGGTGTTCGGGGCGCTTGGGCAGGAAGTGCTGGCGGAGAAGATCGAGGCGGCCAAGGCCGCGCTCTGATCGGCCGCTGGCTTTCGGCGCAAGCCATTTTCCGCCTGTTGTGGACAGCGAAAGAACCCACTTGCGCTCTTTTCGCAGGCGTCTAAGCCCATTATAGAGGTCCGGCGCGCCGACTGATGCCGGCGCTGATGTGGTGGATTTGAAGTTCCTGCTACTTTGGTGGCATCAGCGTTCAGGAACTTCAAATCCACCACATCAGAAAATGTATAAATTGCCAGTGTGGCTTTGAATCCGAAATTCGTTCAAAGCGCTGCTCCAAGGTATTGCGAATTTTGGATTCAAAACCACACTGGGAAAGGTCGGCACTTTGAAAACGGTTTTCGTCCTGAACGGTCCCAACCTCAACGCGCTCGGCAAGCGCGAACCGGGCATCTATGGTGGCAAGACGCTTGCCGCGATTGCCGACGATTGCAAGCAGGCAGGTGCGGCACTTGGGCTCGAAATCGATTTTCGTCAGTCGAACCACGAGGGCGACCTCGTCGATTGGATACAGGAAGCCGCCGACAAGGCTGTCGGCATCGTCATCAATCCGGGCGCCTACAGCCACACCTCGATCGCCATTCACGACGCCATCCGCTCTGTTGCGCCATTGCCCGTCGCCGAAGTTCATCTTTCCAACATCCATGCGCGGGAATCATTCCGCCACGTTTCCATGGTCTCGCCGGTCGCCGTTGGTGTGATCTGCGGGTTCGGGCCGCTCGGCTACACACTGGCGCTGCAGGCGCTGGCCGCACGCCTATGACCGGCCAACAAACAGAAGGCTCGAAAATGTCGATAAAGAAGAACGGTGTTGACCAGCAGCTTATCCGCGATCTGGCGGGCATACTGAACGACACCAACCTCACCGAGATCGAGGTCGAGCTGGGCGACTTGAAGGTGCGGGTGTCGCGACAGGCGCCGGCCGTCCATGCGGTCGCCGCACCGCAGCCCGTCTATGCGCCACCGGCAGCGCAGCCAGCTGCCGCAGCCGCCCCGGCAGCGGCCGACGTGTCCAAGAACGCGGTGGCCTCGCCCATGGTCGGCACCGCCTACCTGGCGCCGTCGCCCGACGCCAAGGCGTTCATCGAGGTCGGCCAGCAGGTCAAGGAAGGCCAGACGCTACTGATCATCGAGGCGATGAAGACGATGAACCAGATCCCTTCGCCCCGTGCCGGCACGGTGACGGCGATCCTGTTCGAGGATGCGCAGCCGGTCGAATATGGCATGCCGCTCGTCGTGATCGAGTAGAGCCGGGAACAGCCGCAAAATGTTCCAGAAAATCCTCATCGCCAATCGCGGCGAAATCGCTCTGAGGGTGCTGCGCGCCTGCAAGGAGCTCGGCATCCAGACGGTGGTGGTGCATTCGACCGCTGACGCCGACGCCATGCATGTGCGGCTCGCCGACGAGAGCGTCTGCATCGGCCCGCCACCGTCGCGCGACAGCTATCTCAACATCCACCAGATCGTTGCGGCCTGCGAGATCACCGGCGCCGACGCGGTGCATCCGGGCTACGGCTTCCTGTCCGAGAATGCCAAATTCGCGGATATCCTCGCCGCGCACAACATCACCTTCATCGGCCCGTCCGGCGATCACATCCGCATCATGGGCGACAAGATCGAGGCCAAGCGCACCGCAAAGCGTCTTGGCATTCCGGTGGTGCCCGGCTCCGACGGGGCGGTCACCGAGGAAAAGGAAGCCAAACACATCGCCGCCGAGATCGGCTATCCCGTGATCATCAAGGCGTCGGCCGGCGGCGGCGGACGCGGCATGAAGGTGGCGCGCAGCGAAGCCGATCTTGTAGTCGCGCTGCAGACGGCGCGCTCGGAAGCCGGCGCCGCTTTTGGCGACGACGCCGTCTACATCGAGAAGTATCTCGAAAAGCCGCGCCACATCGAGGTGCAGGTGTTCGGTGACGGTGCCGGCCGCGGCGTGCATTTCGGCGAACGCGACTGTTCGCTGCAGCGCCGCCACCAGAAGGTCTGGGAAGAGGCGCCCTCGCCGGCGCTCAACGCCGAGGAGCGCGCGCATATCGGCGGCGTCTGCGCCAGGGCTATCGCCGATCTCGGCTACTCCGGCGCCGGCACCATCGAATTCCTCTATGAGAACGGCGAGTTCTATTTCATCGAGATGAATACGCGCCTGCAGGTCGAGCATCCGGTGACGGAGGCAATCACCGGCATCGACCTCGTGCATGAGCAGATCCGCGTCGCCTCGGGCGGCGGGCTTTCCATGCGCCAGGAAGAGATCCGCTTTCAGGGCCACGCCATCGAGTGCCGCATCAATGCCGAGGATCCGCGCACCTTCACCCCCTCGCCCGGCACGATCACCCACTTCCACACGCCGGGCGGCCTCGGCATCCGTGTCGATTCCGGCGTCTATTCCGGCTATAAGATCCCGCCTTACTACGACAGCCTGATCGGCAAGCTGATCGTGCACGGCCGCAACCGCGTCGAATGCATGATGCGGCTGCGGCGGGCGCTCGACGAATTCGTCGTCGACGGCATCAAGACGACGCTGCCGCTGTTTCGCGATCTTGTCGGTAATGCCGATATCGCCAATGGCGAGTATGACATCCACTGGCTGGAAAAATATCTGGCCGAAGAGGATTAGGTCGCGAACTTATAGAATATAATGACGCGATGACCCGTCCCTACGCACCAGGCTATCGCATCCCGACCGACCTGTTGCTCAAGGCCTACGCCTCGGGCGTCTTTCCGATGGCCGAAAGCGCCACCGATCCCGAAGTGTTCTGGGTTCGGCCGGAGACGCGCGGCATCATCCCGCTCGATGGATTCCACACGCCCAAAAGCCTGAGGAAGGCGATCCGGAAAAACCTGTTCGACATCCGTTTCGATTTCGACTTCGAAGCGACCATCGATGGCTGCGCCGAGAGGCGCGAGGAACGCCGGTCGACCTGGATCAACGCTCCGATCCGCGAGGCCTATGTCGAACTCCACCGGATGGGCCATTGCCATTCAGTCGAAGCCTGGCGCGAGGGTCGGCTGGTTGGCGGGCTCTATGGCGTGTCGCTCGGCCGGGTGTTCTTCGGCGAAAGCATGTTCGCCAGGGAGACGGACGCGTCGAAGGTCTGCCTGGTGCATCTGGTCGAACGCCTGAGGGAACGGCGCTTTGCGCTGCTCGACACGCAGTTCACCACCGAGCACCTCAAACGTTTCGGCGCGATCGACGTGCCAAGGGGCAAATACGAAAAGATGCTGGCTGACGCGCTGAAGGGCGAAGCGGTCTTTTTCCCGTGATCTGCGCCAGGGTCAGTCTTTTGCGGCAGGCTCAAGAGGCGTCTGCGCGTGGAACATCATCTTCCAGCCATTGACGCGATGGACATAGCCAGTGCTGACCAGCGCCGCATAAGGCTCGCCATTCTCGCGAGTGGCATGGGCCTCATAGGTCAGCATGACAATGTCGCTGCCCGGCTCGATGATGCCCTTGAGGTCGATGTCGAGATCGCGCCAGCGGTTCGGGTCCGTCGCGGTTTCGGCCAGATCGGCGTTACTCATCGTCTGCGCCATCTGTGGGAAAGCCACCAGGCATTCGGTGTCGGCATTGGCTTTGAAATAGGCAGCGTCGCCGGTCCAGAACCCTCTTTCGAGATCGAGGAGTTCGTCTTTATTGGCCATCATGGGAACATCTCCGTACCGCCAGCCATGACCCAACGCACGGAGAATGAGGCGGTTCCGGAAGGCTCAGTATGTGATCCCCAACAGGAGATCCCGCGCCTGGCGTTCTAATTGGATTTAGCAGCGTCGGGTGCCGGCACTTCCGACTTCTGCTTGCAGCCCTTCAGCCAGACGTCGTAGACGGCGTGCTCGACGGCGTTGAGGCCGGGGCTTTCGGCAAACATCCAGCCGGTGAAGATGCGGCGGATCTTGCGATCCAGCGTGATCTCGTCGACCTCGACGAAGGAATCGGTCTTCGGCTCTTCGGTTTGCGGCCGCGAATAGCAGATGCGCGGCGTCACCTGCAAAGCACCGAACTGCACCGTCTCGTCGATATAGACATCGAAGGTGATGATGCGGCCGGTGATCTTGTCGATGCCGGCGAATTCGGCGACGGGATTGGTGATGCGTTCCGGCGCTGCCAGTGCCACCGGCGCCTCCGGTGCCGCTGCCGCGCCCGCCCCTGGCTCCACTGGCGCCTCCGGTGCCGCTGGTGCCCCCGGTTCCACGGGCGCCTCCAGTGCCCACGGTTCCACTGGCGCCTCCAGCGTCTGTGCGGCGGCCGTGCTAAAAGCCGCAAAAGCGGCGGCGGCCACCGTCAGTCCGCCAATCGAGATTCGGCTGAAAATGCTCATGCAAGGGTCCGGTGTTTTGCGCCCGGGGTGATTCTGTCGCGCCCAAGGCTAGTCGCTGCTGTCAGATCGGCAAGCAGCTAAACGCCAATTGTGGCGATAAAGGACCGATCCGCCCTTAGCGAGCGGTTACGACCCCGGCGTCCAGGCGTCGTAATCGCCTGTCACCTGCGGGCGGTGCTGATTGGTGAGTATGGAGCCCTTGGGGCGATAGGCGGCGGCACTTCCGGTAAGGTTCGGCTGATGCGGCTTCTGCCAGTCGCGTGGCTTGTAGTTGTCGCTCGGCGGCGCGACATCGACGCGGTGATGCATCCAGCCATGCCAGCCGGGCGGAATCATCGAGGCTTCCGAATAGTCGCGATAGATGACCCAGCGGCGGGTGCGGCCTTCCGAATCGACACCACCCTCGTAGTAGACGTTGCCAGCCTCGTCCTGCCCGACTTTCTTGCCATGCCGCCAGGTGTGGAAGCGCGTGCCCAGCGTCTGGCTGTTCCACCAGGTGAAAAACTGCAGAAGGAAAGTCTTCATCCAAAGCCTCGTGGCAAGTCCTCGCGGCGGCAGCGGCGGCGCCTGTTTCCTGCTTATGGCGTCAGGCCATCGCTAAGGCAAGGGTTTTGCCGCAAAAGCCGCGCACATGGCCGTCGGAAACCGATGCAAGCGTGGCAAACCTTTCGCATCTGTCGAGGCATGACTTGCCAAGGCTGCCCCGTCTTTCTAAAGCTCTGCGCGCCCCATGCAGGTACCCAGCCTGATCGATGGTTGAGGGAGGTAGAGATGGCTCCAGACGCATCCGACCCTGAGCTGCGGATCAGTGCCAGTTCCATTCGCTTGCGCAAGGGCGGCGTGCCTGTCGTCTGCCTCACCGCCTATACCTACCCCGTCGCTCGCCTGCTCGATGATCATGTCGACCTGCTTCTGGTCGGCGACAGCGTCGCCATGGTTCTCCATGGCCATAAGACCACGCTCGGCGCCTCGCTGGAGATGATGATCGCGCATGGACAAGCGGTGATGCGAGGTTCGACCAGGGCCTGCGTAGTGGTCGACATGCCGGCCGGAAGCTATGAGGGTTCGGCGGCGCAGGCCGTCGCCTCGGCGCAGCGGATCGTCGGCGAAACCGGTTGCCAGGCGGTCAAGCTGGAGGGCGGCGTCACAGTTGCCCGGCAGATCGCGGCGATCGTCGCTGCCGGCATTCCGGTCATGGGACATATCGGCTTGCAGCCGCAATCGGTGGAAAGCGACGGCGGCTACAGGATCAAAGGCCGGACCGAGGAGAATGTGGCGGCCCTTTATCGCGATGCCGGCGCGGTCGAAAAGGCCGGCGCGTTTTCGGTGGTCATCGAAGGTACCGTCGAGACCGTCGCCGCCGACCTCACCCGGCACATTTCCATTCCAACCATCGGCATCGGCGCCAGCGGCGACTGCGACGGCCAGATCCTGGTCATCGACGACATGGTCGGCCTGACTGTCGACCGGGTGCCGAAATTCGTCAAGCAATATGCCGACCTGCGCAGCGTCATATCGCAGGCGGCGGCCAGCTATGCGGCGGAGGTGCGAAGCCGGACATTCCCCGGCCCGGGCCACGTCTTTTCGGCCGCAGCCGACAAGAGCGAAGCATGAGCCGGCCCCTCGTCGTCGACAGCGTCGCCGCCCTTCGCACGCAAATCCGTGACTGGCGCCGCCAAGGCCTCAGCCTTGCCATGGTGCCGACCATGGGTGCGCTGCATGACGGCCATATCTCGCTGATCACGATCGCGCTGGAAAAGGCCGATCGCTGCATTGTCTCGATCTTCGTCAACCCGACGCAGTTCGCGCCGAGCGAAGACCTCGACAAATATCCACGCCAGCTCGCCCAAGATCTCGACCGGCTGGCCGATGCCGGCGCACAGCTCGCCTTCACCCCTGGTGTGGCGGAGATGTACCCGGCCGGCTTCGCCACAAGAATCTCGGTCGGCGGGCCAGCCGCCGGACTGGAATCGGATTTCCGGCCGACCTTCTTCGACGGCGTCGCGACCGTCGTGGCAAAGCTCTTCCTGCAGGCATCGCCCGACTACGCGGTCTTTGGCGAAAAGGACTACCAGCAGCTTTGCGTCGTCAGGCAGCTCTGCCGTGACCTCGATCTGCCGGTGGACATCATCGGCGCGCCAACAGTACGCGACGCGCATGGCCTCGCCATGTCGTCACGCAACGCCTATCTGGCCGATGCCGAGCTCGAGGTGGCGCGCCAGCTCAACGCCATCTTGCGCCGGACTGCGGCAGCACTAGCGGCAGGCGCGGATGAAGACAGCGCGACCGCCGAGGCCAGCCGCGCGCTCGTCAAGGCCGGCTTCGACAAAGTCGACTACGTCGCGGCGCGCGAGAGCCTGACGCTCGCCCCGTGGCGGCGAGACCGTGACGGACGCCTGCTCGCAGCCGCCTGGCTGGGCAAGACCAGGCTCATCGACAATGTGGAAGTTCCCTCCGCCTTGGCCGATCAGGCGACCTTGAGATCCTTCATCGCCTTCTCGTAGACATCCTTGATCGGCTTGGATACGTCTTCGGCGGCTTTCGTCGCCGCCGCCTGAAACTCCTTGCCCTGCTCGACGGTCTTTTCCACCTGCTTGCGCAAGAAGGCGGTCTGCAGTTCGATGAACTCGGAGGGCGATTTCACGGCAACCAGGGCTTCGAGGTGAGAAAAGCTGGCCTCAACATTTGCGCGCAGCGCGGCGATCGTCTTCAGCGACAGCTCATTGCTAGCGGTCTTGGCTGTTTCGAAGGATGACTTGAGAGCCTTCTGGGTCGCGTCGGCGCCGGTCGCCAATTTCGATAACGCTTCTGTCGACTGCTCGACGCCCTTTTCGGCGACAGCGCGGAACTGATCGGTTACCTCGGTCGCGACATCTGCGTTCTCGATGATTTCAGCAGTTTTATCAGCGGTCTTGGTCATAGTTTCCATCCTTTGCGGTGGGCGACCTTGTAGGAAAGCCGTCTCGTTCATCAGGACCCTGACGTTACGGCATTTGCATTGCATTGCAATATTTTTGTGCGTCGCAGCATGCCTTTTTTACCTCAGCGTTAGCCACTGCTGAATCTTGCCCGCGGGCGTGCTTTGCGGACGCCAGCTGAGAAAGTAATTCAGGCAAGAATTGCAGAACAGTGGCCCCGCTTCAAACACGCCGTCCGATACATGGTTCGGCCCGGCGATGTGGAGGCCATGAGCCCCCTGACAGATGCCGCGGCGAAATACCGGGCGTGACACCGTGCCTCGCTTTTCCGGAACAAGATGCATGACTGATTCCCAAAATCCGGAGCACCAGGCCGGCTCCGTTACAATTCGGCCAAAATCATGGTGCGGTCCTGCGCGCTCCAGGAGCGCAGCATCAATGCTCGGCTGGAAAGACAACGATTTCTGGCGCGGATCCCCAATCTTGAAACCGGCACATGTCGAGCGGCTGCTCCCCTATCTGTTCCTGCTTGCATTGATCTGCATCGCCGTCGTCTTCCGGCCGCTCCTGCCTGTCGATGAAACGCGATATCTCAGCGTCACCTGGGAGATGTATCAGAGCGGGCAGATCTTCGTTCCGACGATGAATTTCGCGCCCTATCTACAAAAGCCGCCGCTGCTGTTCTGGCTTATCGATCTGGCCTGGGAGATTTTCGGCGCAAGCCGGATTGCCGCGATGCTCGTCATCTTCGCCGCGTCGTCACTCGTCATCTGGCTGACGACGCGTCTGGCAAAAACCCTCTTTCCCGGTCGCGACGACATCGCAAGCCGTATCCCCTGGCTCGTTGCCGGAAGCACAGTCTTCGTCATTTATTCGACGCTGATCCTGTTCGACATGCTGCTGACGGTCTTCGTGCTCGCCGCGCTTTTGTCGTTACTTGCCTTTGCCAGGAGCGGCAACCGCTGGCACGCCGTGCTGGCGGGCCTGTTCATCGGACTGGGTGTTTTGACGAAAGGTCCAGTGGTGCTCATCCACGTCGGCGCCCCCGTCCTGCTCTATCCGCTCTGGCGCGATCGGCAGGCCGGGCTGACGACGCCGAAATTCTTCGCCGGGGCAGGTCTGGCAATTCTCGCTGCATTGGTCCCGGTGGCGATCTGGCTGGTGCCGGCGACCATCCAGACGAAAGGCAACTTCATCTACGACCTTGTCTGGGACCAGTCGGCAGGGCGTGTCACTGGCAAGCTGCACAACTCCCACGGCCGGCCGTTCTATTTCTATGTCGTGCTGTTGCCGATCATGCTTATACCGTGGATCTTTATACCCGAAGTGTGGCGGCTGAAGCTGGGCGCCCGGATACGTGGCCTGATCGACGCGAGATCGCCGGACCTGCGCGCGCTGCGCCTGCTGTCGTTCTCGTTCGTCGCGGTTTTACTGGCTTTCAGCGCGATATCCGGCAAGCAGCCTCACTATGTGGTGCCGATGCTGCCATTTGCGACCATCCTGTTCGGGTATTTCATGGCGGAGATTCCCATCGCGAAGCTCAGAAACTCGGCCTTCGTCCTGCTCGCCATTTTCGGCATCGGTCATGCCGCAGCATCAGCGACCGCTTTCAAACGCGAAGATCTCATGCCGCTGGCCAACTTCATCGAGGAGCGAAAGAATGCGGACTGGGCTGTCGCCTTCGACTATCAGGACGAGGTCGGTTTCCTTGCCCGATTGCAAAAGCCGATCGAAAGCACCGACAATCCCGAGGAATGGCTTCGATTGCATCCTGGCGGCTATGTCATCGACAAATCCAAGGAAGCTGGGACGTCGGAGCAAATCGCTTTCCGCCTTCAGGTCGAGCGAGGCTTTCTTGTCGTCCTCACGGGACAACATTGACGGCGTGGCTGCCCGCAACCGACCGGCGCAGCCCGTAAAAACGCAACTGACCGCGACGTGTCAGGGCAGACAAATCTAGCCGATCGCCTTCTCGAAAATCAGCGCCGGCAGCCCGGAGCCACCGCCACAGTCGGCGGTGTTGCCGGCGGCCAAAAAGCCTTTCGAGCGATAGAAGGCGACGGCCGTAGCGTTTGCCTCTTCCACTTCGACACGCAGCGTCCGCGCCTCCGGAAAGCTGGCCTCGACCTCTTCCAGCAACGCCTGGCCGATCCCTTGTCTCTGGCAGGCCGGGTGCACGTAAAGCTGGTTCAGCATGACGATCTTCGCATCCGTGGTGGCTGCGGCGAAAGCCATGCCCCCGATGCGCTTGCCGTCGTCCGCGATCAGGAATTCGGAATTCGGCCGTGCCAGCCGCGCCTTGAGCGAGGCGATCGAATGCCATTCATCAGTGATCTCGGTGACTTTGGCAGCACCATAGATGCTGTCGTAGGTGGCGTGCCACGTTTCGACCAGCAGCGCGCGGACCGCCGCAAGATCGCGCTCGCCAGCGGTGCGAACGAACATCATTCTATTCGATCCCGAGCTTGGCCTTGACGAGATCGTTGACCGCTTGCGGGTTGGCCTTGCCGCCTGTCGCCTTCATCACCTGGCCGACGAACCAGCCGGCCATGCTCGGCTTGGCGCGCGCCTGCTCGACCTTGTCCGGATTGGCTGATACCACCTCATCGACCGCCTTTTCGATGGCGCCGGTGTCGGTGACCTGTTTCATGCCGCGGCTTTCGACCAGCTGGCGCGGATCGCCGCCTTCGTTCCAGACGATCTCGAACAGATCCTTGGCAATCTTGCCGGAGATGGTGCCTTCCTTGATCAGGTCGATGACCGCGCCAAGCTGATCGGGCGAAACCGGAGCAGTTTCAATACCCTTGCCGGCTCTGTTCAACGCACCCAGCAGATCGTTGATGACCCAGTTGGCGGCAAGCTTGCCATCGCGACCAGCGGCCACCTTCTCGAAATAGTCGGCGACCGCCTTTTCCGACACCAGGATCGAGGCGTCGTAGGTCGACAGGCCAAGCGAGGAGATCAGCCGCGCCTTCTTGGCATCGGGCAGTTCAGGCAGATCCTTTGCCAGCGCATCGACATAGGCCTGGTCGAATTCCAGCGGCAGAAGGTCGGGATCCGGAAAATAGCGGTAGTCGTGCGCTTCTTCCTTGGAACGCATCGAGCGCGTCTCGCCCTTGTTGGGGTCGAACAGCCGCGTTTCCTGGTCGATCTTGCCGCCGTCCTCCAGGATGGCGATCTGGCGGCGCGCCTCGTAGTCGATGGCCTGGCCGATGAAGCGGATCGAGTTGACGTTCTTGATCTCGCAGCGCGTGCCGAATTCGCCGCCGGGCTTGCGCACCGAGACGTTGACGTCGGCGCGCAGCGAGCCCTCGTCCATATTGCCGTCGCAAGTGCCGAGATAGCGCACGATGGTGCGCAGCTTGGTGACATAGGCCTTGGCTTCGTCGGCGGAGCGCATGTCGGGCTTGGAGACGATCTCCATCAACGCCACGCCGGAGCGGTTGAGGTCGACATAGGACATCGTCGCATGCTGGTCGTGCATCGACTTGCCGGCATCCTGCTCCAGATGCAGGCGCTCGATGCCGACCTCGATATCCTCGAACTCGCCCTGCCGGTCCGGCCCGACCGAGACGATCACCTTGCCCTCGCCGACGATCGGCTGCTTGAACTGCGAGATCTGGTAGCCCTGCGGCAGATCGGGATAAAAATAGTTCTTCCGGTCGAAGACCGACTTGTGGTTGATCTCGGCCTTCAGCCCGAGGCCGGTGCGGATCGCCTGCTTGACGCATTCCTCGTTGATGACCGGCAGCATGCCCGGCATCGCCGCATCGACGAGGCTGACATTGGCGTTTGGCGGCGCGCCGAAAGCCGTCGAGGCGGCGGAGAACAGCTTAGCTTGCGAGGTCACCTGCGCGTGAACCTCGAGACCGATGATGATTTCCCAATCGCCGGTGGCACCTGATATCAGGCGCTTGGCGTCGGGTGTGCGGGTATCGATAAGGGTCATAAGGGCCTGCGAGTTATCGGTGACGCAATTCAATTCTCAACGTGAATTCCGTCACGTCGGACGTGAAAGTCACTCGCTAGTGCAAACCACAAAAAGAGACAAGCGCAAAGCCGAAGCTGGCGCTTTCACGTCGAATCCCGCCGGCCGACCGAAGAAAGAAGCCGTCAGGCCGTCGCGATATAAGCCCTGATCTCCGCGGCCTCGCGCTCGACATCCTCGATGCGCCGCTTGACCACGTCGCCTATCGACACGATGCCGTCGAGCAGGCCGTCCTTTTCCACCGGCAGATGGCGGAAGCGGCCACTGGTCATGATCTCCATGACCTCGTTGACGGTGTGGTTCTCATTGCAGATCTTCACCTTGGGCGTCATCGCCGAACGCACCGCGATATCCAATGCGGCGGCTCCTTCCCTGGCGAGGACCCGCACGACGTCGCGCTCGGAAAGAATGCCGACGATCTTGTGATCGCCATTGGTGATGACCAGTGCGCCGATCCTGTGTTCGGCCAGGATGCGAATGGCCTCGCTCAGCTTTTCGTTCGGCCCGAGCGTCAGCACGTCGTGGCCCTTCTGCTCGAGAATTGCCTTAACAGTCATTGGCGTCCTCCTCAGTTTTACTTGCCGGTTCCTGCCCTGACCGGCTTTCCCTAGTGTTGAACATCGTGCGCCGCGATCGTTTGCTTTTCAAGTGCGGCGTCTTAATGCGCGTCGCATGTCGTTGTCCCAAAACCGCTCATGCTTCAGGTCATGAACTCATCCGCCGGCTGCCGCCGATCGAAAGCGCGCAGGCCGAAGAAGCCGGCGACGAAACCGCCAATATGAGCCTCCCAGGCGATCTGGTTGTCGATGCCGGGCGCGAAGGCAATGAGGCCGGTGGCGAGATTGATCACCATCCAGATGGCAAGAAAGGTCACGACGCCGCGCGAGCGGAACACCGCCGCCATCGGCAGCGGCGCGCCGGCGAAGGCGGCTTTGCCGGACGAGCGGTCGGTGCGGAAGCCAAAGCGGGCGGCGGCCCCCATCATGCCGGAAATCGCCCCCGATGCGCCGACCAGCGGCGCCTCGCCGAGCGGATGCACGGCCCAGAAAAGCACCACCGCCGCCAGCCCCGTCGCCGCGAAGAACAGGCTAAAACGAAGCGCACCGAAGCGGTTCGCCAGCGGTGAGCCGAAAGCCGCCAGCCACACCATGTTGATGGCTAGATGAGCAAAGCCGCCATGCAGGAAGGCGTAGGTGAAGGGGCTCGAAAACGCGTAGAGATCGAGGTCGAAGCGACCGGAATAGCGGATCGGAATGAAGGCGGTCCGGATCAGCAGGGAGAAATCCTGGTCGTCGGTGAGCCAGTAGAACCGGATCAGGTGAACGACGACGCAGATGCCGATCACCGCCAGCACAACCGGCGGCATGTTGAATACCGGCTCGCGGCGCGGATCCGGCTCGCGGCCGACAGGTCCGCCCTCGCCCTGTTCGATTTCCGATGGACTTGCTGGTTCGCTCATATGGCTCGCACTCAGTCGCTGGATTCGACTTCGCGAGCATGTAGATCACGGTCACCCGATTCACAAAGGGGCGAATCGCCCCACGCAAATCAAAGCTGGGGCGAATCAAAATTGGCGCGAATCAAAAAGAAGCCGTCCAAGGTTTCCCTTGAACGGCTGGTCGAGCCCCCGTGCTCCCCCAAACTCTTGACTGAAGTGCTGCCGATCGCTGCGAAACGACCGCTTCTGGAGTGGTTTTAGCGTGCCATGGGCTTGGGCGGGGCGCAACGTAAACCACTTGTTAACCTTAACGGCCCCGACCCGTGAACAAGTGTTAACGATGCTGGCACGCATCCTGCTCCGCAACGCATGTAGGTCCTCGGAGGGCGCCCTTCTGTTCACCGATGGGACATCAGACGACAGATTGCGCGGAGCAGCATAACATGAACCAGAACGGATCGATCACGCTGTTCCATTATTGGAACCGGCTGCGTGACGGGCGCCCTGCCCCGAAGCGTTCGGAAGTCGAGCCGGCCGACATCAAGTCGCTGCTGGCCGACACATTCATCCTGGAAAAGGATACGCGCGGCGAAGCGGTATTCCGGCTCGCTGGCACCAGGCTTTGCGCGGTCTATGGCCGTGAACTCAAGGGGTTTTCTTTTCCCTCGCTGTGGCGCGAGAAGGATCAGCGGCTTGTTTCGAAACTGATCCACGGCGTCTTCGATCGGAAATCCGTGGTGGTCATCACCTATGAAGGTTTCAGCCGCACCGACCGTTCCAGCAAGTTCGAGCTGCTCGCCCTGCCGCTCGACGGCGGCGTCGAAAATCCGCGCTGCCTCGGCGTAATAAGCGCCGCTGAAAAACCCTTCTGGCTGGGCGCGGATCCGATCGCCGACGTCCTGATCGATTCGATCCGTGTCGTCGATCCGGACAAGGAACCGATATTCACCAAGAACCGCCCAGCCATCGACGTTCCCTCGCTTGTTCCGTCGGAACTCGATCCGCCCCAGACGATTTCGGCTCTCGGCCAGGCGCGCCGCATCCGCCATCTGGTCGTGTTCGACGGCGGGCGCGGCGAATAATCCAAAACGCTAAAGTAGCCGTACCAGGCTTTCCCGTTTGTTAACCTGTTTGCTGTAGCTTTCTGACGAAGTTCCTCGCATCAACGCGCGGAATGGCAAACGGGGTGTAGGCAGTCATGAGGTCAGCGGCGGTCGACACCGCGCCGTCCCGAGCTGAAAGGCGTAACTTTCAGCGCGTCCGCGTGAAGATCTACGGACGCTTCATGCTGGAGGATCGCACCGAACATCCGTGCCAGGTGGTCGACATGTCACCGGGCAATGTTGCACTTCGCACCGAGCGCATCGGCATGCCGGGCGAGAAAGTCATCGCCTATATCGATCACATCGGCCGCATCGAGGGCGTCGTCACCCGCATCCTGCAGGATGGCTTCGCGATGACGGTCATCGCGTCGGAACGCAAGAAGGACAAGCTTGCCGCGCAATTGACCTGGCTTGCCAACAAGCACGAGCTCGATCTGCCGGAAGACCGTCGTCACGAACGCGTGGCGCCGCGCAACCCGACCAGCGTGCTTCAGCTCAGCGACGGGCGCCAATACCAGTGCCGCATCATCGACCTGTCGCTTTCGGGCGCCGCGGTCGAGATCGACGTCAAGCCGGCAATCGGCATTCAGGTCATGCTCGGCACCATGCGCGGCCAGGTGGTGCGCCATTTCGAGGACGGCGTCGCCATCGAGTTCGCGGTCATCCAGCGGCCCGAAACACTCGATTCCGAATTCAACGCATCCGGCACCTGACAAACAACACACGTTACCGCAATCGAACCGGCCCACTTCGGCCGGTTTCTTGTTGCCCGCGCCGGCCGACGCGGCCTGCCAACCGATGCCGCGCCAAGGCACCGCGCCGGCCGATACGGCTCCGCGTCAACTCCTCAACAATTTTATACTGAAATGATTCAAATTTTATGTTTATTCTACGGGCGTTTTACTTAATATCTACTTCGAGCTTTTGCGTCGAATAAATCCAATCGTGTCATTGTCTCCTCAAACGGGGAGACTGGCCGATGAAGAAGACGAGGGGCAAGCTGTTGCTCTTGGCAATGGCGATGCAGCTTACCGCCTGGGGAACGGCGTATGCAGCGGAACCTGCCTTCATGCACACCGGCAGCCGCACCACACAGCCGGTCGGCCATTACGAGTTCTGCCAGAAGAGTCCGCAGGAATGCAATCAGCGGACGCCGAAGCAGGCGCCGATCGAGCTGACCCGCAAGCTGTGGGCGAAGATCGTGAGCATCAACAATTCGGTCAACAGCAGGATCGCGCCGCGCACCGATATGGAACTGTGGGGCAAGGAAGAAGTCTGGTCCTACCCCAACAGCGGCTTCGGGGACTGCGAGGACTATGCGCTGGAAAAGCGCCGCGCGTTGATGAGCATCGGCGTTCCGGCCGGCGACCTGCTGATGACGGTTGCGCGCCAGCCGAACGGAGACGGCCACGCGGTGCTGACCGTGCGCACCAGCCTCGGAGAGTTCATCCTCGACAATCTCGAAACCAGGGTGCTGTCGTGGACCGCTACCGACTACACCTACCTGAAGCGCCAATCGAGCCAGAATTCGGGCGCTTGGGTAACCATCAACGACGGCCGCTCCGACGCGGTCGCCAGCGTCCGCTAAGGACGCGACGCAAAAACCCGGTCGAGTCCCCACCCTCCCCGTCCCCACGACCGGGTTTTAGGAGCCGGCCCCGTCCCTGGGCCGGCTCCACCATTTCAGGAGATACTGGCGTTAGTCCGGCAGGCCCGCTTTGCGAAGGCCTTCGATATATCTGCTGCGATCGTCCGGTCGATGAAACGGCGGCAGCACCTCGGCGAGATTCGAAAGCCGCAGCGAGGGATCGAACTCGCAGACCCGGGCCATCATTTGCTGCGCTTCCGATAGGCGCCCCGCAAGTGCATGACCCGCCGCCACTACACGCATCGCGCTCACGTAGTTCGGCTGGTGCCGCAGCGACTTTCCCGCCCAAACGACAGCGTCATCGTAGTGGCCGGCACAAAAATGAGCGAGCCCGGTGTTGAACTGCCAAGCGAACAGGCGTGGATCCAATGGGCTTAGGCGCATGGCAAGCGCGGCGTGCTCGACGGCCTTGTCTGGCTCGCCCAAGCAAGCCCTCACCCAGCTGCTGACGCCCAAAGCAGCGGCCAAGTTCGGGTTAAGGGCGAGCGCGCGATCGATGCAAGCCGCACTGTCGTCAAGGTCGCCGCCTACGTAGCCGAGGACGTATCCACCGTAGGAAAGCGCAATTGCATCGTCCCTTCCGAGTTCGACCGCTCTCCTGGCCAGTCGAGTAGCCTCGGCAATCTCTTCCGCGCGGTCGACCATCCAGCCGTTGCTTTTTCGGGTGGCGTAGCACCGCGCCGCCCGCGCATGGGCTATCGCGAACTCCGGGTCACGGTCGATCGCCTTCATGAAGAGGCGCAAGGCATCGTCAATGCCCGATCTACTAGTGATCGTCCGGTCAAAGGCCGCCAGCCCGCGGAGGTAGTAGTCGTAGGCGTCGAGGCTTTCTGTCGGCTTGCGCTTGGCACGCTCGATCTCAGCCTCCTCGACCTTCGGCGTGATTGCGCCGACTATGCTCGAGGCAACCTGATCCTGCAGATCGAACAGCTCGGCGAGCATTCCGTCAAAACGATCGGCCCAGAGGTAGGCCCCCGTCGAGGTGTCGATGAGCTGCCCGGCGATGCGCAGGCGGTCACCGGCCCGGCGCACACTTCCCTCGACCACATAGCGCACGCCCAGCTCACGCCCGACCTGCTTTATGTCTATGGACCGTCCCTTGTAGGCAAAACTCGAATTCCGTGCGACTACGAACAGGTGGCGGAAGTGAGCCAGGGCGGTGACGATGTCTTCCACCATTCCGTCGGCAAAATATTCCTGCTCGACATCACCGCTCAGATTCTGAAACGGCAGCACCGCAATTGATGGCTGGTCGTCGTGTCTCGTTGGGACTGCCAGCATCTGCGCCGGCGCCGCGACGCCAGAGCTTAGGCCCGGCCGCTGATGCCCAGTCCGTTCGCGGGACTGCAGAGAAGCCGCCAGTGAGCTTGTCTGCGCCTCCGGCTCCGCATCCAGCTGCTTTTTCAGGACAGTCCGACAGAGCTCGAACTGGCGTAAGGCGGCGTTTTCGTGACCCCGATGAGCGTGGATCCGGATCAGCGCCCGATGGGCGGCCTCCGCGGTAGGATCTGAAGCGAGCAATCTCTCCGCGAGCCCTTCGCAGGCAGTCTCTTCCGCAGAGCCGGGTATGGGCAGTGCGAGGCTCAGCCGATCGACCAACTGCAGCGCCTTGCGCTGATACCTGTTCAGATAGGGTCCAAACCATTCTTCCAGCTCCTCAGGAATGGCCTCCCCTGCAAGCACTCCGCCGCGATAGAGGTCGGCGGCGAAGGCGAGATCGGACGCTCGGCCCTCCTCCAGTTTCCAGTCGAAGATCGAAATGTCCGCCTCATCCGGACCAGCAATCAGCGCGACGGCTTCCTGATCCCCATCGATGTAGACGGTGGCATCCTTGCTGGTCGGGAACGAGCGCCGGATGTCGACCAGCGCTTGCCGCAAACTGTTGCGGGCCTGGCCATTGCTTCGTCCCGGCCAAAAGGCTTCGGAAAGCTGCTCGCGACGATGGCCACGGCGGCCCGCCAGCACCAAGGCAGCAAAAAGCAGCGAAGTCTTGCGCGTGGCGAAGCGGACGGGCCGGTGCTCCGGGGAAGTAACCTCGAGGCCGCCCAGCAACCTGATGCGCACAGATCGTCTCCAGACTTAGACCGCCGCGGCAGAATAGCATTTCGGTAGATGGATTTAACACCGATTTAACGGCAGCTCGTCGGGCTTTTCCGTTTTTTTCACGCACAGCCGAACAGCCCGAAAACACCCGCGTGGCACGCTCCCACCCGCAAATATTGAAATGGGAGACTAAAAATGGCTCACTCGGAAACCCGCGCCGGCCGCAGCGCATCGAAAAGGCGCCTGTTTGGATCTGGCCTGAAAAGCGTAGTAAGAATGATCGCCACCTTCAGGGGGTGGCGGCGGACCGTCGCAAGACGCAGGGCATTAGCCGACTTGACGCCCGATCAGCTGAACGACATCGGTCATCCGGAGGTCCATCGACCCGTGCTCAACATCAAGGCAGGTCTGATCACGAACTTGATGTCGATGCGGTAAGTTCGCGTACCAGGCTGCGCAAAGTATCAGCTGCCGGCGACCGAACGACTGCTCGTTCGAGGCAGAGGGCGGCCGTGATCGTTGGACCATCAGGTGTCAGATTTTCACCACTAGACCTTCGTCAACCCCGCCTTGAAGCGTTTGCCGTTGGCGACATAGTGCGCGGCCGAAGCGCGCAGCCTGGCGACCGCGGCATCGTCCAGCTCTCGCACCAAACGCGCGGGCGAGCCGATGATCAACGAATTGTCGGGGAATTCCTTGCCTTCGGTGACCAGAGCGCCGGCGCCGACCAGCGAGTTCTTCCCGATCTTCGCGCCGTTCAGCACGATGGCGCCCATGCCGATCAGGCTGTTGTCGCCGATCGTGCAGCCATGCAGCAAGGCACGATGGCCGATCGTGCAGCCTTGTCCGATGGTCAGGGGGAAACCGGCGTCGGTGTGCATGACCGTGTGTTCCTGCACATTGGTATCGGCGCCGATGATGATCGGCTCGTTGTCGCCGCGAATGACGACACCGAACCAGAAGCCTGCGTTGCGGCCGACCTGTACGTCGCCGATCAGGGTAGCGTCGGGCGCGATCCAGTTGCTGTCCGCGTCCTCGAAACCGGGGGCTTTTCCGTCGATCGCATAAAGCGGCATTTCGATCTCCCGATTCGTCTCACACTGAAAAGTCAGCCGAACCTAGGAGCATGCCCGCCCGGGACGCAATGTCGATCAGCACGACGCCCAACGCCAACGCCCAGATCGTCGCGGTGCAACCGCAAGAAATCAGCGCCAGTGCGGAAATACGGCCTTGCCGCCAGGCGTCGAGGGCTTCGTTGGCGAACATCAGGGGTCCGGCGCACACGGTCGTGACGAGCGAGCGCAGCACATGCGCCGGCGACACATAGGGATCGACGAAAGCAAGCCGGCGGCCCGATATCAGCTCCATAGCCGATCCGGCCAGGCCGCATGCCGTCAGCCCAACCATAAAAGCGAAGAGAGTGTGTTCGATCGGACCCATCTTTACCTTCCATTTACCATGAAATTGCACAGTCGTGTTCGACAGGCGCCGTTGCAAGGGCCGTGCCGCGCCACATGTGCCGCCTATGGACACCGCAAGGAGGGACGTCCCCAGGGGACGCCCATGGGACATCTTGGAACAGGCGGCCGAAATTGGGGGATCGCGATGAAGCAGGCAGCCACCAACAACGGTCCGCAACTCACCGTCGTCGATTCCAAGCTGATGAAGCGGGTGTTCTACGTGTTCGCGGCGCTGGCAGTGCTTTCAGTGACGATCAGCCTTGGCGGCAAATGGTTCGGCCGCTCGATCGCAATGGCCGGATACACCGACGACACGACAATCCACGAGGTCGTGATCGGCAACAATGTCATCGCAGTGCCGGCCAATGTCATCCGCTTCGATCAGGCCCGGCGCGACGGCATCGCCTCGCGCCTCGACCTCTATCTGCGCTATCCCGAAATGGACGGCTACAGCGAGGCCGCCCGCGACGATTTCAACCACACCGGATCGGGCAAGAGCATCATCTTTCTGTCGTTCGAACGACAGGTCATGTCGCGTGACATGAGCGGCCGCTTCGCGCCGATCTACAGCGCATTGATCGCCCAGCCCGGCACACCCGGCCCGGGCGGCACGACGCTCCACGGCTTCACTGAAAAATCAGGCTATTTCAACGAGGTGCTGGCGGTCGGCAATCGCCGGGGCAAGGACCCGTTCGTGGCCCGCTGCCTAAGCGGCCCAAGTGCCGCGCAATCGCTGGCGCCTTGCGAACGCGACATTCTGGTCGGCGACAATCTCAGCCTCACCTACCGCTTTCCCGTGGAATTTCTGGGCGACTGGCAGGCGCTCGACGCAGCCATCGCCGCCGAGGCTGCGCGTATGCTGAAGAGTGGGCGCTAACGCATTGTGTCTGAAGGGATTATACGCCGTGACTAAAGGACTATGCGACGCGCTTTGGGGGCAAAATCGCAAACGGCGGAGATTGGCGCCCCCTTCTCCGTCCAGGGATGACGGGCGCCTGCCGTGACCGCGAATCCCCGGCTCAGGCCAGATCGATGTCGAGGATCGCCATCGAGAAATTATAGTCGCCATCGTCCTCGTCCTTGAAGACGATGCCGAGGAATTCGTCGCCGACATAGACCTCGGCCGAATCGTCCTTGCGCGGCCGCGCCTTCACTTCAAGCTTGGGGTTCTGGAAGACGCGCTTGAAATAGGCGTCCAGCTTTCTGATTTCGTCCGGCTTCAAAAGTCTTCTCCGATCGTCGGTCTTGCTCGTTTGAGCGCGCTTCTGGCACGTCGACAATGGCGATGTAAAGGCAAGCCGACCGGATATGCGAGAACCGACAGGCGGCAGAGCCGGCAAACAGAGTTCGGTTGCCCGCCCCGCAGACTTGAAATCAGATATCGAAGCTGACGACGTGGTCCATCGTCTGCGACGGCAAAAGCTGGTCCATCTGCCGCGAAGGCTGGTCGCAGCCGGTCTCGCCGACGACGCGCGCCGGCACGCCGGCAACCGTCTTGTTGTGCGGCACCGGCGACAGCACGACCGAGCCTGCCGCGATCTTCGAGCAATGGCCGACTTCGATATTGCCGAGGATCTTGGCGCCGGCGCCGATCAGCACGCCGTAGCGGATCTTGGGATGGCGGTCGCCGCCGGACTTGCCGGTGCCGCCCAGCGTCACGCCGTGCAGGATCGACACGTCGTCCTCGATCACCGCCGTCTGGCCGACGACGAGGCCGGTGGCGTGGTCGAGGAAGATGCCCTTGCCGATGCGGGCGGCCGGATTGATGTCGGTCTGGAACACCGAGGACGACCGGCTCTGCAGGTAGAGTGCGAAATCCTGGCGGCCCTGGTTCCACAGCCAATGCGCCAGCCGGTGGGTCTGGATGGCATGAAAACCCTTGAAATAGAGCACCGGCATGATGAAGCGGTCGCAGGCCGGATCGCGATCGTAATAGGCCTGAATGTCGACACGAACCGTCGACGCCCAATCCTTGTCGTCGGCTGCCATCGCCTTGAATGTCTGGCGGATGAGATCGGAACCGATATCCTGATGGGCGAGCCGCTCGGCCAGCCGATGGATGACTGCTTCCTCCAGGTTCTCTTGGTTGAGGATGGTCGAATAGAGGAATGCCGCCAGCAGCGGGTCGCGGTTGACCGCCTCCATCGCTTCGTCGCGGATCGAGCGCCAGATCGGATCGATCGGCTTCACCATGGTCGGGCGGGCAATCGTAACGCTGTTCATCAATGGTCTCCGGCCGTCTAATGTCTCCGGCTTGGCGGCTTGCCTATTCTCCGGCCGCACATATAAGCCAGATCGTAGCACGGTTGAACTCAATTTTCCTTAGTGCTTTGTCAAATGGATTTGGTTCACGGAAATTCAAGCGGCCATGGAAAACGAACCCTTGATCGACGAACCGCTGAAGCACGAGCTTTCCGTGCTCTATCGGGGCGAAGGCCGCCACTATCACAGCCTCGCCCATATCGAGGCGATGCTGGCGCTGGCCGACGCCTATCGGGCATCGCTGCACGATCCCGAGGCAGTCGAGGCGGCGATCTGGTTCCACGACGCCATCTACGACAGCCGGGCCAAGGACAACGAAGCGAGGAGTGCCGCCCTTGCCGAGAAAAAGCTCGCCGGCCGCACCGATGCGCAGCGCCTTGGCCGCATCACGGCGATGATCATCGCCACCGCCACGCATGAATTGCCGCACTTTGACGACGAGAATGCCGTCCGCGACGCAGCGCTTTTCCTCGATATGGACCTGGCGATTCTGGGTGCGACGGCTGATGCGTTCGACGCCTATGAACAGGCGGTTCGCCGCGAATATGGCTGGGTGGAAGAGCCGATGTGGCGTGCCGGCCGCAATGCGGTTCTGCGGAATTTCCTCGGCCGCCCTCGCATCTTCCACACCGAGGAGTTCCGGCAGCGGTTCGAGGCTCAGGCTCGGCAAAACATGGCGCGTTCGCTCACGGCGCTCGGGCTAAGCTGAATCCAGACAGGCCGAGTTTCGGAAAAGCGTCCATACGCTGCGCACCGATGCGCTCACAGCGGATTTTCGGCATAGAACTCCAGCACCCGCTGCTTGAAGGTCTTGTCGCCGACGGCCAGCATGTGGTCGCGGCCCTCGATGTGAAAAGCCTTGGCGTTCGGCATCAGGGCGGCCAGTTCGTCGGGCGAACCGCCGATATCGTCCTTGGTGCCGACGGCGATCAACGTCGGCTGCGCAATGCGCGCAAGGTCGGCCTCGGCCAGCAATTCACGCGAGGTGGCAATGCAGGCGGCCAGCGCGCGGCGGTCGCTGCGGGTCTGGTCGGCGAAGGCGCGAAACGAGCGGCCGCGCGGATCGCTGGTGGCATCAGGATCGTCGGCCAGAAGGGCGGCGGCGATCGGATCCCAGTCGCCGACGCCGTCGACCATGCCGATGCCGAGACCGCCAAAGACCAGCGTCGCCACCTTGTCCGGGTCGGAAAGCGCCAGGAAGGCCGATATCCGCGCGCCCATCGAATAGCCCATGACATGGGCGCGTTCGATGCCGAGATGGTTCAGCAACGCTGCCCCGTCGGAAGCCATTTTTGCGGGCGTATAATCGGCCTCTTCATAGCTCTTCGACGAGACGCCATGGCCGCGATTGTCGAAGGCGATCGCGCGGTAGCCGGCATCGTTCAGCGCCTTGAACCAGCCGGGCGACACCCAGTTGACGTAATGGCTCGAGGCAAAGCCATGGATCATGAGCACCGGATCGCCCTGCCCCGATGCCGGCTGGCGGTCGAGGAAAGCAAGATCAAAACCGTCATGGGAGAAAAACTGCATCTGCGAGGGGTCCTGCGCGTTCAGTTGTGCGCAGTGCCGATTGCCGGATGGCGCAACAGGTCGCCATCCTCGATGCCGCTCCTGGAGGCGGTGCCCGCCTTGAGCTCGAGCACGAAGCGAACCGGCTCGCCGGGCGAGATCATCGCCTCGGATTGCGGCTCGCCTTGCTTGATCGCCCGGATCTTGCCGTCCTGACCGACAAAGATCAGGTCGAGCGGCATCGGCGTGTTCTTCATCCAGAAGCTCACATCCCGAGGCTCCTCGAACACGAACAGCATGCCATGATTGTCGGCCATCTCCTCGCGAAACATCAGGCCGGCCTCACGCTCGGCGGAGGTGTCGGCGATTTCGACGGAGAAGGAGCGCTCGCCGGCTTTCGTCACCGCGACCAACGGCTGCGGGTCGACGGCAAGGATCATCGCCCGGCTGTCTGCCGAAGCCGGTTGCTGCGAATGGAAGAAAGCGCCTGTGGCGACGACAAAGGCGATCGCGGCGCAGACTACGCCCGTTGTTAGCCAGTTCCTGTAAGTCATCCAGAATCCTCGGCCGGAAATCGTCCTAATGCGAGACCGGCAAGGTACCCATATCCGGGTGAATTTCGGCAGCCATAAGGCCTTTGTCGCCGCGCCCGAAGCGGACCAGCACGACCTGCCCCGGCCTGAGCTCTGTAATGCCGTAACGGCGCAGCGTCTCCATGTGGACGAAGATGTCCTCGGTGCCCTCGCCCCGGGTCAGGAAACCGAACCCCTTGGTGCGGTTGAACCATTTCACCAGCGCCCGTTCAAGGCCGCTTTCCGGCGTCACCGAGACGTGGGTGCGCTGCTCCTGCATCTCCGCCGGATGCGTCGCCGTGGTGAGGTCCATGGAGAGCACGCGGAACGCCTGCAATCCGCGCTCACCTTGCTTGACGAGGCAGACGACGCGCGCACCTTCCAAGGCGGTCTGGAAACCGTCCTTCCGAAGACAGGTCACATGGAGGAGAATATCGCCGGAAGAGCCGTCATCGGGAAGAATGAAACCGTAGCCCTTGGCCACGTCGAACCATTTGATGGCGCCCGCAACCTCGACAAGATCGGCCGCATCGCCGCTCTCGTCTCTTTGCAAGGCGCCGTTACCGGTTCCGTCCCGCCCCATGAAAGAGGCTTTTTCCCCCATAAGAACGCCCCCCTTTTTCCAAGAATACCGCAACTGATTCTTGATGTTAGATTAACACTGCCGCTTCCGGTGTGTGCAAGACCTGAGCTGCCTTTTTTCACGGTTCATTGCAGGAATGCCGGATTTGTTGTTTGCCGGCACGACCGGCTGTCGGGAATTGCCCTTTGGCCCGGTGGCCCCTATGTTCCGCCGCGAAGCAACATCTCGAGGGAAATCACATGCGCTATCTCCACACCATGGTCCGTGTCGCCGACATCGATGCCTCGCTCGATTTCTACTGCAACAAGCTTGGCCTCAAGGAAGTGCGCCGCCACGAAAACGAACAGGGGCGCTACACGCTGATCTTCCTCGCCGCGGACGAAGACGAGCAAAGCGGCATCACCGACAAGGCGCCGCTGATCGAGCTCACCTACAATTGGGATCCGGAAGACTACAAGGGCGGCCGCAATTTCGGCCACCTCGCCTACGAGGTCGACGACATCTACGCCACATGCCAGCAGCTGATGGACAAGGGCGTCACCATCAACCGCCCGCCGCGCGACGGCAACATGGCCTTCGTCAAATCGCCGGACGGCATCTCGATCGAGCTTTTGCAGAAAGGTCCGGCCAAGGCCAAGGCCGAGCCGTGGGCCTCAATGCCGAACACCGGAAGCTGGTAGCCATCACGTCATTTTGAGTGGATGTGGTCTTCCGTAAGATGACACACCTGTCCAGCTATGGCGCCAGCCTCGCAAGGTCGTTTTGCGCATGACTTCGATTTTCGGAGTCATGCGCCAGGAGAATCCATTTATGCCGACCAGTCATGCCGATGTCGCCACCGAACATGCCAGCCGCTATCTGCAGCAGCTCTGCAAGCACTGGGCACACAAATTTCCCGTCGAGTTCCATCCGAACCACGGCACCATCGATCTCTCACTGGGCCGCACTGTTCTGGATGCCGATCCGACAGCACTCCATATCGCGGTAACCGCAGACGAAGCCGGCTCGCTGGAGCGCTTGGAAACGGTCGTCGCCGATCACATCAAACGCTTCGCTTTCCGCGAAGAGCTGACGTTCGACTGGAAAAAGGCTTCGGCAGCGTAGGCGGGCACGTTCAGCCGCTTCGGCCGGCCAAGTCCAGCAGCGCCAGCACCGTGCGCCAGTTGCGCGCGGTGCCGGGCACTTTCAGCGTGCGCGGGATGAGGTTGGCAAACACCGATTTGCCGAGGCCTTCCGGTGCATGCAGGTAAAGCACGTTGCCCCTGATCTCGAACCGCTCGGGACCGGTGCATTTTTCGGCCAGCCGCGCGACCTCGTCGGCGGTCGGCTCGCGCTCCAGCGCATAGGCGTGGAGCTTGGTCGGGTCGCCGGCGACGTCCGGATAGGGATTGTCCGCCACCAGCCGCTCGAACCAGCCGAGATCGCGCACCATGATGCGCGAGTGAAATCCCCATTTCTTCTCGAAGGCCGCTTCCAGCTGTTTGGTCAGCATGGCCGCATCGCCCTTTGCCGAACGGAACACGACGTTGCCGCTCTGCACATAGGTGACGACGTCGCCAAAGCCGAGTTCCTCGAAGAACGACCGGAGTTCGGCCATCTTGACGATGCGGTTGCCGCCGACATTGATGCCGGAAAACAATGCCACGAATATCTTCGCCTGGGCGCTCATATGATGAACCCTGCGAGCGTCTCGTTGTCTGTGATGTCCTGGTACTGGACGCCCTCGGCCTCGAAATTCGCGTTGAGCAGCTCGAAATTGCGGCGGTCCTTGGTTTCGATGCCGATCAGCACCGACCCGAAATTGCGCGCCGATTTCTTCAGATATTCGAAACGGGCGATGTCGTCGTCAGGCCCGAGCAATTCGAGGAAGTCGCGCAGCGCGCCCGGCCGCTGCGGAAAGCGGATGATGAAGTACTTCTTCAGCCCCTCGAAACGCAGCGCCCTTTCCTTCACGTCCGGCAGCCGCTCGAAATCGAAATTGCCGCCCGAAACCACCGCGACGATGGTCTTGCCCCTGATTTCCTTCTTCGAAAAATCCTTGAGCGCGTCGATCGCCAGTGCGCCGGCCGGCTCCAGCACTATGCCTTCGACATTCAGCATCTCGATCATGGTCGCACAGAGCCGGTTTTCCGGGATCAGCCGCACGGCCTCGGCAGCAAACTCCCTGAGGCGCCGCAACGGCTCGCGGCCGATCTCGGCCACCGCCGCGCCGTCGACGAAATTGTCGACCTTGGCGAGCTTGATGCGCTTGCCGGTGGCGAGGCTCTCGCTCAGGCTTGGCGCGCCGGCCGGCTCGCAGAAGACGAAGCGCGTGTCGCGGCGTTGGTCGGCGAAATAATGCGTCACCCCGGCCGCCAGACCGCCGCCGCCGACCGGCAGCATGATGATGTCGGGCATGCGGGCGCCTGGCATCTGGCCTGATATCTCGTAGGCGACGGTCGCCTGCCCCTCGATGATGTCCTTGTGGTCGAATGGCGGCACCATGTGCGCGCCGGCACTTTCGGTGAATTCGAAGGCAGCGCGGTAGCAGTCGTCGAAAAAGTCGCCGACCAGCCTGATCTCGACGAACTCGCCACCGAACAGCCGCGTCTTGTCGATCTTCTGCTGCGGCGTCGTCACCGGCATGAACACCACGCCTCGTTTGCCGAAATGACGGCAGACGAAGGCAAAGCCTTGCGCATGGTTGCCGGCGGAGGCGCAGACGAACAGCTTGGCATCGTTGCCGCCTTCGAGCGTCTTGCGGAAGAAATTGAAGGCGCCCCTGATCTTGTAGGAGCGCACCGGCGACAGGTCCTCGCGCTTCAGCAGCACGCGCGCTCCGGTCTTCTTCGATAGATAGTCGTTTTCCTGCAGCGGCGTTTCCGGGAAAATCTCGCGGATCGCGGCGGCAGCGACAGCGACGCGGGAAGAGAAACTGGTCATCGGAAAATTACCCCGGATCGCATGTCGTGTGTGGGCAACGCAGCATGCACTTGGTTTGCCGCGACGCGATGGTCACAAACCTAGCACACGGCGTGTGCGTTTGATCAGGGCGTCGCTTCAGATAAAAGTGGCCTCCAGCTCATGTTGGAATGACCAATTCTCGACGTCGGCGCCGGCCTCATCCGCCTGCCGCCGTTTTGGCTTTCGCGCAACAGTGCGATGGCTGTCGCAAGGCGCTGAGCGCATTTCGGCTGGATACGACTTACTTCTGCCGCACTTCGACTGTCCGGGAGGGTTCGCGGAGGTTGGATAGGCTTTCGGCCGGAGTGGAATTTCAGAGTTGAAGAAGATTTGTATCTTTGCCCTTGCCTTGCTCGTTGCCGGCTGTGGCGGCCGGCAGACCGAGGAACTGCTCGGCAGCGCCATGGTATCCGCGCCGGTGACGGAAATCGCCGGCAACCACAGCATCTTCATCGCCACGACGCGCAAGCGCTCCGACGACCCCAGCAAGGTTTTCGACCGCGAGCGCTCGGCCACGCTGAACTATGCCCGCGTCAACGTCACCGTGCCGGGAATCCACGAAGCCGGTCGGATCGAGCGGCGCTCGCGCGGCAAGTCGAACGACCCGGCCAAATACTTCATGGCCTCCGACGTCGTCGGCTACGATACCGCGCCGAAGTTCTCCAGCGCGCTCAGCACCGACATCGCCGCACGTGGCGGCCGCGTCATGGTCTTCGTCCATGGCTACAACACCGGCTTCGACGCCGCCGTCTACCGTGTAACCCAGATCGCCCATGATTCCGGCTACCCGGGCACGCCGGTGCTGTTTTCCTGGGCGTCGGGCGCCAAGACCAGGGACTATGTCTACGACAGGGAAAGCGCCAGTGCTGCCCGCGACCAGCTGGAAGTGACGCTGAGGATGCTCGCGCAGACCGGTGCGCGACGCATCGACATCGTCGCGCACTCGCTGGGAACCTGGGTCACCATGGAAGCGCTGCGCCAGCTCGCCATCAACGGCGACCGCGATCTCGGCGGCAAGCTCGGCGACGTCGTCCTTGCCTCGCCCGATATCGATGTCGATGTGTTCAAGAGCCAGATGCGCCGCTACGGCAAGCCGAACAAGCCATTCATCCTGCTGCTGTCCGACGACGACCGGGCGCTGCGGCTCTCCGGCCTGATCGCCGGCTCGCGGCCGCGCGTCGGCGACTACAAGAACGCGGCCGACCTCGCCGACTATGGCGTGAGCGTCGTCGATCTTTCCAACGTCAAGGGATCGGACCGTTTCAACCACACCAAATTCGCCGACAACCCCGAGCTGGTGAAGATGATCGGCCAGCGGCTGCGCGAGGATGACGGATTTGCCAGCGACCGCGAGGTGACCGACCGCATCAGCCTGCTCGGACAGTAGGTGCGTTCCACGCCCTGTTCCGCAGGCTTTGGTCGTGCGTGTTCACGGGTGCGGCACCATAGGATCACTTTCAACTGGACCAGGCCGGCCTCTGGCTTTATCGAATAGCGAGCGACGTCACCAGCTTGACGTCCCCCTTGCGGGAGCCTGCGTGACCGTACGTTCGAAGATTTTTCTCGTCGTTGCGCTCGCGCTCGCCGTTACCGGCTGCGCCGGCCGGAAGACACACGACCTTCTCAACACGACGGCTATGACGGTGCCTGCCTCCGACATCGCGGCCACGCATGAGATCTTCGTCGCCACCACCCGGAAAAGAGCAACGAAAGATCCGCGGCAGGTGTTCGACGGTGACCGTTCACCGACCACCAGTTTTGCCAGTGTCGAGGTCACCGTTCCGAAGGTCCATCAGGTCGGCGCCATCGAGCGGGTCAGGGGCTCCGCCAACAGCAATCCGGCGAAGGATTTCACCGCAACTGAGGTCGAATTCTACGAAGGCGCCCCGCAATTCGCCAAGGCGGTCGGCGCCGACATCGCCATGCGCGGCGACCGCGCGCTGGTTTTCGTCCATGGCTTCAACAACGGTTTCGACGACGGCATCTACCGGCTGACGCAGATCGCGCATGACACGAAATATCCCGGCACGCCGGTGCTGTTCTCATGGGCGTCAAGCGGCAAGACCACGGGCTATATCTACGACAAGGAAAGCGCCAACGCCGCGCGCGACGATCTCGAAGAGACGCTGCGCATGCTGGCCAAGACGAAGGCCAAGAGCATCGACATCATCGCCCATTCGATGGGCACCTGGGTGACGATGGAGGCGCTGCGCCAGCTTGCCATCACCGGCGACCGCGATCTTGGCGACAAGCTCGGCTATGTCATCCTGGCCTCGCCCGACATCGATGTCGATGTCTTCAAGAAGCAGATGATCCGCTACGGCAAGCCCGACAAGCCTTTCGCCATCCTGCTTTCGGGCGACGATCGCGCCCTCAGATTGTCCTCCCTGATCTCCGGCGACAAGCCGCGCGTCGGCGACTATGGCGACGCGGCCGACCTCGCCAGCTACGGCGTGTCGGTGATCGACCTGACCAAGACCAAAGGCGGCGACCGCTTGAACCACGCCAAATTCGCCGACAACCCGTTCCTGGTGCAGTTGCTCGGCGACCGGCTGCGCGCCCCGGCCGGCCTGGCATCGGAGGAAGCCAATCCGGCGCAGCCGATCGATAATCTCGGCCAGGGCATCGGCAAGGCCGTCGGCTCCGTCGCCGAGATCGTCATCACCACGCCGTTCAGGGTGCTGACCATCGCCACCGGCGGATGAGCGACGTGAGCTCGCTCCTGGTCCTTGTCAGACGAACAGGTCGACCTTCTGGAAAGTCGTCACGTCGATCAGGCCGACATCGGAAATCCTCAGTTCCGGGATGACGACCAGCGCAAGCAGCGAGTGCTGCATGTAGGCGTTGTTCAGCGAACAGCCCATCTTGCGCATCGCCTCGGTCAGCTTGTCGGCCTTGGCCGCGACGATTTCGGCGCGCTCGTCCGACATCAGCCCGGCGATCGGCATTTCGACCAGCGCCAGTTCCTTGCCCTTGGAGAACAGCACGACACCACCACCGACCTCGCCCAGCCGGTTGACCGCCAATGCCATGTCCTGCTTGTTGGTGCCGACGACGATGATGTGGTGGGCATCATGCGCCACGCTGGAGGCCATGGCGCAGTCGGCCATATAGCCGAAGCCGGAAACGAAGGCATTGGTGACGCCGCCCGTGCCCCTGTGGCGCTCGACCAGCGCGATCTGGCAGACATCATTGCGGCGGTCCATGGCGACCAGCCCGTCCTCGACCGGAAGATCGGCCTCGAGCGCGCGCGTCGGCGCCTGGTTCTCGATCACGCCGATGACCCGCACCCGCACCTCGTTGGCGCCGATAGGCGCCATGATGTCGAAATCCGCCGCTTTGAGCTTCTTGCCGAGCCTGACGGTGTTCTTCGCCGTCTTTGGATAGTCATAGGCCGGAATGTCGATGTCGAGCTTGCCGCCCTTGGCCAGCCTGACGCCGCGGCCATAGACTTCGTCGATGGTCATTGCGGCCAGATCGGAGACGATCAGCAGATCGGCGAGCCGTCCCGGCGCGATCGAACCGATCTCACGCTCCAGCCTGAAATGCTGGGCGGTGTTGAGCGTCGCCATCTGGATCGCAGTTACCGGCTTCAACCCCTGGCTGATGGCGTGCCGGACCACCCGGTCCATATGGCCTTCATGGACAAGCGTCCCGGAATGGCTGTCGTCGGTGCACAGGATGAAGTTGCGCGGATCGAGCCCGCTCTCCGTCACCGCCTTGATCTGCGAGGCCACGTCGTACCAGGCCGAGCCCAGCCTCAGCATCGCCTTCATGCCCTGGCGGACGCGGGCGATGGCGTCCTCGGCGCGCGTGCCCTCGTGGTCGTCCTCGGGTCCGCCGGCGACGTAGCCGTGGAAGGGAAGGCCGAGATCGCGCGAAGCATAGTGCCCGCCGACGGTCTTGCCCGCCCTCACCGTCGCGGCGATCTCACCCGCCATCACGGGATCGTTGGCCACGACACCGGGAAAGTTCATCACCTCGCCAAGGCCGATGATGTTTTCCCATGTCATCGCCTCGGTGACATCGGCGACCGTCAGCTCGGCGCCGGCATGCTCCAGCCCAGGTGCGGAGGGCACGCAGGACGGCATCTGCACAAGCACGTTGATCGGCATAGCGACAGCCTCGTCATGCATCAGCCGCACACCCGGCAGGCCGAGCACATTGGCGATCTCATGCGGGTCGATGAACATCGAGGTGGTGCCGTGCGGGATGACCGCGCGGCAGAACTCCGTCACCGTCACCATACCGCTCTCGACATGCATGTGCGCGTCGCAAAGGCCCGGCACCAGATAACGCCCGCCGGCGTCGACCACCCTGGTGCCCTGGCCGATGGCGTGACCGGCATTCGGCCCGCAATAGGCGAAGCGGCCGCCGGCAATGGCAATGTCCGTGCCGGCGATGATCTCGCCGGAATGAACGTTGACCCAGCGCCCGTTGCGGATGACGAGATCGGCGGGCCTCCTGCCCATCGCGACGTCGACCAGATGCGTCGCCGCCTCGGCCCAGGGTTTTGGTTTCGTCGCGGTCTTCGCCATGAAGAGACTCCTGTTTTCCCGACTGTGCCAAGCCAATGGCGTTTTGACCAGCGAGATCAGCGGATTGCCTGAGCGCTCCTTGGCCTTCACAGCGACCGTGATTTTCGCGTCTGTTGCGAACCCGCGATTCGTTGCTTTGTGACGGCATTTATGCTATGAATTTCGGCATGGTGCTGATTTGCGCCAACGACCCGCCGCGAGGCGGGTTTTTTGTTTCGGCGCCCAATCGGAATACGATTCCGTTCGGATTGCCCCTTATTAGCGGTTTTTCTGAATCGACTTCGGGGAGTTCGATGCTTCGCCCAACGCTCAGGGTAGCGGTGGGTGGAAAACTCGGATCAGAACTCGAACTGCCCGATCTTACCGCTCAGAGGGTCATTGCACTCAACCATTCGAGACTGCAGGCGGTTCAATCAATTTGATCCCGAACTGTCATTTCTTGCTCGGATCGTCCGCCGGATTGACGTAGGTGATCGCGAACGGCCCCTCGCCATGAACCTGGATAATCGTATCACTTGTCGTCCAGGCGAAATGATTCATTCCGGCCGGCGCAACGCCGAAGCCGCCAGCCGTCAGTTCGCTGCCTTTCGCCTCATCGAGCTTATCGCCCATTCCAATGTGAAAGTTACCGGAAAGCACCGTTATATATTCCGCGGTGGGATGATTGTGTGCGGCAATCTTGTAGCCGGCTGGCATCTTCAATCGCAGCACAAAGCTGCCATCCTTTGAGGGATCTCCAGCCATGACAGCCAGGTTCGCGCCAGGCGGAAGGACAGCGGGAGCAGGGCCCCATTTGATACTGTCCGCGTTCATCGGCATGTCATCGGCAAACAGAGGCGCTGTCCCGGCAAGCAGCAGCGCCAGGGCCGAGGCGAGCTTGAGCATGACAATCTCTCCATGGTTCGCAGAGGACAGCGTCATCACGCTGAACCACTTACCATTGGAGCCTACCAAGGCAGAACGCCCGAGCGCATCCTCCGAACGGGGGACGCGCTTCGCGGTGGCCCGGGAGGCGGCCGTCAAGTGTCTTGCCGCTGTTCCCTGTCGCGGCAGTTGAGAAGGTCGACCAGATCATCGGCCTCTTCGATGGGCATGTCGATCAAGGGGACCCCGACCTCGACGACCGGCAGCCCCGTGAACACATCGATGATGTCCCACGTGCCTTCAGGTGTCTTCTCGATGTCGTAGCGTTGAGTCATGGGGTGGAGGACAGAATTTAGCGGGTTTTACCCGGTCATCGTTCGTTTGGGCTCCGGGAATGCGGAAACGGTTCGCGCCCGGCATGATCAAGCGCCTCAAGCAACGAGGCAAGGGGGCTGGGCAGCCGAGGGTCGACGCCAAGATCCAGCACATCGTGTAAATACCGGCGATTGTCTTCAGACCGGATCAATTGCCGTACGGCGTTTGCAACAGACTGCCCTTGTCCTGTGTCAAACTCTGCCATGTTCGGGATTCCAGTAGCTTTAGTCCGAAACTCAGCTGCTGCGAAAGAGTTCCAGGTGGAAACGATCTTGTTTGAATCTTTGTGGGTGATTGGGCCCTCGCTGGCAAAGGGATTGCCGCCGGCTGGGTGACGGCAGCTGTGCTGTTGATTTGGTCACGGTTCTGATTTTGCGCCGACGACCCGCCGCCAAGGCGGGTTTTTGGTCCAGGTTTTAGCCCCTACGAGCCACGACGTAACTCTCGGCGTCAGCTACAAGTTCTTCGGTCCACTTAAACCCCGGCCTGCGTGCCGGGGTTTTTGTTTGTCCGCGCCTCTCCAGGCTTTCGAGGCGCAGCTCGCGAGCGCGCGCCATGATGCGCGCCGGCAAGTCGCTTTAAGTGGGGACCAACCGCCTTCTTATTGTGTATCTCGCGGTGTTCGACGAGACATGCTTTAAAACGACGATGAGCCTTTTGACACGATTCATCGCCCTTGCCGCCAGCGCCGCGTGTTTGCCTTCCGCGTCCTATGCAGATTTGCGCAATAATCAGCAGGTTGAAAAGGCATGTTACCCCATGGCTGCGGCTAATGAAGCGCTCGCCAAGATGCCCGCCTTTCAGGCGACGTGGGACGCCGTGATCAAGACGACCAACGAACGCGTGGTGATGCATACAGAGACGGTCTCCGAAAATGGCATCGCGTACCAGCGGAGGGCACCTTAAGCCCCTTGGCGCAGCAAGCCGTACACTATCGTCGACAATGCCCGCCGTTCGGATTGTCACCGGCTTCGCGAAGAGGTGCTGGATGGTGTCACCACGATAGTTATCTTCTATAGGAAACATCACCCCGAATATGATCCGCGATTTTATCGCTGCACTGTCTGGATCGAGATTCCGGAGTACAGGAACCGGAAATCGGATTGCGTGAGCGTTGATCCCGCCGAGGTTGTAGAGATAAAATTACGCTGGTTCTACAGGACCGACATCAAGGCACCAGTGGTGCCGCCATGACGCAAAGGAAAACGCCAAGGTCGAGGCGCAGCTTGCGATCGCCCGCAAAGATGCGCGCCGGCCGGTCGCCCTTCGTTTGATCAAGCCCGGAAGTTCATCCCGCCGGGCTCGATGTCCGATATCATATCAACCCGTGTCGCGACCTCTGGCCTCTGAACAGCGCAGTTGCACGTAAATCATCCGCCGTTAGCAGGTGCTGCCGGAGCGGGAGCGGTTGGGGCAGGTGCGGCCGGCTCTGCCGGAGCGGGCGCGGCTGGCGCTTCGACCTTTGGCGCTTCGACCGCTGGCGCCTCAACCTTGGGCGCTTCAACCTTTACATCGACGTCCTTTCCAGTGCCCCCGCCGTTGATGTTGATAACACCAGTGAACAATAGCAGGATCACGATTGCGATAATTGCGAGAACGACAGCGACAGCGGTGCCGGCGCCATTTCCGCCTGAGTTAACAACGGTTGGACCGTCAGCCATGACTATCTCCTATCTCTGAATTATCATTGGTCGGAAAACGGGACCGGCAGCACTCGGTTCCGCCGCTGGCCTTTGGTCCGACATGCGCTAAGACTGAAGTCTTTGTGTAAAAGACAGAGGGCTGATGGCAGGCAACCAGAACCTGACCAATGTATTAGTTACCAAGGTATTAGTATTTGGCCGCCGAGCAAAGTCCCTTCATCGGCGCGGTTCACCGGGTTTCCGCTGTTTGTCCTTTCGGCGGGCACCCGATGACTGCTCTAACAGCGGAAAGCACTGTGACCCTTATCCAGAGCAGACAGAATGTCGATGAGGTCGCAAGCCGACCCGCAAAATGACAATCAAACTCCTAACCCAGCAGATTTCTCGGGGGTTGATCTCATTTCGTCGAGCGACGACGAGGTCGCTGCCATTGTCAGGCGAACAGAGCGCCTGACCTTTGCCGTGACCCCAGCAGCGAAGCATGGCGTATGTGGCTATGATCGCCGCGCAGATCCTTGATGCGCAGCTTGACGCCAGGCGCGACCCATTGCATCGCCGGCCGCTCTTTATGGCAATGATGCCGGCACAACGGCAGATGCGCTTGGCGACCGCTCCACGAGGATGGGCGAGCACTACGCCGGACACGTCGAGAAAGAGGCTCGGCGGTGCGTGCATGGACGGCGAAGAATGGCCGCCAAGGGAATGAAAGTGAAACTGTTTTGCACAACGCTTTTTCCGGGCTGCACAACAGCGATTGACGAAATCGCCTAACTGGTTGAAAGCAAAGGCCTGCGGACGTGGCGGAATTGGTAGACGCAAGGGACTTAAAATCCCTCGATCTCTGATCGTACGGGTTCGATTCCCGTCGTCCGCACCAGCAACACCGGCGCGCGGGCGGCCCAGGGTTCCGGCAGATCAAGCCCGGATCGGGTTCAGCTTCAGATGCTGGATCAGGATGATCGTCTTGGCGTCGATAATGCGGCCGTCGTAAATGCCGGCCAGCGCCTCGTCGAGCGGCATTTCCAGAACCTCGATGTCTTCGCCTTCTTCCTGCGCGCCGCCACCGTCCGAGATGCGGTCGGTCGGCGAATAACGCGCGACGAAGAACCAGAGCCGCTCGGTCACGCTGCCAGGGCTCATATAGGGCGAAAACAGCCGTTCGACGTCCTTCAGCCGGTAGCCGAGTTCCTCTTCCGCCTCCTTGCGGATGCAGGTTTCCGGATCGTGTTCATCGAGCAGGCCGGCGCAGGCTTCGATCAGCGGCTCGCGATGGCCGGTGACGTAGGCCGGGTAGCGGAACTGCCGCACGAGCAGAACCGTCGAGCGCTCGGGGTCGTAAGGCAGAATCACCGCCCCGTCGCCGCGATCGTAGGTCTGACGGATCTGCGTCTCCCATTGCCCGTCGCGCCGGCGATAATCGAGGACTGTCTTTTTCAGGACTGCCCAGTCGTCCGAAAGGACTTCCTCCGAACGGATGCGAATGCGGTCTTCCATGGTGAACTCCGTGCTGCCGGCGGTAAACTCCGTGCTGCCGGGGCGAGCCGTAACCGCGAACCGGCATTTGCGCAATACCGACGGTAATTGGTCCAGAGGCGCGCTTCACCGCCTCGTGTATGGCGCAGGCGCAAACCACCGCCTAAATAGCGACTGCCCCTCCCCGGAGTTTTCTGATGACCACATCCCTCTTCCATCCGATCACGCTTGACGGCCTTACCTTTCCCAACCGCATTGCGGTGGCGCCGATGTGCCAGTATTCCGCCGAAGACGGCTCGGCCAGCGACTGGCACCTGTATCACTGGATGAACCTGGCGATGTCCGGCGCCGGCATGGTCACCGTGGAGATGACAGACGTCGAGCGGCGCGGCCGCATCTCGCATGGCTGCCTCGGCCTTTATTCCGACGACAACGAGGCGGCCGCCCGGCGCGCGCTCGATGCCGCCAAGCGCGTCGCCGCCCCCGGTACCAAGTTCGGCACGCAGCTTGCCCACGCCGGCCGCAAGGCCTCCAACCAGAAACCTTGGGAAGGCGGCGGACCGCTGAAGGCCGATCAGGACCCGTGGCCGATCGTCTCCGCCTCGGCAATCGCTTACGACACGGGCTGGCAGGTGCCGCGGGCGCTGGAGGATGAGGAGATCCTGCAAATCATCGCACGCTTCGCCGAGGCGGCAAGGCGGGCCGAACGTGCCGGCTTCGACTTCATCGAATTGCATGCAGCGCATGGCTATTTGATCTTCCAGTTCCTGTCGCCGCTTTCCAACCAGCGCACCGACCGCTGGGGCGGCTCGCTGGAAAACCGAATGCGTTTTGTCGTCGAGATCGCCAAGGCGGTGAGAAAGGCGGTTCCCAAGCTGATGCTGGGTGCGCGTCTGTCGGTCAAGGAATGGGTCGATGGCGGCTTCGATGTCGAGGACGCGGTCGAGGTGGCCAAGGCGCTGAAGGCTGCGGGCGTAGCCTATCTCTGCTGCTCGAGCGGCGGCAATTCGCCGTTGCAGAAGCTGCCGACAGGCCCAGGCTATCAGGTGCATCTGGCGGAAGCCGTGCGCAAGAGCGCCGACATCCCGACGCGGGCCGTCGGCCTGATCGACGACCCGAAGCAGGCCGAAGCGATCGTCGCCGACGGCCGTGCCGACATGGTGGCTTTGGCCCGCGCCTTCCTCGCCGATCCGCGCTGGGCGTGGCGCGCCGCGGCCACCTTCGGCGAGAAGATCCATCCGGCGCCGCAGCTTGCCCGCTCGGTGACGACGATGCAGCACTGGATGAAGGCGGCGGGCTGACCGCCCGTTTCCATGGCTGCGACCCCAATCGCCGCAGCCTCGAGACCTTTACGCGGAGGGGCGTGCAACCAAATCGGCCGCTCCGCGTTGGCGGCGATGATGGACAACAAGCCTTTCGAAAAGCCAGTCGTGGTCGAACTCGGGCATGTCGGCAAATACCGTGAGATCCGCAGCACCCAGGAAGCGGCGGAGTGCCTGATGACCGTGTGGCCGCTCAATCGTGGTCCTCGGCATCGCGATGCTCTCGACACTTGCCTAAAAGTGCTGGAAGGTTATCGTTCGACGGCGGATGCGCGCCGGGCATTGGTCGAAGCCGCCAAGGAATCGGACGTGCTGGTTCCCGACGACAGGCTGCCCGAAGACAAACTGCATTGAGCAGACGGGCTTTTGAACCGGAGGACTTCATGGCGAAGCTGACCTACAAGATCGTCGAGCATGACGGGGGCTGGGCCTACAAGGTCGGCGAGACATTCTCGGAGACGTTCCCTACTCACGAGGACGCGCTGCGCGCCGCCGAGATCGCTTCGGCCGAACAGCAGGTCGCCGGCACCACGGACGGCATCCAGTACGAGGACGCCGACGGCAAATGGCACGACGAACTCGCCGACGGCCGGGACCGGCCGCAAACCGAAGTTTCCGACTAGGCTGGTGTCGTCGCTGATGGCTTCTCGCATCTCCGGTTTAAAGAGCTGGGGCTGGGCAAATTATCCTCCTGCTACGACCCCCGGACATGGCGCACTCCAATCCCACTGGGGACAAACACGATCAGGAGCGACTAAGAAGAGTGCTTGCCACGCAGCCGCTTTACAGGGCAGTCTGGTAGCGCTACCGTTTCATCATCGCGCGTGACCAGGGAGGAGCTTTGGGAACTGCCGCGGCCAGTCAGGAAAGCGGTTTCCTTCGAAGACGTCGCAGGAAGCATTCGGGAGGAAATCGATGGCGTCTGTCGCGATTGGCGATGTCTACAAATCATTCGGGACCGTCGAGATTCTTCACGGTGTCAGCGTCGATATAGACGACGGCGAGTTCGTCACGCTGGTCGGGCCGTCGGGTTGCGGAAAATCGACGCTTCTCAGGATGATCGCCGGCCTGGAAAAGATCTCGCGCGGCCAGATCGCGATTGGCGACCGTGTCGTCAACAACGTTGCGCCAAAAGAACGCGACGTCGCCATGGTCTTCCAGAACTACGCGCTCTATCCGCACATGACCGTCGCCGAGAACATGGCGTTTTCGCTCATGCTCAAGGGTGTTGCGAAAGCCGAGAGCAGTGCCAGCGTTCAGCGCGCCGCCGAAATCCTAGGGCTGGTGCCATTGCTGGCGCGCTACCCCCGGCAGCTTTCCGGCGGCCAGCGCCAGCGCGTCGCCATGGGCCGGGCGATCGTGCGCGATCCGGCGGTCTTCCTCTTCGACGAGCCGCTGTCCAATCTCGACGCCAAGCTCAGGGTGCAGATGCGCGCCGAGATCAAGGAACTGCACCAGCGCCTGAAGACCACGACAGTCTATGTCACCCACGACCAGATCGAGGCCATGACCATGGCCGACAAGATCGTGGTCATGCATGACGGCATCGTCGAGCAGATCGGGCAACCGCTGGAACTCTACGACCGGCCGAATAACCTTTTCGTCGCCAGCTTTATCGGCTCGCCCGCCATGAACATGCTGAGGGGCGAAATCGCAACGGATGGCGGTTCATCGTCTTTTCGTGGCTCCGGGGGGATTTCCCTACCGCTGGCCGCGGTACCTTCGATCGGCAGCGGCGATCAGGTGGTGCTGGGGATACGACCCGAGCATCTGCAGCTATCCCAAGAAGAAGGCATTCCGGTCACCGTCGTGGTGGTCGAGCCGACCGGGTCGGAAGTGCAGCTCATCGGCCGGACGGCCGGCGGTGACGAGATCGTCGCGAATTTCCGGGAGCGCCATTCGTTCACGCCGGGCGAGACCGTGCGGCTCACGGCCGAGCCGGGCCTCATCCATCTCTTTCATGGCGAAACCGGGCAGCGCTTCGAAATGCGCGCCCGGCAGTCAGAACCATAAGGCACGGACAATAAACAGGAGGAAACGAGCATGAAATTCACCAGACGTGACGTGATCCGCACGACCGCCGGCGTGGCGGCGGGAGCCTTGGGAAGCCGATTCGTCGGCTCTTCCGCCTTTGCCCAGGAGGGATTGACGTACAAGCCCGAAGACGGCGCAAAGCTGCGGATGCTGCGCTGGTCGCCGTTCGTACAGGGCGACGAGGATCAATGGCTGGCCAACACCAAGCGGTTCACCGAGGCGACAGGCGTCGAGGTCCGTGTCGACAAGGAAAGCTGGGAGGACATTCGCCCCAAGGCGGCGGTCGCCGCCAATGTCGGCTCCGGTCCAGATCTCATGTTGGTTTGGTTCGACGACCCGCACCAGTACCCCGACAAGCTGCATGACGTGACGGAACTGGGTGAGTATCTCGGCTCGAAATACGGCGGCTGGCACGATGGGCCAAAGCAATATGCGACGCGGGAGGGAAAATTCCTCGGCTTGCCCCTGGCCACCATCGGCAATGCCATCGTCTATCGGGAAAGCTGGGTGAAGGAGGCCGGCTTCTCGGAGTTTCCAAAGGACACGGCGGGCTTCCTCGAGCTTTGCAAGGCCTTGCAGGCGAAGGGACATCCGGCTGGCTTCACGCACGGCCACGGCGTCGGCGACGGCAACAACTACGCGCACTGGCTGCTGTGGAGCCACGGCGGCCAGATGGTCGACGAGAGCGGAAAGGTGACGATCAACAGCCCCGAGACCCTCAAGGCGATCGAATACGCGCAGGAGCTCTACAAGACCTTCATCCCAGGCACCGAAAGCTGGCTCGACGTCAACAACAACCGCGCCTTCCTGGCCGGCGAACTGGGCGTCATCGCCAACGGCATTTCCGTGTATAACACGGCCAACACCAACAAGGACAATGATCCGAAACTGACTGAAATCGCCAAGGACATGCGCACGACCAGCCTGCCGATCGGTCCCGTCGGGAAATCGGTCGAGCTGTTCCAGGTGACCACGGCCGTGATCTTCGACTACACGCCCTACCCCAACGCAGCCAAGGCCTACCTGCAGTTCATGTTCGAGGAACAGCAAATGGCGGAGTGGATCACCTCCTCGTCCGGCTACTGCTGCCAGACACTCAAAGCCTTCGACAACAATCCGGTGTGGACGGCCGACCCGAACAATGCCGCTTACGCCAAGGCCTCGGCGACGCTGCGTCCCAACGGCTATGCCGGGCCGCTCGGCTACGCCTCGGCGGCGACCATGGCCGATTATGTCCTGGTCGACATGTTTGCCAAGGCGGTGACGGGCCAGGCGACGCCCCAGGAGGCGATGGAAGAGGCGGAGAAACGCGCCAACCGGTACTATCGCGTTTGATCGCAGCCGAGCCGGGCAGCCGCGACCGCGCTGCCCGGTCTGGTTCTTGAAATCGCGTGGCGGCCTCTCAGGCCACCATGCCAGCAGACCGTATGAGGAGCCGTCCCATGGCCGTGTCGTCCGCCGCCCTTCCGCCGCGTCCGTCGATCCTGTCGCGGAGCCTGTCGCTCCTGGCCGACAGCCGGAACGCGCTTGGCTTCGGCTTCATGCTGCCGGCGGCAGCGCTGCTGCTGGTCTTCCTCACCTATCCGCTGGGGCTCGGCATCTGGCTCGGCTTCACCGATGCCCGCATCGGCCGCCCCGGTGTCTTCATAGGCATCGAAAACTACCAATATCTGTCGGACGACGCCGTCTTCTGGCTCTCCGTCTTCAACACCTTGCTCTACACGATAAGCGCCTCGATCCTGAAGTTCGCGCTCGGCCTCTGGCTGGCGCTTATCCTCAATCAGAACCTTCCCTTCAAATCGTTCTTCCGCGCGATCGTCCTGCTGCCGTGGGTGGTGCCGACGGTGCTGTCGGCCATCGCCTTCTGGTGGATATACGATTCGCAGTTCTCCATCCTGTCCTGGGCGCTCATGGAAATGGGCCTGATCGACCATCGCATCAATTTCCTCGGCGATCCGGAGAACGCGCGCGCGTCGGTGATCGCGGCCAATGTGTGGCGCGGCATTCCGTTCGTCGCCATCACGCTGCTAGCCGGCTTGCAGACGATTCCCCAGTCGCTTTACGAGGCCGCCACGCTCGACGGCGCCAGCCGCTGGCAATTGTTCCGTTTTGTGACGCTGCCGCTGCTGACGCCGATCATCGCCATCACCATGACGTTTTCGGTGCTGTTCACCTTCACCGATTTCCAGCTGATTTATGTGTTGACCCGCGGCGGACCGGTCAATGCCACCCATTTGATGGCGACATTGTCGTTTCAACGCGGCATTTCGGGAGGCCAGCTTGGCGAGGGCGCCGCAATCGCGGTCGCCATGATCCCGTTCCTGCTTGCGGCGATCCTGTTCAGCTATTTCGGTCTGCAACGCCGCAAATGGCAGCAGGGCGGAGGAGACTGACATGGCTGTGATCAAGAGGGCCGCGATCAAAAAAGCGAAACGTCCGGAACTCGACGAAGGCGGCATGGGCTACCTTCAGAGCCTGCCGCGGCGCGTGGTTACGGTCTATTTGCCGTTGCTAGTGTTCGTCATCGTGCTGTTGTTCCCGTTCTACTGGATGACGATCACCGCGATTAAGCCCAATCACGAGATGACCGACTACGCCAATTTCAATCCGTTCTGGGTCGTGCATCCGACATTCGAGCACATCCGCTATCTCTTGTTCGACACGTCCTATCCGGGCTGGCTGCTCAACACGATCATCATCTCGACCGCCGCCACGTTCCTGTCGCTGCTGGCTGCGGTGTTCGCGGCCTATGCTATCGAACGGCTGCGGTTTTCGGGGGCGCGGCAGGTCGGGCTCGCGATCTTTCTCGCCTATCTCGTGCCGCCCTCGATCCTGTTCATCCCGCTGTCGGTGATGGTGTTCAACCTTGGGCTTTACGACACGCCCTTCGCGCTCATTCTCACCTACCCGACCTTCCTGATCCCGTTCTGCACCTGGCTGCTGATGGGTTACTTCCGTTCGATCCCGTTCGAACTGGAAGAGTGCGCGCTCATTGACGGGGCGAACCGGTGGCAGATCCTCACCAAGATCGTGCTGCCGCTATCGGTGCCCGGCCTGATCTCCGCCGGCATATTCGCATTCACCCTGTCATGGAACGAATTCATCTATGCCCTGACGTTCATCCAGTCGTCTGAAAACAAGACCGTGCCGGTCGGGGTGCTCACGGAGCTTGTCCGCTCCGACGTCTATGAGTGGGGAGCGCTGATGGCCGGAGCCCTGATCGGTTCGCTGCCGGTGGTCGTGCTTTATTCGTTCTTTGTCGAGCATTACGTCTCCTCGATGACCGGTGCAGTGAAGGAATAGCGCCCTGGCGCAGTCGGCGCTCGACCGGCCAATTGTCGAAGTCGGCGCCGCCCCTCATCCGCCTGCCGGTGTCCAGTTGATAGATGGGTAACACTTTGAACCGGATACATGGGTTACAGTTTT
>SAQG01000032.1 GCA_004020315.1 Mesorhizobium sp.
ATCACAAACTCAAATCAACGGGAATCCTGAATCCCTTAAATCGCGACACGCTTTATCCTGTTCCTTTCAAGCGCTGCTGCGGTGCAAGAATCTTTCAAGACGCTGGAGGGACAGCGCCCCCTCTGTCCTGCCGGACATCTCCCCCACGAGGGGGGAGATTGGCCCTCATTGCGGCTTTCGCTAATCTCCAACATTGATGAACAGGCGCTGTCAGCGAAGCTGCCGATCTCCCTCCTTGTGGGGGAGATGCCACCATTTTGGCAAAGAGGGGCAGGACAGAGGGGGGCGCGAAGGATCGCTGCTGCTTTCATTCTGCGCAGCCGATCGGCTTCCAACCTGTCAGAAATCACAGACCGAGATCCAGCAGAGAACGACTGTGGCCGGTATTGGCGACGCCATGCATCACTTTAGCTTGAGAGCCCGCGCCCATACGAAAAAACCCGGCGGTTGCCCGCCGGGTTCGAGTTCAGTCAAACGCTGCTGATTAGAACGAGCGCTGGAAGCGGAGGATGCCGCCGAAGTTATCCTCCTCCTCGGCACCGGTCCAGTTGCTGACGGTGTCCTCACCAACGTGGAAGTAGTTGGCCTCGGCCGTGATCGTCAGGCCGGGGACGATATCGTAAGCGATGTTCGCCGCGACGCCGAGATTCTTGCCCTCGTCATACGAGATCTGGGTGTTGAACGAGGTCTTCTCGTTGATGGTGTAGGTGCCACCGCCCCAGACTGCCCAATTGCCGCTCCACAGCTTGTACATGCCGCGGCCGGCGGCGGGGATTGCGAAGCCGCCGTCCAGGTAGTTGTCGTCGGTGCCGTAGCCGGCCATGATGAACAGCGACAGGTTCTCCATCGGGGTGACGTCGAGGCGAACCTTGCCGGCCACTTCTTCATAGTTGCTGTCGTAAGCAATGACGCCGGTGATCGCGCCCCAGCCCTGCGTCCACTTCACGCCGCCGACAACATGCGGAACGTAGCTGTCGATCGTGAAGTCGCCATAACCTTGCTCGAGAGAGACCACGGCCGAGAAGCCGTTGCCGGCGTCGAAGTAGTACTGGACGACGTTGGTGTCGAAGCCGCCGTAGGGAACCAGCGTATCGTTGATGACGTTGCCGGCGTAGCCGATGAACGTATCGAAGGCCGATTCGTCCTTACCGACGCGCAGCCCACCGAGCTGGATCCAGGCGAAGTTCAGCGAGACGCCCGTGTTGCCAGCTTCGTTGAGGTACGGAGCTGTATTGCCTTGGGTGTTTTGGAAATTGAAGCGGGTCTCGGTGTAGGTCTTCAAGGTGCCGAGCTCGGTTTCCTGGCCGGTCCAGGTCTTCAGGTTGAAGCGAGCACGCTTCCAGTAGGTATCCTGCTCGTCACCGTCCTCGACGTCGACGGTCCCCGCACCGACGAATGCGCCGACGTCACCCGCGGTGATGTCGTAGCGGATGTAGCCGCCGATGCGCAGGCAGGTCTCGGTGCCGGGGATGTAGAAATAGCCAGCGCCGTAGACGTCGCAGATGCGGACGTATTCAGCGGGTTCCGGCTCGGCAACGACGACGGCGTCGGCGGCGCGCGCACCGGAAACTGCGACCAGTGCCGCAGCGGAGCCAAGAAGAAGGCTCTTGATGTTCATTTTCTGACCTCCAGTCAAAAGTTAAAAAACGGGTCTGGGTATTCTTTGCTGAAGGACAGCGTTCCCTGCCCCATCCCCACTACCGAAAAAGATGCGCACCGCGCCGCTCCTTCGAATTCGACATTACCCATGAGGCGGCGGCGTTCAACCACCATCGCATCGGCGAAAGGTCTGTACGGGTGCTATCCCCCTGCGTTGTTGCACAAATGACACGATTTGGCCTCACTCGGAAAGCTCCCGTTAACCATTGAGCTGTCGGAAACCCTTGGGCGAGCCCTTTGCAATCCAGCCGATTCCGGCAATTGCTCCCTCCCCGGAATTGCGACGATGTTGTGAGTCGTCAGCCAAGGGATTGCCGCAGAATCGCCGCATGGCAAAAGCGGCGTTTCGGCGGGAGCCGGTTTTTTCAACGATAATGGGTCAGGCTTGTTGATTATGCCGGCGCTTTTCTTTATCCACCGGCGCAACGGAGAGGCGGCCGAGCGGTCGTTCGAATCCATCCTGTCCACCACTGCCGCGCAAGGCTGACAAGATGGGGATGTCCACAGCCTGCCCGAGTTCCGCCGCCAGAAGGAGCGGGCGGGACGGATTCGTTTTCTCGAGAAGGACGAAGAGGCTCAGCTGTTCGCCGCCATAAGAGGCGCAGCGAGGATGCTTACCGGCTTTGGCCGTTGATATCGCCCGCGCCATCAACGAGCGGGAAGCCAAACGCGACGCCATGAAGCAGCGGGCTCCGCTACGCGTCATCAAATGAGTGGTTTCAATCCGACCAGTTGCTGGCGGCCTATTGGCCGCCCTTTTTTGTTAGGCCCATAATGGGCCCAAAACGTTTTGGGCCAAGACCGCTTTTATCAACGAAATCAATGATTATGGTGGGCCCGGAGGACGTACTCAAAGCCTTGATCTTATTTCCCTTTTCGTGGGCACAGATCAGACATCCTTCCCGTATCGTTCCGTATGGTTCCGCAACCGTCGTCGGGCGACATTAGCTGTCTATGCCGCCTTCGCCCACCGAGCCGTCCTCGCCAAACCGATCATTAGATGTCGTGTTTGCGGCCGCGAGCGGACTGGCAGCTTCAGGCCTCGGATCTTCAACAGCCGGCATTCAGGTCGGTGTGCGCATCGTCGTGATCTACCCACAGGGGGACACCTGCGCAGTGACTAGCTTTGATTTTGGCCGCTCAGAGCCCGCAATTATAACGCGTGTGGACCAGAATCTGGGAGTGAGGCGGTTCGGCCGTCGCTCCGTTGAGGTTGTCGCGTATCCACCTGACGGCCGCCGTTAGCTCACCGGCGAAGTCGTGCGAGATGACGTAGTCCATTACGCCCGACTCCAACAGCGCGCGGGAGTTGTTCGTCAGTTCGTGCCCCACAAAGACCGTCTTGCCGGCTTTTCCGACGGTTTCAAGCGCCTTGGCCACGCCGCGGTTCGCGCCCGCGACGTTGTAGATGGCGGCGGGATGATCGTTGGTCTCAAAGAAGCGGATGAGCTGCTCGCACGTGGTCTCCGGCCTGTCGTCCGAAATTACCCTTTCCTCGATCTTCAGGTAGGGGAAATCCGAGCGCAGAACCCTGCGGAAACCCATCTCCCGCTCCTGCTGGCACCGAAACGGCACGCTCATCACGATCAGGATGTTGTTTCGCTCCTTCGGCAAACCGTTCCCGATCAGCAGGGCCGCGACGCTGCCGGCCGCATACTGATCGTTGCCGACATAGGTGCTCCGCCGAGAGCTCGGCAGGTCCGTCGTGAGGCACACGACGGGCATCCCGACCGAGCGCAGTTTGCGTATGGCCCGATTGATCGCTGGATGCTCCCGCGCCACGACGACGACGCCGTCGGCTTCGCTTCCGTCGTGTTCGATCCGGCGGCCGAATACGCCTGGCTCAAGCTGGCTCGTCGTCACGTAGTGCGCCTCGATCGAGGCGCCGGGAACCGACCGGTTGACCTCGGCCGCCGCCGCGGCCATCGCGGCATTGAAGGTCTCGCCGGACTCGCAAAACAGGCGCACCGACAGCGGCGACTCGATTTCCGACCGTTCCTGCGACAGCTTGTCGAGCGCGCCAAGCACGCGCTGCCGCGTCTTTTCCCGAACGCCGTGGCGGTTGTTGAGGACGCGATCGACCGTGGCAGGTCCCACATTCGCGAGCTCCGCGATTTCGCGGACGGTTGGCCCCTTCCAAGTTCCCGACGCCCTTCGAATCGTCATTTCGCCTCCGATCGTGATGTCTACGACATCATCCGCTAGCGCCACCGCGCCTGTAAAGGCTTATCATAAAAGGCGTTTGCGTTCCTCCACGTCGCCTCGCGATTAATGAGGTATATTACATCACAAATGCATCATTGATGTCCTTGAGTGATGCGATTTCAATCCAAATAATAACGTTGCTCCTGGAGGAGCTTGCGGAGGAGAATCCAATGAAGCTTACGTGTAAGGTGCTTGCCACCACCCTTTTGGCTGCCACGGCGCTCAGCAGCGTGGCGGTCGCCCAGGACCAGAAGCAGTACCGCTTCGTAATGGTTTCCCATATCGGATCCAACGACCCGAACATGGGCTGGCTGACGAAGTCGATGGAGGAGTTCGAGAAGAAGTATCCGAACGTCAAGACCGAGTACATCTCGACCAACAACTACTCGGTCCAGGAGCATGTCCGTCTTCTCGAGCAAGCAATCTCGACCGGTCCTGACGGCATCGCCGTTCCGATCGTGAGTTCCGATGCTTTCGAGGGTCCGCTGCGCAAGGCGATCGACGCCGGTATTCCGGTGGTTGCCTTCAACATTCCGGATGCGCGTCCCGACGGCGAGCGCATTCCCTACCTGACCTATGTCGGCGGCGACGAATATCTGACGGGCAAGAAGCTCGGCGAATACGCGCTCGCCAAAGTCGAGGCTGGTGAAATCCCGAAGCCGACGCGTGTCGTTTGCGCCAGCCACGACTCCGCCCACCAGGGTCTCAAGGCCCGGTGTGCCGGGATGAGGGACGCGATGGAAAAGGCGGGCGCCAAGGTCGATGAGCTTTTCATCGGCGCCGAGCCCGCGACTGCCCGCAATACGTTGCAGTCGTTCCTGCAGGCCAACACCGACACGAACTACGTCTTCACCGTTGCCGGCTGGTCATCGCCCTGGGCTTGGGGCGTCGCCAAGGACATGGGTCTCGACCCCGACGTCGATGGCAAGGGCGTGACAGTGCTGACCGTCGACGAAGGGCCGGTTTCTATCGAGGGCGTTCGCGCCGGCCATCTTCTCGCGACCAACAGCCAGGGCTTCTGGCTGCAGGGCTACGCGCCGATGGAATGGCTCTACTGGAACAAGGAGTTCGGCTATGCGCCGCAGTCGGACATCCTGACCGGGCCGGTCATCATCAACAAGGACAACGCCGACAACTGGGCCACGCTGGTCCGTGGCGTGTTCGGCGACAAGGCCTACGACGAGCAGAACACCTGGTGAGGCGTTCCTCCCGAGGCGGGACGGTCGAGCAACGAGGGAGCTCGGCTGTCCCGCTCTCCTTAGCGAGGCTTGAGCCTCCATTCTGGCGCTCTGCAATGACTGTCAAACAGCTTACTCACACCCAGGGCCTCGGCGCCATCATCGGCGTGGTGATCATGCTTGCCGCGTTCACGATGATCGACGTCTCGGGCTGGTGGACCAGGCAGACCATCGCCAACGTCGTTCAGTTCACCGCGATCCTCGGCTTCGTGGCGATGGGGCAAGCACTGGTGATCATGTGCAAGGAGATTGATCTGTCGGTCGGCTCGGTCTACGGCCTGACCGGAGTCGCCTTCATTACGCTGGAGCCAACGCTTGGCGTGCCCGGGTCGCTGCTGGCGGCACTTGTCATCGCCGCTCTCGCGGGACTTGTCCAGGCGATCGCGGTGGTGAAAGGACAGTTGCCCTCGATGATTGTCACGCTTGGCGGTCTCTTTACCGCCCGCGGCATCATCTATGTCTGGACAGGCGGCTCGGTGCACAATTTTTCCGAGGATGCCCGCAATCATCCGGTGACCCGGCTGCTGGGAGGCGAGCTTTTCGGCATCGAGGCGGCCATCTTCTGGCTGATCGCTGTCGGCCTCGCGCTCAATCTGCTGCTCTGGGTCACGCCTTTCGGCAACCAATTGCTGGCGACGGGCGGCAGCAAGGAAAGCGCGGAATCTCGTGGGGTTCGCAGCAATCGGGTGAAGGTTACGGCCTTCGTTCTCTGCGCGCTGCTCGCGGGATTTGCCGGCGTCTTGACCTTGTGTGACCGACCGCAGACGCACGTCACATTGGGCGAGCTGATGGAGCTGGAGGCCATTTCCGCTGCGGTGATAGGCGGCTGTCTGCTCACCGGCGGACGTGGTTCTCTCGTGGGCGCCGTGCTCGGCGCCTTCATCGTCGTGAGCTTCCGTTACGAACTTATAGCGCTCGGGGCGCCGTCCTCCTGGTACATCACCTTCGTCGGCGTCGTGCTCATCGTAGCGGTCATCTTCAACCAGCTCCTGGCCCGCCGCCTCGGGCACAGCGTTTGACGCGGGAGCAGGCTCGCATGACAAACGGTCATCCCCTCATCCAGGTCAAGAATCTCGACCTTTACTTCGGCGCTTTCCATGCGCTCAAGAGCGTATCGGTCGATTTCCATGCAGGCGAACTCGTCGGATTGGTCGGCGACAACGGCGCGGGAAAGACGACCCTGATCCGTGTACTGTGCGGCATGCATACCCCGACATCGGGCGAGGTCTATTTCGACGGACAGCGCGTCGAGAAGTTCCATCCCAAGCTCTCAATCGATCAAGGCATCGAGACGATCCAGCAGTCGGTGGGCCTGTGCGACAACCTCTCGATCGCGCGAAACTTCTACCTCGGCCGAGAGCCGGTCCGGCGCATCCTCGGCATTCCATTTCTCGATTTCGCGACGATGCGCGACAAGTCGACACGCGTGATCCGTCAGTTCGGACTCCGCGACAACGTCTCCGCCGACGATGAAGTCGAACGCCTGTCGGGCGGTGAACGCCAGTCGGTCAAGATCGGCCGCGCGGTCGAGTTCAGGAATCGGGTCGTCATCATGGACGAGCCGACCAACCATCTTTCAGTACGCGAACGCGAGCACGTCAACGAACTTGCCGTGCAGCTCAAGAAGCAGGGCTTGCTCGTGATTTACATCACTCACGACATCTTCCAGGTGCACAAGCTCGCCGACCGCATCGTCATCATGGAGAACGGCGAGAAGATCGAGGATGCCTCGACCAGCAAGATGACGGCCGAACAGCTCGAGGAGGTCATCCGTCAGGGCGGCCGCGTCGTCGAGAGGCGGGAAGCACTCTCATGAGCCTTGCCGCGATAAAACCGCTGGTGAGGCGGCATGCCGAGATCGGCATCCTGTTGATCGCCGTCGCACTGGTCGCATTCTTTTCGACCACGTCCGACGGGCGGTGGGCGAACATCTACAATTTCGGCACGATCCTCCAGGTGACCGCTACGCTCGGCCTGATGACGCTCGGCGTTGCGCTGGTTATCGGCACCGGCGAGATCGACATTTCCGTCGGCTCGACCTTCGGCATGGGCGCGCTGGTCTATCTGTGGCTCGCGGCCCGGGTCGACCCTGCCGCCGCGGCCGTAGCGGCCGCAGCCGTCGGCGCGGCAATAGGTTCGCTTAACGGGCTGCTTGTCACCCGAACCGGTACGCCCTCGCTGATCATCACGCTTGGCACGCTGATGATCTTTCGCGGCATTGCCATCGCGCTGACCGAGGGGTTTTCCTTCTCCATTCCTTATGCGGCGCGCAAGGGCCGGAGTTTCGAGATCCTCGGCGGCGGCGAGTTCCTCGGCTTCAACACCGCGCTCTACTGGCTGATCCTGCTTCTGGTCCTTTTGACCGTGGTACTCACCGCCATGCCTTTCGGGAACCGGCTGCTTGCCGTAGGTGGGTCGGCAGACAGCGCCCATTCGCGCGGGGTCCGTGTCGGTCGCGTCAAGCTTTCCGCCTTTGTCATCTGCGGCGCGCTCGCCGCCTTCGCCGGAACGCTGGAAGCGGGCAAGCTCGGCTTCGCCGATGGCTCGATGGGAAGGCTCATGGAGCTGCAGGCGATTGCATCCTGCGTCCTGGGCGGGTGCCTGCTGGCTGGAGGGCGGATCTCGCTCGTCGGGGCACTGCTCGGCGCCTTCGTTCTCTCGTCGATTCAGTCCTACCTCGTGGTGATGGGCGTGGCGCCGCAGTGGTTCCTGCTCTTCCTGGGGATCATCGTCGTGCTCGCAGCCTACGGAGATCAATCGCTCCGGCAGTGGGCGCTCAAGAAATAGAGGATTGCAGATGTCGATCAGGCTGGCGATCATCGGCGCAGGTGTAATGGGCGCCGACCATGCCCGGATTGTCGCCGAGAGCCTGCCGGGCGCGAAGCTGCAGGTGATCTGCGACGCATCGCTGGAACGCGCACGGAAGGTCGCTGACGACTTCGGTGCGGTCGATGTCGCAACCGATTCCCTCGATACCATCAGGCGGAGCGATGTCGACGCCGTGCTGATCGCGAGCCCGGACGAAACCCACGCTCCCCTGTCGCTCGCTGCGATCGAAGCTGGCAAGCCCGCGCTGTGCGAGAAGCCATTGTCGCAAAGCGCCAGGGAGTGTCTCGACGTGATCAAGACCGAGACCTCGTGCGGGCGACAGTTTGTTCAGCTCGGCTTCATGCGCCGCTTCGACCCGTCCTACGCCGAGATGAAATCCGCGCTCGACGACGGGGCGCTCGGGCGGGCGATCATGATGCACAACTTCCACCGCAACGTCGAAGCGCCGGCGAACTTTACCGGCCAAATGGCGATCACCAACTCGGCTCCGCACGAATTCGACGTCGCGCGCTTCGTGCTCGGCTCCGACTACCGGTCGATCTCCGTCTTCCAGCCCTCCGTCGTGGACGCGTCGAAGACGGGTGCGCCAGTTTTCATGGTGCTCGAAACGACGACCGGCCAGCTCGTCAACATCGAGATCAACAACAACGCCGCCTATGGCTACGACGTGCGGGGCGAGCTGGTCGGCGAGAAGGGGTCAGTCTTCCTCAACGGACCGATACACGCCCGCTACAATCTGTCCATGCAGTCGCTCGAACGCTATGCCACTGACTGGCGGCCGCGTTTCGCCGAGGCCTACAGGCTCCAGAATAGAGCGTTCCTGGAATTCGTCCGGTCAGGTGTGTTCCACGCCGTGGCGGCCGACGCCTGGGATGGCTACTGCGCCGCGCTGGTCGCGGAAGCAGGCGTCGAGGCGCTCGCAACGGGCGGGCGTGTGAATGTCGTTTTGGAAGCCAAGCCCGCCCTGTACCAAAGGCGGATGCATCGATGAGGAGCTTCGCCGCAACATCCGAATCGCGACGTGCCCCCGAGCCCGGAAACGCGTCGGTCGCGTGCGATCCGCCCGAGGACATGGCGGCGCTGATACGGTGGGTGCTGAGCAACCCCACCACTCTGTCGAAAGTGAGCATGCGCATAACCCGTTTCGCGCTGGAGCACCCAGCCGAGATAGCAATGAGCAACGGCCGCCGAGTGGCTGGCCTTCTTGACGTTTCGCCGAGTTCGGTGACGCGCTTCGCGGCAGCGCTCGGCTTCCAGAACTACGCGGAACTTCGCAGATTTTTCCAGCGAGAAGTTCTGAAGGCCAGGCAAACGAGGGACTAGCAATGAAATTGGGGTTTGTATCCGACTCCCTCGCACAATTGAGCTTCGAGGAAGTCCTCGACGTTGCTGCCGAACTCGGCCTGGACGGTGTTGAAGTCAATACAGGTAATTGGTCCTCGGCGCCGCACTTCGATCTCGAACGGATGAAGGCCGGTCCTCAAGCCCGAACGGCTTTCTTGAAGGCCTTCGCCAGCCGTGGATTGGAGATCGTCGCACTCAACGCCAACGGCAATCAGCTGCATCCCGTTTCGGGCGGCACCCAGTCTGCCTGCCTCGAGGAGACGATCCGCATTGCCGGCGAAATTGGCGTGAAGAAGGTCTGCCTCATGTCTGGACTGCCAAGCGGCGCACCGGGCGAGAAGACGCCGAACTGGATCGTATCGTCGTGGCCGCCGGAGACGCAGACCATCCTGAGATGGCAGTGGGAAGACGTGCTCCTGCCGTACTGGCATGGACTTGCGAAGCTGGCGAAGGCGAGTGGCGTCGATCAACTCGCCATCGAGCTGCACGGCAACCAGTTGGTCTACAACGTGCCGTCGCTGCTTCGCCTGCGCGCCGAGATCGGCCCGGTCGTGGGGGCAAATCTCGATCCAAGCCATCTGTTCTGGATGGGCGCCGATCCGGTCGCGGCAGTCGATGCACTGGGAGACGCGATCTTCCACGTTCATGCCAAGGACACGTTCCTCAACGCTCCGAAGCAGGCGACGACCAGCCTCCTGGAGAACGGTTCGCTGATGGACATTCCGGCACGTTCGTGGAGCTATATCACCCTGGGCTTCGGACACGGCGAGGAGTGGTGGCGCTCCTTCTGCTACCGGCTGCGAATGGCCGGCTATGACGGCTGGCTCTCGATCGAACACGAGGATGTCATGTTGTCCCGGCTCGAAGGGGTAAAGAAATCGGTCGAGCTATTAAGGACTGTGATGCCGATCGAGGCGAGCGACTACGTGCCGCAGGCCATCTAGCTCCTGCTGATTGTTGGTTCATGTCCGTCGTGTGTGTCTGCTTTGTTAGCACAGCGGCGACGTCCAGCCCGCCGACGGCAATGGCCGCTTTCAGGCAACACAAAGTTGACCGCAACGGCCGAGATCGGGCGCAAAGCGGCCGCACGCGTTTTACGAATTGAGAGTCCGCTTCGGGGTCACAAGACCCGCCTATTCGCACGTCGTTGCCGCCGATCACCGCACGCATCTCTGAGGGGCCTTTCGAAATCCGGAGGCTTGAGCTACGTGTGACAGGTGCCATCAACAAGACGGAGAACATTGACGAAGAGGCCCCAAAATCATTTCATTCAAAACTCACGAACTTATCCCAACAACGCTCAATTCAATCTCGAAGAATTAAGCGAAACGTACTGATATATAATAAGCTGGTGGGCCCGGAGGATGTATCAAAATCGTTGAATTTACTGAGTTTTTCGTGGGCCAAAATAAGAAATCTTCCCGTATCCTCCCGTATACTCCCGTGACGCAACGTTCAGAGCCATGCTCCAGAATGACCGCATTTGGAGCCGGGAGCGGAATGTCAGCATTGATTTTGTATGCTGCAAAAGCAGATGGGAGGCAGTCAGCCGTCAGGCTACTCCACCCACCAGGTGGGTTTCGGAGGGAACCCTCCCTCACTGACCTCCAACTCATTGCAAATTTCCCGAGCATCGCCGCCTTTGATACGAGAAAGTCCGGCGGAAATGCAGTCGCTCGGTAACTCGGAAGTTAGTTAAGCATCCCTCAAGGCGAGTGTTGGCCAATGGAACATGTAACAGAAGCGGTTGCAGTGACACACCTGTGACAGGAATGCGTTCGTTTCTTGCACAGGCTACAGCTAGACGCGGGTTGCGCTCCGTCAAGATTCATTTCAGGTTGCAAACTTGGCTTTGTAGGTCGGGAGGTTATCGAATGGGAAGTACGAGATCTAGCAATTTCACGGATTATTCCGGTACGCGCAGCAACGACGGGGCCGGTGGGACCAGCGGCATCGATCGCTGCCGGCAGGCATTCTCGTGCTCTCTGGAAGAGATCGAGCTGTGCGATTACTTCGTAACGCACTCCACCGTGCCTCCCGTTGGCACTGAGCTAGTCATCCTACACCAGAAACGCCTGTTCGCGGCAACTGCGCAGGGCGTGAAGGTCGGAGCGCTTCCTACCAGCTTCAACTACCTGGCAGCTTGCATGAAGGACGGCATAGCCTATGTCGGCGTCATGACGGCTTCGGGAATGTTGCCAGTACCCACGGCATCGGCAGACTTCACGGCGCGGTGAGGATCCGGCATGGCTCCCCTATTGCTCGTCGGCGAAATCATTGTCGACTTTACGACGGCGCGCCCCGGCGTCGAATGCAAGTTGCGACTGGGTGGTATCGTTCACGCAGCCCGCGGATTATGGGCGAGCGGCATTGATTACGCCGTAGCGGCGGTTTGCCCGCGTTATGTTGTCGATCAGGCAAAGCGGTATCTCAGCGCCCACGGTTGCCTGGAATTTGTCTGGCTAGGTGAAGTCACGGGGTCTCCTGGCGTCATGGTGATCGGAGACCCGACCGAGGTGGCTGACCAAGGATACGAGGACCTGCTGCGCGGCGAAAAAGCAGTCACGATCCTCGACGTCGGAAATTCACTCGCAGCGTATCATGAGGTCCTGATTTTCCCGGGCAGCTTCGATCTCGCGCAGGTTCGGAGCGCCTTTTCCGATGACGCGCGTTTCAGTTTCGATATCGCCTACGACACGGCGGATCCTTCTGTGCTGAAGGTCTTCTCTGGTAATGTAAAGGGTATCGCGATTTCCACGTCGTCTCAGCTTTTCATGCGCGTCGGATCGGAGACCGTTGACGCGATGCTACCCTTGATAGAGGATCTGGGTGCCGAAGTTTTTCTTCTTAAAGAAAACAGGGGGGGAAGTCGCCTCTTCAACCTGTCAAAAGGATCGGTCGATGCGATACCCGCTCAACTATCCGTCACTGTCAATTCCGTGGGGGTCGGCGACGTCTACACCGCCGTGATGGTCGGTCTTTCAAGGGCCGGATGGGGAGATGCGGCATGGCGCGGAGCGAGTGCGGCGACCGCCTATTCGCAAACCACCTACCCCGACGATTTCAGGCGGGATGTCGAACGATCACTCAAGCTTTCGGTAGATGAGCTGCGCAACCTTGGTGGCACTATCTTGCCGTGGCATGCAAGGCCGCTTTTTCCCATTTATCTGGCGGCCCCGGATTTTTCGTACACCGACAAACCAGAAGTCGATCGAGCCGTAGACGCCCTCAAATACCATAACTTCAACGTCCGGCGGCCAATTGAGGAGAACGGGGAGCTTCCGCTCGGTAGTCCGGATGCCGTATTAAGACAGACGTTCGCCAAGGATCTGGGGATTCTTGGGGAATGCGAGGTCGTTTTCGCCGTTCCCCTGGATCGCGATCCGGGAACCTTGGTCGAGATGGGCTTCGCCATGGCGCGCCAACAGCCGGTCATCACGTTCGATCCCCGCCGAGAGAACAACAACACGATGGTCGCGGGCGGAAGCGCCCGCTATTCTGATAACCTGGATCAATGCTTGAACGGCATCTTCGACGCCGTTTCGAAACTCTGGATGGCGAAGTCGTGAAAAGCGCGGTTTTGTTGGCCTCGGGGGGCCTTGACTCCACCACCGTCGCTTATCGGCTCGCCGCAGATGGCGTGGATGTGTTTCCCTTTTTCTTAGACTATGGCCAGCACTGCGTCGAGATGGAGTGGGATCGGGTAAACGAGGTCCTGCCCCGCGGCATGCGACGTCCCGAGCGTTGCGATATCTCCGACATCTTCAACGGATCGTCGTCGAGACTCATTAAGGAAGCAGACCTTTGGGAGGACAACGTCGCTGATAACGAGTTGTACGTCCCATATCGGACGATGCTGTTCTTCGCGGCCGCGGCGGCTCGCGCGCAGACCCTGGGAATCGTCGATGTCTATACAGGTTTCATCAACAGCAACCACGCGAAGGAAATCGACTGCACCGCAGAGTTCATGAACGGTATCGATGGCTTGATCGACAACATAGGTTCCGTCCGGTTCACCTCCCCGTTCCGCTTCTCGTCAAAAACGGATGTCGTCCAGGAAGCCCTGAGTCGCGGTGTTCCGATCGGCCGAACGTTCTCTTGCCAGGTCGCAAGTAATTTCCCGTGCGGTGCCTGCCCGAATTGCGTCGAACGCCTTTATGCGCTACAGGACGCCGCCCTCGTAACGCCCCAAGGCAAGGTCGGTTGAAATGCAGTCTTCGCCGATACAGATGCTGGTCGCTGCTCGTCGTGTGGCGGATTATGCCCTCGAGATGGGAGCCGATATCAGGCGGGAGACCGTCCGCGCCTCTTACGATCACATGGGCGCGATCGTCGCGGACTGCGTCCTGCAGGCGGGCCTGAATTACAGGTCCGTCGTCCTTCCGCGGGTCTCGACCATTCTCGAGCGCTTTCCCGATCTTGACCGCACTTCGGAGCTGGTAGGACTCGTCGCACGCGGAGAAACCTCGCGCTTCCTCAACTGGCACCATCCCGAAAAAGTAGGCCGCTTCGAGGCGCTTGTCGGTTTCCTGAGCGAGCATTCTGTTGAGAGCGCAGCTATTTTAAGCAATCGCTTGCAGGATGCCTCCTTCGTCTTGACCTTGCGGGAAGTCAGAGGAGTCGGCCCAAAAACGGTGGATTACATGCAATGCCTGGTCGGCATCGACTCGATCGCGGTCGACCGACATGTACGGACCTTTGCCAAACGCGTCGGCGTCGTCGAGGAGGACTACGATTTCCTTAGATCGGTCTTCTGCTACGCCGCTGATCTGCTGTCCGTCTCCCGCCGGGAATTCGACGCGTGGGTATGGAGACGGGAGGCGTCTGTATCGAACCCCCAGCTAGTGTTTGCCTTCTGACTGGAAATCCTTGAAGCATTAGCGCGCCTCATCGCCATGCCGATGTTCCGTCAGATACGGCGGTAGAGGAGCGAGCGCCGCTCCTCCTCGATTGCGCAGCTCATTCGACTAGATCGGCTTAAAGATGCTTTCCGCTGCATCGGACCGAAGCCGTGCCCAGAATTCCACAGCATACCTGTCCGTCATCCCGGCGACGAAGTCGCATATGTGGCGGGCTTTCAATGCCTTGTCTTTATCGGCATCCTGAACCTGCTTGCGCACGTCGTCCGGCATGAGCAGATGCCCGTTCTCCTTCTCAAGCGCGTCGAAAATATCTTCCACCAACTGAGTGCCGCGGTATTCGCCGAGCTTGACCCGGTTCGAGTAGATCGTCGACAGATACGTGTACTGCTTGAGGATTTCGACTTTGATGCGCGTACTCTTGACCAGCTTCACCGTCGAAAGCGCCGGAAACTCTTCGTTGATCGTTAGCTCCACGTCGTTGATGAATTCGTGGACCAGTTCCGACGAAAGCTTCATTCTCTTCCCGGCGTCCATGTTCAGATCACGGGAAGCCCTTATCGCATTGATGAAGTTAGCGATATCAGCCTGCTGCCGTTCATCCTCAACATCCGACGTCTTAGTTTCGCCTATCGCGAAGATGTCACTGAAGATGGCCACGAACGTCGCCTGGACCTGCTGCATAGATATGTTCTCGCCGATCTCGTCCTTCAGCTCTTTGGTCACGTCCTTGGCGACCCTCCCGAGCAATTCGTCATCAGTCCCCAAGATCGACGCCGGTGTCAGGAAACCCGCTTTGAGGCTGTCTTCCAGATCATAAACGGAGTAGGCGATGTCGTCCGCGATATCCATGATCGCGCATTCGACAGTCTTGAAATTCGTGTTAGCCGGAACCTGCGTTCCACCTAGGACCTTCTGTTTAATGTCCGCGACGATCTTTGCCTCGGACGCATAATACCCCTTTTTCGGCTTGGTAGCCTCGGGGCGTTCTGTCTCTATCTCGACGTCGTATTTCAAGACGGCAGCCAGTGTACGAAAACACAGGTTCATGCCGGCACGCACGTCGCCATCTACAGGCTTTTCGTACTTCGCCTTCTTCTCAAGGCGGCTCAAGATGCGTAGCGTCTGGGCGTTCCCCTCGAACCCGCCATACATCCTCATCTTCCCATCGAGCGCTCGCTCGCCGTTGTGGCCGAAAGGAGGGTGTCCGATGTCGTGAACAAGACCGGCCGCCGCGCACAGCCTGCTGTCGATCTTCCGATCACCTAGAGCTTCGTCGTATAGATGATTCAGGCGGTCCGCGATACCTTCCGCAATTTGCGAGACTTCGAGCGAGTGCGTCAGCCGGTTTCGGAAGAAGTCGGACTCGTGTCCGGGAAAGACCTGCGTCTTCCCTTGCAGCCGTCTGAAGCTGGCACTGTGGATAATCCTGCCGAAATCCCTGACGAAGGGTGGTCTCCAGGGGTCCGAGTCCCCGGCCTCGCCATTCTGGCGCTGCCGGTCCTCATCGCTGTACATCTTCACGCGCACTATCGGCGCACCTGGGCCTGCGCGCGCACCAACTCCTGTGCAGCCTTCTTCGCTTCCACCTCGCGCTTGAGCTGCAGCCCGAGCCGTACGGCTTCACGAACACTCTCCTGCTTAGCTTCTGCAGCCTTTCGGGCTTCGATTACTGCCGTGTATGCCATATTCTTCCTCCTGTGAGCGCTGCGAACGAAGTATAACGAACATGCGCCTTATTGGTTTAAATCCAGTTCTCGAATACCCGTCTTCAGAAAGACTACCGGGCGCCAACGCGCGCCGGAACCCGTGCTTTCCGCAAAACATCCGCCAGGTGACTGGTCAGGCCGATTCTACGGTCGAGGGTAATGCCCGTGTCTGGCTTCAGGCTGGAGGAGAGCGACCGAAGTGCCTCCAATCCTTGAGAGACGTCGAAGTCCACCCACTCGCCGGCATCGCCGGGCACGATGACGTCACCGTCCGATACGCTGGCTCCGCTATGCAACTGGACGATCCAAAGCTCCGCCCCGTCGAAGACCCATTCGAATCTTGTCGCGCCAAGAGCACCGACTAGCCTGGCATGGACGTCACGTACCCGTGCAAGAACGCCATCGGGAACCGGTTCGGGATCTGCCAGTCCGACCATGAAGCGGTCTCCAGTTCCTTTGATCCCCTCGACCACGAGAACACCAGTCGATGTCTCGATCGCCGCACCTGACCACTGCGCCGCGACGCCCTTCTGCGAAAGCACCGAAGAGATGGCGGTGCCGTCAGGATCCTCAGCTTGGAGCAAGGCGAACGGATCTTGCCATCCTCGTGCGGTGGTGAACTTGCCGGGCACCTGCTCCCGTGGGCTAGTTCGTATCCATACCTCTTCAAGACCCGTAGCCCGGCCAAACGAAAAGGGTGCGACCCGCCGGCCTATGACCGTGGTTCTCGGAACGGGAAACCCGCTTATATCCGCGATCAAAAGCCCATAAGCCTTGTCGCCGATCATGCGGCTGAAATCGTTGGGCCACTCGGCTTTGACCAACCCGGTGGGGAAGAAATCCTCGGAATGTTCCCAGAAGATCACGTTGGCCTTCTTCCACCCCCGAGGTCTGGGATGCAGACTGAATTCAAGGCGTCCGTTTCGGCCGTCGGCGAAATCGACATCCACTCCGTAGACTGTCTTGAAGAGCTGGACAGCCCTGTCCGTGGGAAGGCGCGCGAACCCGGGATTTTCTACTCCGCGAGGCGTCATGTCGGGGCGGAACTCGACTACATCGCCCATCACGACGCCCGAGATACCGCCGTCCGAAACATCGATCGTCTCGTTGACAATCGTGAAGGCCCCCTCGTCGGCCATGCGCTCGACCGCGGTGACCGCAGCAGCGGCAGTGTCCACGCCGTAGATAAACTCGCGGCTTTGGGATTGCTGAGCACTAAAGCTGCGAACGTTTACCGTGCCTTCGGAACTGCGCTCGAAAAGAGCCTGTATGGCATCGGCGACGGATTCGAACTGATGGTTTGCCTCGAAACCGGCGATGCGGCAGAACTGCTGCGCGGGTCCGCCGACTGCCGGCGCGAAGCTTACGAACTGCGCGACGTTGAACGTTTCCGCTAGCCGGTCCAATGTTTCATCTTTTCTGAAGACCGCTACGTCAGCTTGATCAGGCTTGTTATGCGAACCGCCCAACGTCACTTTCCTTTGAATCCACAACGCCTCAACACGCCGTGCGTGCCTGTCGTGTGTATCCTATCCGCAAGTTTCGCAATGGCCAAATGACGTTGGCTCGCGCCTCCGTAATCTCCCCAACTTTGAAAGTCGGGTCCAACTCGTGCCGATGGGCAGCAAATGGGATCGACCGCTCAAGCCGCGCGATAGCAAAACCAGAAAGCTACTCTTTTTCACTGCCATCGGTTGGAACAAATAGAGAACAGAGGGCCTCGTGTCAAGCTGTCATGCGCCAAGCCAAAGCCCATAGAGCTTATTCAAAATTGCGCGCCTCGCTTAGAAGCAAGCTCGAGATCGCTTATTTATGGACGTTGCCTACGCGATCTGGCCGGCACATCTGGCCGGTTGTGTTCGAAAATTTGCGATTGCTGAATGTCCATAATGAGGGCGCAAAGCAGTCATACGCTGAGGGGTGCCGTCGTCGAGCAGAGCACGTTTGGCTTTGCATGCATGTGACCGCCGGCTGCTTCTTAAAGACTCGCGAAAATCAGAGATTGCCGTCGAAGCGCGTGTCAGATGCATAATGGAATGGTCTTAATTCAACGCGTTGTCTGCCATTTCCCGGTAGGGCGATATCGGCCGCAGGTATGAAACAACAAGGCGTCATGCCGCCTTGACAGGCCGCTCCGCTCGGTAAGACCCCTCGTCACGTCTTGAGCTTATGAACGGGTCTGCGACAGGCCGCTCAGTAAGATCGCCCTAGGGATTTCTGGCACGGCACTAGCCGCTATCTGCAACCAATTTCAGGTTCCTTACCCCGGTTCAGGGTACGTGACCCGCGCAAGTTCGCGCCGACGAGGAAAAAAAGCGACAGGAGGAGTGGGGAGCTATGAACGGCAGGAGGATACCCGAAAGACAGCTCAGGCTCTTCCCGACAGCCGGGAGCAGCTTGAGGAAATCATCGAGAGGTGGGGAAAGTTACGACGGTAGAGCGCTTTTTCACGGATGTGGAAGAGCGCCTAAAGTGCACGACCGGGGAGCGTCGGCAGCGCCTGGAGGAGCGTCTGACGCTCGCCTGCCGCGCCGTGTCCATGGCCGAGGCCGCGGGTGCCGCGGCGGGATTGAGCGCACCTGATGAGCTTGGCGGCGACAAACACCGACTACCAGCCCACACGCTCCTAGTGGGTTTGTGCCCGAACAACTTCCTCGGGAAGCCCATTCTGAGCGCTGGCGCGGTGATGCGGCGATAGCCATAGGTGGGTGCTCGTCGACCAAAGGGCGAATGAGCGGCAGCAGCGCTGCATGACAAACGACAAGCGAGATACGCTTCCAGCCCGAATACCTCCTCGCCCAAGCAGTTCGCAAATCTCGCTGCCTGATCAGCACTCCGCCAATCCGCGTGCAGGCGTTGCAACAGATTCTTCAAAGAAATTCATAGGATCTTAGCATCGCCAAGCCGCGGGAAATGGTACGCAAACATAGTTGGTCCGACCTGTCGCATCTGCTGAGAACGCTGCGCCGGCCTCACCCTAGTTCAACGCGCAGTCACGCAAGCCGGCGGCTATCTGGTCACCGTGCGGCGAAGGGGCAGATCACAATGGGCACGAACAATCCTCCGCTTTCCCCCGAGGACGTCGAACGCTTCGGGCCTGATCCCCTTACCAGCTTCCGCACCAACCTGGCGTCGGTTGAAGAGCGCATCACGCTTGCTTGCGCACGGGCCGGGCGCGACCGAGCCTCCGTGCGGTTGCTGCCGATCACCAAGACGGTGCCGGCCCAAATCCTGCGATATGCCTTCGACGTCGGCGTCAGCACCTTCGGCGAGAACAAGATCCAGGATGCAATGTCAAAGTGCGAGGCGCTTCACGATCTCGCCATCGACTGGAGCATCGTCGGACATCTGCAGACCAACAAAGCCAAATATCTGACCCGCTTCGCGCGTGAGTTTCATGCGCTCGACAGCCTGCAGCTCGCCGACCTTCTTAACACGCGACTGGAGCGCGAAGATCGCTTCCTCGACGTCTACGTGCAGGTCAACACGTCTGGCGAGGACAGCAAGTTCGGCCTACATCCGAACGCACTGCTGCCCTACTTGGAGACCCTCGATCTGCTTCCCCGTCTCCGGCCATGCGGGTTGATGACGCTTGCGCTGTTTTCCTCCGACGTGGCCAAGGTGCGGGCTTGCTTCATTCTACTGCGCCGGCTGCGGGACAAAGCCGTGAAGCACAATGCCGCGCTGACCGGGCTCTCCATGGGCATGACCGGAGACTTCGAGGCAGCCATCGAGGAAGGCGCCACTGTCGTGCGCGTCGGTCAGGCCATCTTCGGCAAGCGGCCGACGCCTGACGGCCACTACTGGCCGGGTTTCGCCCCCACTGACCGAGGAATTGAACCATGATTTTTCGCGAACGGCCTGTCTGCTTTTCCGATCACCCCCGCCGATCGTTCCGGCCGGGTCGAGATATAGGCGTTAGGAAACTGGTCAGCCGTTGATCGCGGCTGAGGTCGCTTCCATCGGCCTGCCGCGACGCAAGCGGCCTTTCTGGGCGTAGGCGCAAGCTTATGGCCAATTGGGCGGATTTCGACATCGCCGCCGCGCACTATTCCCATGGCTACGACCTGCTTTGCATTGAGGATCAGGGCAAGCTGGTCGCGAATTCCATCTTCGGGGCACAGCACGCCGCCGATGTCAGGGCGTGTTCGCCGTCCGCACAATCACCGTGATGGATGTCGCCGCGCTCTGCTGGAAACGATTCTGGTTTCCGCTCTGGAGGTGGCGAACGCCATGACGGTCCTGGTGAGCAAGTCCCTCGGATATTTCAGGTGAACCTAGCCCAGTTCTACGAGCGCGTGATCCAGCCCGCAATGGATGGCGTGGTGCTCCATCCCGTCCTCGAACAGGCGAGGCAGTATGAGATGAGCAATGGCGGCCCGATCATCGGGAGGTCACGCGCCGCGACATCGCCGAGACGATCAGGTTCATTCCGCAAGCCGAGAATCCGAGCGATGAGGACCTGGATTCCGGGACTACATGAATCCACCCGACGCCATGCAAAGGGTTGACCGTGAGCGAAGACGACCGGTCCAAACAGCCCAAGACGCAGAAGGCCTTCGAGACACAGTCGCGAAGTCGGTGTGCTCGTGAGCAAGACCTAGGCTTGCCGACCATCGCAAAGCTCGCCGGTTGGTCGAAGGAGACGATGTGCTCGTAGTTGAGAGCTATATTCAGATTGGAGCAGATGCGCGATCGTTGGCCCTAAGGAGCCCTTCGGTATGCAAATGGTCAAACGGCAGAAGCAAACTCAAAGCGAAAGCTGCCAGGACATAGAGGCCGCGCCAGCGGATCGCCCCCTTCCGGTTCTACCGCACATTGAGGTGCGACACGTCGTGCGAACTGTTCGCCGATCGCAATTGCGAGAAATCGTCCCGCTATCGGACACGACCATTTATGAAATGGAACAACGAGGCGAGTTTCCCCGACGGTTCCATCTGGCCCCCCGCTGCGTCGTTTGGGACCTGGGAGAAGTCGAAGCGTGGATTCAGGAACGGCGGAACGCGTCCTCTGCTGGTTCAATCGAACTGGCCCCGGGACCAGACGTGCGGTCACGAAAGACCAGACCCGTCAAATCGGATCGAGGATGACGGCTGCCCCGAAAATCGGCTGCAGTGTTGGTGCGTGTTTGTTGCCGGCCGCCCACGCTTCAATCATGTCGGCCCATTCCTGCAGCATGTGGCGCCGCTGCGGTTCGTATTCAGCCTTGTTATAGACGCCGCGGGAGGAGCGACTGTCTTCGTGGGCAAGGCATTTTTCGATCCAGTCGCGATTGAATCCGATCTCGTTTAGCAGGGTGGAGCCGGTCCGCCGTAGATCGTGCACCGTAAAGGGAGCAAGAGGCAGATCCTGTTTTTTTGCGCGGTCTACAATCGCCATGGTAATCCGATTGAAAGTCGCGCGCGACAGGGGTTCGTCGGCGTCGTAGCGAGATGGAAGCACGTATCGAGAGTTAGCAGCGCAGGTCTTGAGCGCAATCATGATGTCGAGGGACTGGCGGGAGAGGTAGACGTTATGTGGCTTCTTTCGCTTCATTCGCTCTTTGGGAATACTCCATACCGCGTTCTCGAAGTCAACCTCATCCCACGTCGCGTCCAGAAGCTCACTTTTCCGAACCATCGTGAGCAGGATCATCTTTAGGCCCAGCCGAATGGTTGGCAAAGTCGGCACATTTTCCAACTCTTTGAGCATGATTCGAATTTCTACGGGTGACAACGCCCGGTCTTTCGCCTCGAAGGTGGCTATCGACGCCGGGCCTACCTCGTCCGCCGGATTGGCGATCTTCTCGCCGTGCAGAATGGCATAACCATAGACCTGCTTAATGATATCCCGGACATGAATGGCCGTTGCTGGTGCGCCCCGGTCCCTGACCTTTGCACAGAGCGCCCGCAAATCGTCCGATGTTATTTCTGTGAGGAGCCTTTTATCCCAAACCGGCAAGATGTCTCGATCGAAGACGGCTTTGCGCATCGAGCGCGTGCTGTCCGCCATCTTCGCCTCTTTAAACCATCTTCTGCCGGCATCGCCGAACGTGCCAGTCTCAGACAGGCGGCGCTTTTCACGCTGCTTTTCCTGGGCTGGTGATTTTCCGGCCGCCACCATTTTTCGTGCGGCAAGACAGCGGTCACGCGCCTCTGCTAGCGAGATGCCTCCCTCACCATAGCGGCCCAGCGTCACTGTCTCTCGCCGACCATTCACTCGGTAGTCGTATCGGAACGATATCTGCCCTGTGGGAGCCACGGTCGCGTACATACCGTCACGATCAGTGACTTTGTAAATTTTGTCTTTTGATTTGAGCTTTTTAAGCGCGATGTCTGTGAGCATAGGAGGAGACGGATGGGCGCATCTAGGATCGTGAAATGCCTCATTTTACCGTCATTCGTTTTACCGTCAAGGCTCTGGGAGAGCCCATTGGATCCAATGCCTTACCTCGAAAGATGCCAACAGGCTTGAGTCCGGCGCAGTGACGGCATCAGTCTGCAGCGAAGATGACGCGAGAAGGAATGCCGTCAGATCTACCGCCAAATGATTCCGCTTAGGGGCGATAGTCAGCGATAGACGTAGAATGAAAGCACATGAAATTCAGACGCTTAATGAAGCTTCCTCGATAGTCGCCGAATGCTAGCGAACGACCGACCTTTATTCCCACTCGATTGTGCCCGGCGGCTTGCTCGTCACGTCGTAGACGACGCGGTTGATGCCGCGCACCTCGTTGATGATGCGGGTGGCGGCGGCGCCGAGGAACGACATGTCGTAGTGGTAGAAATCCGCCGTCATGCCGTCGACCGAGGTGACGGCGCGCAACGCGCAGACGAACTCATAGGTACGGCCATCGCCCATCACGCCGACGGTCTGCACCGGCAGCAGCACGGCGAAGGCCTGCCAGATGGCATCGTAGAGGCCGGCCTTGCGGATCTCGTCGAGATAGATGGCGTCGGCCTCGCGCAGGATCTCCAGCTTTTCGCGGGTGATGCCGCCCGGGCAGCGGATGGCGAGACCGGGGCCGGGAAACGGATGCCGGCCGATGAAGCTGTCGGGCAGGCCGAGCTCCTTGCCAAGCGCCCTCACCTCGTCCTTGAACAGTTCGCGCAGCGGCTCGACCAGCTGCATGTTCATGCGCTCGGGCAGGCCGCCGACATTGTGGTGCGACTTGATCGTCACCGACGGACCGCCGGTGAAGGAGACGCTTTCGATGACGTCGGGATAGAGCGTGCCCTGCGCCAGGAAATCGGCGCCGCCGAGTTTCTCGGCCTCCTCCTCGAACACCTCGATGAACAGCCGCCCGATGGTCTTCCGCTTCTTTTCCGGATCCGACTCGCCCTCGAGCGCGCCGATAAAACGGTCCGAAGCATCGACCAGGATGAGCGGCAGATTGTAGTGCTGGCGAAACATCTCCACCACGCCTGATGCCTCGTCCTTGCGCATCAGCCCGTGGTCGACAAGGATGCAGGTGAGCTGGTCACCGACCGCCTCGTGAATCAGCAGTGCGGCGACCGAGGAATCGACGCCGCCCGAAAGCGCGCAGATGACTTTGCCCTTGCCGACCTGCTTGCGGATCGTCTCGACCGCGTGCTCGCGGTAGGCGCGCATGGTCCAGTCGCCTTCGATGCCGGCGATCTTGTGGACGAAGTTTTGGAGCAAGCGGGCGCCGTCCGGCGTGTGCACCACTTCGGGGTGGAACATGATGCCGTACATCTTGCGCTCGACATTGCCGAAGATGGCGAAGGGCGAGCCTTCCGACTTTCCGAACACCTCGAACCCCTTGGGCAAGGAGATGACGCGGTCACCATGGCTCATCCACACCTGGTGGCGCTGGCCGGGCGCCCAGAGGCCCTCGAACAGCGGGCTGTCCTTGTAGATCTCAACGAAGGCACGGCCGAATTCGCGATGGTCGGAGCTTTCGGCGACGCCGCCCATCTGCACGCACATGGCCATCTGGCCATAGCAGATGCCGAGCACCGGCACACCGGCATCGAAGACGATCTGCGGCGCGCGCGGGCTGCCGATGTCGCCGGTCGAGGCCGGGCCGCCGGAGAGGACCACCGCCTTCGGATTGATGCGCGTGAACGCCGCTTCGGCCGACTGGAACGGCACGATCTCGGAAAAGACGCCGGCCTCGCGGATGCGCCTGGCGATGAGCTGCGTGAACTGACTGCCGAAATCGACAATCAGGACGGTGTCGGGATGATTGGCTATCTTCATGGCGAGCGTTTAGAGAAAGAAACGAGTCGGCGCAATGGGTTGAGAGGTCGTCTGTCTCAATCCGATTTCGCGTCTTCATACGGTGATCCAAACTGCAGCGCGCCGGACCCGATCGCCTGTTCCAGCCGCATGACCGCATCCGCCAGCTTCTCGTCGATGACGTGGAGATACTCCTTCCAGTCGCCGACATGCCTGAGATCGGCAGCCCCGTCGGAAATGCCGCGCAGTCCGACGAGCGGCACGCCGAACAATTGGCAGGCTCGCAAGCAGGCGAAGGTCTCCATGTCGACCATGTCCTCGGCAATCGCATCATAGGCGCTGCCGGAAATGATCGCCGCGCCGGTCGACAGCGTCGCCTCTCTTATGCCGGGAACCCTGAACGGCAGCGGCACGGTTACCGGCAGGTCGAGAAACGGCGTCGCGCCCTTCTCGAAACCCAATGGCGAGGCGTCGATGTCGCGGTAGGCGACCGAAACGGCCTGGTAGATTTCCGTCTGTTCCAGTGTCCGGCTGCCCGCCGAGCCGAGCGACACGACGAGGTCCGGCAGCGCCTTTTCAGACTTCAGCCACGACAGTTCCGCGCCCAGCCTGACACCCGCTTCGACCGGCCCCACCCCTGTCATGACAGGCGTGAACAGCCGCTGCAGATGCGGACCGTATTCGGCCTGCGCCGCCATCACGAAGAGGACGTCCCTACCCGCAATTCTGACCGCCTTGCGCATCGGATCAGCCTTCAATGCCATCGCGACCGACCACCGTCATCATCGTCCCGGTCATGGTGGCGATCAGCTTGGCCTCGCCGTCGACGGCGAAGGCATAGGCCTGGCCGTCGGCGACGATGATGGTGCGGCCGGGCTTCGTCACCGAGCCGCGGAACAGGAAGCGCTCGCCCCGGCCCGGCGCCAGCAGATTGACCTTGAACTCGATGGTCAGCACGCCGGAATTCTCCGGCATCAGCGAGAACGCCGCATAGCCGCAGGCCGAGTCCAGCGCCGTCGAAATGACGCCGGCATGGAGGAAGCCGTGCTGCTGGGTCAGCGCCGCCGAATAGGGCATCTCGATCTCGATGATGCCGGGCGTCACCAGCGTCAGCTCGGCGCCGATGGTGGTCATGGCGTTCTGGCGCGCGAAAGACGTCCTGACGCGATCCTCGTAGTCGGGGGCGGGTACGATCTTTGCTGCCATGGCTTGTCACGCTCCTGTCAGAAAAGCTTATTGCAGAGGCATGAGCGACAGGCAATCGCTATTGCTGCACTGCAGCAATCAAGCCCGCGGGCAAGATTCAGCCGCCCTTGCGCAACGCGCAGACATAAAACCCATCGGTACCGCTCAGTGCCGGCGACAGCGAAATGCCGCCTGCGGCGCCGATACGGGCGGCCGCCTCGTGGCCCGGAAAGCGGCTGTCCCAGAGATGGCGGTGATCGATCGGGACAAAGCCGCTGTTACGATCCCGGAAGGCAGCGACCTGCTCGCCATTCTCTTCGTCGAACACCGAACAGGTGATGTAGACTAGCAGCCCGCCCGGTTTGACGAACGCTTTGGCCGCGTCGAGGATCGCCGATTGCTCGCCCTTGCGTGCATCGAGCTGCTTCTGCGTCAGCCGCCATTTGGCATCGGGCCGGCGTCGCCAGGTGCCGCTCCCGGTGCAGGGCGCGTCGACCACGACGATGTCCATGTTGCCCGAGAGCGGCCCGAGTTCCGCCGGCTTGGTGACGATTTGCACGTTGCGGTTTTCCGAGCGGCGGATGCGGTCGAAGATCGGCGCCAACCGCGCTTTTTCGGAATCATGGGCAAACACCTGGCCGCGATTGTCCATCGCCGCCGACACCGCCAGTGTCTTGCCGCCGGCTCCGGCACAAAAGTCGAGAACCTGCATTCCGGCCTCCGCGCCGGCCAGCGTGGCGGCGATCTGCGAGCCTTCGTCCTGAACCTCGAACCAGCCTTTCTGGAAGGCCGGTTCGGCCTGCACGTTCGGGTGCCTGCCGTCGCCTGCGATCGGCGGGATGCGGATGCCGTGCGGTGCGATCCGTGCAGCCTTGGCGCCGGTCTCGGCCAGTTCGGCGAGCACCTTGTTGCGATCGGCCTTCAGCGTGTTGACCCTAAGGTCCAGCGGCGGGCGTGTCGCCAGCGCCGCACCTTCGTCGACCCAGCTGGCGCCGAAGGCCTGCTCGAAAAGCGGTTCGCACCAATCCGGAATATCGGCGCGCACCGCCGGCGGCGCATCGTCGAGCCGGCGTGCGGCGATCGCCTTCAATTCATTGTCGTTCAACAGCGGCGGCGCAAACTTGTCACCGTCGAGCGCTTCGTTCAGCGACTGCGCGGTCTGGTTCCATTCAAGCAGCAGCGCGCCAAACCCGATGGCGCGCGGCGTATCTTCGCCCAACAGCCAGCCGGCCGAGCGCTTTCGGCGCAGCGCGTCGTAGACAATGTTGCCGATCGCGGCGCGATCGCCGCCGCCGGCGAAGCGGTGCGACAAGCCCCAATCCTTCAGCGCATCGGCGACCGGCCGGTGCCGCCGGCCAATATCCTCCAGCACTTCGATGGCCGCCGCCAGCCGTCCGCCCAGTCGCATCTCGTTATTCCGTTACTCAGCAAATCAATTCCGGGGGTCCTGCTCTAAAGCGCTCGACTGGCGCGCACAAGCGGTGAGAGTCTTGGAGGCAGAGGGCACTCGCTTCAAGTTTGCGCTGCCCCTCACCCTTACCCTCTCCCTCTCCCTATGAGAAGGGGAGAAGTGCCCGGCAGGGCGATGAGGGCGCCGAAATCGACAATCGATCGCGCTCGCACGGATTGGGTGTCCGAAGCGACTACCCTGGTTTTCGGATACCAGATCGAGCGCAGCTCTGTTGGCATCAGCGACCCTCGCATTGCTGTGCTTTCAAACTTTTGAAGTTGCGGTAGTCTTTCGCTGCGTGATTCGCGAAGAACAGCAAGCGGATCGGCAAGAAATTACGAGGAGAGGGCAATGAAGACTTATCTGGCGGAAGTTCTAGGCACATTTCTACTGGTGTTCATCGGCACGGCTTCGGTGGTGACGGGCGGCTTCGGCGGCGCGCTGCCGCTCGGCCAGGAAGGCATCGGTCTTGCATTCGGCATTGGCCTGATTGCGGCGGCCTATGCGATCGGCCCGATCTCGGGTGCGCATCTCAACCCGGCGGTGACGCTCGGCGTGTTCCTCGCCGGCCGAATGCAGGCCAAGGACGTCATCCCCTACTGGATCGCACAGACCATCGGCGCCATCATTGCGTCGCTGGCGCTGTGGATCATCGTCTCCGGACAGGTCGGCGGACACACCGGCGGCTTCGGCGCCAATGGCTGGGATGCGACGAAATGGGGCGTCAGCTCAGCGTTCCTGTGGGAGCTGATCGGAACCTTCACCTTTGTCACGGTGATCCTCGGCGTCACCAGCGGCAGCCACGCGACGGCCTTTGCCGGCCTCGTCATCGGCCTGACGCTGGCGGGACTGCACTTCGCCATCATTCCGGTGACCGGCACGTCGCTCAATCCGGCCCGCTCGATCGGCCCGGCGCTGTTTTCGGGGAGTGCCGCGATCGGCCAGCTCTGGCTGTTCGTCGTCGCACCGCTGATCGGCGGCGCCATCGCCGGCGTGGTCGCCAAGACGCGCATCTTCGAGAAGGACTGAAGGCCGCCGAAAGCCCAGGATCGAAACCTCAATACAAAAAGGCGCGGGCCAAGCCCGCGCCTTTTTGTTGCCAGAGCGCTTGCCGCCGAGATCAGGCGAGTTCGAAGCGATCGGCGTTCATCACCTTGTTCCACGCCGCCACGAAGTCGTTGGCAAATTTCTCCTTCGCGTCCGCGGTAGCATAGACTTCGGCTAGGGCGCGCAGCTGGGAATGCGAACCGAAGATGAGGTCGACGCGGGTGCCGCTCCACTTGAGCGCGCCTGTCGCCCGGTCGCGTCCTTCGAACACGTCCTTAGCCTCCGATGTCGCCTTCCACATCGTGCCCATGTCGAGCAGGTTGACGAAGAAGTCGTTGGTCAGCGTCTCAGGCCGACTGGTGAAGACGCCGTGGCTGGACTGGTCGGCGTTTGCGCCGAGCACGCGCAGGCCGCCGACGAGGACTGTCATCTCCGGCGCAGTCAGCGTCAGCAATTGTGCCCGATCCACCAGCGCCTCCTCGGGGGACAAACGCTGCGGGCCGCGCAGATAGTTGCGGAAACCGTCGGCAGTCGGTTCGAGCGGGGCGAAGGAGTCGACGTCGGTCTGCTCCTGCGAGGCATCCATGCGCCCCGGCGTGAACGGGACCTTCACGTGGTTGCCGGCGTCCTTCGCAGCCTTCTCGATTGCGGCGCCACCGCCAATGACGATCAGGTCGGCAAGCGAGACTTTCTTGTCGCCGGACTGTGAAGCATTGAACTCCTTCTGGATCGCCTCGAGCTTTTCCAGCACCTTCGCCAGCTGAGCCGGCTGGTTGACGTCCCAGTCCTTCTGTGGCGCGAGGCGAATGCGCGCGCCGTTGGCGCCGCCGCGCTTGTCGGAGCCACGGAAGGTCGATGCGGACGCCCAGGCCGTCGAGACCAGCTGCGGCACCGAAAGGCCGGAGGCGAGGATCTTCGCCTTCAGGGCGGCCACGTCCAGCTCGTCGACCAGCACATGATCGACTGCAGGAATAGGATCCTGCCATGGCAGCTCTTCCTTAGGAACGAGCGGGCCGAGATAGCGCACGATCGGGCCCATGTCGCGGTGGGTCAGTTTGTACCACGCGCGGGCGAAGGCATCAGCGAACTGGTCCGGATTCTGATGGAAGCGCCTGGAGATCTTTTCGTAGGCAGGATCGAACCGCAGAGCGAGGTCGGTGGTCAGCATCGAAGGCGCGTGACGCTTTGCCGGGTTGTGCGCATCGGGCACCGTGCCCGCGCCGGCGCCGCCCTTCGGCGTCCACTGATGCGCGCCGGCCGGGCTCTTGGTCAGCTCCCATTCGAAGCCGAACAAATTGTCGAAGAAGTTGTTGCCCCACTTCGTCGGCGTCGTCGTCCAGGTCACTTCCAGGCCGCTGCCGATCGTGTCGGCGCCTTTGCCGGTGCCAAATTTGTTCGCCCAGCCGAGGCCCTGCTCTTCGATGCCGGCGGCCTCCGGCTCGGGGCCGACCAGCGTCGCATCGCCGGCGCCATGGGTCTTGCCGAAGGTGTGTCCGCCGGCGATGAGTGCGACGGTCTCCTCGTCGTTCATTGCCATGCGCGCGAAGGTCTCGCGGATATCGCGCGCCGCCGCGATCGGATCCGGGTTGCCGTTCGGCCCTTCCGGGTTGACGTAGATCAGACCCATCTGCACAGCGGCGAGAGGGTTCTGGAGATCGCGCTCGCCGCTGTAGCGCTCGTCGGCGAGCCACTTGCCTTCGGGACCCCAGTAGATGTCTTGTTCGGGCTCCCACACGTCAGCGCGTCCGCCGGCGAAACCAAAGGTCTTGAAGCCCATCGATTCCAGGGCGACGTTGCCGGTGAGGATCATGAGGTCGGCCCAGGAGATCTTGCGGCCGTATTTCTGCTTGATCGGCCACAGCAGCCGGCGGGCCTTGTCGAGATTGACGTTGTCCGGCCAGCTGTTGAGCGGCGCGAAGCGCTGCTGGCCGGCTCCGGCACCGCCGCGGCCGTCGCCGATGCGGTATGTGCCGGCGCTGTGCCAGGCCATGCGGATGAACAGTGGCCCGTAATGGCCAAAGTCGGCCGGCCACCATTCCTGCCAGTCCGTCATCAGGGCATGCAGGTCCTTGATCACGGCATTCAGGTCGAGGCTCCTAAATTCCTTGGCGTAGTCGAATGCCTCGCCCATCGGGTCGGATAACGGGGATTGCTGGTGGAGGACCTGGACGTTCAGCTGGTTCGGCCACCAGTCGCGGTTGGCCCTGGCAGCCGTTGTGTGCACGACCGGGCATTTGCCCGCACTGGTGTCATCGGTCTTTGCGTCCATCGTTCTCTCCGATTTGTGGATTTTCCGGGATTTGTCGATTTTTCCGGGATTTGTTGATTTTCCCGACGGGCCTTGAGCCACGCCATTCTGGAATGGTTCCAGATTAGGGCGCATTGCCGATAAAAACAAATTGCCTTTCCTGTTTGTTGCGATAGGTTTTCCTTATGATAGGTCTCACCGTCAGGCAGATGCAATATTTCGAGGCGCTGGCTCAGACGCTGCATTTCGGCCGCGCCGCGAAGCTCGCCGGCGTCAGCCAGCCGGCGCTGTCCTCGCAAATCGCGGAGATGGAGCTGCGGCTGAATTGCCGGCTGTTCGAGCGCGGCGGCAAATCGGTTCGGATGACCGACGAGGCACTGGCCATGCTGCCGCGTATCGAGGGCATTCTTGCCGATATCCGCGAGATCGAGACCACGGCCCGGCGCGGCCGTCCCGCCATGGAAGGACGCTTCCGGCTCGGCATCATCCCAACGGTGGCGCCCTATCTCCTGCCGCATGTGCTGCCGGAACTGAAGCGGCATTTCCCGGCCTTGCAGCTCGAATTGCGCGAAGCGGTGACCGCGTCGCTGGTCGAGGACACCGGCCTGGGAAAGCTCGACGCCTTCATCGCTGCCCTTCCCCTCGATCAGCCCGGGCTGATCACCGAGGCGCTTTTCTCCGACCGGTTCTTCCTTGCCGTGCCGGCCGGCGATCCCGCCTTTGCCTCGCCGCCGGTTCCGCCGGAAAGCCCGGCACTGGAAAGGCTGATGCTGCTTGAGGAAGGCCATTGCCTGCGTGAACAGGCGCTCGCCGTCTGCGGCAGCGTGCGGCCGGTGGCAATGGCTAGCTACGGCGCGACCAGCCTGACGACGCTGCTGCAGATGGTGGCGCACGGGCTCGGCGTCACGCTCATCCCGGAAATGGCGGCAGGGCCGGCCAGCGCCATGCGCGATCTGAAGATCGTGCCGTTCCAGGAGCCGATGCCGCAGCGCACGATCTGCCTCGCCTGGCGGCGCAACAAGGTCCGCCATGACGAGTGCGTCGAACTGGCCAAGATCATCCGCGGGCTGGATGAGGCGGTGCTGGCGGCCTGAGGTGCGTCGCACCTTCCAACGGAAGCCTGCTGCTTACCGCCGATTTCGCGACAGTTTGGGTTGCAATGTCCGGACTTGGCGGCTTGCAGCCGACTTTCGAGCGAGACCGGTGCCTTCGCGCAGATTACTGCACCCGCCGCGGTTCGTGTGCGAAGGCGCTGAGGCCAAGCCATTGCTGCATGGAGCGCGCGAGCGCGGGATCTCCTTCGATTTCCAATAGGCCGCCGTCGGACTCCTTTTTGATCGTCGTCAGCCCCATCCAGATAGCCGTCATCGATCGCAAAGAGCTTTTCACGAGAAGGTCGAGGTCATATCCAGGATTAAAATTGCAGAGGTCGACCACACCACCTTCCACCACGAGCCACCAGTTCTTTTGCGCCTCCGCAAGCTCGGGGTATAGAAACTGTATCGTCCATCGCCGATCAGGCAACAGCTTGACGTCGAGGCTTCGACGCATGTCCCACATGAGTAGCGATGGGTCGAGGTTTCGCAGCGAAAGGCGCGACTCCATCCAGCGCTGTGCCCAGTTGCCGAGCCCTATTATCAAGGGCCTCAACTCCTCGCCGGCCTCCGAAAGTCTATACTCAACCGCGCCGCTGACCTTCCGTGTTACGGTGATGACGCCGGCGCTTTGCAATTCCTTGAGCCGCTTCGACAGCAGCGTCGGCGACATCTTCGGCAGTCCACGCCTTAGATCGTTGAACCGTGTACTGCCACAGAGCAGCTCGCGCACAACCAGGGTCGTCCAGCGGCTACAGAGTATCTCCGACGCCATCGAAACCGGGCAGAACTGGCCGTATCCACCGCGCTGGTCCATTGCGATATCCGTCGTTGTCGATGCCCGGATACTACCAGACTGGCGCCAAACAGAAAATGCAAGCGATACAGTTCCTGAACTGGAAGCGTGAGGCTTCAGCGGCGATGCTTCAGCCTCGCACCAATGGAGGACATCATGCCGACGAACGCTGCTTCGAAAGACCAACCCGCGCCAACAAGCGGCAACACCCCCGATTATCCCAGCAATATCGTGGAGACAGCGCAGCATGTCGCGCCGAAGCTCGCCGAGCGCGCTGCGGATATCGACCAGAACGACCGTTTCGTCGGCCAGAACTACGCACTGCTGAAAGAGGCCGGCCTTGTCGAGGCGGGCGTTCCGCGCGAGCTTGGCGGCCGCGGCGCCGAGATAGCAGAACTCGCCGAGATGCTGCGCGTGCTCGCACGCGCATGTGGCTCAACCGCGCTCGCCTTTTCCATGCACACGCACCAGGTTGCGATCCCCGCCTGGCGTTGGCGTCATCAGCAGGTGACTGCCGTGGAGCCTCTCTTGAAGAGGGTCGCCGCCGAACGCATCGTCTTACTTTCTTCCGGCGGCTCGGACTGGATCGGCGGCTCAGGAAAAGCTGAGAAAGTCGAAGGTGGCTACCGCATCACAGCCCGGAAGGTGTTTACCTCTGGCGCCGAAGCCGGAAGCATCCTGATGACCGGCGCGATCCATGAGGGCGAAGACGGCAGTCGGTCGGTCATTCATTTTGGCGTACCGATGAAGGCCGATGAGGTGCACATTGAGGATACCTGGCGGACACTCGGCATGCGCGGCACGGCGTCGAACGACGTGGTGATCAAGAACCTGTTCATCCCCGACGCAAATGTCGCATTCTCGCGCAAGGCAGGCGAATGGCATCCGGTCTTCCAGACAATCGCGACGATCGCCTTCCCATTGATCTATGCCGTTTATCTCGGTGTTGCGGAGAGCGCCCGTGACATCGCGGTCGGGATTGCGAAGAGCAAACCGGAACCCGATCTCTCCCTTGCCGGCCGCATGGAAACCGAACTGCGTGCCGCGCAGGTTGCGCACCGCTGGATGCTCGACATTGTCGCACGCAACGCGCCCTCCGCCGACAGCGTGAACGAGGTCATGATCGGACGATCGCTCGTCGCGCGGCATGCGATCATGGCGGTCGAACTCGCGATGGAGCTGGCAGGTGGTGCTTCGTTCTACCGGAAGACCGGGTTGGAGCGCTGCTTCCGCGACGTCCAGGGCGCTCGCTTCCATCCGCTCCAGGCTGGACCTCAAGCACGCTACGCCGGCGCTATGGCGCTTGGGCTGCCCACAACCGCGGTTTTTTGATCCAAGGTGGAGGCTGAAAGTCGGCTTTGGTCACCATGATTGTTGTCCGCTCTTGGCGCAAAAAGCGGACGACTTCCCGAAACCGTACCCAGACAACAACACGGCCACGGAGCGTCCGACGGGGAGCGCCGCCCCTCAGACCGTTCCTCGACCATCGCCTCGCATCAGGAATTTCCGAGGCTTGCCGGTCGCCGTCATCGGCGCGTCCGGGCTTCCTCAATCTGGCAAGGAACCTATGCCTCCATAAACTGGGTCCTTCCGCCGACGGCCAACCCTGGGGATCGTTACGACCGCCTTGGCATGCTGCGCAGCAGTCCTACATTCGTTATTGGAGGATATGCGCCGACAACTAAAAAGTCGTCGGACGCGGAAGCATATCGGCGCTTGTGCCAGCCGAATGTCCGACGCCCGATGTCACCGGCAGCGAATCTGGTTGCGCAAGGGGCGACTTCGCATATTCTGGTTGTGGCAGAGGAGTTTGCAATAAAGGGAGGAATAAAATGTCCGACAAGAAAATCTCGCGTCGCGGGTTCCTGGAAAAATCCACCGCCATCACGGCCGGCGCGGCTGCAGCGACGACTCTCTCGGCCCCGGCCGTAATGGCGCAGGCGCCGGTGACCATCAAGATGCAGACCTCCTGGCCTGCGTCGGACATTTGGATGGATTTCGCGCGGCTATACATAGAGCGCGTCGAAAAAATGTCGGGCGGCCGGCTGAAGTTCGAGCTCCTGCCCGCGGGTGCGGTCGTGGGCGCGTTCCAGGTGCTGGATGGCGTCAATGACGGCGTCATCGACGCCGCGCATACCGTCCCCGTCTACTGGTACGGCAAGCACAAAGCCGCGTCGCTTTTCGGAACTGGCCCCGTGTTTGGCGGCAGCGCCACCACAATGCTCGCCTGGTTCCACCAGGGCGGCGGCAAGGATCTTTACCGCGAGCTGACGCAGGACATCATGGGCCTCAACGTGGTCGGCTTCTATGGCTTCCCGATGCCGGCGCAGCCGTTCGGCTGGTTCAAGAATCCTGTCACGACCCCCGCTGAACTGCAGGGATTCAAATATCGGACGGTGGGTCTTGCCGCCGATCTCATGCAGAACCTCGGCCTCAGCGTGGCGCAGTTGCCCGGCGGTGAAATCGTGCCGGCCATGGAGCGCGGAGTTATCGACGCCTTCGAATTCAACAATCCGTCATCCGACCTGCGCTTCGGTTCGCAGGACGTCGCCAAGCACTATATCTTGTCGTCCTACCATCAGGCGAGCGAGTCGTTCGAATTCCTGTTCAACAAGGACGTGTTCGACGACCTCGACGACGATCTGAAGGCCATTCTCGAATATGGCGTGGAGGCGGCCAGCACCGCGACCACGGCAGTCGCCCTCGACAACTATTCGGCCGACCTGCAGAAACTGCAGAGCGAGCACGGTGTCACCGTGCACCGCACCTCCAAGGAGATTCTCGACGCACAACTCCAGGCTTGGGACAAGATCATCCCGACGCTGGAGGCGGATGAGTTCATGAAGCGGGTGCTCGATAGCCAGCGCCAATGGGTCGAACGCGTTGTCTACTACGAGCTTATGAATTCAGCCGACCTGACACTGGCATACGAACATTACTTCCCCGGCAAGCTGAAGCTCTAATTCGCGCCTCCGCTTCGGCAAATCCGGCGGTCTTGCGGACCGCCGGATTGTATCTGACGGAACCCGAGACATGCTCCGCTACATTGCATTCGCCGATGAACTTTCGGCCTGGTTTGGAAAGGTGTTTGCCTGGAGCATCGTCGTCATGACGCTCGGCGTGAGTTATGAAGTTGTCGTGCGATACCTGTTCAGCGCGCCGACCGCGTGGGCATTCGACCTCAGCTACATGCTCTACGGCACCATGTTCATGATGGCCGGCGCTTACACCTTGTCGCGAGACGGGCATGTGCGCGGCGATTTCATCTACCGTCTGTGGAGGCCGCGCGTGCAGGCGGCGGTCGAACTTGTCCTCTACTTCATTTTCTTCTTTCCGGGCGTCACGGCGCTGATTCTGGCCGGCTGGAAGTATGCCGCACGCAGCTTCCGCTATCTCGAGGTAAGCTCGAACAGTCCGGCCGGGATTCCGATCTTCCAGTTCAAGGCCGTCATCGTGGCGGCAGGCATCCTGCTCTTCGTGCAGGGGATTGCTCAGGTGTTCCGATGCGTCGTCTGTCTGCGAACCGGAACATGGCCGCGCGCGGCTGAAGACGTGGAAGAGACCGAGAAAGTGCTGATGGAAGCCAAGACGCTCGATGTTCTGCATCACGGTTCGGAAGCAGTCGACCTCCCATTCCTCCACCCCGACGATCAACCCGACCGCGACGGAGAAGACAGATGAGCGATCCTCAGGTCGCCGTCGCGATGCTGCTCATTCTGCTTCTGGCGATCTTCCTTGGCTTCCCGGTTGCGTTCACTTTGATGGCGCTCGGGGTCGCCTTTGGCTACTACGCTTATTTAAATCCGGGACGGATGTGGCGCGCCTACGAACGGGCGGTTGAGGATGGGGCCGACGGCTGGACGCTTACAGAGCATTGGATCGGCGGCTTCTTCAACAACCGCATTTTCGATCTGTTCGTGAATCAGACTTATTCTGTGATCTCGAACGACGTGCTGACCGCCATCCCGCTGTTCCTGTTCATGGGCTACATCGTCGAGCGGTCCAATATCATCGAGCGCCTTTTCGGCACCCTCTATATCGCCACCCGGCACATTCCTGGCTCCATGGCGGTCGCCGCCCTCATCACTTGCACGCTTTTCGCAACGGCCACAGGCATTGTCGGCGCGGTCGTGACACTGATGGGCCTGCTGGCGTTTCCCGCCATGCTGAAGGCGCGTTACGACATCAGCTATGCCTCGGGAGTGATCTGCGCGGGCGGAACCCTCGGCATCCTCATTCCACCGTCCATTCTGCTCATCGTCTATGGGGCGACGGCGGGTGTGTCGGTGGTCCGTATGTATGCTGCAGCCCTGCTTCCGGGACTGCTGCTTGCCGGCCTCTATCTGATCTATGTGGTGGCGAAGGCGGTGCTGCAGCCGCAGGTGGCGCCGAAGCCGACCCGAGACGAGGTAGGGCACTATTCGGTCCTGCAAATCAGCTGGATGCTGCTGACTTCCTTCGTCCCTCTGGCGGTCCTGATCCTCGCGGTGCTCGGCGCTATCCTCTTCGGCCTCGCCACGCCTTCGGAGGCGGCCGCCATCGGCGCGCTCGGTGGCGTCGTGCTGGCCGCCGCCTACCGGGCCCTGACGTGGCAGCGCCTGAAGGAGTCAGTTTATTTGACGGCGCGCACGACCGCGATGGTGTGCTGGCTGTTCGTCGGTTCCGCGACCTTCGCCTCGGTCTTTGCCTATCTGGGAGGCCAGCAACTGATCAGCGATTTCGTCACCGGCCTCGATATGTCGCCGCTGATGTTTCTGATCGTCGCCCAGATCATCATCTTCATCCTGGGCTGGCCGCTGGAATGGACGGAGATTATCGTGATCTTCGTTCCGATCTTCCTGCCGCTGCTGGCGCATTTCGAGATCGACCCGCTGTTTTTCGGCGTGCTCGTCGCGGTCAACCTTCAGACGGCCTTTCTGTCGCCGCCCATGGCGATGTCGGCCTACTACCTCAAGGGCATTTCGCCGCCGCATGTTCAGCTTTCGGATATTTTCCGCGGAATGATGCCCTATATGCTGATCGTCATCCTGTGCATGGTCATCATCTACATCTTCCCGCAGATCGTGTACGGACTGCCCAACCTGATCTACGGGGGCTGAGACGGGGATGGTGCGGCGAGTGGAGGACAGCAGATGAATTTGAGCCGCTTCCTGGCTGTCTTGGCGTTTGCTGTCTTTCTGGCGTTTTTCGGCGTCGTAATCCGGTTCGTCCCGCATCCCGATCTAGGCGTTGCGATCGGTATCGGCGTCCTCCTTGCGGGCTATGATCTATGGAGCCAACTGAGGTCTCGCGCGAGATAGTAGCCGGATTGGGGCGGTCGCGTGGAAGCTGCATGGCTGCAGCGTCGATTTAATCCAGTGTGACAACGCCGAGAGTTCTGGAAGCTGAAAGTAGCGTCCGCTCGGCCTGAGAAACACCAACGTCAATCAAATCCTCGTGAATTGTACCGGACGCCCGGAACCGCCAACGCATTCCCGGCATTGGTTTTATGGATAAGTCTGCGTGCCCAATAGGGAACAGTGTTATGGCTTACCGTGATTACATCCATACGCCAGTGACGCCGCGCGACATCCGATGGGGACTCCAGCAGGGGGCCGTCGCCGGCATTGTCGCGGGCCTCGTCTTTGCGGCGTTCGAAATGACGGCGAGTGCGTTCATGGTGGGGGCGGAAGCGTTCTTCATGCCCCTGCGCATGATCGGCGCCATCGCGCTTGGACCAGAAGCTCTCAATCCCGGCTATTCGCTCCTGACGGCCAGCATCGCTGGCGTGATCGTCCATATTATCCTGGCTATCATCTATGGGATCGTGTTCGGAGAGATTGCCGCAATGCTGCGAGGGCAAGCCACCTTCATTGTTCTCGGCAGCGTCTTTGGCCTCGCCTTGTGGCTCGTCAATTTCTATGTGATCGCGCCGATCGCATTCCCCTGGTTCCTGCAAGCAAGCCCGGTCGTGCAGTTCATTGCCCATACATTCTTCTTCGGTACCGTCCTCGGCTGGTTCCTGTGGAAATCGCACGAGAGGAGCGGGCTCGAAGGACCGGCGGTTTAGCCCTTGCCAACACCGACCTGGCGCCGTCGGATTGAAAGCGGAAAGACGCCGGAGATCACCGGCGCTTCTGCTGGCATCGGGTCCGCTATTGCGTTGCGCCTCACACGGGAGGGTGCGAAGGTCGCTTTGATCGCCTGCAACAAGCCCGCGAAGGCAAGGGCGGCGTGGCTCTCGCCGTCGCCGCGGATGTTTCCTTACACTCTCAAGGTATTCGCAGGCTCAGCGCTGGAGCCGATTCTTGGGTGGCGAGCTGACACGCTCTGGCAGCAATTAGCCGCAACACCCGATGAAGCATCAACCGCGCCGCGCCGCCTCGATCGCGGCGACGTCGATTTTCACCATGTTCATCATGGCGTCAAACGCGCGCTTTGCCTCGTCGCCGCCAGCCGCCAGCGCGTCAGTCAGTGCGCGCGGAATGATTTGCCAGGAAATCCCCCATTTGTCTTTGCACCAGCCGCACACGCTCTCCTGGCCGCCGTTGCCGACGATGGCATTCCAGTAGCGGTCGGTCTCCTCCTGATCGTCGGTGGCGATCTGGAACGAGAAGGCTTCGTTGTGCTTGAACTCGGGACCCCCATTGAGCCCGATACAAGGAAGGCCAGCAACTGTGAATTCGACCGTCAACACGTCGCCCTCTTTGCCGGCCGGGTAGTCACTGGGTGCACGGTGCACGGCACTCACCACGCTGTCAGGGAAGATCTCGGAGTAGAAGCGGGCGGCAGCCTCGGCGTCCTTATCGTACCAGAGGCAAATCGTATTCTTTGCCATTTGCGGGTTCCTTTCGCTTTGAGGCCAGGATCCGGCCTTGTTTCCCCATCCGCTCCCGTCCGAAATAGGGAGCCAGCCGGTTTTCTCCACCCCGGAAGCGTCCGTCTCGCACGGGCGATTGCAAAGGGCAGCTTACCTTAACGTCGCTGGCCGCCTTAGGCCGGGGTTCCGGACGATAAAGCGAAGGTCCGCTCCTGAAATCCGCGGGGAATGTCTGGAAAGTCAGCAAAGCGGACCAACTTTGCGACCCTAACCAGACGACAACAGGGCCACGATGCCCTGCCGGGAGTGCCTCCTCAGGCGGTCTTGGGCGTCACCAGCCCCAGTTCGTCAACCATTGCCTCGCGCATGAGAAACTTCTGCGGCTTCCCGGTCACCGTCATCGGCAATTCGGTGCGAAAGCGGATGTGGCGCGGGATTTTGTAGTGGGCGATCTGGCCGGCGCAGAAGGCTTTGATCTCCTGCTCGGTGGCGATCTGGCCCGGCTTGAGCACGATCCAGGCGCAAAGCTCCTCGCCGTATTTCGGGTCGGGAATGCCGAACACCTGCACTTCCCTGACCTTGGGGTGGCGATAGAGGAACTCCTCGACCTCGCGCGGATAGACATTCTCGCCGCCACGGATGACCATGTCCTTGACCCGGCCGACGATGTTGCAATAGCCCTCGGCATCGATGGTGGCGAGGTCGCCGGTGTGCATCCAGCCGTCGCTGTCGATCGCCTCGCGGGTCTTTTCCTCGTCGTCCCAATAGCCCTTCATCACCGAATAGCCGCGCGTGCAGAGCTCGCCCGGCGTGCCGACCGCAACGGTCGCGCCATCGGCGTCGATGGCCTTGACCTCGACATGGGGGTGGACACGTCCGACGGTCGAGACGCGCTTTTCCAGCGGGTCGTCGACGCTGCTCTGGAACGAGACCGGGCTGGTCTCGGTCATGCCATAGGCGATGGTCACCTCCGCCATATGCATCAGCGACACCACCTTCTTCATCACCTCGATCGGGCACGGCGAGCCGGCCATGATGCCCGTACGCAGACTGGTGAGATCGAAGGACTGGAAATCTGGATGGTCGAGTAGGCCGACGAACATGGTCGGCACCCCGTAGAGAGCGGTGCAGCGCTCTGCTGCCACCGCTTTCAGCGTGGCGCCGGCATCGAACCCCTCGCCCGGGAAAACCATGGTGGCGCCCTTGGTGACGCAGCCGATCGTGCCCATCGACATGCCGAAGCAGTGATAGAGCGGCACCGGGATGCACAGCCGGTCGTCCACGGTGAGCCTGATCGCCAAGGTGACGAAATTGCCGTTGTTGACGATGTTGTTGTGGGTCAGCGTCGCGCCCTTTGGTGCGCCTGTCGTGCCAGAGGTGAACTGGATGTTGATGGCGTCGCCGGGCTTCAACCCCTCGGAGATGCGGTCGAGGCTGTCATGCTCCTCGCGCCCGGCCATCGCCAGCACGTCGGCGAAATTGAACATGCCGGGCGAGTTCTCCTCGCCCATGCGGATGACGATCTTCAGCGCCGGCAATTTCTTAGCGTTGAGCTTGCCCGGTGTCGCCGTCGCGATCTCCGGCGCCAGCGTTTCGATCATGCCGAGATAGTCGGAACTCTTGAATTTGACGGCCGTGACCAGCGCCTTGCACCCGACCTTGTTCAGTGCATAGTCCAGCTCGACCAGCCGGTAGGCCGGATTGATGTTGACCAGGATCAGGCCGATGCGCGCGGTGGCGAATTGCGTCACCAGCCATTCCCAACGGTTCGGCGACCAGATGCCGACGCGGTCGCCTTTCTCGAGGCCGAGCGCCAGGAAGCCTGCGGCGAGGGCGTCCACCGTGTCTGAAAGTTCGCTCCAGGTGAAGCGCTTGTCCTGGTCGACGAAGACGGCGGCATCGAGCGTGCCGTATTTGCTGGCGGTATCCGAAAGCAGCGCGGGGATCGTCTGTTGCAGCAGCGGCACACTGCGCTCGCCCGACACATGTGCCCTGCCGTCGACCGGCGCGATAAACGTACCGCCGTTGCGCGGGCGGCGGCCGCGCAGGTTGGTGGCATTCTTCAACTCGTCGAGATTGATCGGCATCGCCGTCTCCTCCGCAGGAGACCGAGTCTATCAGCCTGCCGAGGTGGTGGAAATCCCGTTGGTGGTATGGGCAGGCTTCGAGCTCATGGCGCGCCGCCAACCTCGATTCGAGAGCCCTGTGAGGGATGACGCCGGAAACAAAAAACCCGCCTCGGCGGCGGGTTGCTGGCGCAAATCAACACCATCCAGTTTCACTAGCAGAACAAAATACGCTGTACGCCAGGCTCAGCTTTCAGCGTTGGGCTTCATTCCAGCTTGGGTTCCTCGCCCCACGCAAGTGGGGAGAGGTGGCTCGGCGAAGCCGAGACGGAGAGGGGACCGCTCTACGAAAGCCCCCTCTCCGGCCGCTTCGCGGCCACCTCTCCCCCGCTTCGCGGTGGGCGAGGAACCCAGGTCTTGAGAGGTCGAACAGACGTCAGCCTGAGTTCACGGATGCCATTTTCGCGGCGATGTCGCGCAAGATTGCCTCGTCGGCCGCCGCACGCGTCTTCCGCGATGCAACTAGGCAGGCTTGCGAGCGCAGGATAATGCCGTCGGCCAGCACCTTGAGATGATTGGCGCGCAGCGTCGAGCCTGACGTGGTGATGTCGACGACGACATCGGCCAATCCCGCCGCCGGCGCGCCTTCGGTGGCGCCCAGGCTCTCGACGATGCGATAGACCTGGATGCCGTGTTTTTGCGAAAAGAACTGCTGCGTCAGCCGCCAGTATTTTGTGGCGATCCTGAGCCGCCTGCCGTGGCGCTGGCGGAAATCGGCGGCGACATCGTCGAGGTCGGCCATCGTGTCGACGTCGAGCCAGATGTCGGGCACCGCCACCACGACATCGGCGTTGCCGAAACCGAGGCGGGCGACAATCTCCGCACGTGCCTCCCAATCGGCGAGGCTTTCGCGCAACAGATCCTCACCGGTGATGCCGAGGTCGACCGAGCCCTGGCCGATCTCGCCTGCGATTTCGGAGGCCGACAGGAACGCGACCTCGACGCTCTCCACGCCTTCGATGCGGGCGCGGTATTTGCGCTCGTCGCTGGGCAGGCTGACGGCAAGCCCGGCCTTGGCCAGCACCTCCAGCGCCTGCTCCTTGAGCCGGCCCTTCGACGGGATCGCCAGCGTGATCATTTCGCCTTCTCCCGCAACGCTTCGATGCGGTCGAGCCAGACGGAAAAGCCGACACCGGGGATCGGCGTTTTGGCGCCGAGCAGCGTCAGCAGCCGATCGTAGCGGCCGCCGCCGGCCAACGGCCGGTCGCCGTTTTCCGCCGCGATCTCGAAAACCAGGCCAGTGTAGTAATCGAGCGGACGGCCGAAGGCGGCATCGTAACGGATTTTTGCCGTGGACAGGCCAAGAGCTTCGATCGCCTTGGCGCGCGCGGAAAAATTCTCCAGTGCCGCGCCCAGCGAAAGGCCGGCGCCGGCCGCAAAGGTTTCGAGCGCTTGGGGCGCGCCGTCGAGCGCCACATCGATCGCCAGAAAAGTCTTCAGCGCCGAAAACGCCTGGTTCGACAGTCTGACGCTGCGCAGCTCGGCCTTCTCGATCAAACGCCGCGCAATGTCGGTCGGCGAGCGCCCGGCAGACGCGGACAGACCCGCCTGCTCCATGCCGCCGGCGATGTGCGACGAGAGCCCTTCCAGATCGCCGTCGAGGACAAGGGCGGCGACCGCGCCGGCGAGCTGGCCGTTGTGCGGCGGATTGGCGAGGTCGGCAAGCGCTGCCTCCAGCATCGGCGCCGAACCGAAGGCGCGGGCCAGCCGCATACGCCAGCCACGCGGCAGGCCGAGAGCGGCGAGTACCGCTTCGAATATGGTCTGGTCACCGAGCGTGATCGTTAGTGTCTGGCCCGGCAGCGCCAGGGAAAGCAGCGCATGCGCATCGGCCAGCGAGCGGGCATCGGCTTGCGGCGTGTCGGGATCGCCGAGATCCTCGATGCCGGCCTGGAAAAATTCATTGCCACCCTCGCGGCGCTGGCGAAACACCTCGCCGAGATAGGAATAACGGCGCGGCGTGCCGGCCTGGCTGGCGATGTGGTCGAGGCAGACCGGAATGGTGAATTCCGGCCGCAGGCAAAGTGTGAGGCCGGTCTCGCTTTCGGTGAGAAAAATGCGGCGGCGCAGATCCTCGCCGGCCATGTCGAGGAACGGGTCGGCCGGCTGCAGCACGGCCACCTCGACCGCATGCGTGTTTCGCGCGGCGAACAGCGTCGCGATATCTGATGCGATGGCGGGGTAGCGGGAGGTCATAGGACGCCACCTTGCCTTCTCCCCTTGTGGGAGAAGGTGGATTGGCGCGAAGCGCCAAGACGGATGAGGGGTGCTGGACGGAGGGCGGAGGTCGGCGCTCCACGGCGCCCCCCTCTGTCCTGCCGGACATCTCCCCCACTTGGGGGGAGATCGGCAGCTTCAATGGCAGCTCCAGCCTTCCAGCGTCGGTGATTGGCGAAAACGGTGACGACGGCCGATCTCCCCCCGTGTGGGGGAGATGTCCGGCAGGACAGAGGGGGGCGCGATGAAACGCGACCTCTACTTGCCACGTGCCCGCTCCTCGGCCTGCGCCGCCAGTATCTTCCTCACCTCGCCAACCAGCTCGCTTTCCGCCACCGTCACCTGCGCCGGTCGTGCGGCGCGCCATTCGGCATTGTCCACAATCTCCGCCGACATGCGGGCGCCTTCGATCAGATCCTTGATCTGCACCTCGCCCTTGGCGCGCTCGTCGCCGCCCTGGATGATGGCGACCGGGCTGCCGCGGCGGTCGGCATATTTGAGCTGCGCCTTCATGCCGGCGCCGCCGAGATACATTTCGGAGCGGATGCCGGCGGCACGCAGCTCGGCTACCATCTTCTGATAGCGGCCGAGGCTTTCGGTGTCCTTGTCCATGGTGAGCACGACGACAGGCGCGATGACGTCAGACGTGTCGAGCTTGCCGAGATTCTTCAGCGCCGTCATCAGCCTGGAGACGCCGATGGAAAAGCCGGTTGCCGGCACCGGCTCGCCACGGAAGCGCGAGACGAGACCATCATAGCGGCCACCGCCGCCGACCGAGCCGAAGCGCACGATCTGGCCATCCTCATTGGGGATTTCGGCTAGCAGCTCGGCCTCGTAGACCGGGCCGGTGTAGTATTCCAGGCCGCGGACCACGGAACGATCCATAATTATGCGGTCTTCGCCATATCCAGCTGCCCTAACCAAGTCTTCAATGGTTGATAATTCGGCGACGCCTTCGTTGAAGAACTGGCTGGCTCTCACTGCGGAATCCGGGTGCCCTAAATCACCTCGCTCAGGCTTCGCTGTCGCGAAAAGTATTGCCTCCGCCTGAACGTTGTTCAGCCCGGCGCCCTTGGTGAAATCACCGCTTTCATCCTTACGCCCTACGCCCAAAAGCAGACGAACCCCTTCGACGCCAAGTTTGTCGAGCTTATCGATCGCCCGCAGCACAGTCAGCCGGCGGCCGATATTCTCATCCCCGCCGAGGCCGATCGCGTCCAGCACGCCGTCCAGCACCTTGCGATTGTTGACCCGGATGACGTAGTCGCCGCGCTTGATGCCGAGCGCTTCCATCACGTCGGCCATCATCATCGCCATCTCGGCGTCCGCCGCGACGCCCGGCGTGCCGACCGTGTCGGCGTCAAACTGCATGAACTGGCGGAAGCGGCCGGGACCGGGCTTCTCGTTGCGGAACACCCAGCCGGAGCGGTAGCTGCGATAGGGTTTCGGCAGGCGCTCGTAATTCTCGGCGACGAAGCGCGCCATCGGCGCGGTCAGGTCGTAGCGCAGCGACAGCCACTGGTCGTCATCGTCCTGGAACGAGAATACGCCCTCGTTCGGCCGATCCTGATCGGGCAGAAATTTGCCCAGCGCATCGGTGTATTCGATCAGCGGCTGGTCGACCGGCTCGAAGCCGTAAAGCTCATAGACCGAGCGGATCGTCGCCATCATCTTCTCGACGGCGCGGATGTCCTCGGCGCCGCGGTCGACAAGCCCGCGCGGCAGCCGCGCCTTCATCTTTTCCGATTTGTCGGCCATGGCATGGGTACTTTTGCTAAGTAAACGATGACTTATTTCGAGTGGGCGTGTCCTACCGATGCTGCCGGGAGAAGGCAAGGGTTTGCACCTTTGCCGAAACAAACAGGGCCAAAACGAAACAATTCCGCCATAAGCGCGGCATCGTGCCGACACAATCGCAGCCGATAAAGCGCGCCGAAACAAGGGGTTCGGGCCATGACCACGGCACGGCAATTCGAAATCATCGACAACGGCCCCCGCGAGCTGGCCCGGCTGCGGCCGGCTGATGGCCATGCACCGGGACCTGCAGCCCAAATGGCGGGACCATTCGAGGTTGCCGCAGACAAGCGTACGGGACCGACCATGCGCGATGCGCTGATAACTGGCCTGCTGGTCATCTATCCGGCCTTCGCCACGTTGGCAGCCATCATCGCCGGGCTCTTTCTGGCCGGCGCCAGCGGCACCTGACTTTTGTCGCCTGCTTCGACCGTGTGAAAAGAAATCTCACTTCGGCCGCTTGAACGCCTTCCGCTCCGCCTCGACCTGCTCTCGGCAGACGCAGCCCTCGAGATGGTCGTTGACCAGCCCCATGGCCTGCATGAAGGCGTAGACGGTGGTCGGGCCGACAAAGCTCCAGCCGCGTTTCTTCAGCTCCTTTGAAATCCGCACGGAGACCGCCGTGGTCGGATTGGCGCGCAGATGGGCGAGATCGACGATCTCGGGCCGCTCCTCGGGGCCGGGTTCGAACTTCCAGAACCAGGCGGCCAGCGAGCCGGCCTCGTCGGCCAATTCGCGCGCCCGCTTGGCGTTGTTGATGGTAGAGACAATCTTGCCGCGGTGGCGGATGATGCCGGCATTGCCGAGCAAGCGCTCGACATCCACGTCGGTGAAGGCGGCGATCTTCTCGATATCGAAGCCGGCGAACGCCTCGCGGAAGTTCTCGCGCTTGCGCAATATCGTCAGCCAGGACAGGCCCGACTGAAAGCCTTCGAGGCAGATCTTTTCGAACAGCCTGCGGTCGTCGGTGACCGGCCGGCCCCATTCGTGATCGTGGTAGTGCAAATAATCCGGTAGATTGCCGTGCCAGAAGCAGCGCGCAATACCATCGGGGCCGGCGAGCAGGCCTGTCTTCTCATCCATGGCAGAATTCCATTCGTTAACGCGCCTCAGCGCTGCCTTTACCGCGGCTTTACCAGATTCCTGAACCGGCCGGTAACCACACCAAAAGGTTTACTGACACATCCGCATTTTACGCATTCCGATTCATGTTTCAGTTGCCGCTCCGCGCCCAATATCCGTGAACCGGGGACGCTTTGCGCCCCGGTGTGTTCGACGATCAAGGTGCGTTCCGATGAAGACATTTTTGTTTCCGCTGCTCGGCGCCGCAGCCGTACTGGCCGCTGCCGCTACATCCTCCAGCGCCAATGACCGTTATGCCGACCGGCCGCCGGTAATAGTGAGCCCCGACCTTTCGGCGCCCTGGGTGCTGCAGCTTGGCCGGGCGCCGGGCATCGTCCGCCAGAACCGGCAAGAGATGCAAAAGCCGCAGCGCCGCTATCAGCGGCAGGCGCAACAGCCTCAGCTGCATACGGCCGCGATGCAGGCGCCGTCCAAGAAACGCATGGTCGCGCGCCCGCAGATCAACCCGATCTACCTGCCGCAGGTAGTGGCCTATGACGGTCCGCACAAGCCGGGCACGATCGTCATCGATACGCGGGAGAATTTTCTGTATCTGGTCGAGAACAACGGCAAGGCGCGGCGCTATGGCGTCGGCACCGGCAAGCCGGGCTTCGAATGGGCCGGCAAGCACAAGATCTCGCAGAAGAAGGTCTGGCCCGAATGGCGGCCACCGGCGCAGATGATTTCGCGTGAGGCCGCCAACGGCCGATATCTGCCGACCTATGTCGCCGGCGGCGTCGAGAACCCGCTCGGCGCGCGCGCGCTTTATCTCGGCTCGACGCTCTACCGCATCCACGGCACCAACCAGCCATGGACGATCGGCGGCGCCGTGTCGTCGGGCTGCATTCGCATGCGCAACGAGGACGTCGTCGACCTTTATGAGCGGGTCGATGTCGGCACGACGGTCGTGGTGATATAGTTGCCGCCACGAATCATCTCGGCTAAAAAGACATCAGCGTTGGCTTTTTGAAGCCAGCCGAAAGAACAACGGGGGACGGGCCGTGTGGGGATGCGGCCAGTCAAGAAAGGGCAGTGCGGCAAACCGCGCTGCCCTTTCCGTTTCTGCTGACATCTGGTTGGCGGGCATATCTTCGCAGGTTCGCCGGTACGTCGCGCGACGGGCATAGCGGTTCGCTTTCGTGCTGCCATTTTCCAAAGAGTTTTGCTATGTCGGCAGCAACGCTTCCAGACAGAAGGTTCATCCATGTCCCTGTCCGATGACAGCCGCTATCTCAGGGGCGGCCCGGTCGCCCAACGCATCATCGCCTCGGTGCGTGAGGATGCGGCGATCGCCACCGCCGAAGGTTTTCCGCCCAAACTGATATCGATCACCGTCGGCGACACAGCTGCAGTCGATGTCTATGTGCGCAACCAGCGCGCCAAGGCGGCATTGGCCGGTATCGGTTTCGAGGAAAGACGGTTTCCCGCCGACATCACCGCCGGCGAACTCGAAGCAGCGATCCACGGCCTAAACGCCGATCCGCGCGTCACCGGTATCATCATCCAGCGGCCGGTGCCGGTGCATATCCCGATCAGGACGCTTCAGGCGGCGGTGCATCCGCTCAAGGACGTCGAGGGCATGCATCCAGCCTCGATCGGCAACATCGTCTACAACCAGCTCGACCTTGCACCGTGCACGGCCGCCGCTTCGGTCGAACTGCTCAAGGAGACCGGTCTCGATCTCAGGGGGCTCGAGGTCGTCATCGTCGGCCACTCCGAGATCGTCGGCAAGCCGATCGCCTTCCTGCTGATGAGCGAGGGCGCGACGGTGACGGTCTGCCATCATATGACGCGCTCGGTGGCAGCGCATGCGCGCCGTGCCGATGCGCTGTTCGTCGCCGTCGGCAAGCCGCGGCTGATCAAGGCCGACATGGTCAAGCCGGGTGCAGCCGTCATCGACATCGGCATCAATTCGGAAACCGGACCCGACGGGGAAAACCGCATCGTTGGCGACGTCGACGCCGAGAGCGTCAAGGAAGTGGCGTCCTGGATCACGCCGGTGCCGGGCGGCGTCGGCCCGATCACCGTGGCGATCCTGCTGCGCAACACAATGGTGGCGCTCAGCCGCCAACGCGCACGCTACCAGGCGACATACGGGATAGCTGACAGACTCGCTGCTGAGTGAGAGCAGTCTGGAGTCACGTCACTCCGCTGCCACGACTGCCCTGTTGTCCCTCACGCCTTCCGGCTTCGGTCCGCCATAGGCCCAGTCGAGCAGTTTTATCGTGTGCACCACCGGCAGCTTCGCAGCAGAGGCGATCTGGGTGATGCAGCCGATGTTGCCGGTGGCGACGATTTCAGCATCCGTCGCCTCGATATTCCTGACTTTGCGGTCACGCAGCTGAGCCGAAATCTCGGACTGCAGGATGTTGTAGGTGCCGGCCGAGCCACAGCAAAGATGTCCCTCGCGCGGCTCGCGCACGACGAAGCCGGCTTTGGCCAAAAGCTCCTTCGGCTGGCGAGTGATCTTCTGGCCGTGCTGCATCGAGCAGGCGGAGTGATAGGCGACGATGGTGCCCGGCTTGCGTACCGGCTCGGGCAGGTCGATGCCCACCAGATATTCGGTGATCTCCTTGGCCAGCGCCGCAACCCTCGCCGCCTTTTCGGCATAGGCCGGATCGAGGCGCAGCATGAAGCCATAGTCCTTGATGGTGGTGCCGCAGCCGGACGCCGTGATGACGATGGCATCCAGTGCGCCTTGGTCGATGGCGCGCGTCCAGGCGTCGACGTTCCGCCTGGCCGAGGCAAGGGCTGCCTCCTCGCGACCCATATGATGGACCAGCGCGCCGCAGCAGCCCTCGCCCTCAGGCACCACGACCTCGACGCCAAGCCGCGTCAGCAGCGCGATCGTCGTATCGTTGATGCCGGGATCGAGAACCGATTGCGCGCAGCCGGTGAGGATGGCGACGCGGCCTTTTCTCGTGCCCTGCCCGGCATGGATGCCCGGTGAAGCCATTGGCGAGGCCGCGGGAACCGACACCGGAGCGAGCTTGAGCATCGCGCCCATCGGCTTCAGCGCCGGGATCTTTTCGAACAGGCCGGCGAGTGGCTGGCCGAGCCTCGCCAGTTTGAGCGCAGCGCGAAAACGCGAGGGATAAGGCAGGACGAAGGCCAGCATGGCGCGCGTCAGGCGATCGAGCAGCGGGCGCTTGTAGGTTTCCTCGATGTGGGCGCGAGCATGATCGACCAGATGCATGTAGTTGACGCCCGACGGGCAGGTGGTCATGCAGGCGAGGCAGGACAGGCAGCGGTCGATATGGGTGACGATCTCCTTGTCGGCGGGACGGCCGTTCTCCAGCATGTCCTTGATCAGGTAGATCCGCCCACGCGGCGAATCCAGCTCGTTGCCTAATGTCACATAGGTCGGGCAGGTGGCAGTGCAGAAGCCGCAATGCACGCATTTGCGCAGGATCTTTTCCGATTCCGCGACATGCGGATCGGCAAGCTGGGCAAGTGAGAAATTGGTCTGCACGCAAAGAGTCCTTACAGTTTGAGCATGATCTCCAGCGAAAACCGGTTCCCCACTTTTGCTACGCTGACCTTCGGTTCGGGATCATGCTCTAAAGCCCGAGGAGCCAGCTTTCCGGGTCTTTGACCGGCTCGCCGCGCTGCAGCGCCTGCAGGCCGAGAATGCAGCGGGCGATGAACCAGACGGCGACGGCGAACATCAGTACGAAGCCTATCGCCACCATCATCAGCACAGCCGAGATCAGCGCATAAAGCAGGCCGATCCAGAAGGTACGGATCAGGAATGTGTAGTGGCTCTCGACGAAGCCGCCAGCCTTGCCCCGGTTGATATAAGCCAGAACGATGCCGACAAGGCCGGTGACACCGATCACCAGGCCGGCGAGGTAGAGAATGTAAATGACCAGTGCGTTGGTCGGACCCGGCTCCAGCCAGCGGTCGGTCTGGCGCAGTGCGGGCTTACCTGAATCAGCCGGGCCTGGATTGATGTCGCTCATGATGCTGCTCCCTCGGTTGCCGGGCCAAGAGTAGCAGAGCTTGCAGCCGGCGCCATACGGCCGGGATTGAGGATATTCTTAGGATCGAATTCGGCTTTGAGCCTGGCCGACAATGCAGCCAGTTGCGACGCCTGCGGCTCGAACACCGGCACAGCGGCGCGATGTGAGGGGGCGGCGCGCACCAGTGTCGCGTGGCCGCCGCCATACTGTCTCACCAGTCCGCGCAGAAGATCGGCTTCGGGATCGCCATGCTCCATGCGCAGCCAGATCAGTCCACCCTGCCAGTCATAGAAGGCATCGACCGCCGCCTGCATGCGCAGCGCCAGCACCATCTGATGGCCTTGCGCCGGCGCCATCGACACTCGCCACACCGGCTTTTCGCTGCCGTCGGTAAACGGCGCGCAATCTCTGATATCGCGCCAGACGGAGCGCGAAATCTCACCCGAAATTTCCTCAAGCGGGCCGGCATTCCTGAGCAGGTCTTTCAGCGCGGCGACGCGGTAGGCGACCGACGGCCCGAACCCTTCGACGCGCAGCAATGTCGCGGCAGTGCTGCCTAGACTGCCGCCGGCGACCCGTGCCGCAACGCGTTCGGGAAGATGGGCAGCACTCGACACTTCCGCGCTGGAGCCGAGCGCCAGCGCCATGGCGGCTGCGGCCTGATCGTCGAGCAGGCCGCGCAAAGCGAGCGTGACTTCGGTCTCGGCTGATGGCAGCACTTTGAAGGTGACGTCGGTAAGGACGGCGAGCGTGCCCCAGCTGTTGGCCATGAGCTTGGACAGGTCGTAGCCGGTGACGTTCTTGACCACGCGACCGCCGGATTTGAAGGCCTCGCCGCGACCGGAAACCGCTGCTACGCCGAGAATATGGTCGCGCGCCGCCCCCGCCTTTAGCCGGCGCGGGCCGGAAAGATTCGCAGCCAGCACGCCGCCGATCGTGCCTTTTCCCTTTTCGCCGCCGAGCAGTGGGCTGTAATGCAGCGGCTCGAAGGCCAGCTGCTGGCCGTTTTCGGCAAGCAGGCTTTCGATGTCGGCGAGCGGGGTGCCGGCTTTTGCAGACAGCACCAGCTCGGCCGGCTCGTAGAGCGTGACGCCGGATAGTTTAGACAGGTCGAGCGTGTGTTCGGTTTGCAGCGGACGGCCAATGCCGCGCTTGGAACCATGCCCAAGGATTTCGAGCGGGGCTTCTTCCGCCGCAGCCCAGGCGACGGTGGAGAGGGTTTCGGCTGCGGTGGAGGGAGTGAAGGTGGTCATGGCTGTCCGGGGCGTATATCGGCCGCAGCCCCCCTCTCCGTCTCGGGCTTTGCCCGAGCCACCTCTCCCCCGCTTTGCGGGGGCGAGGAACCGCCATTCCGAGACCCCATCACCTCAAAACCTCGGAATGTCCGGAAACGCCGTCTGGCCGCGATGCACGTGCATGCGTCCGAGCTCGGCGCAGCGCCGCAACTGCGGAAACACCTTGCCCGGATTGAGCAGATGGTTGGGATCGAAAGCGCATTTGACCCGCATCTGCTGGTCGAGGTCGATCTGGTTGAACATTTCCGGCATCAGGTCGCGCTTCTCTACCCCCACCCCATGCTCGCCGGTCAGCACGCCGCCGACCTTGACGCAGAGCCGCAGGATGTCGGCGCCGAAACTCTCCGCCTTGTCGAGCTCGCCCGGCACGTTGGCGTCATAGAGGATGAGCGGATGCAGATTGCCGTCGCCGGCATGGAAGACGTTGGCGACGCCCAGCCCGTATCTTTCGGAGAGTTCGCGCATGCCATGCAGGACGCGCGGCAGTTCCTTGCGCGGGATGGTGCCGTCCATGCAGTAATAATCGGGTGAGATGCGGCCGACCGCCGGGAAAGCCGCCTTGCGGCCGGCCCAGAATGTTAGCCGCTCCTGCTCAGATTGCGACACCCGGCAGGTGGTCGAGCCATTCTTGTAGGCGATGGCTTCGACAAGGCCGATCAGGTGATTGACCTCGACGCTGGGCCCGTCCAACTCGACGATCAGCAGCGCCTCGACATCGAGCGGGTAGCCGGCATGGACGAAATCTTCGGCCGCATGAATCGCCGGGCGGTCCATCATCTCCATGCCGCCCGGGATGATGCCGGCGCCGATGATGTCGGCGACGCATTGGCCGCCCTGCTCGCTGGTCGGAAAGCCGATCAGCAGCGCGCGCGCCGTCTCCGGCTTCTTTAGGATGCGCACCGTGACCTCGGTGACGACACCGAGAAGCCCTTCGGAACCGGTCATGACCCCGAGCAGGTCGTAGCCTTCCGCGTCGAGATGCCTGCCGCCGAGCCGCACCACCTCACCATCCATCAGCACCATCTCGATGCCGAGCACATTGTTGGCGGTAAGGCCGTATTTCAGGCAGTGCACGCCGCCGGAATTTTCCGCGACATTGCCGCCGATCGAGCAGGCGATCTGGGAGGATGGATCGGGGGCGTAGTAGAAGCCTTCCTGCTCGACGGCGATGGTGATGCCGAGATTGGTGACGCCCGGCTGGGCGACGACGATGCGGTTGGGAAAATCGATTTCGAGGATGCGGTTGAAGCGGCTCATGACCAGCAGCACGGCGTCTTCCAGCGGCAGCGCGCCGCCGGACAGCGAGGTGCCGGAGCCGCGCGGCACAACGCGGATGTTGCGGTCGTTGCAATATTTCAGGACGCGGGAAACCTGCGCCACCGTTTCGGGCAGCACCACGACCAGCGGCAATTGCCGATAGGCGGTGAGGCCGTCGCTCTCGAACGCACGCATCGAGTTCGCCGCGTCGACGACGCCTTCGCCGGGCACAATGATGCGCATATCGGCGACGATCTCGTCGCGCCGACGCATCGTTGCGTCGTCTGGCTTCGGCATCAGCAGGCCGGACATCGACAGTCTCCTTGGATCGACTGGTCAAAATCTTTTACCAGAGGCTTGTGTCTGTAGCAAACCCTGCTTGGCCGAAATCGGGAGATATCGACGTCAGGGCGACATGCGGCATCTGAGTCGAAATCGGCCAAACGGACGAATTGGATAAATAATTTGACCGGTTGGCGGCACTGGCTCTATCTTGCGCCACACCGGTTCAATCCCCAGGCCTCCCGTTGCGTGACATTTTCTCCAGGATCGAGCATTCCCGCACCGCCGACGAGGTGGTGCAGCAGATCGAGAACCTGATTCTCGAAGGCGTTCTGCGCACCGGCGACAGGCTGCCGGGCGAACGCGAGCTGGCGCGCCAGTTCGAGGTGTCGCGGCCGATCCTGCGCGACGCGCTGAAGGCGCTGGAGGGGCGCGGGCTTTTGACCACGCGGCCCGGCGGCGGCACCCATATCGCCGACGTCATCGGCCAATTGTTCACCAAGCCGGTGACGGACCTGATCTCCATGCACCGCAAGGCGGCAACCGACTATCTGGAATACCGCCGCGAGATCGAAGCGGTTGCGGCCGAGTATGCGGCGCGGCGCGCCACACCAGACGATCTGGCACTGCTCGACCGCATCATGGCGCGCATGGACGAGGCGCACCGGACCGGCAACTTCGACGACGAGGCGGAAATCGACGTCGAGTTCCACCACGCGATCTGCGAATGTGCGCACAACATCATCCTCCTGCACACGCTGCGCTCGTGCTACCGGCTGCTGTCGGAGGGCGTGTTCCAGAATCGGCTTCTGGTGTTCAACGTGCCGGGGGCACGCGAAGCGCTGCTTTCGCAGCACCGGGCGATCTATGCGGCGGTGAAGGCAGGCGATCCGGCGACCGCACGGCAGGCGGCGATGGACCACATCACCCATGTCGAGCGCGCCATGGCCGAGGCGGAGCGCAGCGGCGACTGGCAGCGCGTATCGCGGTTGAGGCTGATGCAGCGCTCCGAAATCGGCGATGGCGAGCCGGCAAGGAAACGCTCGTGAGAGACTGTTTCGAAACTCTACTCTGGCGGCCATCTGATGGCGTTTTCTGCGCTTCCGGTGCTCACGGACCCAAATGTCCGCTGCGCTCCGGTTCTCGAAACCACCACCATATGACTCGCAGAGCGAATTTCGAAACAGCCTCTTGAGCGCCGGCTAAGAAAATCAACAACGACGAATTAGCGAACAACCAGCGGGAAGCCCATGAGCATGATCCTCACCATCGCCGATCTCAAGGACCTGGCGCGCCGCCGCGTGCCGAAGATGTTCTTCGACTATGCCGATTCCGGTGGATGGACCGAAAGCACCTACCGCGCCAACGAGGAGGATTTCCAAAAGATCAAATTCCGCCAGCGCGTGCTGGTCGACATGAGCAACCGCTCGCTGGAATCGACCATGATCGGCGAGAAGGTGGCGATGCCGGTGGCGCTCGCGCCGACCGGCATGACCGGCATGCAGCACCCCGATGGCGAGATGCTGGCGGCGCAGGCGGCGGAGGAATTCGGCGTCCCGTTCACGCTGTCGACGATGAGCATCTGCTCGATCGAGGATGTCGCATCGGTGACCAAGAAGCCGTTCTGGTTCCAGCTTTATGTGCTGCGCGACAAGGATTTCGTCCTCGATCTCATCGACAGGGCAAAGGCGGCGAAATGCTCGGCGCTGGTGCTGACGCTCGACCTGCAGATCCTCGGCCAGCGCCACAAGGACATCCGCAACGGGCTTTCGGCGCCGCCGCGCTTCACGCCGAAGCACATCTGGCAGGTAGCGACCAAGCCGGGCTGGTGCCTTGGGATGGCCGGCACCAAGCGCCGGACCTTCCGCAACATTGTCGGCCACGCCAAGGGCGTCGGCGACCTCACCTCGCTGTCGTCGTGGACGACGGAGCAGTTCGATCCGCATCTGTCGTGGAAAGACGTCGCCTGGATCAAGGAGCGCTGGGGCGGCAAGCTGATCCTGAAGGGCATCCTCGACAAGGAAGACGCGCTGATGGCGGCCAAGACCGGCGCCGACGCGATCATCGTCTCCAATCATGGCGGACGCCAGCTCGACGGCGCGCCGTCGTCGATCTCAGTGCTGGAAGAGATCGCCGACGCGGTCGGCGATACGATCGAGGTGCATATGGATGGCGGCATCCGCTCTGGCCAGGACGTCCTGAAAGCGCTGTGTCTCGGCGCCAAGGGCACCTATATCGGCCGGCCTTTCCTCTACGGCCTGGGCGCGCTCGGCAAGGATGGGGTTACCAAAGCCTTGGAAATCATCCGCAAAGAGATGGACATAACGCTGGCACTATGCGGAAAGCGTCTGGTAACCGACATGGGCAAGGATCAGCTTCGGCGTTAGACTCCCCGTGACGGCATGATCACGGAGATGGACGCATTGACTGCCCCCGGCATCCACTTTCTCGACGCGCGCGGACCGGAAGGCATGCGCATCTATGCGGTCGGCGACGTGCATGGCCGGCTCGACCTGCTCGTCGCCATGTACCGCCGGATTACGGCCGAGATCCGCGAGGCGCGGCCGGCCGACTGGCGTGTCATCCATCTCGGCGATTATGTCGACCGCGGCCCCAACTCCAAGGGCGTCCTCGATTTCCTGATCGAAGTGCGAAAACGCGACCCGCGCCACCTGATGCTCGCCGGCAACCACGACATCGGCTTCCTCGATTTCCTCGATGCCCCCGACGCGGACGGGCTCTTCATGCGCTATGGCGGCATCCAGACCGCGCAATCCTATGGCGTGGCGATCAATGAAGGCGGCGGCGCATGGTTCGGCAGGTCCGAGGCGGCACTGCGGCAAGGCCATGCCGCGCTGGTCGAAGCCGTGCCGAAAAGCCATATCGACTTCCTGCAGTCGTTGCCGTTTTCCCTGACGTTCGGCGACTTCTTCTTCTGCCATGCCGGCATCCGGCCAGGCATTGCGCTGGAAAGTCAGAGCACGCAGGACCTGATCTGGATCCGCGATGTCTTCCACAACCATTCCGGCCTGCACCCGAAGATCGTGGTGCATGGCCACACGCCGGTGCCGGAGGCGGAGGTGATGATCAACCGCGTCAATATCGACACGCTCGCCTGGCAGACGGGAAACCTCACCGCGCTCGTTGTCGACGGCGCCGACAAGCGTATCCTGGTGGTGTCAGGTGAGAGGGCTTAAAGCGCGCTTCAAATCTTTGGCTTAGCGAAGCGCAGTGGTGACGCCGTAGCCGTCGACGGCGTTGTGGTTGTTGGCGGCGTCGCCGGCATAGGTGCCGAGGCCGCACAACACGATGGCCGACAACATGACAAAGGACAGAAGCGCTGCTTTCACGGACGTCATCTCTAGTTGAGCTTTCTGCATCTGTGCACGAGGCGGGTTACCAATGGGTTGAAACGGAAATACGTCTCAAAGTTTCGACGATTTCGCGCTTCTAGGCAGTTTCTGTATCGGCGATGTGTCGCGCGAGTGAGACGAAGGGTTCATCGCGTTGCACGGACGATGCAGAGCGCGTGCCTTCTAGGGTGGCGGGCGGCCACAAGCCAAGGACGAAACAAGCTGTCCACAGCGGATTTTTGCCGGCGTGCCAAATATGCAACGTCGGCACTGACAAGCCGTCAGATCGTCGCCACCCAGGCGCGGGCGATGGCCAGCCCGGCGGCATCGGCATCCGGTCCGTTGCGGGCCATTTCATCGTCGAGCCGGTCGTTCCAGTCTGGATGCCGCTCGGCTATGAGCGGGGCGAAGGACCGGCTCCAGTCGCGGACCATCGGCCGGTCCGCCTCGAAATGGAACTGAAAGCCATAGACGGCGCGGCCGATGCGAAACGCCTGGTTCTCGGCGACTTCGTTGCCGGCGAGCCGCACGGCATTTTCAGGCAGCACAAAAGTGTCGTCGTGCCATTCGAAGATGGGGAAATTTTCGGGCAGCGCGGCGAGCACCGGATCGGCCTTCGCCGCCGGTGTGAGCGAGACCTTGTGCCAGCCGAATTCCGAGGCGCCGCCGATCCTGTTCTCACCGCCGAAGGCGCGCGCGACCAGCTGGCTGCCAAGGCAGATACCGAGCACGGCGCGATCCTTGCCGGCGAAATCGCGCGTCAGGTCGAGCAGTTCAGGAAAATACGGACAAATCTCGTCGTCCAGCGCATTTTGGGCACCGCCGAGCACGACCATGGCGTCGTGCGCATCGCTGTCCTGCGGCAGCGTCTCGCCACGATAGGGCCGGCGCAGGTCGATATCGGCGCCCGCCTCGACAAGCGCTGCGCCGATCTGGCCAAGGCCCTTACTGTCGAAATTCTGGACCACCAGCACCCGCATCGAAAACCTGCTGACGTGAAAATGATGCGACGAGCGATATCATGCCGTCATCGTTTCAGCCAAGATGCGCATTCGGGGAGAAAGCTATGCCACTGCAGAATCGGGTCGACCCGTTCGGCGTCATCCACGCCGTGCCGGAGCGCGGCCTGTTCATGGGCAATCGCGGTATCATCCATGACCCCGAAACGAAGACGCTGCTGAAAAAGCGCTGGGCGCTGCATGCCTGGATCATCTGCGTCTGCGAATTTCGCGATGTGCGGCGCGAGCCGATGGGCCGAAACAGGCAAAGCGACGACCAATTGGGCGGCAAGGCCGGCTGGACCGAGCTGTTTTTCCTGGACGAGGTGACCGCGCTCTCGGCCGGGCATCGGCCTTGCTTCTCCTGCAGGCGCGAGCGGGCCAGGGATTTCGTCCAGCGCTTCGGCGTAGCCTTCGGTATTGCCGAGCCGCGCGCGCCGCAGGTCGACAAGCGGCTGCATAAGGAGCGGCTGGCGTCGGGTGGGCGGGCACCGGTCGTATCCGCAGAAGAGCTTGCCGGGTTGCCGGACGGCGCCATGGTTGCGGACGGCGGCAACGCCTATGCGATGCGTGGCGGCAAGGCACTACGCTGGTCGTTCGCAGGTTATGGCGATCCGGTGGGGTTCGACGGTTTTGCAGACCGTCCGCTTCGCCTGCTCACGCCGGCGACCACCGTCTTCGTGCTGAGGCAAGGCTACGTGCCGGTGTGGCACGCGAGCGCCGAGACTTGACGCCAAGGTTTGGCTCGCCCATTCCTCGGCGATGCGCGCCAATTACAAGATGCAGCGGCTGTTCGTGCCGGACGACCTCGGACCGGATATCGAGTTCGAGGCGAGCCCGCAGCAAGGCCACTATCTGATGCATGTGCTGCGGCTCGGCGAAGGCGCCCAAATCCTGTTGTTCAACGGCCGCGACGGCGAATGGTCGGCGGCAATCGCCGCCAGATCCAAAAAGGCGGTGCGGCTGAAGGTGCTAACCCTGCAGCGGCCGCAGCCGCCGCTGCCCGATCTCGTCTACTGCTTTGCGCCATTGAAGCAGGGGCGGCTCGATTATCTCGTGCAGAAGGCGGTCGAGATGGGCGCCGGCGTCCTGCAGCCGGTCATCACCCAGCATACGCAAGTGGCAAAGCCCGGCATCGAACGCCTGCGCGCCAATGTCGTCGAAGCCGCCGAACAATGCGGCATCCTGGCGGTGCCGGACCTGCGCGAGGCGGAAAAATTCGAACGCCTGCTGGCCGGCTGGGACAAGGAGCGGCGGCTGATCTTCTGCGACGAGGATGCCTCCACCAACAATCCCCTGCCCGCGCTGCAAGCGGTGCGGGAGAAGAAGTTCGGGCTGCTGGTTGGGCCCGAGGGCGGGTTTTCCGACGAGGAACGAAGGATGCTGAGGGCACTGCCTTTCGTAACCGCTATTCCGCTCGGGCCCCGCATCCTGCGCGCCGATACAGCGGCGGTGGCGGCACTGGCGGTGATACAGGCAACAATCGGGGATTGGTGATCAATTCCAGTTACCCTGTGGCTCAGGATTTTTCGCTTGATCGCCTACTGACATTTCGTCCATCTAGCGCCGGCGGTCGTCCGGCCGCCTGCAGCGCCGCGCGTCCTTTCGGACGCGCATAGGACGTTGTAGCACTTTGGTTTGGCGCATGATCCCCAGCGAAAATCGAGACCGATTTTCGCAGTCATGCGTCGGAGGGCTTTTTCATGGCGCGCGACACAACCGATTTCCGGCCGATCGAAGGCGTCGACGAGCTTGTCGAGCATCTGGCTGAAGGCAACAAGCCGCGCGACAAATGGCGCATCGGCACCGAACACGAGAAATTCCCGTTCTATGTCGACGGCAACGCGCCGGTACCCTATGGCGGCGATCACGGCATCCGCGCCATTCTCGAAGGCATGCAGGAAAAACTCGGCTGGGACCCGATCATGGATGCCGGCCGCATCATCGGCCTGGTCGAGCCGACCGGCCGGGGCGCGATTTCGCTGGAACCCGGCGGCCAGTTCGAACTGTCCGGCGCGCCGCTGGAGACGATCCATCAGACTTGCCGTGAGGGCAACGCGCATCTGGCGCAGGTGCGCGAAATCGCCGAGCCGATGGGCATCCGCTTCCTCGGCCTCGGCGGCAGCCCGAAATGGTCGCTGGCCGAGACGCCGAAAATGCCGAAATCGCGCTACGAGATCATGACGCGCTACATGCCCAAGGTCGGCACCAAGGGCCTCGACATGATGTACCGCACCTGCACCATCCAGGTGAATCTCGACTTCGAGAGCGAGGCCGACATGCGCCGCAAGATGCAGGTGTCGCTGAAGCTGCAGCCGCTGTCGACGGCGCTGTTTGCCAATTCGCCCTTCACCGAGAGCCGGCCTAACGGATTGCAGAGCTGGCGCGGCGACATCTGGCGCGACACCGACAACCAGCGCTCGGGCCTGCTCGAATTCTGCTTCTCGCCCGATTTCGGCTTCGCTGACTATGTCGAATGGGCGCTCGACGTGCCTATGTACTTCGTCATCCGCGACGGCCACTACCACGACATGACGCACGTCACCTTCCGCCAGTTCATGGCAGGTGCGGCCCGCAATGAGATACCCGACGGTCTGCCGACGATGGGCGATTGGGCGAACCATCTGTCGACGTTGTTTCCCGACGTACGATTGAAGCGTTTCCTCGAAATGCGCGGCGCCGATGGCGGGCCGTGGCGGCGCATCTGCGCGCTGCCGGCCTTCTGGGTCGGCCTGCTCTATGACGCGGCGGCGCTCGACGCGGCCGAGGCGCTAACCTCGAGCTGGACCTATGAAGAAGTGCTGGCGATGCGCAACGCCGTGCCGAAACAGGGCATTTCGGCACCGTTCCGCAACACGACACTGCGTGAGATCGCCCGCGACGTGCTCGTCATCTCGCGCATGGGCCTGAAGAACCGCGGCCGCAAGAACCGCGACGGCTACGACGAAACCTCGTTCCTCAGCACGCTGGATGAAGTCGTCGCGCGCGGCACGACCAGCGCCGAGGAGCTGCTCTCCGCCTATCATACGCGCTGGGGCGGCTCGATCGAGCCGGTGTTCATGGAGTATGCGTACTAGCCGTTTGCCATCCGCTTGGCCGACAGCTCAGGAAAAGTCGCCTCAGTCAGTAATGGAAACGAATTAGAGTGCCGCGCGTCCTATTTGGACGCGCAAAAGGACGCTCTAACTCTTTAAGCGACTTAAGCGACGCATCGTGCTTTCCGAAAATCGATTCCGATTTTCGGGCCGATGCGGTAGGCTCTCCTACGAGGATCTTCCCGGAGGAGAAAAACAATGCCTTCCTTGTTCGACATTCTGGCGCAAGCTCAGAACGGCAATGGCATGCAGGCCCTGGCCCAACAGTTCGGGCTTTCGCAGCAGCAAACGCTATCGGCGGTCGAGGCGCTGCTGCCGGCCTTTTCACAGGGGCTGAAGCGCAACACCTCCGATCCTTACGGGCTTGGCTCGTTCCTGACAGCAATGGCCAGCGGCCAGCATGCCAAATATTTCGAGGACGCAAGCCGGGCGTTCTCGCCGCAAGGCGTCGCGGAAGGCAACGGCATTCTTGGCCATCTGTTCGGCTCGAAGGACCTGTCCCGCGCCGTTGCCAGCCAAGCTGCACAGGTGAGCGGCGTTAGCCAGCAGGTCTTGCAGCAGATGCTGCCGGCCGTCGCTTCGATGGTGATGGGCGGACTGTCCAAGCAGACCACAAATCAGATGCAGGCAGCAGGCGGATTCGGCGGCGGCAGCAATCCGCTCGGCGAGATTATCGAGCAGATGATGCGGCAGGCCGGTGGAGGCGCGCAAGCGCCCGCACCACAACAGCGCCAGGCGCCGCAGCCCGGCCCGATGGACAATCCACTCGGCAAGGTGCTGCAGGATATGTTCGGCGGCGGCGCGCAGCATCCGCAAAGCCAGCCGCAGCAGGCGCCCAATCCCTACGGCGACAATCCACTCGGCAAGGTGCTGCAGGATATGTTCGGCGGTGGTGCGCAACAGCCGCAAAACCAGCCGCAGCAGGCGCCCAATCCCTATGGCGACAATCCGCTCGGCAAGGTGCTGCAGGATATGTTCGGCGGTGGTGCGCAACAGCCGCAGCAGCCTCAGCCGCAGCCGCGTCAGGCGCCGCAGCAGCGCCCGGCGCCACAGCCGCAGGCCAATCCGAGCGGCAGGCCAAGGAACCCGTTCGACGATTTGTTCGGCAAGATGTTCGAGACGGGCGCGCAGCAGCGTGACGATTACCAGAAGGGCGTCGAATCGATCTTCGACCAGTTCAAGCGGGGAATGGACCGGCGGTAACCTGACGAGGCGGCCGACAGCTGATCTTCAAAGAAAATGCCCGGTCCTTGTGAGAACCGGGCAGTGCGCAGGCGGGCCGGCGGGGAACCGGCAGGGAGTGGGTGCCTGCGAAATCCTAGCGCCGCGCCCCTTTGACGCGCAGCATGCGAAAGGGCACGTAACCGGAGCTCGATCAGGCCACCTTGCGGGCAATGTCCTCGATCGTGTCTGTGCGATCGGCCGCGATGACGCGAAGCCTCTCGGTTGGATCGCGGCCGAACGGCACCTCGATGGCGACGTGGAGATCAGCGCGCGTCAAGCCGATGTCGGCGAGTTCGGCGTCCGACATCTCACCAAGGCGATAGAAGGCGCGGCGGTTTTTCCAGGCGCGATAGACGTTGGAGATGGTGTTGACCACGCGCGTCGCAATAGCCGGACGCGACGTGAGGCGCGAAGTCTCGGTGGCGAAATCAAACGTAGCCATGTCAGTCTCCTTCATTCGAACGGGCGAAGACGGGCGATCGGCGCTGGCAACAGCGGCCGTTCCGGTCCAGATTCACATAGAATGCACGTCGTTGTCCTAAAACCGGTGACCACTTTTAGGCGCCATGCATTGCCTTCATGTGGACAATGGAGAATTTGCCATCGCTCGATTGATTAATCCAACGAATGTTTCTAATCTTTAGCATCAACAACAGTGATGGATTGGACCAATGAAAGCGCCACTCGATCTCGATCAGTTGCAGACCTTCGTCTCGATTGTCGACACCGGCAGCTTTACCCGCGCGGCAGAAGAGGTGCATCGGACCCAGTCGGCGGTGTCCATGCAGATGCGTCGGCTGGAGGAACGGATCGGCAAGCCGCTGTTCGAGAAGGACGGCCGCACCAACAGGTTGACCGAAGACGGCGACAGGCTGCTCTCCTATGCAAGACGGCTGCTGTTCCTCAATCGGGAAACGCTGGCCGCCTTCGACGACCGGCGGCTCGAAGGCACGATCCGCATCGGCACGCCGGACGACTATGCCGATCGCTTCCTGCCCGAGATCATGGCCCGCTTCGCCCGTTCCAATCCGCGTGTCGAGCTGACTGTCATCTGCGAGCCGACGCCGGGGCTGGTCGAGCATATCAAGCGCGGCAATCTCGACCTGGCGCTGGTCACGCACAATGACGCACATGGCCAGTCGGAGGTGGTGCGGCGCGAGCCGCTGCTGTGGGTCACTTCGGCCAACCACGCGACGCACGAGCAGGACACATTGCCGATGGCCTTCGGCCGGCCGAACTGTATCTGGCGGCGCGCCGCCGTCGACGTGCTCGACCGGCAGAACCGCGACTACCGCATCCTGTTCACCAGCTTCTCGGCAACCGTCATCACCGCGGCGGTGCTTTCCGGCCTGGCGATCTCGGTGCTGCCGGAATGCGCGCTGCGGCCCGGCATGCGGGTTCTAAGTGACGCGGACGGCTTCGGCGCCCTGCCCGATTGCCGCATCGGCATCATGCGCGGCCAGACGTCGCGACCGGAGATCGTCGACGCGCTTGCCCGTCACATTTCCGAAAGCCTCGACAATATCTCCGTGCCGCTCGGAGAAGAGACGGGAAGCTTCGACTTCGCAGCACTTGCCTTTTCGAAGATGAAGCGGACCAAGCCGAACCAGATTTTGCCGGGCTGGTAAGGATCAGGCGGAAGCTGCTGCCTGCGTGCTGTCTCTGCCGGGCAAAAGGCCGGCCAGGCGCAGCAATTGGGCCGGCTCCAGCGGCAGCGACAGCAGGTGGCCTTGAAACTGTCGGCAGCCCATGGCAACGAGCAGCGCCTTTTGCTCTTCGGTCTCCACGCCTTCCGCGGTGACGCCGACGTTGAGAGCGTCGGCAAGATCGACCAGCGCCCTGACGATCGCCACCGAACTCTCGTCGCGGCCAAGGAGGTTCACGAAAGAGCGGTCGATCTTGAGCTTGTCGATGGCGTGGCGGCGCAGATAGTTCAGCGACGAATAGCCGGTGCCGAAATCGTCGAGCACTATGGCGATCCCTGACTGACGCAAGGCAGCCAGAGCCGCCCTGGTCGTATCGTTATTGTCCAACAGCACGCTCTCGGTGATCTCGAGCTGCAGGCGCCCTGGCGCCAATCCCGTCTCGGCGAGGATCGCCGCAACCTGCTCGGCAAAACCGGCGTCGCGCAGTTGCAGCGGCGACACGTTGACGGCCACCCAAGGTAATTCGGTGCCGACAGCGAAGCAGCAAGCTTCGTGCAGCACCCATTTGCCAAGCTGGCCGATCATGCCACGTTCTTCGGCGATGGCGATGAATTGTGCTGGCGGCAACCCACCGTGGACCTCATGTCCCCAGCGGATCAGCGCCTCGGCACCGAGGATCGTGCTGCCGTCTGCCGCAAAGATCGGCTGATATGCCAGCTTGATCCCGGTTCCGCCATTCAAGGCATGGCGAAGCTCGCTCTCGACCTTGCGCTTGCGCAACAGAAGGTCGTCCATATCGCCGGCGAAGACCTGATAACGGCCGCGGCCATTCTTCTTGGCTTCGTAAAGCGCGATATCGGCCTTGCGCAGCAAGTCGTCCGCATCGGCATCTGGACCGGTCGACAATGCTATGCCGATGCTGGCGCTGACAAAAACCTGGTCGTCGGCCAGCTTGAACGGCTCCTGCAGCTTTTGAAGCAGACCCTCCGAAACATCTTCGGCGCCTCGGATGTCGTGAACATCAATCAGGATCATGGCGAACTCATCGCCGCCGAGCCGTGCCACCGTGTCGACTTCCCGGATTGCCTGCTGGAGCCTCGCGGCGGTCTGGCGGACGAGCTCGTCGCCGGCAGGATGGCCAAGCGTGTCGTTGACGTGCTTGAAACGGTCGAGGTCGAGATAAAGCAGTGCCACTTTGGCTGTTTCGTGACTGGCCAAGCGCGCCGGAGTCGGTCCTCGAACAGGGCTCGGTTGGGAAGGCCGGTGAGCGTGTCGTGGAAGGCGAGATACTGCGCCTCGGCCTGACTGGTCTGCAGCGCCAACGATGCACGGCGGAGGCGGCGCAGCAGGAATGCCAGGACGCCGGCCGCGAGCAGCGCGCCGCCGATCAGGGCCGGGCCGGCCTCATGCACCAGTGCGCTGCCGGGCCGCTCCTGATCCCAGCCGACATAAGCCAGGATGACGTACTGGATGCCGCCGACCGTCCGATCCATGCGATGCGTGAAGGAAAGGTGCTGGCGCCGGCGAGTTACCGCGAGGATGAACCGGTTCTGTTGCCCATCGTCGAAAGGCTGCGCCGGTTGATTCGTCAGCCGGCGAAAGAAAATCACGCCGGCGATCCGGTCAAATTGGCCGCAGGGGATCTGGTGGAGCTTGACGGAAAGCCGGCCATCCTCAGCATCATGGCGCTGGTACCGAGTACCGACCGTGTCATCCAGGCGCCTGGCAGCGAATACCTTCATATCTCGGTGGACTTCATCACCGATGCGCTCCTGGCCAAGATCGCCGGGCAATATCTGTTGGCGGGCGCCCGCCTGCTGCCGCTGTCGCAGCCAGTCGGCGAGGCCGCCATCCCGCTGGCCGACTCACGCGGCATAGATCCGATCATGCCCATAGTAGGAATACATCCAGACGCTGATATTATCGACCATCCAGAGCTCGTTGCCGGCCTTGGCATTGATGACGGAATCGTCCCAGACGGCGATGCTTTCCTGCTCGCGCTCCACCGCCGCGATCCGATCCCGCATGCCGTTGGTGAAAAGGATTTTCTGCCGCTCGAGGGAGGCGCTATCCGCCTGCACAGTGGCGTAAAAGCCAAAGCCGACGACCATGGCAAGCGCGAAAATGGCAAGCGCCATCACCGTCAGCGTGACCTGGAACGTTAATGGGCTGCGTTGAAGACGACGGCTCATGCGTTCTGGCCACTCTCTTTTCCGCACAGTCATCAGATCGGGTTAAGATCGCGTTATGACCTCGGCTATGAGCGACGGCCTTGACGCCGGCCAACAACCGCCCCCCAATCGGCCAATGAGCGACGCAGCATCCGAATCACGCACCAACGCCACCGAATACACGGTCAGCGAGATTTCCGGCGCGCTGAAGCGCACGGTCGAGGACGTCTTCGGCAATGTGCGGGTGCGTGGCGAAATATCAGGTTATCGCGGGCCGCATTCCTCCGGCCATGCCTATTTCTGCCTGAAGGACGACCGCGCGCGGCTCGACGCCGTGGTGTGGAAGGGCACGATGGGCCGGCTGAAATTCCGCCCCGAAGAGGGCATGGAGGTAATCGCCACAGGCCGGCTCACCACCTATCCCGGAAAATCCACCTACCAGATCGTCATCGACAATCTGGAGCCGGCCGGCGCCGGCGCGCTGATGGCGCTGCTGGACGAGCGCAAACGCCGGCTGCAGGCCGAAGGCCTGTTCGATGCCGGCCGCAAGCGCTTGCTGCCGTTCATGCCGCGCGTCATCGGCGTCGTCACCTCGCCGACAGGCTCCGTCATTCGCGACATCATCCACCGGATCAAGGACCGGTTTCCGCTGCATGTGCTTGTCTGGCCGGTGCGGGTGCAGGGCGAGACGGCAGGCGCGGAAGTGACCGCCGCCGTCAACGGCTTCAATGCACTGGCGCCGAGTGGCGTGATCCCGCAACCTGACCTGTTGATCGTAGCGCGCGGCGGCGGCAGCCTCGAGGATCTTTGGGGGTTCAATGACGAGGCGCTGGCCCGCGCCGTCGCCGCCTCGCGCATTCCGGTGATTTCCGCTGTCGGCCATGAAACGGACTGGACGCTTATCGACCTGGCGGCGGATGTGCGGGCGCCGACGCCGACGGGTGCCGCCGAAATCGCCGTGCCCGTGCGCGCCGACCTCGAAGTGACGCTTGCCGGCCTTGGTGCGCGGCTCAAAACCGCGGTATCGCGCAATTTCGAGCGCAAGCGTCAGGCGGTCCGTGCCGCCGCCCGGGCGCTGCCCTCGCCCGACCAGTTGCTGGCGCTGCCGCGCCGGCGTTTCGACGAGGCGACGAGCCGGCTTGGCCGGGCGCTGTCCGTCAGCGTCCAACGCAAGCGGGCCAGGCTTCAGGCGCAGCGGCTGACGCCGGCCACCCTGTCGCGACGCATGAACGAGGCCCGCACGCTGGCCGGCCGCGACCTCGCCCGCGCGCAAGCGGCGTTCTTCGCCATCGTGCGCGAGCGGCGAACGCGGTTTTCGCGCACCGTGGCGCGGCTGTCGCCCGCGCCGATCGCAAGGCGGCAGAAATTACAGGCAGATACCCTGGCGGCTTTGTCACGACGGCAGGACCGCGTAATCTCGGTGCGGCTCGAACGTTTGCGCGGGAAACTGACCCAGGCCGACCGGCTGCTGGCGACGCTGTCGCACAAGGCGGTGCTGGCGCGGGGCTTTGCCTTGGTGAAAGACGCCGACGGCGCGGTGGTCAAGCAAGCGGCGGAAGTGGTGTCGGGGATGGCACTTTCGCTGGAGTTCGCCGACGGAACCGCCGATGCGGTTGCGACCAGCGGTGCCGCAAGACCGAAAACAATTGCAAAGGCGGCCGCCAAAGCCAAGGAGCCTGGCAATCAAGGCTCGCTGTTTTGAGTGGACATGATTTTCGAGTGCCTATGGGCTCTGAGCCCGCATGGCTTCTGAATGGCAATGACCGACAATCATCACCAGGCGACGCCTTCCGGCAAGCCCCGCGCGCGAGCCTTCGGCATAAGTTTTGACGGCACGCCCGGGCCGTTCAACGCCATCACCGATGTGCCTGGCGTCGCGGTTGGTTATTCGACGCTGATTTCGGGCGAAGGTGCGCTGGTGGTCGGCAAAGGGCCGGTACGCACCGGCGTGACCGCTATCCTGCCCAGACCGCGCGCCGATCTCGCCACCCCGGTCTTTGCCGGCATTTTCAGCCAGAACGGCAATGGTGAACTGACCGGCTCGCACATCATCCAGGAAACCGGTGCCTTCAATTTCCCGATCACCATCACCAACACGCATTCCTGCGGCGTTTCACGCGACGGAACGCTGCGCTGGATGCAGCGCGTGCTGCCGGCCGCGCTCGACAGCGGCTGGGGCCTGCCGGTGGCGGCGGAAACCTATGACGGCTTCCTGAACGACATCAACGGCCACCATCTCAGGTTCGAGCATGTCGCCGCGGCGCTCGATGGCGCAACCGGCGGATCGATCGACGAAGGCAGCGTCGGCGGCGGCACCGGCATGATCGCCTTCGGTTTCAAGGCAGGCTCCGGCACGGCATCGCGCATCGTCGAATGGCACGGCCGGCGCTACACGGTCGGCGCGTTCGTCCAGGCGAATTTCGGCAAGCGAAGCAATTTCACCATTCGCGGCTTGCGTGCCGGGCCCGATCTCGTGGAACCGGCGATCCGCGAAAGCACGCCGCGCGCCGAAAAGGGCTCAATCATCGGGATAGTCGCCACCGATGCGCCGTTCCTGCCGCATCAGATGAAGCGGCTGGCTCGCCGGGTGCCGCTCGGCGTCGCCATGACCGGCGGGTTCGGTTATCATAGCTCGGGCGATATTTTTTTTGCCTTTTCAACCGCCAACAGCGAGGCGGGACTGGCGCCGCCAGGCCGCATCGCCAGCGCCGATTTTATCCCGGATAGCGACATCGATCCGTTCTTCGACGCCGTGATCGGGAGTGTGGAGGAAGCGATCCTCAATGCGCTGGTCGCCAATGACGACATGACCGGGCGCGACGGCAATTTCGTGCCGGCGCTGCCGAAGGCTTGGCTCTAGGGCAAATTCGGTGCGAATCAGCGGACGTAAGGCTGCGTGGCGCGTCACGCGGGTCGCATAGGTCTTGGAAATGGGGAGCCTGGTAAACAGTTGCCTCCCGGCCGCCGGCCGGGTTCGGCATATCACTGGGCAGACTCGCCCGAATTCTTTTCTTCCTCAGCCGCCTCTTCCAGCCTCGATGCGATGAGCTCCTGAATGTCGCCGACCTCTTCCTGGATATCCTCCAGCGGTATGCCGGCTTCAGCCGCCTTGGCGGCGCATTCCCTGGCGAGGGTCTCGGCCTGCTTCTCGATCCTGTCCGGCGAGGCGTGACAGTGGACCTTTTCGCCGATCCACTCCTGCAAGAACTCGATCGCGTGTTCACTCATACTGCTGTTCCCTGGCGGCTGCGCCGGTTGGCAATCATAAACGCCGGCATCCCCGAAAAGATGCTCGCTCCTATTCCAACCGAGTCGTCGTCACCCGGCAAGCCGATCTTGCCCAAGCTCCACAGGGCTGACGGAAATCGAAGGTTCAAGGAGCACATTCTAATTTTTGAGGAGATTCTGTTTTCTCGAGGAGACTGGCACCGTTGGCTGGGATCATGTCCCGATCGCGCCATTGTTTCTATTTGTTTTTTTCCGGTATTCCAGTCAATTTGTATTACAATTGGTGGCACGTTTGGGGCGCCATTCGCTAGGCAACCCCAAGGTTACGCGCCAAAGCCGCCGCTATATAGTGACATCCTCAGGCAATGTCGACTCTGCTCGCCATCCTGCTTCTTTCCGCTGCGCCGGCGTGCCTGAATGGCATGTTATCATCATCGGGGGCGAGCATATTTCGCCGGGAAGCGACCGAGCGCATTGAGAAGCTGAGGAGCTAGGCGCGGTGGCTATACCGGCGATCGTGCCGCGCTCGCTTCTCGCCGAAGAGTTGCCGGCTGGCGGCCCACTTTGCCGGTTCGCCACCCGGAAGCTGATTCGCTCGGGAAATGCATTGTTTCAGCAATCGAAAATATCCGCCTAGCCGCCAACCATGAGCTTGACGACTTCGTCATGGTTGGTTTCCGAGATCTTGCGCTCGCCGGCCTGGACGCCCCTGCGCAGCACGACGATGCGGTCGGACACGGCGAAAATATCCTGCAGATTGTGCGAGATGAAGATCACGCCCCGCCCTTGCGCCTTGAGTTGGTGGATGAGCGAAATGACCTTGCGCTGCTCCGGCACGCCGAGGGCCGCGGTCGGTTCGTCCATGATCAGGATCTGCGCGTCCCAATAGACGGCCCGGCCGATGGCGACGGCCTGCCGTTGACCTCCGGAGAAATTGCTGACCGGGGCGTCGAGCCGGCTGACATGGAAGTCCAGCCGTCCCATGGTCTGCTGGGCGGCGACGGCCATGGCCTTGCGATCGAGCACCGGCAAGAAGCCTAAGACCTTGCGCATGGGTTCACGGCCGAGAAAGATATTGCCGCCGATGGACAAATTGTCGGCGAGGGCGAGATCCTGGTAAATGGTTTCGATCCCTTTTTCGCGCGCCTCCTGCGGCGTCGCGAAGGTGACCGGTTGACCCCTCAGCAGAATTTCACCGCCGGTCGGCTGAAAGACGCCCGATATCGCCTTGATCAGCGTCGTCTTGCCGGCGCCGTTGTCGCCCGCCAGCGCCACCACTTCGCCCGGCCGCACGGCCATGGAGAAATCATTCAGCGCCTGCACCGCACCGAAATGCTTGGAAAGGTGTCGGACTTCGAGAAGGGGGGTGGTTTGTTCGGAACTATTCATCCTGGCGAGCTCCACTGAACCGGCGCTGCGCCTGGTCGATAAGGACGGAGATAATGATGACGAGGCCGACGGCGATGAACTGCCAGAACGGCTCGACATTGACGAAAACCAGTCCGTATTGAATGACCGCGATCACCAAGGCGCCGGCGACCGTCCCGAAGATGGTGCCGGAGCCACCGAACAGGCTGGCGCCGCCGATCACCACGGCTGCAACGCTGTCGAGCAGCAAGGGTTCGCCGGCCTGGGCGGCGCCCGCGGTGAAGCGCGCTGCATAGAGCGCGCCGCCGAGGCCGGCGCACATCGCCGAAAGCACATAGAGGCGCAGGATGTGGCCCCTGATGTCGATGCCGGCGCGACGCGCCGCCTGCACATTGGCGCCGATAGCGTAGTTGTGCTGGCCGAACCGGGTCTGGCTCAGGATGTAGTGCATCACGACGACAAAGACGGCGGCAATGATGACGAGATAAGGCACACCGTAGAACCTGCCGTTGCCAAGCAGAGCGAACCAGGAATTCTGGACCGGCACTGTCGTGCCGCCGGCCAGCAGGAACGCAGTGCCGCGCGCCACGCCAAACATGCCAAGTGTGCCGATGAAAGGCGGAATTCGAAGCCGCGAGATCAGCAAGCCGTTAATGACGCCAGGCACGCCGGCGACAAGCACGGCGGCTAAAATACCCGCCAGCATGGCCAGTGGCAGTGGGATTGCGGCTCCCGCCATATTCGTGGCGTGGGCCGCGACGACGGCCGCGAGACCCATGATGAAGCCCAGTGAGAGGTCGATGCCTCCCGAAATGATGACGAAGGTCTGCCCGGTCGCCAGCAGCAACGGCGCCACGGCAAATATCGCAATGGACTGTACGTTGAACGGGTTGAGCACGAAGGTCGCGCCGAAGGAGAACCTCGACCAGACCTCGAAACAGATGATCAGGCCCGCGAGGAACAGCCAGGCGCGTCCTTCGGCGATGCGTCCGAGCCAGCTCCTGGCCGGATCACCGTGATCCGCCTGAGGAGCGACATGCGTTTCGGTTGGTGATGTTGACGTCATGAATGGTTCCGATCCGCAGCGCGGCCTCCGTCAAACAGGGTCAAAGGGACCCGGCGCAGGTCTCCTTCCGGCGGGCCGGAAGGAGACCTGGCTGGACTTATTCGGAATAGAGGTACTTCGAGATGTTCGGGTCGGCGATGTTGGACTTGTCCATGATCGTAAAGCCGGTGCCGATCGCAACCGGGATGGACTGCCCAGTCAGATGGGCATAGGCCGACACGACACCGAAATAGCCGATTTCCGCGGGATGCTGGGCAATCGCTACGTCGACAAGGCCAGTGTTGATGTTGTCGACAATGCTGGTCGGCGCATCGAACGCCACGACCTTTACGGTGCCAGTCTGCCCGGCTGGACGCCATTCGCCGCGCCAAGGGCGGAGAAAAGGTTTGCGCCGAACACCCCAACGAGATCGGGATTGCGCGCGAACACGGCCTGCAGCTGCGAGGCGGCCTTGTTGGCGTCGTTGTCGTTAAACTGGGTTTCGAGAACAGTGATGCCGGGATGGTTGGCCGCCATCTCCTTCTTGAAGCCCTCTTCACGCTGGTCGGTGGTCGAAATGCCAGGCTTCACGTTCGAAACGTAAACCTTGCCCTTACCGCCTACGGCCTTGGCCAACGCCCGCGCGGCGATCTCGCCGCCCAGAATGTTGTCCGAGGCAATATAGGACAATGGGAAATCCGCCTCGCCGGCGCCGGTCTGGTAAACGCCGCTGCCGATGAAGGTGTCGACAGGGATCACCGGAATGCCGGCATCGTTGGCCTTGCGCAGCGGCTCGACCAATTGAACCTTATCGGTCGGCGCGATCAGGATGGCGTCCGGCTTCTTGGCGATGACTGCGTCAAGCACGGGAACTTGGGTTACCGGATTGAAATCCGGGGCGCCCTGGAAAACCAGGGTCACACCTAGGGCATCGGCCGCCGCCTGGGCTCCCTTGCGCATGGTGATGTAAAAGCCGTCGGTGGTAAGACCCGGAATGAGCGCAATGGTGAATTTCTTATCCTGCGCCGAAGCGGGCGTGATCAGCGCCGTTGCGCAGATAGCGAGAGCCGCCAGGGCGGCAACAATCTTCTTCATAACGTCCTCCTCATGGTGTTGTCAGATTTGCCGTGGCGATCGACATGGAAATGGCCGTCAATTCGTTCCGGCTACGCTCAGTGCTGACGGCGAGAAACGGGTTCGCCTGCTTGCTGTTTTGGGCAGCTTTCCTCCCGAGCGCCCCCAGTCGTTAGATCAGCCAGTCGAAACCGACCAGCCTGATGCGCAGTCCCGCTCCTTGCCTCCGCAAGGCGCAGAAAACAGCGCCGTTCGGCGCGCACGCGTGCCTAGCCGCAAAGTTGTAACACTTTGCTGAAAGAAATTGCAACATGGTATTTCGGCGACCGAAACGCCTTCAAACTGGACACCATCTGTCTGCTCCGCAGAGCCCTCACGCAGACTATTGCCCCAACTCTTGGACGACACAACTGATGATTTCGCGACGGCGGGCTCACGATCCGCGTTTGGTGTCAATCAGTTTGGGATGGATCAGGCGTGCGCCGATGTCACGCATCGGCATGCCGAGCGTTATCGGGGCAAGAGAGCCTCGATGATGGCCTGGGCCGTCTTCGTGTCCGTTACCAGAGCATTAATAAGCCTGGCGCGGACGGCACCGATGATAGCCATCGCCTTCTCCGGCGAGGCGGCAACCCCGATCGACAGTGGGACGGCTCGAAGCTGGGCCGGCGACATTGCGATCATCCGGCCCTCCCCGTCCCACGGGATGAGCGTGCCTTCGGAGTCGAAGTAATGGCGGATGACGTCTCCCGCCGCATGAAACAGGGCCTGTTCGCTCAGCGTAGCGGCACTCGCCTCAGGCGGATTGATGGCATGGGGCAGGCCGATGCCGACGATCGCAACGTCGGTCCGGTCCCAAAGCGCGACGCTGTCGCGGATGGCCGCATCGCCGAGGAAGACCTCACGCAACTCGGAGGACGGCAGATAGGGCGCGTGGATGAAATGCGGCGTCCCGCCGAACTCCTCGGCAGCCAGCCGCACAAACTCGTTGATCTGAAAATGCGGCGCCTGCTGCTGCATGCCGCCGGTGGCAGCGACGGTAAGAACGCCGGGAATGCGCGGTAGGCCTGCCTGGATCACCTCGCGAATGGCTCGCCCCCAGCCAATGGCGACCACCGAGCCGGCCGTCAGTTCCGCTTGCTTGAGCAAGGCGCCGAGCGGCGCAGCGAGCGCCGTCAGCGCACCGGCTGCCGGCGTTTCGATGACCGCCGCGTCGCGAAGTCCTAGCCCCTCGACCAGTTGCGTGGTGATGCCTTCGGGGGTTGCAAGATCGAGAACCTCGATCCGCACGATCCCCTCTGCTCTCGCGCGCTGCAGCAGGCGCGATATGGTCGCGGTGGAGACGCCAAGCCGCCGCGCGATATCGACCTGCGACATGTCCGCCTCATAGTGCAGTTTGGCGACCGTATGCAGCATCGTCCGCGATGCGGCTGCATCTTGTGCTGGAGGGACAGGCAGCTTGCAATTCCTTTCAGCAATGTGTTACAGACCCATCGACCGACGGGAGTTATCGCGCAAATTCGGCTGACTCGCAACGTGGGCTCGTTTCCACGGCAGATTGCGAGCCAAGGCCAGATTTCTCGGTTCGATAGCGCATCAAAGCGGCAAACCTCCTGCCGACAGGCAGGTAAACTAAACCTTTCTTGTTCCACGGATCTGCGCCCGGCGAATGGGCGCCAACATCGGACAGAAGACCATGACAAAGATGACGATCGCAGAGTTGCGCGGCTACCAGCAGATTTGCGGCAAGGACGGGGCCATGATGGCCATCGCCTGTGACCAGCGCGGCGGCATGCGGACCTTGCTTGCGTCGGACCCTGCAGAACAGGCCAAGATCACCAACGACATGCTGGGCGACACCAAATCGGACATCACGCAATACCTCGCCAGCCAGGCATCCTGCGTGCTGCTCGACCCGCTCTGCGCAGTGCCGCGGGTTGTCGATGAAGGGGTGCTGAACCGAGATACGGCTCTGCTCATCGGCCTCGACGCCTCGGGCTTCGACGTCTCGCCCGCCGGCTACCGCCTGTCGCGCCTTGTTCCCGGCATCGGCGCGCGCCGCGTGCGAGAGCTCGGCGGCACCGGCGGCAAGATCATGGTCTATCTCAGGGCTGACAGGCCTGAGGCGAATGAGCACAATGTCGCCATTCTGCGCCAGTGCATCGCCGACTTCGCGCAAGAGGACCTCCTGCTCGTCGTCGAGTTCCTGACCTATCAGCTCGAAGGCGAAAGCCTTGAAAACTATACGGCCAAGATTCCCTGGCTTGTCGAAGAGGGCACCAGGATTTCGCTGGAATGCGGGGCAAAGGTGCTCAAGCTTCCTTATCCCGGAACGCCGGAAGCCTGCGCCAGGATCACCAGCATGGCTGGCGAGGTGCCATGGGCGGTCCTCTCCGCCGGCGTCAACCACGCAACCTTCCTGGGCCAGGTCGAGATCGCGATGAGGAACGGCGCATCGGGCGTCATCGCCGGCCGGTCGCTGTGGAAGGACTGCATCTCGCTTGACCGTGACATTCAGCGGGAAAGGCTTAAGACTATCGCAGTGTCGAGATTGCGCGAGCTTCAGGCGGTGATCGGAAACTACAGGCAGAAAGCCGCTTAGCACATGACCCCGAACCGAAGGTCAGCGAAGCGAGATCGTGGTCGATCTTCGGAATGGATCATGCGCAAATCGAAGTACTACAGCGTCCTTTGCGCACCAGGAGGCGCGGGGCTGTAGCTATCCGGTGTTCACACCAGGCACGCACAGGACGTCATGCCTCTTAGCTCGATGGCCATAGGGATCGATATCGGCGGCACCAATCTGCGCGCCGCCCGTATTTCCGGCACAGGTGAAATCCTCGACCGCATTTCCGAGAAGAGCGCGCCTGACCCGGAGCTTGTGCTCTCCCGGATCGCCGAAATGGTGCGCCGGCTCGATTCTCCCGAAGTTGCCGCCATCGGCATCGGCGTCCCCGGACGCGTCGATGCGCGGCTTGGCGCGGTCTTGTCCGGAGGCTATGTCAACCTCGCCTCGGTCTCGCTTGCGCAACGACTGGAAAGCCTGGCGGGCAAGCCCGTGGTGATCGACAATGATTGCAACATGGCACTGGTCGCGGAAATGGCTCTCGGCGCCGCCAGAGGCCATGAAAGCATCGTCATGTTCACGATCGGGACCGGCATTGGTGGTGCCGTGGTCCAAGACCGACGGATCGTCCGCGGCAAGGGGACGGCGGGGCAGCTCGGCCACATCACCGTCGACATATCAGGGGAAGCGTGCGTCTGCGGCCGGCGCGGCTGCGTTGAAACCACCAGCTCAGGCACAGCGCTTGGCCGTCACATCGCGCGGGCAGGCCTCGGCCCGGATGTTTCGGTCGATCAGCTTTTTGCCCGGGATGCGGGCGGCGATCCCTTGGCGCGCGGCATACTGGAAGCCTGGGCCGGGCCGCTGCGTGCGGCAATCGATACGACCGTGGCCATGTTCGCCCCCGATCTGGTGCTGCTCGGCGGCGGACTTGGCCTGGCGGCCCATCGGGCGCTTGCCAGGGCTCCCGCCTTGGCTCCGTGGTACCAATGCCCGGTGGAACCGGCGCAGCTGGGCGACGACGCCGGCGTCATCGGCGCCGGTCTGCAAGCGCTCGCGGCGCAGACGTCAGTCGCGACCGTGTCCTTGCCATCTGCCCGGCTCGACCGCGCCAGCCGTGCCGTGCCCGGCCGGCGCGCCGTGCTCGTCAACGGCATCCCCGCAAGCGGCAAAAGCACGGTCTCGCGCGGCATCGCCGAGCGCATGGGCTGGCCATTGCTCGCACTCGACACCATCAAGAACCCGTTCCTCGAAGTGCTCGGCGGCGGCGATCGCGAATTCAACCGCACGCTCGGCCGCGCCAGTTATCAGGCCATCTGGTCGGCGGTTGGCGAAGCTCCGGCGAGCACCGTATTTGTTGTCGATGCCTGGTTCGGCTTTCAGCCGCGCCAAGTGCTCGAGGATCACCTGCGAAGGGCCGGCGTCGAGCAGGCCGCCGAAATCTGGTGTCATGCTCCCGGCGAGGTTCTTGCCGAACGCTATCGCGCACGGCTCGACCAGCGTCCGGCCGGCCATCCCGGCGCCGCCTATATTCCCGAACTGATCGAACTGGCCAAGCGCGCCGAGCCGCTGCGGCGCGGACCGCTGTTTGACGTCGACACGACCAAACCGATCGCTTTCGATGTCATCGCGCAATGGTTGCAGGCGACGATTGCGGCTGACACATAGGCAGCGCGCCGCCTAACAAATTCAGTGCAAATGAACCGATGGTAACCGTTGGCTGGGATCGAACCAGCGACCGCCGGGTCCACAATCCGAGTCCAGCCAGTAATTATATTGGCTTTTTGCCATCATGTCGCGATGCGCGCCCTGCCCGTCCACAGCGTTCGATTAGTGGTCGGCAAGCAGCTTCAACATGCCGATCGAGATTCGCATTGCGGCCTGTCTGGCGATCAGCACCGCGACGATAGCCTCCCTGCGGGAAAATCGCCGTTGGACTTCGATGCCTGCCCGCTCTGTCTCGACAATCGTTCCCGAAGTACTAGTCAGGATAGCTCGCCGCCTTGAGCGGGTGCGCGCTTGTGTAAACGGATTCGCTCACTCCACTGGAACAAGAATGGCTCCGCACCGTTCAAGCTAAGCAAACCCGTCGCGGCAGCAATGGAGCGCCGCAGCGGAGTTTACTTGGAGGTAATATGAGAAAGCAATTTTCCTCGGCCGCGGCAGGAGTCCTTTTGCTCGTCGGTGTGAGCGCCGCCGCCGCCCAGGACGTCGTCATTCAACCCGAGCAGGACACTGTGATCCGGGAATACGTGAAAAAGAAACCGATGGCATCCATCAGCCTTCTCGGCGTGGAGCTCAACATCGGCACAGCTCTGCCCGATACAGTTGAGCTTTATGAGGTGCCGGACGTTCAGTACCGCTACGTAGTCGTCGATGGCCGAACCGTCCTGGTCGACCCATCTACCCGCAAGATTGTGAAGGTCTACGACTGACACGAACGCTTCAGACTGACGCCCGCCGTGCCGAAGCCGCGGCGGGCTTCTCTTTTGGGGCTGGGTTTGTCAAGCAAAGGGATCCTCACCGTGG
>SAQG01000033.1 GCA_004020315.1 Mesorhizobium sp.
TCACAAACTCAAATCAACGGGAATCCTGAATCCCTTAAATCGCGACACGCTTTAGGCAGGCAGGCTCTTGGACTTGATCAGAACCAGGTGGAACCGCCATATTCCGGTCTGGCTGCCAATTTCAGGGTGGCCCATTCCATGGATGAGGCCGATCCGGCGTGAAAAAGATTGCGCTTGCTGCCCTGGGTGACGGATTGGGACGGACTGCACCGTTTCGAAGCGGCGCCTGCCGCACAATTGCAGGACGCAAAGGATCTTAATTTCTCGTTGGCTGCGGCTCGACGGGCGAGGTAGCCAAGGCTCACTGCGCAGGCGAAGCATGATCTCGATCTGGCTGCATTGAACTTGCCAAGCATTGCCGAAACATGATGCTCAATCGTCCGCGGAGAGCGCACCAGACGCCGCGCAATCGCTTGGTTGCCAGCCCCTTGGGCGCAGCCTAGGTCGGCAAGGCGAATTCGCTGGCGAGTTCGATGGCGCGGCCTTCGCGGGCCGATCTTTGAGCGGCGAGGCCCATGACGACGGCCCACCAGCCATCTTGCAAGGTCACCTCCACTTTGCCCTGTCCGCGCACTGCGGCAGTGAAGCGGACATGCTCAAAATAGGTCGAGCCGTTGTGGTCGCCTGCCTGGAGCAGCCGGAGGTCGACCGGGACTTCCAGAAGCCGCGGTCCCGGCGGATTGCGCGGACTGACGATGAGCTGCGGCACCGGGGCGGCGCCCAGATGCTGCGGCCAGAAGCGGCCTGGTCCGGGCACCAGACATTCGATCTTTCCGTTGCCGCCGACGGCGCAGAGTTCCTCCTGGTAGCGGCTGCCCTCGGCGAACATGCACAGTTCCAGCATGGCGCGCGCGCCGCTCGCGAAATCAACCAGCACATAGCCATGGTCGAGAATATCCGGCCTCTCACCGCCGTAGCGTTCGTCGAGATGGTTTATCGCCTGTCCCGCGCTCGCCATCACGCGGACAGGGTCGGATTCGAGGATCAGCCGCATCAGATCGAAGAAGTGGCAGCACTTCTCGACGAACGTGCCGCCGGTGTTGCGGTTGAAGCGGTTCCAGTCGCCGACCTTTGCCAGAAAGGGAAAGCGGTGCTCGCGGACCGTCAGCATGCGGATGCCGCCGGTGGCGTGGCGGGCCTGCTCGACGAATGCGGCGACGGGGGGCATGTAACGGTATTCCATGGCCACCCAGACGAGCGGAAGCCGAGCTTTCAGCGCTGCGATCTTCCCCTCGTCGGTGGCGTCGGTGAAGAGCGGCTTTTCCACCAGCACCGGCAGCGGTCGGAGTGCGGCGATCTCCTCCATCTGGCCAAGGTGATGGTGGTTGGGGCTGGCAATCAAAACACAGTCCACCTCATCCATGGCAAGCAGTTCTGCGATCGACGCCGCTGATCGGGCCCCCGACGCCATCGCCAACGACGCTGCCAACATGCCGGGGTCCGGCTCGAAGATCGCGGCCACATGCGCGTCAGGCAACAAGGCGACGTTGCGGATGTGCTCCCGGCCCATCATGCCGCAGCCGATAATGCCGTAGCCGATCGATGATCTTTTCATGCGGCGTCTTCCTCGGCCTATTTGAAACGCGTGACGTACCGCGCTGCGCCCGGATCGAACCAGCTGCGGGAATATTCCGCGCTGGCGCCGTCGCCAGCCCAGGCGATACGTTCTATGAAACCCACAACCGTCCCCGGCGGTGGCCTGAACTCGAGCGGGGCCCAGTCCGGCGCGGGCGAGACGGCGACATGGTCTTCGGCGCGAACGATCGAGAAGCCGAGCGCGAGCCGGTAGTAGAGATAGAGCGATTCCGACAGATCCTCGCGTTCGAGCCGCTCGGCTCGGCTGACGTCGAGCCAGATCTCCTCGACCGCGGCCGGCTCGCCGTCGAGCCGCCGCAGCCGGCGTATACGGTGGGCTTCGCCTGCGCTGCCGAATTGCGGCAGGTCGGCGGGCTTGGGCAGCCGCTCGACCGACAGCACTTCGGCGGTCGGCAGGCCGCCACCGGCGATCCGCTCCAGGCGAAAGAAGGCATAGATTCCAAGCAAGTCGCCGCGCGCCCGCACATAGTTGCCCGACCCCTGGATGCGGTCGAGAAGCCCCTTTTCGGTCAAATCTGCAAGCGCGCGCCTGAGTGTCCCGACGGCGACCCGCAGGCTCGCGGCCATCTCGCGCTCGGGAGGCAGCCGCGCCCCATCGGCCAGCCGTCCGGCCGCGATTTCGCGGATCAGCATTTCGCTGATCTGCAAATGCACGGGCAGCGGGCCGCGCATCCGGCTCGATCGGTGGCCGGGGTCGGCCCTTGTCAATTGCATCCCGCGTCCCAATTGCATCCCGGTTTTCGGAGCGGCGCCCAGAAATTGATACAGTATTGATCTACATCAAAACGAATGCTACGCAAGCTCCATTCGCAGCGCGGGACTTCCTTTGAAGAGTGGCAATGAGCATCGTCCCAATTACCTCGCCGGATCTCGACGCAGCCGAAGTCTCCTGGTTCGCCGCACTCTGCTCGGACGACTATCATTATCTCGGCGTGCCGGACGGCGCGCTGCGCTCGAGCTGGGCGCATTGCTCTGAGATCGTGAAGACGTCCGAGGAACTCGGCTTCCGCAACATCCTGTGCCCGTCGTCCTATCAAGTCGGCCAGGACACGCTGAGCTTCGTTGCCGGCTGCGCGCCGATCACATCGAAGATCAATCTGCTTGCTGCTGTGCGCTGCGGCGAGATGCAGCCGATCATGCTGGCGCGCACGATCGCGACGCTAGACCACATGCTGGAAGGCCGGCTGACGGTAAACATCATTTCATCGGACTTTCCGGGCGAGACGGCCGACAGCGCTTACCGCTATCAGCGTTCACGCGAGGTGGTGCAGATCATGCGCCAGGCCTGGACCCGGGACAGCATCGATTTCGAGGGCGAGGTCTATCGTTTCAAGGGGCTCTCGACAGCGCCGGCTAAGCCCTATCAGCAGAATGGGGGTCCGCTGCTCTATTTCGGCGGTTATTCGCCCGACGCGCTCGAGCTTTGCGCTGAACAGTGCGACGTCTATCTGATGTGGCCAGAAACCAAGGAGGAGCTCGCCGGCCGCATGAAAGCCGTTCACGAGCGCGCCAAGCGCCACGGGCGAACGCTCGACTACGGCCTGCGTATCCACATGATCGTGCGCGACACAGAGGCCGAGGCAAAGGACTATGCCCGGGAGCTGGTTTCGAAGCTGGACGACGAGCAGGGCAGGGCGATCCGCGAGCGAGCGCTCGACGCCCGATCGCTCGGCGTATCGCATCAGGCCAAGAACCGCCAGATCGCCGATGCGGAAGGCTATGTCGAGCCGCATTTGTGGACGGGCGTCGGGCGGGCGCGCTCGGGCTGCGGCGCAGCGCTGGTGGGCTCGACCGATCAGGTTCTGTCGCAAATCGAGGCGTATATGAAGATGGGGATCCGCGCCTTCATCTTCTCGGGCTACCCGCATCTCGACGAGGCGCGTCATTTCGGCACCAAGGTGCTGCCCCAGCTCAAGACATGCTCGCTGCCGCACGCCTATGGCCGGGTGCCGGATCGGGTCCCGGCGACACCATTGGGAACAGGGGAGCGCCGCTGATGGAGCATGTGGTGTGCGATCCGCGCCTTTTGCGCAACGCGTTCGGGCGTTTCGCCACTGGTGTCACAGTCGTCACCACAGGCACGGCCGACGGCCCGGTCGCGATCACTGCCAACAGCTTCTCATCCGTGTCGCTCGATCCGCCGCTGGTGCTCTGGTCAATCGGCCGCCACTCGCGCCGGTTCGAAGCCTTCGCCAATTCAGCGCACTACGCCATTCACGTGCTGGCGGAAGATCAAATCGATCTTTGCTGGCGCTTTTCGAAGTCGGGGACGGACTTTGCCGACCTTGACCTCTCGTGGAACGAGCACGGCGTGCCGCTGCTGGCAAGGGCGCTGGCGCGGTTCGAATGCAGCGTTGCCGACCGCTTCCCTGCAGGCGATCATATGATCCTGCTTGGACGCGTCCTTGAACTGGAGACGCAAGAAGGTTTGCCGCTGCTCTTTGCTAGCGGCAGGTCGCGGACTCAAGAGGCGGGCTGATGACGGCCAGCGCCGCCCCGGGCTGGTGCCGTCGACTGGCGCACCACGAGATTGCAGGCGAGCTCGACGCGGCGCGGTGGCAATCCCGAATGGGCCATGTCGTCGAGCAGAAGGCTAAGCGCCGCCGACCCGATCTCGCGCATGGGAATGTGCATCGCTGTCAGCGGCGGGTTGCAGAAGGCCGCGAGCGGCAGGCCGTCCATGCCGACGACGGACACATCGGCAGGCACCGAATATCCGGCTTTCTGGACGCCGGCGATGGCACCAAAGGCCAGGCTGTCGCCGGCCGTCAGCACGGCGGTGAAATCGAGGCCGCGGGCCGCGATGCGCTCGGTCACGGCCTTGCTCGCAAGCTCCGGCAGCCAGTCCTGCACCTCGACTACGAGGTCGTCGAAGCCGGTAATGCCGCCCGCGATCAGCGCGTCGCGCCAGCCTTCATAACGTCGCTCGATCGTGCGCCGTCCACGCCGCATCAAGAACAGGATGCGGCGGTGGCCGAGGCCGATCAGATGCTGCGCGGCAAGCATGGCGGCGGAGCGGTTGCAGGGTGTCACGCTCGAATGGCGCATCGAGGGATCGTCACCGTTAACGAGCACGATCGGCTTTGCGAAGCCGGCCGTCAGCGTCAGCACGTCATCGTCGTCCAGCGTCAGAAAGAGGCAGCCGGCGACGCTGTCGTCGCGCTCGGATTCACGCAGGAGGGCGATTTCGTCCTCGGGCGCTGCGACCGGCCGGGTCACCAGTTCGACGCCCAGCAGCCGGGCGCGTTCGTTGAGCCCGTCGAGAACGTGGTAGGTGAACTGATTGCGGGCGCTGTCGACCATTGCCATGCTGCTTGCGGCCAGGATGACCTTGCGGCCGGCAACCGAGGCGGGAATGGCGTAGTTCATCGACTTCGCCGTTTCGATGATCCTGGTGCGAAGCTCATCCCTTACGCCGCCGACGCCGCTCAGCGCACGGGAGGCGGTGCTGACCGACACGCCGCAACCCGCCGCGATCTCCTCAAGTCGAATACGGCGGCTGGGGCGGCCGCGCTTGCCCTGGATCTTCATTCGCTCCCGCATCTCCGGCAAAGTAACCCGACCATGCAAAAAATTTTCAGATTGCGCAAGAAAAATGCCTATGAAACAGTTCTGGTGAAGCGGGGGAAATGGGAGGAGTGATGCCACTATCGGCCGAACGCCTGAATTCCGTGCTTGCGAGCCTCGTGGCCGGCATGACCGGCTTGCGCCATGATGGGCGATTTCATGAGCCGAATCTCGACGGGACGCCGGGCGACTACGTCAGCTTCGACAGCTGGGAATGGCCGCAAGGCGTGGGGCTCTACGGGCTGGTCCGGTTGTGGGCGCAGACCTGCGACGATCGGTTGCTGCGAACGATCGAGGCCTGGTACGACCGACGCATCGCTGCCGGTCTCCCGGCGATGAACGTCAACACCACCGCGCCTTTGCTGGCGCTAAGCGAATTGTGGCGGCGGCGTCGCCAGCCGCGCTTCGAGCCGGTCTTGCGAGAATGGGCCGAGCGGATAGTCACCGCCATGCCGCGAACGCCCGAAGGCGGTTTCCAGCACAATGTTTCGGACCGGGTCAATGACGACGAATTGTGGGACGATACGCTGTTCATGGTGGCGCTGTTCCTCGCATCCTACGGCCAGGCTGCCGGCCAGCGTCGCTTCGTCGAGGAAGCCGAACGGCAATTCCTAGTCCATGCCCGTTATCTCGCCGATCCGGCATCCGGGCTGTGGTTCCACGGCTGGACGTTCGCGGGCCGGCACAATTTCGCCCGCGCTCATTGGGCGAGAGGCAATGCCTGGATCACCGTGGGTATCCTCGATCTGGTGGAGTTCGCCGAAATTGCGCCTTCGGTTCGGGCCTATTTGCTCGGCGTGCTGGAGACGCAGATCGAGGCCCTGCTCAAGGTGCAGACAGGTTCGGGCGCATGGCATACTCTGCTCGACGACCCGACTTCCTACGAGGAGATTTCCGCCACGGCCGGTTTCGGCTACGGGTTAATGAAGGCCGCTCGGCTCGGAATCGGTTCTACAGAGTGCCGTGCCGCCGGCCTCCGCGCCTTGGAAGCTGTGGTGGCCAACATCGATGACAAAGGTGTGGTGGCGAACGTCTCCTATGGCACACGCATGGGCCCCGACCTGCAGTTCTACCGCGACATACCGATCCACCCGACGGGCTACGGGCAGGCGCTTGCCATTCTGTGCCTGACCGAAGGCTCGCGGCACCTGCAGGCGAAGGTGGAGGCGGCATGATGCGGACGCTCTACGGCACATCGCCGGCCGACATTGCCGGCATGGACACAAACCGGCTGAGAGCCGAGTTCCTGGTCGACGGCTTGTTCCGGCCTGGCGCGATCGAATTCGTCTATACCCATGTCGACCGCATGATCGTCGGTGGCGCGGTTCCGCTGGTCAACCCGCTGATATTCGGCACCGGGGCCGACGTCGGCACCCCGCTCTTCTTTGACGCGCGCGAGATGGGCATCGCCAATCTCGGCGGCAATGGCGCAGTCACGGTGGACGGCACGCGCTTCGCCGTGGCTAACCGTGACATCGTCTACGTCGGACGCGGAGCACGCGAGGTGGCGCTGGAGAGCGACGATCCGGAGAGGTCGGCACGCTTCTACATGAACTCGGTGCCAGCCGGCGCCGATATTGCCCATCGTCTCATCGTCAGAAGCGAAGCCAGGCCGGTTACGCTCGGTGAGGAGGCTCGCGCGAACAAGCGCACGCTGCGCATGTACATCCATCCCGAAGTGGCCCCGTCCTGCCTCTTGCTGATGGGTATCACGGATCTCGCGCCGGGCAGCGTGTGGAACACCATGCCGCCGCATCTACACGAGCGGCGCATGGAAGCTTATTGCTATTTTGACCTAGCCGAGGCCGACCGTGTGGTCCATCTGATGGGCCGGCCGGACAATACCCGCCACCTGATGGTCGCCGACGGTGACGTCGTCCTGTCGCCCGCCTGGTCTATCCATATGGGCGCCGGGACGGGCGCCTATGCCTTCGTCTGGGGCATGACCGGCGAGAACCAAGCCTACACCGATGTCGATCCAGTTGCCGTGAAGGATTTGCGATGAGCGAGGCCTCGCAAAGCGTTTACACCGACTTTACGCTGCGCCGACCGCTCATGGCGGGGCAGCCAATCGTCTACTGGCGGCTCGGGTCTACCGCAGAGCAACGCTACGACGTGGCCGACCAGCCCATGCAAGGGGCGATGGATCCCTTCTTCTTCCTGACCAAGCACAAGAATTTCATTCCGCATGAATATCCATGCCGCACGCGGTTCGCAGCGGAACGCCGCGGCAAGCGACCTCAGGTCAGCGCCGAATTCGGCGCCGAGCGCGTCTGGCTGCCCTTCGCATCGCCGCGCATCGATCTGTCGGGCTTCTGGTTCCGGCCGACGGTGCTTGGAACCTGGGCCGACACCACCATCGAGGCGGCCTCGACTGGCAAGGCGCTGGTGCGGCTGCGCACATGCGGCGGCGCCATACTCTTTGCCAATGGCGAGGAAGCCGGCTGGATGGCGCCCTACGGCCGCAATCTGGAAAGTACTGGAGATTTCAAGATCGCGCTGAAGGCCGGGCGCAACGACGTTCGCATATGGTTCGACGACCTCGCCGAGCGCGATGCCCGCTATTATTTCCAGCTCGACTATCTGTCGGGTCCGGCTGCTTCGGTCGCGCTGCCGATCGAGGTGGAGGGCGCCGTCGCGGATGCGATGGAAGCGGCTCTCGACGCCATGCATTTCGAGCGTCCCGCCTATGACGGCGGCGAGGTGGCGCTGGTCACCGGCGTGGCCCTGCCGCACGATGCGCGCGTCAAGGTCGAGATCGAGGGCGATTTCATGTCGATCGAGGCGCCGGCGCGCTTTGCCTTCGATGTGCCTGCGGGCCAGACGCGCTTGCCGATCGCCGATACCGAGCAACTGCCGGCCGACTTTCGCCATTTCAAGGTGACGCTGACGGTCGGAGACCATGCCGTATCTCGTGTCTTCGGCGTCGAGATCTGCCACGCGCGCCGCCAGGGCGATGCATCGGAAACGCCTGCGGCGCGTATCGATGAAGCCCTGCGCGAGGTCGCCGGTCACGCCGAGGCCGACACGGTGCGCGCGCTGGCGCGCCTGGCGATCGGGCAGGAGGGCGCCGAGACCGACGCCATGATCTCAAGCTCGCTGCCGGCGATCGAGGATTGTCACGATTGCGCCGACTTCATCCTGGTGCCGCTGCTGTGGTGCCGCAAGGTCTATGGCGATCGGCTGGAACTGAACCTGCGCGCGCGCGTCGACAGCGCCATTCTCGACTATCGCTACTGGATGGACGAGCCCGGCAACGATGTGCAGTGGTATTTCTCCGAGAACCACGCGCTGCTCTTCCACACCGCCGCCTATCTCGCCGGTGGCCTGTTGGCTGACGCACGCTTCGTGCGGTCAGGCCGCCTTGGCCGCGAGCAGTCCGCAGTGGGAGCCGCGCGGGTGCGGGCCTGGCTCGACCATTTTGAGGCATGGGAGATGGCCGAGTTCAACTCGGCGCCCTACTTCCCGATCGACCTCAAGGGCCTGTGCGCGCTCTACGCCCTGGCCCCGGACAAGGACATCACCGAACGTGCCGGCAAAGCAATCATACGCCTGCTTGAAATCGTCGCACGCTCGGCCCATCGCGGCATCCTCACCGGGGCGCAGGGCCGCTCCTATGAGCACACGCTACGTGCCGCGCGTTCCCTGGAATTGTCGGGCATCTGCCGCATGGTCTGGGGCAAGGGCAATTACGGCATGCGCTTTCACGCCCTGCCGCAGCTCGCACTCTGCCTGCGGGACCACGGCTTGAGCGTCCCGGACGGATTGGCAGCAGTTGCTTCTCTCACCGACGATACGGCGTGGGAATGGACTTTCGCGCAGGGACAAGACCGCTTCGCGCGGCTCTATCACTACAAGACGCATGCCCATGGAATGGGCAGCGCTGCCGGCTATCGCTGGAACCAATGGGGTTATCAGGAGACAGTCATTCACGCCCGGCTTGGCAAGAATCCGGATGCGCAGATCTGGATCAACCATCCGGGCGAGGTGCTGCAGTCAGGGTATGGCAGGCCGTCTTACTGGGGCGGCTCAGGCACTTTGCCCCGGGTTCACCAATACCGCGACCTCGCCATCGTCCGCTTCTCCTGCTCGGATGAACAGCCCGACTTCACGCACGCCTGGCTCCCGACACGTGCCTTCGATGCCGTGCAAGTGGATGGCGATCGGGCGTTCGCGCAATCCGGCGACGCCTTCGCCATGCTGAAGACGGATGTGCCTCTCACGCAAGTCGAGGCCGGCCCGACGGCCGGCAACGAGTTGCGGGCGGCGGGACGCAGGACGACATGGATCGTTCGCCTCGGTGACCGGGATGCCAATCTGCCGGCGCTCGACGCTTGGGCGGCCACTTTTGCGGGCCTGTCGGTGCAGTCAGGCCCCGACGGCGAGTTGATCATCGAGGATCCGGAGTACGGCAGGGTGCGTTTCCTCGCCGACGCAAGAGTGGTGGCTGAGGGACGTACGCTCGATCCGGCCAATTGGACCGTGCGCGGCGAGGCGACGCGCATGAAGCGCAGAGAGTAGGGAGGAACCGGCTGCGACCCTCAAGAGGAGAGGCGTGGCGGCTTGATTCATCGGGGCGCCGCCCCGGATAAAGGAGGAGACGAAGCATGAAGAAGACCCGCACTTTGCTGGCCGCGCTATCGGTCAGCCTGCTCGCATCGGCCAGCGCGTTTGCCGGCGACGTGCGCATCATGTGGTATTCGGACGGCGTCGAAGGCGATGTCATCCAGGACCTTCTGAACCGCTTCATGAAGGACAATCCCGACATCCACCTCACGCTCGATAACGTCGCCTACAAGGTGATCCAGGAGCAGCTGCCCATCCAGCTTGAAGCCGGCCAGGGCCCGGACATCGCCCGCGTCACAAACATCAAGGAGCTCGCCCAGCACTGGCTCGATCTCAGGCCACTGGTCGCCGACCCGAAATATTGGGACGACAATTTCGGTGACACGCTGGACTGGATGCGCCCCGACGGCTCCAACGCCATCCCAGGTTTCTTGACCCAGCTCACGCTCACCGGCGGCTTCGCCAACAAGACGCTTTTCGAACAGGCCGGCGTGCCGCTGCCCGGCGACAAGGCAACCTGGGACGACTGGATCAACGCCGCTGCTCAGGTGGCGAAAAGCCAGCAGCTTCCGGCAGCCTTCGCGATCGACCGTTCGGGCCACCGCATTTCGGGTCCGAATGTCTCCTTCGGGGCGAACTATGTCGGACCCGATGGCATGCCGGCGAAAGTGGACGACGGCACCAAGGCGTTCGTCAGCAAGCTTGTCGACTGGACCGCGAAAGGTCTGATGCTGAAGGATACGTGGGTGTCAGCGGCAGGCTCGACCTACCGCGCGGCCGCCGACGATTTCATCAACGCCCAGATCCCGTTCTACTATTCGGGGAGCTGGCAGGTCGCCAATCTGTCGACCAAGATCGGCGACAGTTTCGACTGGGTGGCAACCGGCTCGCCCTGCGGCCCCGCCGGCTGTTCGGGCGTGAAAGGCGGCGCGGCGCTGGTCGCCATCAAATACACCAAGAATCCCAAGGACGTTGCCAAGGTCATGGATTATCTGGCCCGTGAAGATGTGGTGAAAGAGTTCAGCGAGCGAACGCTGTTCCTGCCCGCGCACAAAGGCGTCGTCGAGAAAGGTGGGCTGAAGTGGGTTTCGACCGACAAGAATGTCGGTCCGGCGCTCGACAAGTTCGTCAAGGCGGCGGGTGAAACCCTGTCGGCGGCCGATGCGCTGCCGCCCTGGAAGTGGGCCAACGCTTACTTCGCCGCGCTGGTGACGCGCGTCAGCCAGGTGATGGCCGGCGAGCTCAGCCTCGACGATGCCTGGGACAAGATCGACCAGGATATCGCCGACAGGGTTGCCGAGGCAAAGTGACCGGCGCCGCGACACTGAAGGCATGGGCTGGCGCCGCTCTCGCGGCGCCGGTCGTCTGGCTGGCATCGATCGTCAACGTGCCGCTCAAGTCCTGGCAGCGCGCGACGGGCACCGGCGGCATGGCCGCGTTCTTCCTCGCCCCAAACATGGCGATCTTCGGCATCTTCGTGCTGGTGCCGCTGGTCATCAACTTCTTCTATTCGGCCACGTCAGGAACGGCCTACTTCCTGCAGGATCGAACCTACGTGGGGCTGGAGCAATATCAGCGGCTGCTCGATTGCGGCAGCTATCTGGATACTGCCACCTGCCGCGAGGATCTCTTCTGGAAGGCCGTGCACAATACGGGCCTGTTCGTCGTCGCGCAGGTGGCGCTGATGACGGTCGTGTCGATGGCAACCGCGCTGATCCTCAACCGGGAGATCGTGGGGCGCAGCTTCTGGCGCGCGGTGTTCTTCTTTCCGGTGCTACTGTCGCCCGTCGTCACCGGCCTGATCTGGCGCTGGATCCTGCAGCGCCAGGGCTTGCTGAACCTGATCGTCCATAATCGGGGCGGCGAGCCGCACAACTGGCTGACCGACCGTTTCTGGGCTTTCACCGCGGCCGTCAGCGTTTCGGTCTGGGCACATATGGGCTTCTACACGCTCATCCTGCTTGCCGGATTGCAGGCGATCCCGCGCGATCTTTACGAGGCGGCCGAGATGGACGGCACGAAGCCGGCGCGGGTGTTCTGGCGCATCACGCTGCCGCTGCTGATGCCGAACCTGCTTGTCGTCATTGTGCTAACACTTATCCGCGCTGTGCAGATCTTCGACGAAGCCTATGTGCTGACGGGAGGAGGGCCAGGAACCTCGACCCTCTATATCACGCAGTACATCTATGAGATCGGCTTCGCCTCCCTGCTGCGCAATCCGGGGCTGGCTTCGGCGGCTTCGATCCTGATGGGGCTGGTGCTGGTCGTGCTGACCCTGCTTCAGCTCAAGGTCGGACGCCGGGGTGAGCGGAAAGGGGCGCGCGAATGAGCGGCGTCATGACATTCCTGACCCGCCGGCGCGGCGGCCGCGGCTGGCACTGGACGGATATAGTGAGCTGGTTGTGGCTGCTCGGCGGTCTCGTCATCATGTTCGGTCCGGCCGTCTGGCTGGTGGGTTCGTCATTCAAGACACCGGCGCAGCTCGCCGAGTTCCCGCCGACCATCCTGCCTTACGTCAGCCAACAGGCGAAGGTCGAAGGCTACGACAAGCCGCTAACCCTCTACAGGGTGAAGCTGCCGGATGGTTCGACCAAGGTGCTCGCGGAGGTGCGCCGCGTCGGCATAGTGGCGCAGATGGTGGACCCGCAGGCGCCGAACGATATTGTGAAGGTCAATATCGCCGACCGGGAGCCGATGCGCGAAATCGGCTTCGCGACGGAGAACTACGCCGAGCCCTTCGTCCATTTCGACTTCCTGCGCTACCTGCGCAATTCGGTTTTTGTGACCGTAATGGCGACGCTGATCACGCTGCTCACCAATTCGATGGCTGCCTTCGCCTTGTCGAAATACAAGTTCCGCGGCCGCGATCTGACCATGCTTCTGATCGTCGGTACGCTGATGGTGCCGCTGTCGGTCATCCTGGTGCCGCTCTATTCGGTGGTGGGCGCCGTCGGGCTGCTCGATTCGCTTTGGGGCGTGATCCTGCCGACCGTAGCGACGCCGACCGGCGTTTTCCTGCTGCGCCAATATATGCTGACCATCCCTGACGAGCTGCTCGATGCGGCGCGCATGGACAACGCTTCCGAATGGCAGATTTACTGGCGCATCGTCTTGCCGCTTGCAGCACCGGCGCTCGCCGTGCTGGCGATCTTCTCGGTCGTCTGGCGCTGGAACGACTTTCTGTGGCCGCTGGTGGTGCTGTCGCGCAAGGAGCTCTACACGCTCCAGGTCGGGCTCAATACCTATGCCGGCCAACTCAACGTGCAGTGGCACTACATCCTGGCGATGACCGTGGTGACGATGATCCCGGTCATCCTCGTCTTCGTCTTCCTGCAGCGTTACATCACTTCCGGCATTGCCGGCACCGGGCTGAAATGAGGGCGCCATGGGGCGGATAACGCTGACCAACATCAATCGCGCTTTCGGCAAGATGAAGATCCTGCACGGCATCGATCTCGACGTCGGTGACGGCGAGATGTTGGTCCTCGTCGGCCCGTCGGGTTGCGGCAAGTCCACGCTGCTGCGGCTGATCGCCGGGCTCGATCAGCCGACCGATGGCAAGATCGAGATCGACGGGGTCGACGTCACCAACGTTTCGGCTGCGCAGCGCGGTCTGGCCATGGTGTTCCAGTCCTACGCGCTCTACCCGCACATGAGCGTGCGCCAGAACCTTGCCTTCGGGCTCGAAAACATCCGTATGCCGAAAGCCGAGATCGACGCGCGGATCACGGAAGCGGCGCGCATGTTGGAAATTGCCCCCTATCTCGACCGCCGGCCCGGTCAACTGTCGGGCGGCCAGAAGCAGCGCGTGGCGATCGGCCGTGCGGTGGTGCGCAATCCGACCGCCTTCCTGCTCGATGAACCGCTGTCCAACCTCGACGCCGAACTGCGCATCAGCACGCGCGCTGAACTGGCGGCCCTGCACAAGCGTCTGGCAACCACGATGATCTACGTCACCCATGACCAGGTCGAAGCGATGACACTGGCGGACCGCATCGTGGTCATGCGGTCGGGGCGGATCGAGCAGGTCGGCCGGCCGCTCGATCTCTACAACGCGCCGGCCAACCTGTTCGTCGCGGGCTTCATCGGCGCGCCGCGCATGAACCTGCTGCCGGTCAAGGTGCGTTCCGCCAGCGGCACTGAGGTGCATGTCGAAGGTCCGGGCGGGCTTTCGGCTTCGGTCGCGGCCGACGGGACCGCGCTTAAGCTGGGAGACGAGGCGACGCTTGGCATCCGGCCACATGACATTGAACTTTCGGATGGCAGCAAGGGATCGGTGGAAGCGCGGGTAACGCTGGCCGAGGCGCTGGGACCGGAAACCGTTGTCCACGCCATCATGGCCGGCGACAATAAGCTGGTCGCCGTTCTCAGGCGGCAAGGCGTTGAAACGCAAGGCCCGCCGATCAGCCTCGCTTTGCCGCCGGAGCGCATGCATCTCTTCGATGCCGCCGGGCTGCGCGTCGCATCGCGTTAGCTAGCCGGCGGCAAGGTAGCGCTGGAAAAAGTCTGACACGGCCGGTTGTATACCGGGCGAACAAGATACCGTCGCACCCGCTCTTCGTTATTCCGGCGCTCTAGCGAACGATCAGTTCGGCGCGCCCGCTTCGGAATTCGTGCTTGGTAAGAAATGAAACGATCGCTGCAGCGATTTTGCCGCCGCCCTGTTCCGAAGGCTCGATGGCGTTGGCAAAGTCGGCGTCCTCGTCGCAGATAATGCGAAGGTCGATCACTGGCACGCCGCGCCCAGCGGCTGCTCGTGTAATACAGTCATTGAGGACCGACAGGGCCGTTACCGCAATGCGCCTCTCCTCAGGGTTCGGATACCGGACGTCGTAGATCGTACAAACGGCGGTGGGCAGCTTGACAGCCAGAACGGCATCCAGCGTCGACCGATACTCCAGGCAAAACTGCTCTCTTATTTCGGCCAGTGTTAGCAGGGCGTCGGCGACGGACCGCGACGAAGCGTCCAAAACAGAGGAAACGCCGAGCGCGTCGTTACCTCCCATGCTGACCACCAGATGAGTGGCGTCAGCCGGCAGACTGTCCAGCTGCTGGCGCACCCCTGCCATCACGCTGCCGTCGACGGCGAGCAGGTCGGCCGACCACCCGATCGGAAGCTGACGCACCAAGTGGGCCAGTACATCTGCTCCGCCGGTCACATAGGCACGGTTGTCAAAAACCGAATCGCCAAGAAGCACAATCTTGTTCGTCATACCTGCATCCTCGGCGAAACTGGCTTGCATGGGCGCGAATGCCGGTCCCGCCGCAGCGGCCAGCAAGAAGCTCCTCCGCGATATCGGCAACTTGACCAGACTTGCGTCTCCAAGGGGCTCTCGCTCGCCAAGTAGTTAGCGGCGAGGCCGTGTGCGGCAACACCGTCCGAATAAAACGCCGGGCGCCCCAGACGATTTGGTCGCTATGTCTCTGGAGGGCTCATTCCTACCTGAACTCGCTGAGAAGCTCGCTCGGAACGATAGTCGCACTTGGCGATGCCTCAGCGTGCATTCTGAGCTACCAGACCGCTTCCCACCACGGCAGATCCTGGCCATTGCCTTGTATCCCCTCTGGCAGGCGCCCCAATCTTCACCGCCACCTGTTGCACCTGTCTCATTCGTGCATCGAGCCGCCGACCCCAGCGCCGAGCTCCGCTGCTATGTCCGCCTCGCTTCCGGCACATAATGGATGGCCCTAGCCGGAAGCGCTCTTCCCGCCGGGGTCAAGATCATAGATGTTTAGTCCCGGCATTTGCTGGAGCGGATTAAGCTTGAACCGTTCGGGCTGTGCAGCCCAAGCCTTGCAGATGAACTCATAGGGCGTGAGGCCTTTTGAGGGTCTTGAGCCTGCGGCCGAAGTTGTAGGCCGAGATGAAGTCGGCAAGGTGCTGGTGACGCTGCATCTCGAAGAAACGAAGCAACAGGCAAAACGTCTCGAACAATGCCTCGATCGGATGGGGGAAGGATCATCGACGCTTAAAGACGCCGGCGGTAAGATAATCGCCATGGGACAGAGCATCAGCGGCATTTTTGCAGGCGACGAGGTGATGAAAGGATCGCTGGCCAGTTACACGTTCGAGCATATGGAAATCGCCAGCTATAAGATGCTTATTGCCGCAGCCGGCGAGATCGGTGATGCCGGAGTCCAGAGAGCCTGCGAAGAAAACCTCCGCGAGGAAGAGGCAATGGCCGACTGGTTGGAAAGCAGACTCGGCACCGTCACAAGTGAGTTCCTCCGACGCGACGAGCGGGACGCTGACAGCGCGAAATGATGACGTGCCCTTAAATTCGATTGAACGAAAGCGCGATCGCGTTCTAGACGTCCTTCGGCTGCATTAGATTTATCGACGCCGCTTGCACGTCGACCCGGGTCCATGCGCGCAGGGGAGCGCGTATCGCGTTTTGGTGCAGCTAGAGCACTCGGCGCGGTCGTGGGAGCCGCCGGCCTGTGTCTGCTGCCGGAGGCGCGATCGCCGTGTGTCGTTGGACGCGGCTGTTGGGCGACGCTCGTCTTCTGGCCAATGCCTGGCACGGCGCGATGCAGTTCCAGCTTTGGCGATGGCGGCCACACTGCATTATTGATACTGTACGCCCAAAACAGGCGCGCAAATGACATCCAATTCAGAAAAGGTCGAGGCGGTCGAGCAGTTGCTTGACACACCTGACCTTGCAACCGCACTGGAAAGCGAACAGTTCAAAAAGTTCCTTGACCAGGTGCCGATCGCCATAGCCGTTGCGGACCTGACCGCTGAGGAGCGTGTGGTCTACGCCAATCCGGAATTCGAGAAACTGTCAGGCCTGACGGTCGCCAAGCTGACCCGAGAAAACTGGGCGGCCCTTTCGGGCACGGGTATCCACCAGCAGAAGGGCCGGCCTCTGCCTGAGGCCTTGGTCGAGGAAACCGATTTTGTCGGCACCTTCCGGCTGGAGCGCGTCGGTGACAATCCGGGTCTTGTCGACGTTTATTCAAACATAATCGTGGACGACAACGGCAAGATCTGCTTCCGGCTGGTGGCGCTGGTCGACGTATCGGCCCATGGCGAAGCGGGGGATGAGCGCTCGGTTGAGGAGCGTGTCGGCGAGAAAGACACGCTGCTGCGCGAACTGCAGCACCGGGTGAAGAACAACCTGCAGATGATCACCGCCCTGATCCGGCTGGAAAGCCGCAATGCGACTGAGGCCGACCGGAGACGGTTTGAGCGGCTCGCCGGTCGCGTCGACGCTCTGGCGATCCTTTACCAGACGCTAACGGCCGACGAGCAGAACGAGGAGGTCGATCTTGGCGTCTATCTCAGCCAAGTCGCGTCCGCGGTGATGAGTTCGCATGCAGTCGAGGGGATCCGCCTAAATATGAGGGTGGATACATACCCGGTGTCAATAAACGTCGCCATGCCGGCGGGACTGGTCGTGAACGAATTGCTGACCAACTCACTAAAACATGCTTTCCAGGGCCGCGAAGGCGGCACGATAACGCTGCACAGCATCGTCGATGGCGACGGCTGTCGGGTCATAGTGGCTGACGACGGAATTGGCTTGCCGGAAGGCGAGACGTGGCCCAAGCCAGGCAAGCTTGGAGCGCTGATCGCGCGCTCGCTGACCGAGAACGCCAAGGCGCATTTCGCTGTCGAATCAACCGCCAGCGAAGGGACGAAGGTCACCATCCTCTTTAAACGATCAGCGGCAGCAAGCTGAAAATTGCCAACGAACATACCGGGCTGGCAGCGGGCTCATGTCGCGGCCTCTGAGCAAGTGCGCAACTCGCCGGCAGGTACGTCCGCTGAAGTGCGGGCCTCGCTCGGTTGGGCCGGCGTATCAGCCCGCTGCCCCGGGCCCTCGTGGTGATCTCCTCTCGCCCGACGGGTGCGGGGCCGTGTGAGGATGAGGACGGCATTGTTTTTATGGATCACTCCCTTGCCCTTCCATAACTGGCCTCTCGAGTGGAACGCAGGTGTTGGCTAGCAGGCAGCTCTGGCCTCCGCGGCCGGCGCGGGTGGAGAGGACGCGAGTTAAGCGCGAAGTAGCCGCCCTAAGTATGCGCTTACGTAGCGCTTAGGGCTTGCCAGTGCAAAGGGAGCGCCGAGAGGGCGAGAAGGCGGATCAAAGCGAGCGCTAATGGGATCAAGAGAGGCATGGGGTTCGTGCGAGCCAGTTACCCGATCGCCGCTGGGAGATTTCCACGAAATATTGCTGTGTTGCGCCCCAGCCAGACCCAATCCGGCACGATTTCTCGCGTCGGTTGCATCCCAGCATCGGACACGTTACTATTACCCTCTCGCGTTCCCGGGGGGGAAGGTGGATGAGCATCGTCCATAGGGTCGGTCCAGTTCTAGATCAGGCGATTGACGCCGTCCTCAACAGGGCCGGCCATGGGAACACCGTCTCGGTCAAAGCGGCATTGAACCAGGTTCGGCAGGCTGCACCTGGTTTGGTCGCGTCCAACGACGATCTAACCGAAGCTGTCCTCGAAGTCGCTGCTGCCCTGGGCCTGTTCGTGGCTTTCGATGAGCGCTAAGCAGGATCCATTCAATCCAGCTTAGTTATCCGACATGAAGGTTCCGGCAAATATCCCACCGCCTTCATGGAACCCTTTGGGCAATCGACGAGTTGCGTCCAAAGCTGAAGGTGACCGTTATGGCGACCCGAGATATTGATCGTGGCTTCCGAGAGTTGGTCCGTTCGGAAGACAATCGTCGGAATTTACGCAAGCGATTAGCACTGGAGGGCGATGAAACCCTGTCACCGAGGCTGGTCGCATTAGCTTTGAAGCTTCAGAAGGAGCTTGAGCGGCGAGAGCAAGAAGTGGCTGATGAGAACCCCCAATCTCCCTGAAACTTCCTCATGGCATCTCATCCGGTGACCGCAGATGGCAAAGCGTGACAGAGCGGGCCATAAGACCCTTGCCGACGCCGTTCGCGAATTGATCGGCACCGAAGACAATCGTCGTCACGTACACAAGCTGTTGGGGCTGGCCGTTGATCCAGAATTGCCTCCAACACTAGCTTCATTGCTCGAGGCCATTACTAAGGCCAAGGACGACAAAACTCCCTAGCTGCCCCTGGGCCCTATGGCCCTCCATTGGTTCACCCCTTCCGGTCCACATCGAGACCGATCAAAGTCGTCAAGGCCCTTCCTGGCGCCGCAATCTTTCGATCACCCGGTCGGCCATCCGTTCGCACCGCGCCCCGTCGAAGGGGAAAAGTTCAGAAAACGTCGCCGAGAAATGCTTTTCGACCGCCAGTCGCATCAGGCGGCGTGCCCGGTGGAGCCGCGTCTTCACCGTTTCCGGTTTCAGCATCAACTGGTTCGCGGTGTCTTCTGTGCTCATTTCTTCTATGTCGCGAAGGGTGAAGACCAGCCTGAAAGGATCAGGCAGATCGTCGACGGCCTTTTCGAGCATGTTGCGGACTTGCTTGCGTGCAAGCTCGGCATCCGCGCCTGGCGGCTTCAGCGAAGTCGGAAACATGATCACCGAGCCTCCATTCACGCCGTCGCAAATATCCAGTTCCGCCAGTTCAGCGGAAGGCCGTCGCTTTCGCACCCGCCCAAGCGCCTCGTTGAGGGCGATCCGGGTAAGCCAGGTCGAGAAGCGCGAATTTCCACGGAATGAATCGAGCTTGGTGAAAGCGCTGACATAGGTCTCCTGCACGATGTCTTCGGCCTCGGCGTCGTCGCGCATCACTGCACGGGCGACCCGAAACAGGCGCCGGTTGTTGCGCTTGACGAGCAGGCGGACGGCGTTATCGCCGCCTTTACGGGCAACTTCGACAAGCTCCTCGTCGCTCAGCCCGTCGAGGTCAGCCTTGTTCGGCGCGACCGCCAATCTCATGTCTAGATCTCCCGTTTCCTGGGTCACTCACGGCGCACGATGCCTTTCGCGACGATCTCCTCGACCGGCGGAAAGCCATTTAGCGCGGGCGTCGGCAAGGGCGTCAAGCCTGTGGCTTCGGCGGCAACTTCGGTGCCGGACGGGTTTCCTACGACGATGCGGCCTACCATCCCGGCATGCTCGTGCGGCACGCAATAATAGTCATAGACCCCTTCCTCGTCGAAGCGGAAGGAAAAGGTCTCGTCCGGCAGCAGATAATCCGAATTCCAAGGCTTGGCTTTAGCGGGAATGCGCCGGACACGCTCGAATATCTCCGGATGGTAGGACGTGGCCGTATGCGAATTGCCTCGGTCGCGGTTGGCCCACTGCACGGTCTGGCCTGGCTTCACGTGCAGGCCGATCGGATCGAACCAGACATGCGAGCCGTCAGCCTTACCTTTCATGGCAATTTCTACCGGCTCGCCGGCTGCGGCCGCCAGTTCGGCCAGGAAGGCGGCGAAAATCCCCCCGCCGGCCTCCAGCACGCGTCTGCGCGTCAGGATCATTGCGCGACTTTGGCTTCATCGGCCGCCGCTACATGCCAGAGAACGACGTGGACATGTGGCTCCTCGACGCCCGGATGGCCGGCATTGTAGTAGACATCGACATGATCGACATTGCCGCCCGGTGCGGCTAGATCCTCGAAACGCTTGTCTGGATTGAGATCCTTGACCGGGAGCATGTAGATGGTGCTGACGAGCGCGCCATCATGGTCGTAGGCCAGGAAAGGTCCGCCAGGCAGGCTCGCCGGATCGACAAAGAGCTGGCCCATTCCCGGCAGGAAGTCCGGGAGCTTGACTAGGCTGCTGACGGCCTTGAACGCGCCGGGCGGCGGTGACTTGGCGACTTCGGTGGGAACATCGTGCGCGAGCGCAGTGAGCGAGCCGGCGAGCAATATGGCGAGCGCGGCGGGAACGAGTTTCATTTGACCATCTCCTTGGCGGACGCCGCTTCATGCGGCGATCTCGAACCATTGGATGGCGGTTTTCCAGAAAGGTTCCCGCAAAAACCGCTGAGGCCTTTCGAATGCCGAGATCGACACCCGACCATAGGTCGGCCGATGACCGCTGTGTGCGTCATACGCAGCGGCGCAGGGAACTCCACGAAAAACCCTCCGCGGCTACACCACATTAAGTGAGGTGTCGCGATGCGCGTTCATACCCGCACGGAAAGCGACCACCGCACCCAAAATCAAGATCATGCTGCAGACGGATGTTCGCGAAATCCGCGACAAGGTTCCCGACTTGAGCACCTGCACCTCGGCTACCCCTTCGAGTCTTGCCGCAGGTCGTGAGAGATGTTTGGCGTGGCTCTGCCTGGATCAACAGGAACGCGGATGAAAGGCCGTGGTGCAGCCACGACGCCTCGTCCCGGTCGTCCCTGTTAGGCGACTCGTGAAAGAACCTGCTGATCCAGGTCGCACCTAGCCAGTCCGAAACGCCAGCGATGGTTCGTTGCCTCACGTCTGCTCTGGTAGAACAAGGTCAGTTTCCCGCCCTCGATCATCACCGTCGAATGGCCGTTCTCTCCAGGCTCACCAGGATCAAGCACTGGGCCGACCGACACGTAGGGACCCTTGACGTCGTCGGCGATGGCGAAGAATACGCGCTGACGACTTCCGCGCGGTCCGTCGGGAAGGAAGCAGGTGGCGTTGAGAAGCACGCGACCGTCGGGCAATTCGACCAGTTGGGCGCCCTCGATCCCCCATTCGTAGTCCGGATGCTCGCGCGCATTGTGATGGGGAACGTCGAGATGATCCAATATCTTGCCGAGACGTTTCCACGGCCCGAACCAAGAATCGGATTGGCTGCGCGCCAGATAGACGTCAGGCTGCGGCACCCTGGTGAATTTAGGCATGCCTGAATAGACGATGTAGCGCTTGCCGCCGATAATCGCCGGATGGGGATCGTAGATGCCGTCCTCGTCGGTGTCCGGCAGGGACAATATCGCCGGATTGAGCACCACCCAGTTGAAGCCATCATTGGAAACCGCATGTTCGCAACGTCCGCCCGACTTCATGAATTCGGTCTGGATAAACATATGGAAGACGCCGCATTCATGAATGACGCCGGGCGCCGCTATGCCCGATCCGGTTACCGCCAAGTCGAGCGCCTCATGCTCAGTCCACGGCCCATAAAGGTCCGGAGCCGTGGCATGTAGTATTTTCCAGCTCTCGGTCGTGACGGTGCCGCTCGAGCCGAAGACGTGCCAAAGCGTGCCGTCGAACACCGGACAAGGATCCTTCAGATCATCCACGGCCTGCGGGTGAAACAACGGAAAGACGTTGGTTTCGAAGCTGAATTTCATTCTTAGCTCTCTCGCGGCGTTGTCCGTCGGCGGTCGCGGGCCCATGTTCCACTCGGCCGAATCGATTCACAGACTGTTAACTTATAGCTCCCCCGATTAACGCTTGTTGAACGATCAAACGTTCTCAACCGCTCTGTGGCAATGCGCCACGTGGTTGAGAACACGCGTCGCGCAGGGCCATTGCCTGTCGAAGCGGTCGTGTGGACAGCGTGGCCTGGACATCTTTGGCCCGCAGCGCCTCTCGGTCGAGCGATCGCGCAAGTCTGGCGTGCTTGGTTAGATTTCCGCGCACAGCTCAACTCTGTGGAACAACTTACTTAAATGAAAGTTAGATGTATGGCTGAGGCCATCGTTTGGAAATAGCCTCGATTAACATTTGTTAATCGACAGCATTGTAAACCTATAGCGAAGGGATAACTTATATGGAAATGGCGGGCTGCAAGCAATTATCACCTAAAACTCCCGTAATGTCCTCGATCTTACTTTGCTTTTCCCATCTTAGATGGAATTTCGTGCACCAACGCCCACAACACATTCTGACGCTCGCTTCAAAACAGCAACAGCTAATTTATTTTGAGGAACCGGTCTTCGAGGAAAGACATTACCCCTTCATGCGGATGAAAGATGAGTCGCCGAAGATCCGAATCGTAACCCCGGTTCTTCCGGTCGGCATTTCCGCCACAAAGGCGGACGCCATTCAGCGCAGGTTCGTCGACCAGATCGTCACCTCAGTCCCGCATACCCGGCTGACTGTATGGTACTACACGCCTATGGCGCTGCGTTTCAGCGATCATCTCCGCTACGACGTGTGTGTCTACGACTGCATGGATGAGCTCTCCGCCTTCAAGAACGCGCCGGCAGAGTTGACGCAGATGGAAAGGGCGCTGTTACAGCGCGCCGATGTCGTCTTCACGGGCGGACAGAGCCTGTACGAAGCCAAACGATGCCTCCATAAGTCGATCTTTCCCTTCCCAAGCAGCATCGACGTTGCGCATTTTCACAAGGCAAGAGAGTCCGGCGATGACCCCGTAGGCCAGGCAGACATACCTTTCCCGAGAGTGGGCTTTTTCGGTGTGATCGACGAACGGCTCGACGTTGAGATGATCGCGCAAGCGGCTTCGGCAATGCCCGATGTGCATTTCGTCATGCTCGGCCCGGTGGTCAAGATCGACCCGCTAAGCCTGCCGCGCGCAAGTAACTTACATTGGCTGGGTGCCAAATCCTACGCCGACCTGCCTGGCTATCTCAGGCACTGGAACGCCGGCTGGATGCCCTTCGCGCTCAATGAGGCGACACGCTATATCAGCCCGACCAAAACTCCTGAGTTCCTGGCCGCCGGGCTGCCGGTGGTCTCCACCGCGATTGTGGACGTCGTGCGCACCTATGGTGCGCAAGGCCTGGTCGACATCGTCGACGCCGAAGATCTCGAAACCAAGCTTCGGACTGTTCTGTCACGTCCGCGCGATTTCCTGCTCAAGCAAGTCGACGCATACCTCGCCAATATGTCGTGGGAGAGGACGTGGGAGGCAATGGATGCGCATATCCAGCGCGCCTATGCGATGAAAAGCATTGTGCCGTTGCGCAGGAGAGCCTGACGATGATCGATTGGTTGATTGTCGGTGCCGGCTTCGCCGGCAGCGTGCTGGCCGAGCGCATCGCATCGCAACGGCACGAAAGCGTCCTGCTCATTGACCGGCGAAATCACATCGGCGGCAACGCCTATGACTGCTACGACGAAGCGGGAATTCTGATCCACCGCTACGGGCCGCATATATTTCACACCAACGCCCAATCGATAATCGACTACCTCTCGCAATTCACCCAATGGCGGCCTTACGAACATCGTGTACTGGCCTCGGTCGACGGAAAACTGCTGCCAATACCGATCAACCTCGACACCATCAACGGCCTATACGGCCTTCAATTGACATCCGAGCAGTTGGAGGAGTTCTTCGTTTCCCGGCGAGAAACGGTCGAAGAAGTTCGCACCGCCGAAGACGTGGTTGTGAGCACCGTCGGCAGGGAACTCTACGAAAAGTTCTTTCGCGGCTATACAAGGAAGCAGTGGGGTGTCGATCCGGCCCAGTTGAGCAAGTCCGTGACGGCGCGGGTCCCTACCCGAACCAACCGCGATGACCGCTACTTTGGCGACATCTTCCAGAATATGCCGGCTGGCGGGTATACACGCATGTTCCAGCGCATGCTGGACAGCTCAAAGATCAAGATCATGCTGCAAACCGATTATCGCGAAATTCGCGACACGATCCCCTTTCGGCGCATGATTTACACCGGGCCGATTGATGAATATTTCGATTGCAGCCTTGGTCGTCTGCCTTACCGATCGTTGCGGTTCGAGCACATGACGATTGATTGCGAGCAGTTTCAACCGGTCGCGGTAGTCAATTATCCGCAGACGGAAAACTATACCCGCATCACCGAGTACAAGCATCTGACCGGCCAGAGGAACCCGAAAACTAGCCTGACTTACGAATATCCAACCGATATCGGCGATCCTTATTATCCGGTGCCGCGTGCGGAAAACGAGGCGCTGTACAAACGCTATGAAGCACTGGCTGCGGCGTGCCCCAACGTCTGGTTCGTCGGGCGCTTGGCCACATACCGCTATTACAACATGGATCAGGTCGTCGGTCAGGCTTTGGCGACGTTCGCGCGTATTCAACAAAGCCTGCCGGCAAACGGCGTCGCGCAGATGCCAACGCAACGAGCGATGCTTGATTCCTCGGGCGTGGCTCGCGGCGAACATTGATAATGATCTAGCGGCAATCAAGGCATGCCTTGCGGTGATCCGCAGTGAAAAGCCATCAAGGGCCGCGCGCCTTTTTTCGACGGCTACGAAACACCTGCCGCGAACAATGCGCGCTGGCGTTCCAATTCATTGGCAACCGGCTGGCGAAGACTGCGCGAACCGTCGGCATGAATCGTAGAGAACAAGCCGACTTCCGCGTGGCGCGAATTGTCCCAGCCGGGATACGCGGTCACCGGGTACAGGCATATGCCCTGAACCGGCGCACCGAGGCTCATTGCCTCACGGACCTCATCGCAGACATAGTGGAGCCATGCCGGCCGGCCTGATCCTTCGGCGCCTGTCTCGGCGATAAACATAGGCTTTCTGTAGCGCTCAGCCACCTCGACCAACATTTCCGAAAGTGCCCGGTATTCGTGGTGGCCCATCGGTATCGTTGGCCCGTGAAAGTACCATTGGTTGTGCGGATAAAAGTTAAGGCCGATGACGTCTACACAGTCTTCACTGCCGCCCAGTTCGGGCTCGGCACGGCCCGTCAGCATGTCATAGGCTTCAAACTGGCCTTGACGAACATTTTCCGCGCGCCGCTGCTCGGCGCGAGTGCGGTCACGAGGAGCGACATGGATTAGCGGTTCAGCCCAGATGAACCTGCAGTCAGGTTCGGCATCCCGCATCGCATTCACGCCCGCAACCGCTGTCCTCACAAGGTGTCGCTTGAACCATCCCCGCTTCTTCGGCCCCACGCGCGGGAAATAGCCGACCTCTATCGCCCACGCAAAGAACGAGATTTCATTGATGGGACATACCAGGGGAGCTGTCCCGGCAACGGAGCGGTGGACCCGGACAGCCTCAGCGGCAAACCGCACATAGGCGGCGGTGAAGCCTGAGCCACCCTGGTCGACATGACTCGGCGAGCCGTAGTGGAAGATATCCCAGATGACTTGCACCCCTGCCGCCTGGGCTGCTTCGATCATTGATATCCAGCTCGACCAGTCGAAAACTCCTGGCGCTGTTTCAATCAGGTGCCAGCGCAAGCCGTCGCGGATCGTGCGAAGCCCAAGGGCGGCACAACTGCGATAGTCGCCGAGAGCGTGCGTGTCGTGTGCGGTCGCGCGAATCAAATCGAGGCGCACTCCGTCGCCGCGCCGATGGGATGAACACTCGAAACCAGCCATAAAGTAGCTGGCAAACCCGGACCAGTCTTCGCCTGGCGGACACGCCGGCTCGTTGCTCATATGTGTGATCCGTCGGCCAAGGCTCGCGCCAGCGCTCCTGCTAGGCAGTAGTCCATTGCTAGGCGGTCGGCCATTGCCAGTTTCGACCGCCACATCGTCCCCCGAGCGGTAAATGCAGTGCAAGCGTCGAATGTTGACCAAGCGAGCGTGAGCGGAGCCGGTCCAGTTGTCGTCGGTGAGCAGACGTCGACCTCAGGATGACAGACTGGCGCTCTCAAGCCGAGCCTCGTCAATCGTCGTCGTGCTGAATGATGGAATCCGAGAAGGCGAAGACAGCACACGCACGACAGCGATAAAGCCGATAACATGAAACGACACGCACAAGCTCCCCACACTGCGTAACGAACTTGCCTGCGACCGTGAGGTTCCCCTTCGGCTGAACTTTTTCTGGTCGGGCAGGCGACCCGCCCAACTTGGCATTTATGCTCTTCGCCGAAGAATCGACGCACGACAATTTCCGAACCCTTCGTCATGTCCGCGGCGAGGGTTCTCACACGACTATCTGAACCGAGCGTGCGTTCTGCCGTCTGCAATTTCTCTGGTGATCGGCCGACATCAGCTCCGCGCCGCTCTTGAGGGCAGGGCGCCGCGGCCTCGAGACAGGGCATCGTTGTACCGCAAAATGGGACGAAGAGGGCCCATTGGCCTGCTACGCCCAGCGAAACATTTTGCCAACGCGGCAGTTATACTGCTCGGCGGACGAAAATTCGAGCATGTCTTGAAGGATACTAGATTGGCGATACCGCTGGTCGGCGAAGTGGAAGACTCTGCGCCCAGATCGGCTGCGGGCCTGCCTTGGATCAAGGTAGCCGGTTCCTATTTCGCCACCGAGGACGGCGAGGCATGGACGCCGATCGGGCAGAATGATGCGGTAAGCTGGCCCGAACTCAATGGCCTGTTTCGGCGCGCCGATATGGCCGGCGTGGAAAGTCATCTCCGTTGGCTGAAGGAAAGCGGCGTGACCTGCCTCAGGCTGATGCTGGAGTATGCCCAGGTTCGTCACCGCTACTTCGAGAAGCCGCAGGGCCGCTTCGTGCCGGCGATGGTGCAACTGTGGGATGACCTCTTCCGTCTTTGCGAAAAACAGGGCTTAAGAATCCTGCTCACCCCCTTTGATACGTTCTGGCAATGGCTCCACTGGCGCCACCACCCCTACAACCGCCACAACGGAGGCATGCTGGACCACCCGTCGCGATTCTTGGTTTGCGCCGATACGCGTCGCGCGATCAAGGCGAGGCTGGAATTCGTGGTTCGCAGATGGAGCGGCAGCGGAGCCCTCTTCGCATGGGACCTCTGGAACGAAATCCATCCCGAGCAGGCCCAGGGCAGCGCGGATGGCTTCGGTGCCTTCATCCATGATCTGAGCGATTTCGTGCGCCGCCTGGAGACGTCACTTTACGGCCGCTCTCACCCGCAGACCGTTTCGCTGTTCGGACCTGAGCTTCGCTGGCGGCCCCAAATGCCGCTGCCCGAGCCGATCTTCCGCCACCCCGACCTCGATTTTGCCTCCCTCCATCTCTATGAGGAGGGCACAATTGACGACCCCAGTGACACGGTGGCGCCGGCGCTCGGCATGGCGCGGATCGTCGGAGAGGCGCTTGGTGAAATTCTTGACGGCCGCCCTTTTCTCGATTCCGAGCACGGCCCGATCCACTCATTCAAGGACAAGAAGATCACGCTCCCCAAACCTTTCGACGATGAATACTTCCGCCATTTGCAATGGGCTCACTTGGCAGCGGGGGGTGCCGGTGGCGGCATGCGGTGGCCGAACCGCACCCCGCACGTGCTCACCCCCGGCATGCGGCGGGCGCAGCGTTCGCTGGCCGACTTCCTGCCTCTGATCGACTGGGTTTCGTTCCGGCGTGCCCATCTCGGCGACAAGATGCGGGTTTCCGGTCCCGACATCGCGCCGGTCGCCTGCGGCGACGATTCCCAGGCAGTGGTCTGGCTGGTTCGCAGCGACACGATCGGGCGAAACGGTATGCTGCGTGCCGGCACTGCGCCCATTCCTGCCGCCCTGGAGCTGCCCGGATTGGCTCGCGGCACCTATCGCGTCATCGCCTGGGATACCGCGACCGGCAGGCGAACGGCGGAATGGCAAGCGAACTCGGACGGCTGGCTGAAGCTTGATGTGCCGCCGTTCTCCGCAGATGTCGCGCTTGCCATCCGCCGGATCTAGAGGAGGCCAACTTTCGCCGATGCCGATTTCAGCGATCTCCCAAGCTACGGCCCGGAGTCTCGTGCCGGCGATGCAGCCCGTCGCGAGGAAGCGTGCAGCGAGACGCCGGAGTTCTTTAGGCGCCTGCCGAACAGGTACTCGGGAACAATCGCGCCAAACTGCCGTTTGGCAATATCATCGCGGGAGAAGGTGTTGCAGCGGATCGTATCAGGGGCTCTGGCGGGAGTTGCGGCTACGGTGGCGATGACAATCGCCATGAGGCACCTTCACGGGTTGCTCGACAACCGGGACCGTTATCCTTTGCCACCCCGCGAGATCGTCGAGCGCGTGGTAGTCGCCGGTGATGAGCAGGTCGCGCGAACGAGCACACTGTTTGCCCATTTCGGATTTGGAGCCTTTACCGGCTCCATTTTTGCGCTGCTGCCCATGCGCCATGGCAACGGCATCCTTTACGGTCTGGGAGTGTGGGCGCTCAGCTATCTGGGATGGATTCCCGCCGCTCATATCCTTGCACCCGCCTGGCGGCATCCCGTCTATCGAAATCTTCTGATGCTTGCTGCCCATGTCGTCTGGGGCGCGACCCTCTCAAGATCTCTGAACGAGCTCGAAGCCGCAAGGACCGAAGTGTTTGGTCGGCCCACCGGCCCAGGGGCGGCGATATCGGAAATTCGTGAGAAGCCAGGCTGATGGCTCCATTGCCGATGCCGTTTTAGCTTGACCGCGAGCAAAAGTTTCGTTCGAGACCTTGCAGACCAATCTAAGGGTCGACGTCGCGATCGTCGGGGGAAAGGTGCGGCAGCTCTACATACGTCCTTGGCCCATAGACTTCACGTATTCGGCGGCTGCTGCCGATGGCGCTCAGCTTCGGCTGCATGCCATTCTCGGTCGATGGAGCCTTCCTCAGCCTTGTGGAAGTACTGCGAGCAAACAAGCCAGCCTTTGAGCGGTCTTAGCAATGCAACACACGAGCCAAAGGTGAGGGGGTAAGGTTGTGAGCGCATGCATCCAATAGGACGGCTCATACGTGAGCTGAAACCATAGTGCGAAAGCCAGCGCCGGGAATGCCACAATCGACATGGAAAAGAAAGCCGGGCCGTCAGCCGGATCGGCGAACGAGAAATTCAATCCGCATACATCGCAACTCTGCGCCAGCTTGAGATAGTTGCTGACAGATGCCCCGGTTGGCAGCGCGGGCAACGCCCCTTGATACCGGTTAGGACGGGGTTGGTCGTTTCGTCGTAGGTAGTCATCCTACAAATCACATCGCCCCGGCATTAATTCCGAGGTAGGCGGCGCCCTTGTTTGAGTTCCGGCGACGAGGAGTAACTGAGTTTGCTCGCGCCATGTCGCGTAGATAGCGCAGCTTGAGGGAGCTACCAGAAGCCCTAGGTCCGCTCACCGACCTCTGCCCCGTTTTCAGGCGTTCGGCGACGATCGTCGGGTGGAATCTGGATGACCTCCGCCTCGGCGCGGCCGAACTCACGGCCGATTTGAAATGCCGCGTACAGCGCGCCAAGACCGATTAGGAATCGAAGCATTTGGGATCTCCTTCCGCGGTAGAACTGCACGGCCGGCAGTCAGTTCCACAGGGGCGGAACCACAACGTTCAACATTCGTTGCCACTGACCGTGGGCCAAGGAGAACGGAACAGATGGCGGTCAAGAGGACGAGCGACACGAGCCGAGTTAAGAAGGGTGCAGAACTTGAAGTTGAGCACCTGGCGGAGGTGACAGACGTGACGCCCAAACAGGCGCGGGCATTGCTTCGCAAGCACGGCGCAGACTGGCAACGGCTGAAGGACGAAGCTGAAGAGTTGAAGGAAGACGACTAGTCGGGTCGATCTCCGGCCGGCGCGATTGAGGCGTAGCCTCGCCTGACTGGGACCTACTTGCGCACAAGCCAGTCCAGCGCATCCGAATCGACATGCTCGTGGTCGGTCAACTCACTTACGAGTAGCCTGGCGTGTGACCGCCATCGGTACTGGGGGATATTCTCTTCGATGACCGACTTTTTGAAGGCGTTTCGCAGGACATCGCACTCGAAAGCCGATATTCCAAAATCGGATGGGTTTTGTGCCATTTCAGTCTTCCGCTTAGATGGGCGATAGCACCTGAGTTGGCTTTCAAGCGCCAGCTTGCCGTGGAAGTGCGGGCGACCTGTGAAGTGTACACCTTTTGAGAACAGTAGCGAGTCAAACATGCCGGCCGGCGCGCGTCATCGCCCGAAGGATAGCAAGCTCGGCTTCAAGCCTGGCATTTTCCTTTTGCGTCATATTGTCGGCAGCGGTCAGCCTGCGTAGCGAGCGCATGATCTCGCCGCGCGTCTAGCCGGCCCCCAGCATGCAGTCGACGATCGCCTCAAAGCCTCGATCCATGCCTCCTGGCAATCGATCTCACGGTCGCCCTGTCGGCTTGGCGGGTTGATCATCGGGGCTCCTCAAAGATATCGCTCGCCTTCGGCGCGTTTCTTGAAACAGAACTAGTGCGAAGACTGCCGCGGCTTGGCAAAATCCCATCCGGGATTCTTCCCGCAGCCGGGATGCTCGCACCGATGATGCTGAATGCCGGGGCGGGTGACGGGCTCCACTGCCCCGGGAAGACGGATCAGTTCTTCGCTCATAGCATCGCGATCGGAACGATCATGTGTTGCCTGCCATTCGGCTTCCGGCTCGCAGATCTTCGTGAGGGCGCATCTCGCGCTTGCGATTCCGCAACAGGGTGCGGCCTTTTTGGTGTATGATTATGCTGCAGAACAAAATCTCTGGGCGAAGGGGGTTTGTCATGCCGATTCGTGGAAGAGCCGAGGATGCGGGTGTCTTCAACGCGACCGAGCTGGCGCTACTTGGCCGCGTGTTCAATCGCTTGAAAATTGACGGCCAATCGGAACAACAACGCGAAACGCTCGCGTCCCGAATTATTGCCAATTACATGGCCGGAGTGGTGGACGAGGAAGAACTTCTTTCCGCTTCGAAACAAGCGCTGGGGCGGTAGCTCCGGATTAGCAAGCTACCCCTCCAACCGCCGGTTGGTAGACGCGACGCAGCCGGCGCGCGTAGGATTTCCTACGATCCCGGCACACCCACCCCCCGCCAACCCTGTGCCTGGTGAACGACCGATCGCCCGCCGTGCCGAAAGGTGCGGCGGGCTTTTGACTTCCGTATGGAACAACCGCTCGCGGAGGGCGTTCGGCTCCTGCAGCATCTTCTGTGCTGCGAGATCGGTGTCCCCTCCCGATCAGCCCGCGTCCTTCCCTCTGTAGGGCGCGGGCAACTTCAGATGGACTCTCCCCCTGATCGGAGTAGTCACGTCATGCCGTCCACCTCGATACACAAAACGGAATACGATCCGGAGCGCAAAGTCCACTCGGTGTGGTTCGTGGCCAGCGGTAAATGCTACGAGTTTGAGGACGTGGCGCCGGAGACTTCGCCGAGTTCCGAGCCGCCTTCGCCAAGGGCCGCTTCTTCAACGACCACATCCGCAATCACTTCCGCTACCGTCTGGTTGCCCCCGTGGTCGACTGAGCAGCATCAGCAGACGATCTCTCTTTGGCAGGGATGCGGCGCATTCGTGGCGGCCCTCCGGCCAGCCCTTTGCGAGGGCAAGGTCGGACATCGGAACGAAAGGCGGATTCGCGAATTCTACTGCTAGATAATCGGAATCGTCGCCCATGAGGCTCGCGACTCTCCACCTTGAAACTGCGAGATACGGCGACGTATATCGCGCCGAAAGGCTCGCGCGGCTGAGGCAGCAAATGATCCGGCACATCAAGCGCACTGACGCCTCGGCTCAAAAAGTCGAGCAAGCGCTGGCTAGTTTGGCCGAAGCAAACGCACCCATGGACCGGCTCGCGCGGCATCGGTAGGGCCGCGCTCATCCTTTTCGAGCTCGTCAGCAAGCCGGTACGCCAAAATTAGAAGTTTGTTGCTTGTGTCGCTGTAGCCGTCTTTGGCTTCAACTATGGCACGAAGCTTTGCCAAAGCCGTGGGTCGATCAGCAGCTCTAACTCAACCACTGCCGGCTTCTTGTCAGCCGGCCAGTCCGCACAACAAGCTTCAATTCAGTTCGCCGCGCCGACCCGCTTCCGCTGCCGACGTTCCAGGAGGTTCGTCAGCCAATCCGGATCCATCTCCGGCACGGAGGAAAGAAGCAGCTCGGTATAGGGGGCATGCGGCGGCGTCAGGACTTCGGTTTTGAGCCCCTGTTCGACGACTTTGCCGCGATGCATGACTACGATTTCGTCGGCGATAGCCTGCACCGTCGCAATGTCGTGCGTGATGAAGATGTAGCTGACCCCGAATTCTTGTTGGAGCCGCATGAGGAGCTTCAGGATCTCCTCTTGCACGATCTGATCGAGGGCCGAGGTCACTTCGTCGCAGATGATGAGCTCGGGATTAGCGGCAATCGCTCGCGCGATGCATATGCGCTGTTTTTGGCCGCCGGAGAGTTCTACTGGCAGCCGATCGAGGAAGCTTTCATCCATTTCGATCATATGCAGCAGTTGGTTGACCCGCCGGTCACGAGCCGCACCCTTGAGTCCGAGATAGAATTCTAGCGGGCGTGCGATCACTTCCTCGACGGTCTGGCGCGGATTAAGCGCATTGTCCGGCATCTGATAGATCATCTGAATGCGGCGCAGAACGTCTTTGGACCGCTCCTTCAGCGTGCTTGGCAGATAATGCCCTGCAAATGAGATCGAACCCGACATGGGCGGAAGCAGGCCAGTGATGACGCGGGCGAGTGTTGATTTACCGGAGCCGGATTCACCGACTACCGCTACCGTCCGTCCACGCGGCACCTTGATCGATACATCCTGCAGCACCTTGACGGTTCCGCCATAGGCGGCGGTGATGTTATCGATCGTGAGAAGGTAGTCCTCTGCCGGTACTTCGGGCTTGGCTAATTTTCTGACCGCCCAGAGCGTCCTGGTATAGTCTTCGGCCGGCGCCGCAAGCATCTGGCGTGTTTCGGCCTCCTCCACAGTGCGGCCATGGCGCAGAACCATGATCCGGTCCGCCATCTGCGCAACCACCGCAAGGTCATGGGTCACATATATCGCGGCGGTGTTGAACTCTTCGACAATCTTGCGGATCGAGGCGAGGACCTCGACCTGTGTGGTCACGTCGAGCGCTGTCGTCGGCTCGTCGAAGATGATCAGGTCGGGCCGGCAGGCCATAGCCATCGCCGTCATTGCCCGCTGCAACTGCCCCCCGGAGACCTGGTGAGGATAGCGGAAGCCGATGGTGTCCGGATCCGGCAGGTGAAGACGCCGATAAAGTTCGATGGCATCCCGATTCGCTGCCTCGCGACTGGCGATCCCGTGCGCCACAACAGTTTCGACGGTCTGGTCGAGGAGCCGGTGGGCGGGGTTGAAGGACGCGGCGGCGCTTTGCGCGACATAGGCGATGCGCGAGCCTCGGAGCCGCCGCCGTGCGGTTTCGGTCATGGCGAGGAGGTCGATCCCGTCGAACTGGATGGATCCTTGCGTGATCCGGCAGCCTGGCTTGGCATATCCCATCGCGGCAAGCCCGATGGTGGACTTTCCGGCGCCGGATTCGCCTATGAGGCCGAGAACCTCACCGCGCTTTAGCGAGAGATCCACACCGCGAACGATCGGATGCCAGCGCTCGTCGGAAAACCCTTCGACGTGAAGGTTGCGAATGCTGAGGAGTTTCGTTCCTTTTTCGCGTTGGCCAGAGTTCTTATTTTTCATCGCGCAACCCGCTTGTCACGTGCAAGAACCAGTCGACAACGAAATTCACCGAGACCGTGAGAAGGGCAATCGCGCCTGCCGGCAAGAGCGGAGTGATGTCTCCATAGGTGATGAGGGTGGCGTTTTCCCGCACCATCGAGCCCCAGTCCGCAGTCGGCGGCTGGATGCCGACGCCGAGAAAGGAGAGCGCGGCGATGGTGAGGAAAACGAAACAGAAGCGCAGGCCGAATTCCGCGATCAGCGGCGGCAGCACGTTGGGCAGGATCTCCTTGGTCAGAATCCATCTCGGCCCTTCGCCACGCAGTTGCGCGGCTTCGACATATTCCATTACGGCAACATTCAGCCCGACCGCGCGCGCCAGCCGGAATACACGGGTCGAATCGAGCAGGGCGATGATGAGGATCAGGCTGGTGACCGACGAACCGAAGATGGATAGCAACATCAGCGCGAAGATGAGGCTCGGGATCGACATCAGCACGTCTACCGCGCGCGACAGAATCTGGTCGAGCCACCCCCGGTACATCGCGGCCAGCAAGCCGAGCGTGACGCCGACCGCGAAGGACAGAAGCGTAGTCGCGAAGGCGATACCGATCGTATTGCGCGCGCCATAGATCAGCCGGGTGAGCACGTCGCGACCGAGTTGATCGGTCCCGACGATGAACTCCTGGCTCCAAGGCGCGAAAGCCTCGGTGAAAACCTGCGTTTCTCCGTAGGGCGCTATCCAGGGCGCCAGCAGCGCGACGAAGACATAGCCAAGGATGACCACGATGCCGAACCAGGCGCTGAATGGAGCCTTTTTGAGTGCGGCTTTTACCCGGGAGGCGCGCGTGCGCCTGTGTCTCGGAACCGCCACGACATGTTCGGTGCTGGTCATCGCGGATGCAAAAGCCTCGGATTGGTGGCGATGGAAATGATGTCGGCGGTCAGGTTGAGCAGGATGTAGGTTGCTGCGAAGATTAGGGCGCAGGCTTGTACGACCGGAACATCCCTGGATTTCACCGCGTCGACCATCAATTGGCCGATGCCGGGATAGACGAACACCACCTCGACCACGACCACGCCGACGATGAGATAAGCGAGGTTGAACGCAATCACCGTGACGATAGGCGCCCAGGCATTGGGCAGCGCGTGTCTGAGAACGATTGCCATCGGCGACATTCCCTTGAGCCGCGCCATGTCGATATAGGGGCTTGCCAGCATGTTGATAATCGCCGCGCGCGTCATACGCATCATATGGGCAACAATCACCAGCGTGAGGGTGATGGACGGCAGCGCTGCGCGCCAGACATGCTCCCAGAACGGCGTTTGGTCGCTGATATTCGCCAGTGTCGGAAACTTGGGAACCAGGTTCAGGACCCAGTTGATCGAAGCCGCGAGCCACTCGGGCAGGGATTGTGCGAATTCGGTTCCGATGAACGTGTCGCGCGAGATGATGAGATAGGCCAGCATATAGGCGACGAAGAATTCGGGGAATGAAATCGTCGTCAGCGTCACCGTGTTCACCACACGGTCGAACCAGCTGTTGCGGTAGAGAGCGGCGAGAATGCCAAGTCCCAGCGCGAGTGGAACCGCTATAAGGGCGGTCATCACGGCAAGGAACATCGTGTTGTAGAGCCGGGGCGCAATGATCTCGGCGACCGTGCGCCGATAGCCGGTGCGGCTTGCGAAGGAAGAGCCGAAATCCCCCTGCACGATCTGCCCGACCCAGGCGAAATAGCGTTCAACCGGCGGGCGATCGATGCCGATCTCGCGCTGGAATGCGGCGACCGTCTCGGGCGTCGCGGATTGCCCGAGCATCGCCTTGGCGAAATCGCCCGGAAGCATGGCAATCGCCGAAAAGATGATGATGGTGACGATGAACAGCGTGATCAGGCCGAGGCCCAGGCGCTGCAGAACCGTCCTAACGACCGGATTCATGGGCCGGTGCCTCCGAGGAGCGAACCGCCCGCGCCGCGGGCGGTTCGCCTGGCGAACGTCACGCGTTGGCTACCCACCAGCGCTCGGCCATCTTCAGTCCATCATTCTCCCAGTTCGGCGCCAGCTCGCCGTGCGCCAGTTTCTTGGACTTGGCGCTGACAAAATTGTTGAAGACCAGGACGATGGCGCCGCCGTCATCATGCGTCAACTGCTGCATTTCGGCATACATCGCGGAGCGCTTGGCCTCGTCGGTCTCCGCGCGTGCCTGGATCAGCAATTCGTTGAAGCGGGGATTTTTCCAGAACGTCTCGTTCCAACTGGAATCCGCCGAGTAGGCCTGCGTGAACATCCAGTCGGCCGTTGCACGACCGCTCCAATAGGAGGCGCACCACGGTTTCTTGAGCCAGACATTGTCCCAATAGGCGTCCTCGGCCTCGCGCACCACATTGACATCGATGCCGCATTGGGCCGCCGTCTCGCGGATGAGGGCGGCTGCGTCCACGGCGCCGGCGAAAGCGGCGTCGGCGACGGAAAGGTCGACCTTGAGATTTTCCATTCCGGCTTTTTTCAGATGGAAGCGCGCCTTTTCCGGATCGAACTTGTGCTGCGGCTGCGGATTGATGGCGAACTTGATCGCCGGTGCGATCGGGTTGTCATTTCCTACAGTTGCATGGCCAAGGAAGATCTTCTGCGCGATCTCCTCGCGATCGATGGCCCATTTCAACGCCATGCGCACATCGGGGTTGTCGAACGGCGCCACCGTCACGTTCATCGGCAGCGTGTAGTGGCCGTATCCGGTGACCTCGAGGATTTCGATATTCGGCTTGCGCTTCAGCATGCCCAGAGTTTTCAGGTCGGCGCGGCCGATATAATCCACCTCGCCGGTTGACAGCGCGGCCATACGCGCGGCGAGGTCGGTGATGGCGATAAACTCCACCTCGTCAAAATAGGGTTTGCCGTTCTTGAAGTAGTTGGGATTGCGCTTGAGCTTGGCCGAGACGCCTGGCTGAAAGTTCTCTAGCACGAAGGCACCGGTCCGGACGCCCGATTCCCAGTCCGCTTTTCCGTCCTTGGCAGGCATGACGACAAGGTGATAGTCGCTCATGATGTAGGGAAAGTCGGCATCGCCGCTTTTTAGCGTGAAAACGATCGTTTCCGGACCGTCCGCCTTGATGTTGGTCACCGATTCGAGCAGTGACTTCGCCGCCGATTTGGTGTCGGTTCCCATGTGGTACTGCATCGAAGCGACCACGTCGTCCGCTGTTACGGTCTTGCCGTTGTGGAAGGTCGCACCTTTGCGGAGCCTGAAGACCCATGTCGTCGCGTCGTCCGTGGTCTCAAAGCGCTCGGCAAGGTCCGGCTGGATGCTGCCTTTCGCGTCCACCTCGGTCAGGCTGTTGGACATGGCGCCCGAGAAGGCGGTTTGCGTGAAGGTATCGAGATAGCCGGCTGGATCGATCGAATCCGTCGTCGCGCCATGGGCCATGCCAAGCTTGGCGAAGCCGCCCCGCTGCGGTTCGGCCCGCGCCACGCTCACGAAGAGGTTGTCGGCGGCGGCGACGGTCAGGCCTGCCGCCAGACCAAGATGGATGAAATCACGGCGCGAAACCTTGCCGCGGCCGATCAGGTTTTGCGCCAAGCGCAGTTTGTATTCAGATTCTGACACTGCTTCCTCCCATTGCGGATTTCCCGCATTCTTGTTGTTGGCATTACCGAGCAGATCTGGCGGATTCAGCCGATTTGCCTCCTTTCGATTTTTCCGCGGTTCGACGCAAATCTTACGCCGTTACATAGATTTCACCAGCTTCCACTGTGACCGGGAATGTTCGGGCACGTACGCCCGGATCGACCAAGGCCGCACCGGTTTTTATGTCGAATTCCCAGCCGTGCCAGGCGCAGCGCACGATCTCGTTCTCGCGGTGATAGATGAATTGCGCTTGGTCGACCGGCGCCGTGGTTCCGCATTGCGGTCCCTCGCAAAGCGGAGCGCCGCGGTGCGGACAAACGTTCAGCAAGGCATGGAATGAATCTCCGATGCGGAATACCCCGACTGAAAGGCTGCGGATTTTGGCGATGTAGGGAGTTCCGGTCTCGATTTCGTCGACCCGGCAAATGTAAGTCTTCTCAGCCATTGTCTGCTCCCGTGTCAGGCGGCATTAGCCGCTTGCGTGCGGGGAATGCGTTTATAGACCTCGAGCGCATTCAATCCCATGATCTTGCTCCTCCAGGCGGGCGGGATGTGCAGTGTGTTGGCATCATCATAATCCCAGTGGGGGTAGTCGGAGGCAAACATCAGCGTGTTCTCGCCGTCCATCGCTTCGAGAGTGGACCAGAGATGCTGTATGTTCGCGGGCTGCTCCAGCGGCTGCGTGGAAAAGCGGATATTGCGCCGGCAATACTCTGAGGGCAGCATCTTCAGCCACGGCGTTTCCTTGCGCAGCGCTTTGTAATCTGCGTCCAGACGCCACAACACCGACGGAACCCAGGCCACACCGCACTCTATGATCACGAAATACAGATCCGGCCATTTTTCGAAAACGCCATGCGCGATCATGCTTGCCACATGCGACAAGGCCGACATGTGAAGAATAGCGTGCGTCTCCCAGAAGAAGGTCGTGGGAGCCGGTGCCACCGCGTTCCAATTGATGCCGCCATGGCCGCCGAGGTGAATTGCGAATGGCAGCCCGACTTCGGCGCAAGCCTCGAAAATGGGATGGTAGAAGGGATCGCCGTAGGGTTTGACTGAGCCTTGGGAGGCCAGAACCTGTACCATACGGGGATGGTTGCCGAGGCGGCGGATCTCGGCTGCTGCGAGCTTCGGATCCTGCGGCGCGATGATGATGGAGCCCATAAAGCGACTGTCTTTGGGAAGCCATTCAGCGATTTGGTAGTCGTTATAGGCGCTGACCAGCGCACTGGCGTAATAGGGATTTGCCAGCGTGGAGGCTTCGATCGGCTCGTCGCCGGTGAGGATAGCGGCCCCGATATTGTATTTGTCGAGGTGCTTTTCTTTCATGATGAGATAGTTGTCGGCCTCCGTCTCGGGCCTGACGTCCTTGCGGGAGAAGTCCTGCGGGTGAAACCACGGACGGTGCCCGTGCGGGAAGGCGCCTCTCGGACCAGTTTTTTCGCCTTCTGTGAACATGTCTTTCCAGACGCCGGAAAGATAGGGCTCGAGCACCGTAGCGCTCGACCAGTAATTGTGACAATCGCAATCGACTATGAACACCCTATCCAACTCCCTGGCGCGGCAGGCCGGCTAACCTAGCCAGCTTCTTCAACCGCAGCTTCCGCCAGGGGAATTATTTGATCAAGCTTGTGATCTGGGCTAATACGATCGGATTTTTCGATTGCGAGGCGACATGCAGCTGGATCACATTGAGACCTTCCTCGATATTATGGAGTCACGAAATTTCAACCGTACGGCCGATCGTCTTGGGGTTACGCAGTCGACTATCAGCACTCGCATCAGGAACCTGGAGCAGGCCATCGGTTCGGAGCTCTTCCTGAGGGGGCGCGCCGGCGCCGAACCGACCGCGGCGGGGCGACGTTTCGAAGCCTATGCGCGCGCGATGCTCTCGACATGGTCTCAGGCCCGCCATGACGTTCGGGCATTCAACCGGTTCGAGGGCACCTTGCGCGTCGCTGCGCAGGTCGGGATGACGCGATCGATATTGCCGGGTTGGGTGGAAACTCTGTTCCAGGTGCTGCCGAGATCGTCAATTCACGTAGAGTCCGACTACTCGCCGCAGATGATTTCCGACTTGAGCTTGGGAAACCTCGATATTGCTGTGGTCTACGCGCCCCGATACCTCCCTGAAATCTCCTACGATCCTCTCATGGTCGAAGAATATGTGATGGTGTCTACGACGGCAAGGATCCTGACGGAGGTCAACCCGGATACGTATATCCGGCCGGGCTACACGGTCGCGCTTGAAAAAGCCCACGCCGAGGCGCTGCCGCAATTGGCGATAGGCCGTCTTTCGATGGGCTCGGAAACGCTCGCCGAAGCGATGCTGCGGCGCATGGGTGGCACTTGCTATATGCGCAGTGACGACGCTCGGCGGTATACCGCCGAGCGGCCGTCTTTCGTGGTCGAGGGTGCGCCCGCGCTTCAGCAGCCGGTTCACACCGCTATTTTGGCGCGCCGCAAGCACGAGCCGATCATCCGTAGGGGGATCCGCGCGCTCCATCTGGCTGTTATGTCCATGGAAAGCTAGATCGAAATATCCGATTGTAAAGCCGACATCCGCCGCTTTTTTGAAAGTATCCCGGCTGCCATTCTGGTCGGGTCAAGCAGAGTCAAATCATGAACGCGCACGCTCCCTTTTCGACCACCGATTTCGTTCCGGCGCTGCGTCAACGGCAATGGGCGGAGAGTTCAAGACAGTTTGTGCGCTGCCGGCGCGTCATCGATGAGACGCACGACGTTAAGACATTCGTCTTTTCAGCTGCTTCTGGCCACATGTTCAGCTTCAGTGCAGGCCAGTATTTGATCCTGCACCTGACGATCGACGGCGCCCGGGTAACGAGATCGTACTCGGTGTCGTCGCCGCCGACTCGACCGCTCGACCTGCAGATCACGGTGAAGCGGGTGAAGGGCGGGCTTGTTTCCAACTGGCTTCACAACAATCTCCGGCCAGGCCACGACATTGAAATCGAAGGTCCGCTCGGACGTTTCAACTTCGACGATCTACCATGCGAGAAGCCGCTTTTCCTTTCGGGCGGCAGCGGCATCACTCCCGTTATGTCGATGCTGCGGGCGCTAACCGATCGGGCATTTGGCCATGACATCCGTTTCATTCACTGCGCTCGGACGGCGGACGACATCGCCTTCCGCTCCGAGTTGGAGGCGCTCGCCGCGCGATTCTCCAATGTCGATGTAAGCTTCATCTGCAGCCAGGAAGGTTCGGCTTGGCAGGGCCCTAAGGGCCGGATCGACGGCCCCATGCTTTTGCGGCTGGCTCCGGATCTTCACCAGCGCACGTCTTACGTCTGCGGCCCCGAGCCGTTTATGCAGACGGTTCGGGCCTGTGTTGCGGAGATCGGCATCGCACCCTCCCAGTACCACGAGGAAAGTTTCGGCGGCGCCGTGGGCAATTCCATGCCTCTGCAATCGGCTGTCGCTGGCGTTGCGCGCGTCCGCTTCGCCCGGTCCGGCGTAGAGCATCTTTGTGCGCCCGAAGAGACCCTGCTCGATGCGGCGCGCAATTGCGGGCTCCACATTCCCACCGCATGCCAGCAGGGTATTTGCGGAACTTGCCGGACGGTCAAGCTGTCGGGTGAAGTCGCGATGGACGACCTTGGAGGGCTCAGCCTTGAAGAGAAGGCGGCTGGTTATGTGCTGGCTTGCTGCAGCCGGCCGCAAGGCACCGTTTGCCTCGATCTCTGACCTCATTGCGAACTCTGACGGAAAGCCCGGCGCTAGGTGCATGCTGGGACCAATGCTCGCTATGCGCAACTATCTTGAAACCTGACCGGCAAGTGTCGGCTGCCGATTACTGATCTCCGTTACCAGGCGAGCCGCGACGAAAGCTGTGTTTAGCGCGGCGAATGGCTATGCAATCGACGCAAGGCCCTTTTGCCGCCTTGCGCCAGAATGAGACAAGTCGCGATGGGGATTCCCAGCGGGAACCCGCTCACCTCAATCATCAGCGACGCGACAACAATCCAGGCCAGCAGCGACCAGCCCAGAAAAGCCGGGACGGGAAGCTGCCTGTTGTCCAGCCAGATCACCACGGCTCCAATCATGATCAGTGGCAAGGCAAAACTGCCGACCGTCGACCAAAAGGCAGCATTGCTTGCCAGCAGTTCCAGACGCTGAGCGCGGAGCGGTTGCCAATGCTCCGCCGTCCAAAGCTCAAGCCCCAGCCAGCCCGGGATTTCCGCCACGGCGTCAATGCCTAGCACGATCATGTGCAGAATGCCGAGCGCCACCATAGCAATTCCGCTCCACCTGATCATTGCTGCAATCCTTTGTGCTTGGGTCCGCGCCCGGCGACCTTTGCCTACGTTATCCATACGCAACCGTATGTACCGCAGTGACTTTCCCAAGTCCATACGTTACCGTATTGATGAACGAGATGTCGCACTACGCCGCTCACGGAGGAGAGACATTTGAGCAGAAAATCACAAGAGCTGACCCGCGACGATTGGGTTTTGGCTGGTCTCGCAGCGCTGGCCGAAGGCGGCATAGAGTCCGTGCGGGTGGAGCGTCTCGCAAAAAGGCTGAATGTCAGCAAGGGTTCCTTCTACTGGCACTTCTTGGATCGCTCAGATCTGTTTTCAGCCATGCTTGATCTTTGGGAGACGGACTTTACCGCCCAACTGATCGCCAATGTCGCGTCTCTGCCGACACCACGCGCGCGTTTGCGGGCCCTCGCCGATGAGGCACTGGAGGCGAGCATGGACGGTGTCGACGTGGCGCACGCTGAGGGCGCGTTCAGTGCCTGGGCGGTTCTCGACCCTGTCGCCGCGGCTAGAGTGCGCGCCATCGAGGCGCAGCGCATCGGATATCTGGTAAGCGAGCTTTCGCTCATGGGCGCCGAGGCTACGGATGCCGAATTGCTCGCCAAGGGCGTCTACCTTGCTCTGCTTGGCGTCTTCACGACCCGCCGATACAATCCGGCGTTGGCCGAGGATGCTGTATTCAGGCGCGTCGTTGATCTCGCGTTGGATGCTGTGGAAAGGCGGAGATGACGAGTGTTCATTCCATTTTCCAGCCGACTGTGGGTAGCTTAGTTCGTCTTCGATAGGTCCCATTGCGGCTGACATGAGGCGCATCGCTGCTCGGCACCATGGGCCGAAACCGGTCGGTATCGCAACGAAGTTGCCAACAAGCAGCCGTTTGTTGACGACCTCGTTAACGCCCAAAGGACTCGCCGGCGCCGACGTCCGGTTAAATTCTCCTACCGGGGTCTTTGGGAGAGATTAGCCCTGCGACGGCCTCCAGTCAGCCGATGGAATGACGTTGACCATCCACGGGACGCCGAACCTGTCGATCAGGGAGCCGAAGCCGGGCGACCAGAAGGTCTCGCCGAATGGCATGACCGCCTTGCCGCCGTCAGACAGTTGATCGAACCAGCGTTGGGCTTCGGCCTTGTCCTCGGTGTGCAGGGTGACGTCGAAGCCGTTCTTCGGTTTGTCGATGTTGGGTGCCCATCCGACGTCCATATCGGCACCCATCAGCGCCTGGTCCCCGACATCGAGCCAGCAATGCATCAGCCAAGTCTTGTATTTCTCATCGGTGATCGGCATGCCGGGGGGCGCATCGCCATAGGGCATGGCGGCGGTGATCTTTCCGCCCAAAACCTTGGCGTAGAACTCGAATGCCTCGCGGCACTGGCCCTGGAAGCTCAGGCTGGTCACGATCTTCATGGTCGTCTCCATTTTGATTGGTTTCAGATCCTTGGGAAGCGGGTGGATGGCCGCTTTGCGCCTCATTGCCGCCGTTTGAAGCCCGCGTTGCCGCTCTCCCGAAGCGGACGGCCCTGGGGAAGCCGGCGCCCTGAACGCGGAACGGGTGATCCGACGAAGGCCGAGCGAAGCGATCTTTTCCAAGCGCCGGAAAGCGGCCGAGGCGGATCACGCCTATGTGTCTGCCAAGACCGCGTGGAAAATAAGGCATGGTTGAAGGCTAGTGCCGGGGCCGCGCTTGCTGATTCCACACTTGTTGAAGTCGACTTGATGGGAGAACTATCTAAGGCCCATGCCCGTAATCTAAGGCCCATGCCCGTACGCCGGAAAATGGATGCAGCTGCGAAGTTGATCGAAGAGTGGACGCTCCCGTCCGCCGCCACGCTTGGGTCATCGGTCCGAGCCAAAGGGATCCTTCGCGAAGTGCGTGCCCACCTGCCTTTGACGGCGAAGAAGCTCCTCGACATCGAGGTCGGGGCGCTCACCTTGCGCATGCCGGAAGGCGCCAATGGCGATTTCCGGACTGCGTCGGCGATTGTGTCCAAAACGCTGGAAGGCATCGAAGGCCTGCCTGTAATTCCTCGCGAGGTCGAGGACATCCTGACGATCTCTTCGGCAGAGCGGCACCGGTGGCTCAAGGACGGCCGCTTGCAGAGCGCCGGCACACGTACGGTGAAACTTCGTGGTCGCGCAAGGAAGATTACTTTTCACGTGTTTGATCCACGCCACATCGAGGACGTGCTCGATCGCGACCTGGTTACGGCCTGGCGCGAGGAAGACGCGATAGCTGCTGCGGAGAATAGGCGGCGGGCCGCCGGAAAGGCCGCCCTGAAGCGTGCACAAAAGAACGGCCGCAAAGCCGTGGCTGCACCTGACAGCACTCGGGGCGAGATGTCACGTCAGAAACTGAAGGGCTGGGACGAATTCGAGCGTGACGGACTTCTGCGCTGATTCAGCGAAACAAGGCTCTTTAATTGCCCTGCCCACTACGACTCGCGCTGGCCGGAATCCTGGTCGCGCGCCTGACCTCCGGAAGTCAATGGGCTTAAACAGTCCGCGAGTCTGGTTCCGGCCAAGACTCATCTAGCCGTCTTATCGGTATCGGCGAAGCCGCTGATCTGTGCTAAGCCGCCGCCCGAATAGCCAAAGGAGTACACCCGTGAGCGAGCCGACCGTGGTCGAGGCGACCGACAGCATCTATGCATCGCTTCGGGCGAACAATGCCGACATCGACGCACATATCGCGGCGCTCAAAGCAGCGCTGGCGCGAGAGGGGATAGAACAAGCGGTGTTCGATCCGACCAGGCTGGCGCAGAACAACCGTTCGGGCCGCAAGCTAATGCAGGCTTATTTTCGGCAGCGCGGCGTGAGCGTGAGGTTTTCGGCCTCGTAGGGGCGCAACGCTGGGGCGCCACGACGCGCCCGCAATCATTGTGGTCCAGGATCCGCCGGGGGGGTTCAGGCCAGTCCGCTTTTGGCTTCTGTAGACATGCGTCTTCCGGCCCTGCCGACGTCAAAGTACCTAGGAAATCGGCCGACAAATAGTCAATTCAATCACCTGCGCCGGCTGCCGAGTACATCAGCGACCGATTCGCCGCATCTGGCCTTCGGATTTGACCGGCTCAATCGCATGAATCTGCTGCCTTGAGCGCTTCGGGGCGGTAAGCCTTGTCTAACGCTCCGATCCGTCGAACCGACGCGAAGAACCGTGGATAGTCGCCCGAACACAAATCGAACAAGCGGAGAAACGTCGCCACCCGATCGCCGTAGACGGAAGTCGCGGCGAGCTTCGCGTTGTTAATCGGAGAATCGAACCAGACATCGTATCCCCGGTATCCACGCCAGCGACTGTCGCGCATCTCTCTGTAGCGCATCCGCAGCCGTTCGATCGCGGCTATCTTTGCGGCCCGCTTCTGCTCAGAGGTAGCGCTGCCGTCATAGACATGGCTTAGCTCGTCCCGGGTCTGCGACACCAGCGCAAGAAATTGAGCTCTGCGCCTCCGGTCGGCTTCGTAACGGCGCAAACCGGCAGTATCCCCATTCGCGCGCAGCCATTTTCTTACACCGGTTGTTTCGACAGCGGCAGCGAACGCTTCGTTGAACGCGGAATCGTCCTGTACGTAGATGCGCTGGTGGGCCAGTTCATGGAACACCAGCGCTGCAAGACCCGCTTCATCTTGGCTGAGCATCGTGCTTAGCAGCGGGTCACTTGACCAGCCAAGCGTGGAATATGCAGTGATGCCCGTCACATAGACGTCCGGGCCCTGTCTCTGAAGTCCGACAGCGGTTTCAATCGCAGACCTTTTGGAGAAGTATCCCCGGTACGGAACGCATCCGAACACCGGAAAGCACCATGTTCGTGGCGTCAGCGAGAATTCCGGCGCTGCGAAGATGGCCCATGTCACCGCGTCCCGACCAACGTCAACATAGCTGCGGTAGCCATTGTTGTCCGGCAGCGCTAGTTCATCTATCGCAAACTGTCGGATGGCGCTTGCCGATGCCATTCGAGCGCGCAATGTCCCAGGTGTCGAAGGATCGTCGATCAGCTCTCCGACGTCTTGGCGCGCCGCCATGATCTCCACGTGACCCTTCAAGGATTGTGCGTAGTAGGAAATGCTGGTGCAACCTGCCACGCCGGACACCACGATCATCGCAGCAACCGAACGAAAAAATGCATGCATCACGGTTTGCCCACGGCGTTGCTCACACGTCCGGATAGGGCAAATGTCGCAACTACGCCCGTCCCAAACAGTTGCACCAATTTGATTGAGGTCCGGGATGGGGTTTAGATTAGACGTTTGTCCTCGGCAAGATTGTCACAACTCGGTCACTCGCCGCCAAATTGCCGAATGTCCGGACACGGCGGACTGAAGCAACGCAGCATTTTCCACTTTGAGGCGAAGTAATTCTCAACTATGCTCCGCCAGGCTTTTGGCATGGGGGAGAATATTGCCGATGGTTTTATCACGCAGGGGTGTCGTGCTCGGCGGCCTGGCGCTGGTCGCGGTGGGTGCAACCAGCAATATTGCTCAAGCCGCGGCGGCAAAATCCTTTTTCGCCGGTACCGCCAGCGACAACAATTTTGTCTATCGCAAGACCAACTTCGCCAAGATCGACAAGAGATGGCATCGCCAGATCGTCAAGTATTTCAGCAGCGAGCCGGTCGGCACCGTCGTGGTCGATACCCGCCACCATTTCCTCTACGTCATCATGGAAAACAAGACCGCCATCCGCTACGGCGTCGGCGTCGGCAAGGACGGCTTCAAATGGTACGGCCGCGCGACGATCGACCGCCGCGCGCTGTGGCCGCAATGGGTCCCGCCCCCCGAAATGCGTAAGCGCAAGCCGGACCTACCGCACATGGTAGCAGGCGGCGCGTCCAACAATCCGCTCGGGCCGCGCGCGCTCTATCTGCACCGCAACGGCGCCGACACCGGCTACCGCCTGCATGGCACGCTGGAGCCATGGAGCATCGGCACCGACGCTTCCAGCGGCTGCATCCGCATGTTCCCGGAAGACATCATCGACCTCTATCAGCGCTGCCCGATCGGCACCGCGGTGCAGGTCCTGCCGCACATCGCCGACCAAGCGCCCGCTTCCACCACTGTCGAATGATTTGCGCCTCATGAACCGCATGATTGAAAACACGCGCCGGCTGCTCGCCGCCGGCCTGCTGGTGCTGGCCGCATCCTGCTCGACCAGCAACACGCTGGCCCCTTCCACGCCCGACATCACCAACACCGAAGTTGCCGGCTTCCAGAACGTGCAGCCGGGCAGCGAGGAGGATTTTATCCTCAATGTCGGCCGCCGCACCTATTTCACGCAAGGTTCGGCCGCGCTCGATTCTGTCGCCAAGGCCACCCTCGACACCCAGATCGCCTGGTTAGCAAAGCATCCGCGCTGGCTGCTCAAGCTGCAGGGTTTCGCCGACGATCCCGGCGCAAGTGAAACGGCGCTGTCGCAGCAGCGCGCCGATGCGGTGATGGACTACCTCGCCGCCGGCGGCATAGACCGCAACCGCATGTGGGCCAAGGGCTACGGCAAGGACAGGCTCGTCCGCGACTGCCCCGACACCGCCTGCAGGTCGCAGAACCGCCGCGTTGTGTCTAATTTGCGCGATGAGAGGGACGAGCCGTAGGGGGCCTGCTGTTGACCCGAAGCAGAGTCTCACACGCGACGGCGGCATGGCTGCTTTGCGCCAATCTCGGATGCTGAGATCGGTTTGGCCGCTTCCTGAAAGCTGATGTCCCAAGCGACCACACTGACGGCCGCGGTTGTGCCCAATTGTGGACCTTGGCAAAATCGCCGCCTTGAAGATCAGCCTAACCACCATCGGAGCGTTGCCATAATGAGCTCGGACCAGAGACCAGTGTCAGCCTAGCGAACTGCCCCCCCTGCGCAATTTCGAGCGCCTTTACGCTTAGTCGCAAGCCGTCTACTATTCAGCCGAAGGCAGGGTCTGAGACATGGACCGCAAGCTTGCTGCCATCCTGGCTGCTGATGTGGTCGGCTATTCCGCTCAAATGGAGCGTGATGAAGCGGGCACGTTCGCACGGCTGAAGGCTGGTCGCGCCGAGCTTTTCGAACCAGAGATTGCGCGGCACCACGGTCGCATTTTCAAGCTCATGGGCGACGGCTTGCTGGCCGAGTTTGCCAGCGTGGTCGATGCGGTGGAATGTGCCGTCTCGTTGCAGCGTGGCCTAACCGAGCGCAATGCGTCGCTTCCCGAGGCCGAGCAGATCTTGGTCAGGATCGGAATAAATCTTGGCGAGGTGATAATCGACGGTGACGACCGCTACGGCGACGGGGTCAATATTGCCGCCCGCCTCCAACAACTGGCGGAGCCCGGCGGCATCTGTGTCTCCGGGAAGGTGGCCAAGGAGGTCGAGAAGAAGCTTGCTTTCGGTTTCGAACCTTTGGGCGAGAAGAAGGTCAAGAATGTCACCGAGCCGGTGCAGGTCTTCCGCATAACACTGGAAAAGCAGGGCATCCGCCGTCGCTCAATACGGTCTCCCCCGCGCTGGGTGCCAGCGGGGATGGCGGTGGCCGTGGCCCTTCTGCTTGCCGCCGCAGCGGCCTGGCAATTCTGGCCGGCGGCAACAGTGAGTGCTAGGCCATCGGTGGCTGTGCTGCCATTTGATAATTATGGCGGCGACGACGCTACTGGAAGGCTGGCCGACGGCCTTACAGAGGACATCATCACCGATCTTGCGCGCTTCCCGGAATTGGAGGTGGTGGCGCGCAATTCGACGGAAGTCTACAAGGGCAAGCCAGTGGATGCCCGCGAGGTCGCCAGGGCGCTCCATGTCGGCTATGTGCTCGAAGGTTCGATCCAGCGCCAGGGCAGTCGCGTGCGGATCACCGCGCAGTTGATCGACGCGCAATCGGGCAAGCATCTGTGGTCGGAGCGCTGGGACCGGCCCACCGAAGATGTGTTCGCCGTCCAGACCGAGATATCCGAACAGGTCACCAACCGGCTCGGCGGCGGCGCGGGGCTGATCCAGGAAGCGGGGCGGGCCGCGGCCAAACGCAAGTCGCCAGAAAACCTGAACGCCTACGAGCTATATCTGCTTGGCACCGAGAAGCTTGAGCGGATCACCAAAGCGGACATTGAAGAGGCCATCAAGCTCCTCAATCGCGCCGTCGAGTTGGATCCCGGGCTCGCCCGCGCCTGGGTCGAACTTTACCACTCTCACTCTCTGTTGGCGAACTTCGGCGTCAATCCCGAGAAGGGAGCAGCGGCGGCTGCCGATGCAGCCGAACGCGCCGTGCGGCTCGATCCGAGCGACGCGGAAGCTCACGCCGCGCTCGGCATGAGCTTGGGCGAGCGGGGCGACCTCTCGCGTGCCAAAGCTGAGCTGGACACGGCCGTGCGCCTTGCCCCCGGTTCGGCAGAAATCTTGACCTTCTACGCCGGCTGGGCGGCGTCCTTCGGCGAACCAGAACGTGGCGCGGAATTGGTGGATCGGGTGATCCGACTCGATCCTAACTATCCAATGTGGACCTCCGGACCATTTTCTTATGCTTACTATATGGCAGGCCGATACGAGGATGCGCTGAAGATGCTGGAAGGCCAGACACTTGACACCTACAACAAGTGGAGGTGGATAACGCGCAGCGGTTCGCTCGCAGGCGCGGGCCGGATAGAAGAGGCGCAAGCCTCGGTCAAGGAGGCGCTCAAGCGCCACCCGGATATGACCGTCGAGGGTATTATCAACAGGCCGGGGATCAGCGCCGCCGAGCGCGAGCGCTACTTGAAAACCTTGCTGCCGGCCGGCTTCCCGCCATGCGCCTCCGACGAGCAACTGGCTAAGATGATCAATCCAAAACGTCTTCCCGAGTGCCCCAAGTAGCCTTCCCGCGAGCTTCCGTGATCACGCAAGTAGCCTTTATAGCAGCGCGCGAAAATTCAGATGCATCTGCTCAATCGCTACTTCGGTATCCGTCAGGTCGGTCCAAGGTCCGCTTCTGAGCCTCCGAGCCTCGAAGTTGCCCGTCCGCTTCCGGCCCCGAAACGGTCATTCCGGATGCCAATTTGCGTGAAGCGGTCCGCGTGGTGCGGGGTGGCGCAAGAAGGATGGTTCAGTCGAAAAAGCTCGCATCTTCTTCCCTGAGATACTTCCTGGCTGCTTCGGCGTCGATATCGAGGCCCAGTCCCGGCGCTTCCAGCAGGTCCACCATGCTGTCCTTCACGATCTGCGACGGCAGGCCGATTACGAGGTCCTCCCACCAGGGGTCGGAGGCGCTCGGGTATTCGAAGGCGATGTAGTTGGCGGGCAAGGTCGCGCAGACATTGATCAATGCGCCGAGGCCGAGCAGGCCGTTCGCCGTGCCGTGCGGCGCCATCAGGATCGAGTGCATATGGGCGTGCTCGGCGACCCATTTCAGCTCGGCGATGCCACCCACGTCGGCCGGGTCCGGACCGATGACGCGCACCGCCTGCGTCTCGATCAGCTCCTTGAAATTGTGGCGCAGGTAAATCTGCTCGCCGGTATGGATTGGCGTCGAGGTGGAGGTGGTCAGCTCCCGATAGGCCTGCGGATTGACCCACGGCACATAGTCGCCGGTCAGCATGTCCTCGAGCCACATCAAATTGTACTTCTCGACCGCGCGAGCAAACTTGATCGCATCGGGCAGCATCCAGCCGGGGCCGCAGTCGAGCGCCAGGCTGACCTTGTCGCCCAGCACTTCCTTCATCGCGATCACGCAGTCGAGCATGTGATTGAAACCGCGCTCGCTGATCACGCCTTGATCCAGGGCACCGTGATAGCCGGCGTTCTTCTGCGTCACGCCGTAATGGAAGCCATCAATGGTGTCCTTCATGTTGGAGTGGAACGAGATTCCTTGCTTGATCATGAAGAAGTTCTGCGGCTGCTCCATCATCCATTTGACGTCGGCGGCGTAATGCTCCGGCCAGTCGCCCGTGCGTTTCTGGCGGATCGAGCCGTTGTAGACCCGCACCTTGTCGCGCACCTTGCCGCCGAGCAGTTTGTAGGCCGGCACGCCTGCGGCCTTGCCGGCAATATCCCACAGCGCATGCTCGATGGCGCTTACCGCCGCGCCATAGGGCTTGAAAGAGCCGCGTTGGCGGATCTTCAGCATCACGCGCTCGACGTCGGTCGGGTCCTCGCCGATCAGCGCCTCGCGAAAATGCAGGACCCAGGGCTTGAGGTAGGGCTTGGTGTACTCGACCTCGCCCAGGCCATAGAGGCCCTCGTCGGTAACTACGCGAACGATGGGGTGCTTGCCAATGACGGCACAGCGCAGATCAGTGATCTTCATCTTCGGTTCTTTCGCCTCAGCTCCAGGTGCGATCCCAGGAATACTCGTTGTCCCAGTGATCCGTGGGCTGCCAGATGCTGCTGACACCCGGCTGCAGATGCTGCGAGATCACCTCGTCGACAACGTCGTCGATCCCCAGGCCCGGCTTGTCGGAAACAGCAATAAAGCCGTCCTTCACGAGCGGCTTGGGAACGCCGGTGACGATATCGTCCCACCAGTCGACATCGGCAGAGTGGTATTCGAGCGCCATGAAGTTTTCGGTCGCGGTCGCGACATGTGCCGCGGCCATTGCGGCGATTGGACTTTCCGCCATATGAATGGCCATGGCGACGCCGTGGTCCTGCGCCATGTCGCCGATCTTCTTGGTCTCGAGGATGCCCCCACTGGTGAGCAGGTCTGGGTGGATAACGGAGAGGCCGCCGCTCTTGAGCAGAGGCTCGAAGGCCTCCTTGAGGTAGATGTCCTCGCCGGTGCAGATCGGCACCGTGGTGGCGTCCTGCAGTTGTCGGTACTGCTCGGTGTACTGCCATGGGATCACATCCTCGAGCCAGGCTGGCACATATTTTTCAATCCGCCTGGCGAGGCGAATTCCGTTCTGCAGCGAGATGTGGCCGACGTGGTCGATGGCGAGCGGAACATCCATGCCGATAACCTCGCGAACTTCGGCAATGTACTGTTCAAGCAGATCGAGGCCCTTGTCGGAAAAGTGGAGGCCGGTAAATGGGTGGGCGACGTTGTGCAAATCGTACGCGGCGTTGCGGGCGCGCCGCTCTTCAAGGCTCTTGACCGGGCCGCGGCCGGGCTGAACGCGATACCCTTCAAGTGAGCCGGCAGGGGAGACGACCGCACCCGGGACGTCGGCGATCTGCATCAGCCCCAGATCCATCTTGAGGAAAGTGAAGCCGAGCGCCATACGCTGCTTGAGGCGTTTGCCGGTCTCGGTGCCGCTCGGTACGGTCGCGTCGGTATCGCAATAGAGGCGCACCTCCTCCCGAAACCGGCCGCCGAGCATCTGGTAGATAGGGACGCCATAGGCCTTGCCGGCGAGATCCCACAACGCGATTTCGATCGCCGAGACGCCGCCGGCTTGCCGGCCGTGCCCGCCGAACTGCTTGATCCGGCGAAACAGGCGATCGATGTTGCAGGGGTTCTCGCCAAGCAGTCGGCTCTTCAGCATCAGCGCATAGGTGGCGCTGGCGCCGTCGCGCACCTCGCCAAGCCCGACGATGCCCTGGTTGGTGTAAATCTTGAGCAGGGTTGAGGTGAACGGCGCGCCGACGATTTCGGCTACCCGCATGTCGGTGATGCGAAGCTGGGATGGCTTAGAGTTCGCGTTCACCCGATTGAGCGCCTCGTCGGCGCCGCCCGTCTTTGCCATGACTTATCCTCGTTCTGGTGGATGGGGCTTGTCGCCAGCATGCTTGGCCGGCATAGAGCGTTGCTAGCCCAGCTCAATCTCGTGGGCCTGCAGGTAGTCGCGGTTCATCTCAATACCGAGACCAGGCCTCGACGTCAGCTTGAGGCTGCCATTCGAGACGTCGAGTGGTCTGTCGATGAGGTGATCGTATTTGCCCAGGTTCCACTCCGACGTTTCGAGCTTGTAGAAGTTAGGAACGGTCATCATCACCTGCGCTCCCGCAACCACGTTGATCGGTCCCGCGGCGTCATGTGGCGAGACCGGGACGTAGTAGGCTTCGCATAGGGCAGAAATCTTCTTGAGTTCGGTAATGCCGCCGGTCCAGGTGACATCAGGCATGATGTAGTCAGCGAGCTTGTTCTCGAGTACCGGCACGAAATCCCACTTCGTGTGGCCGCGCTCGCCCCACGAGATGGCGGCACTGACCTTTTCACGCACCTGCTTGAGGGCGTTAAGGCTCTCGGGCGGGCAGGGCTCCTCAAACCAGTCGATCTGGCCGGCTTCCTCGAGGCTACGACAGAGGCGAATGGCGGTGGGAACGTCGAAGCGGCCATGCGCATCGATGAGAATGTCGACATCGGGCCCCGCCGTTTCGCGGATCAGAGCCGTGAGTTCGGCCGCTTCGCGCTCGTCCTTGCGGGTCATGCTGCCATCGAGGTAGCCGTCCCGCTGTTCGCGGGGCAGGCCATCGGCGTCGCGGCCCTGGTGGGGGTAAGGATCGAACTTGAGCGCAGTGTGTCCGGACTCGACGATGTCCAGAATTTCGCGGACCACAGCCTCCTTGCTGGTAAATTTGGCCTGGTTGGGATGGGTGTAGAGCGCGATTTCATCGCGTACTGGTCCGCCCAGCAGCTCGTAAATTGGCTTGCCGAGGACTTTGCCCCGGATGTCCCAGAGGGCTATATCGATGGCGCTCACGCATTCGACCGCGGCGCCGCGGCTGCCCATATAGGTGAAGCTGCGAAAAATCTTGTGCCAGAGATGCTCGATACGCGCGGGATCCTCGCCTGTCACGGCCACACCGATCTGCCGAAGGATCGTGCAGAGAGCGCGGTTGGCGAGCCTTGTGGTGGTGGTGATCTCTCCCCAGCCGCTCACCCCCTCGTTGGTCGTCACTTCGACGAACAGGAACTCTCCCCAATAAGAAGCATCGGACTTGATCAGCCACGGCCGAATGCTCGTGATTTTCATCTCAATTCCTTTATCTGAAATGGCCAGGGCTAACGATGTTCGATACTGGACCTTCGTTCCTATCCGGCCCGAGCGGCGTTGCGCGCACGCATCTGTTCGAGGATATGCCGGCCGGAACCCTCGACATGGCGGGAAATGAGTTCGGCCGCCTTGTCGGCTTCTCCCGCTTTTACGTGCGCGATGAGTTCGCGGTGCTCGCGAATGATCGCGGCACGCCGCGCGAGCGTGAAATTGAACCGCCGGCTCACGGCTCGTAGCACTTCGCGATGCTTCCACCAAAGTTCCGCGGCATGGCGGTTATAGTGCCGCTGGTACATCACGGTGTGGAAAGCGGTATCAAGCTCACTGTGCCTGAAGGTGTCGGCAAAGTTGTTCTCTTCAATCAGGCCTTGGAGACGTTCGAGTTCGGCGATGTCCTCGCCGGTCGCCATGTTCACAAACCATCGCGTCAGGGCCGGCTCGATCAGAACACCGATTTCGTAGATATCCCGGACAAAATCCTGATCTATGGGTCGCACGCGCGCCCCGCGATTGGGGAGAAAGGTGACAAAACCCTCCCCGCGCAAGAGCTGCAGGGCCTCGCGCACGGGGTTGGTCGAGGTGCCGTGACGCCGGGCGAGATCAGTGACCACAAGCCGTTCGTTGGCGGCGAGCCGTCCCTCAATGATGTCTTCCCTGATCAGTTCATAAAGCGAGGCGCCCTCGCTGGAGGCCATGGGGTCGGTCTCCACCGGTGGCATGGCTTTAAAATCATCTATTTCGGCCAAGGCCGGCTCCCCTGATCAATACATACCCTGCCCGATATCACACACGGTTTTCACAAACAATGTACGATCCAGCGCGTTGACAGGCAATCCACGATCTGAAAACGTACAAAATGATCGAAGGGATACATAGAACAGAAAGGCGTCCCCCGGTCGAACGAACTAGACCGCTTTGCCTCGGCGCAGGGCGGCATGAAGAACAGGGAGGATACCTATGACGAGGATTACGCTCGGCAGTGCGGTCCTGCGCGGCACTGTCGCCACTGCTTTGATGGCATCGCTGATGTCCACATCGGCCCTGGGAGCGCCGCCGGTCGACCTCAGCAAGTGGTCGCCGGAATATGTGCGCTCCATTGCGGGCACACAGGATTTTGACACGGCCGCCGATTGCGCCAAGGTCACCCCGCTCGACTACAAGGGGCGACTGACTTTCTGGTATCAGGGCGTGTTCGAGGGCGACCCCGACCTTTTGCGCCAGTACTACAAGGATTTCTTCGAGACCTTCCGCAAGACCTATCCGAACATCCAGCTCGAGGAACAAGCCCTCACCTACAACGACCTGCTTGACAAGTTCCGCACGGCGCTCCTCGGCAATGCCGCGCCGATGGCGGTTCGCCTGCAAATCCTCGGTGGTACCGAGTTCGCCTCAAAAGGCTATCTGCAGCCGCTCAAACCCGAGGATGTGGGATATTCCACCGAGGACTTCTGGCCCGGCGCCATGAAGGCCGTGACCTGGGAGGGGGTGACCTACGGGATTCCAACCAACAACGAGACGATGGCGTTCATCTGGAACGCCGACATCTTCAAGCGTGCGGGCCTTGATCCGGACAAGGCTCCGGCAACCTGGGACGACGTCGTCAAGTATTCCAAGCAGATCCACGACAAGCTCGGCATTGCCGGTTACGGCCTCGTGGCTCGCAAGAATGCCGGCAATACGCCGTACCGCTTTATGCCGCAGCTGTGGGCCTATGGCGGCGGCGTCTTCGACGAAGCCACCGCGAACCCGACCTATGAGCAGGTCAATCTCGATAGCCCGCAGAGCAAGGCCGCGCTGCAAGCCTCGTACGACATGTATGTTCGCGACAAGTCGGTTCCGGTTTCGGCGCTCACCAACCAGCAGGCCGATAACCAGCCCCTGTTCCTCGCCGGCCAGCTCGGAATGATGATCTCGCACCCGTCCGACTATGATGTCATGCTCGACCTGCAGAAGAAGGCGACGGGGGCAGACAAGGATAAGGCGCAGACCGTTATCGACAACATGCGCTACGGCCTGATTCCCACTGGCCCCGACGGCAAGCGCGCAGTCGTGTTCGGCGGCTCGAACATTCACATCCTGAAGCCTGAATATGTCGAGGGCGGCAAGGTCGACGAGCCGGCCGCAAAGGCTATCATCTGCATGTGGACGAGCCCTGAATGGTCGCTGAAAATGGCCTACGCCGGCTCGAACCCGGGCAACCTTAACGGCTTCAAGACCAAATGGATGAAGGAACGTCTGGACAACATCAAGTTCCTCGATGTCACGACCTCGATGCTACCATATGGCATCCCGTTCCCAGCGCTGCCGCAGGCCCCCGAGATCATGAACATCATCGTCCCGGACATGCTGCAGAATGCCCTGACCGGAGCGATGACCGTCGACGAGGCAGCGGACGACGCGGCCAAGAAGGTAAGAGACCTGATGGGCGGACTCTAGTCCAAGCCTGACCGGCTGCACCGATAGCGCAGCCGGTTCGTCCAGAAAAAAACAAGGGCGCGCCACAGTGACGATCGTGACCGGGAAGGCCGAGGCTCGCCGAAGATTGCAATCCGGCAAGCCCGGCGTGCTACGCAAGATATGGGAACATCGCGCTGACTACACGTACGTGCTCCCTGCGATCGCCGTGATGCTCATCGTCATCGCCTATCCGATCTACTACACGATCGAGCTGTCGTTTTTCAAGACGCCGCCTGGACTGCAGCTCCGCGACAAGACCTTCATCGGCATCGACAACTACACGGCCATCCTCACCAGCGAGGTGTTCTGGAGAGTCACCTGGAACACTCTGATCTGGACACTGGGCTCCACTTTGATTGCCTTTGTCTTGGGGTTTGCCACCGCGCTGGCGCTTCACCGCGAGTTTGTCGGCCGCGGTGTGCTGCGCGCAATCCTGATCATTCCCTGGGTCATCAGCGCGGTCGCCGCCTCCTATATCTGGAAGTGGATCTATCATTCGGACTTCGGGATCATCGGTGCGGTGCTGGTCGGCCTCGGATTGGCCGACCGACCGCCGAATTTCATCGACAGCGTCAGCACGGTGCTGCCTTCCCTGATCGTCGTCAATATCTGGCGCGAGTTTCCGTTTGCCATGATCATGATGATGGCCGGCCTGCAGACCGTGCCAGAGCAGTTGCTGCGCGCCGCGCAGGTCGACGGAGCCAGCGCCTGGCAGCGCTTCTGGCACGTCACCTTCCCGCACTTGCGCAACGTATCGACGGTGACGATCCTGCTGCTCGCGGTGGCCAACTTCAATTCCTTCATCATCCCTTGGATCATGACCGGCGGCGGGCCCTCCAACGCATCGCATATCTGGATCACCCACATTTATGAGCTCGCCTTCGGCCGACAGCGCTGGGGCGTGGCATCTGCCTATTCGGTGCTCCTGTTTCTCACCCTGATGACGCTCGGCTACTTCTACGTCCGTGCGCTGAGCGGCAATGAGCGGCAAGAGGGTAGCGCATGAGCACGACTGCCGAAGCAGCCCCTCGAGGCCTGAGCCGTCGCCGGATGCGCGTCGACGGATGGCGGTGGTCCGGGCGCATCTTCCTCGCGTTCATGCTGCTCTACACCGCGGTGCCGATGATCTGGATGCTGATCACCTCGATCAAGTCCGGGTTCGCGGCGATGCAATTCCCGCCGCAATGGTGGCCTGACGAACCTACCCTCGCCAGCTACGAGAAGCTGCTCGATCCCCAGAACAGCGTCGGCCAGGACTTCCTCCGCTTCTTCTGGAACAGCCTTTTCGTGTCGACCGTCACGACAATCCTCTCGGTGATCGTCGCCGTCCCTGCGGCCTACGCGTTTTCGCGCTTCAGTTTCCCCGGCCGGAACTTCCTGTTCTTCGCCGTGCTGCTGCGCAACATGTTCCCGGCGGTGATCTTTCTTGTACCGCTGTTCATCCTGATGCGCCTGCTCGGGTTGATGAACACGCATGGCTCGCTGATTCTCACCTATCTCACCTTCGGCCTGCCGCTGGCGATCTGGTTGCTCAAGGGCTTTTACGACAACATTCCGGTGCAGCTCGAGCAGGCGGCGCGCATCGATGGGGCAACGCGGTTCCAGGCCTTCATCTTGATTGTGATGCCGCTCTCGGCGCCGGGGATCATCGCCACCGCGATCTATTCATTCATCGGCGCGTGGAACGAATACATCTACGCCTACACCTTCCTCACCAAGAACGACCAGTTGACACTGCCGGTCGGCATCCAACGCTTTTTCTCGGAAAATACGACGGACTTTCCCGGCCTGATGGCGGCCAGCTTCATGATGAGCGTGCCCGTCGTGGTGCTGTTCCTCGTCCTGCAACGATACTTCGTACGCGCCCTTACAGAAGGCGCGGTCAAGCACTAGGGAGTTGCCGATGGCCCACGTGGTCCTCAAAGATCTCGTCAAGACCTATGGCAGTTTCAAAGCTGTCAACGACGTTTCGCTGACGGTCAATGACGGCGAGTTCGTTGCGCTGGTCGGCCCTTCAGGCTGCGGCAAGACAACCACTCTCAATCTCGTCGCGGGGCTGATCCCGATCACATCGGGCGACATCGTCATCGGGGACAGGGTGGTCAACGACCTCGACCCCAAGGACCGGGACATCGCAATGGTGTTCCAGAACTACGCGCTATATCCGCAGAAATCGGTTTACAAGAACCTGGCGTTCCCGCTGCAGATGCGCAAACTGCCCAGGGACGAGATTGACAAGAAGGTCAAGGAAGCGGCGCGAGTGCTCGACATGACGCACCTGCTCGAGCGCAAGCCACGCGAACTTTCGGGCGGGCAGCAGCAGCGGGTGGCCCTGGGCCGTGCGCTTGTCCGCGACCCCGCCGTGTTCCTGATGGACGAGCCGCTCTCTAACCTCGATGCCAAACTGCGCGTGCAGATGCGGTCGGAGATCAAGCGCTTCCACCAAGATCTAAAGGCGACGATCATCTATGTGACGCACGACCAGCTCGAAGCCGTGACCATGGCCGACAAGATGGCGGTGATGAACGGCGGCTACCTGCAGCAATACGATTCACCGGCGCAGGTCTTTGCCCATCCCGTCAACATGTTCGTCGCCAGCTTCATAGGCAGCCCGGCGATGAGCCTTATTCCGTTGCAGGCATCGACGGCAAACGGGCACTCTGTATTGACCGGCGCGGAGGGCTGGAGCTTTGAGCTCTCGCCGCGCAACGCCCAGAAGGTCGCAAGGGCAACGACCAGGAAAGTCGTGCTCGGCGCGCGTCACTCGACGATCAAGCTGCGCAAGAGCGCGGTCCCCGGTGCCATTCCGGCCAAGGCCTACACGGTGGAGCCGACCGGAGACGTCACCTTCGTGCAGGCGTTCCTGTCCGGCGCCATCGTCAACGTCAGCGTGCCGCCGAACATTGCCGTCGCGCCCGATGAACAGATCTGGCTCGAGTTCGACCAGGAGCGGATGCATCTGTTCGACGGCGAAACCGAAATGGCCCTCAAGGCCAACTGAGACAGGGCGCCAACTGAGACAGGGGCGGATGCGTTTGGAACGTGGCGTGGATGACTACGAAGCTTAAGATCACCGCGATCAAGCCCTATCCAGTGTGGGTAGGAACGCGCAACCAGATGCTCGTCAAGGTCGAGACCGACCAAGGCATCTTCGGCTGGGGTGAGAGCGGCTTGAGTGGTCGCGAGAAAGCGGTGTCCGGCGCGGTCGAGCATTATCGCGAGTTTCTCATCGGCCGCGACCCTATGAAGATTGGTCGGATCTGGCAGGAGGTTTATCGCAGCCAGTACTTCGAAGGCGGGCGAGTTCTGCAGGCTGCGATTTCCGCCATCGACATCGCCCTTCACGACATCAAGGGCAAAGCGCTGGGGGTGCCGGTCTACGAGCTGCTAGGCGGCAAGCAGCGCGACCGCATCCCCACCTTCGCCTCGACCGGGGACGAGGCTGAAGGAGACATTGCCATCGAACGAGCCCGCGAGCTACGCGCACAGGGGTGGCAGGCGATCCGCTTCTTCCCCGCCGGGCAAAACAGCAGGGACATCTTCGAGCCGCGAGAGTCGATCGGCGCTACCGCAAGTATGCTTAACAAGGCGCGCGAGGCGTTGGGCGGCGACGTCGTCCTCGGCATCGACTATCATCATCGGCTGTCAGTGGCCGAGGCGGCGAGCTTCTGCAACAAGCTCGGCCGTGGCGTGCTCGATTTCCTCGAGGAGCCGATACGGGACGAGACACCGGAGGCCTACGAATCTTTGCGTAGGTTGACCGACATCCCTTTTGCCATCGGCGAGGAATTTGCCAGCAAGTGGCAGTTCCTGCCCTACATCGAGCGTGGCATTCATCAGTTCAACCGGCTCGATGTTTGCAATGTCGGCGGGCTTACCGAGGCGATGAAAGTCGCTGGTTGGAGCGAGGCGCACTATGTGGACCTGATGCCGCACAATCCCCTTGGTCCGGTGTGCACGGCCGCCACCGTGCATTTCGCTGCCGCGGTACCCAACTTCGCGTGGCTCGAGACCAGGGAACCCGAAACAAAGCTGGGCTTCGACAGTTCCGATTTCTTCCCCGTGCAACCACGGCTCCACGGGACCAACTATCCCGTCGGCGATCTGCCGGGGCTCGGCGTCGAGGTCAACGAGGATGCCATCCAGGCGGCGAGCTTTCGTTTTTGGGAAGCGCCTCACCTTAAGCGCCGCGACGGTTCTGTTACGAACTGGTAGTTCTCTTTCAACCGGAGTCCACGATGACACATGCTCCCGACATCACGCGGCCGCCAAAAGACCTGATCGACGCGCTAAGGGAGATCGGCGCCGCGACGGTTGCCGGCACGCTTGGCCACATGGGTTTTCGCAATCCGCACATGGTGGGACCGGTGGCGCAGAACCACGGGAAGTCGATCGTCGGGCCGGCGCTGACGCTGCAGTTCATGCCACAGCGGCCGGACCTCTTCACCGAGGGGGAATATGCCGATCCAGAGACGCAACTGCACCGGCACGTGCTCTACCACGCGCAGGAGGGCGATGTGGTCGTGGTAGACGCGCGCGGTGACATGAGCTCGGGCGTCTTCGGCGATATGATGTCGACGTATTTCAAAGGCAGGGGCGGGGCGGGCATCGTCATCGATGGATGCATGCGCGACCGGCCTAATGTTGAAAAGCTCGATCTGCCTCTATGGCTGCGCGGCTGGACGCCAAATTATCATGTGCAGACCAGCATCTATCCCAATGCAGTCAACGTTCCGATTGCCTGCGGCGGTGTCACGGTGATCCCCGGTGACATCATCGTGGCCGACGACGACGGGGTGGTGGTGCTTCCTGTCGCAATGGCTCCGACGGTAATCGAAGAATCACAGAAGCATCACGATTGGGAGGAGTTCTCGCGAGTGAAGCTAATGGAGGGCGGGCCGTTGCAACGCTACTATCCGCTGCATGACGATGCCCGTGGGGAGTACGAGGAGTGGCGCAAAACAAACGGCATGCAGAACCCTAGTTAGCGCATGGATAATCCTGCGGCGGGCGGCAGACCTTCTGGCGGTATCGCCGGCGACGGACTCAGTCTGCACGGCTTGGACACCGTCCCGGCTCACGACGGGGGCCGCCTCATGAACCATTGGCGGCAAGTTGGTGCCGGCGGTCTCCGGCAAGACAATCGCAGGATCGACCCGTTCACGGGCAAGGTCGGGACCCATTCAACCGCATCGGGTGTCTTCGGGGTGCCGTCGGCGAGACACGAAGCAGCGGTAGGGCAGGTGAATGTCACTGTCGCCGCGGCCTTAGCCTGTGCTTCAGCTTTTCTTGTACTTCACGGGAAAGCGGGGATTTTCGGGCGCAGTGCCCAAGTCCGACCGTACCAAGCGCTTTGGTCTTATCCATCGCGTCGCGCTTTTTCCGATAGCACCAGTCCATGGCCGGGTCGATCGGGTGCATAGGCGTACTCCATCCCGAATTTCGATGGGCTGTTCCACGAGATAGTCGAAGTTCTGGAACGAATATTCCAGCCATTCGACCTCCGAAGCGCGACCGCCATATGCACACCAACCTCCAGAAAAGTGTTGCCTATGCTGACCGGTATCCCGAGTAAGCACTCACGCGGTTGCGGCGGCTGCCAAGCAGGACATGAAGGGGCAGGCCGGCTTCCTTTGCCGCGAGGTCCCAAAGTGCCACCTGAACAGCCTCCTGAAAAGCCAGGGAGTAGGCTCGCTGGTTGCCGCCGTGCGGCGGTTCACACGGTGAACCAGCGCGATCGCCTTGTGCCCTTTCAATGCCACGCAGAGGCAAACGTGGCCCGCGCGGCCGCGCAGCAATACGCCCCGACCTTTGTATGAGGTCTTCCTCAATTTCGGGTGATCGAGAACATGGATCGGCAGCATCCTGGCGCTCAGGAGTTCGGCGCCGGCTCGCCGGCACATAGCGCGCTTGAGGGTTTGAGGCGATGATCTGCCCCTCGGTCCGGCGGCGCTCCAAAAGAACTTGATTGCGTTCCTGAGGGCATCGATGTCGCGGCGTATCGCCCGGCTGACAAGCAGCATGCCCAGGAAGTGGATCGATTCCAGCCAATTCGCGATGGGTGGTTGTTGAGAAAGAGCTGGAATGTCGGGAACGGCGCAGTCGTGGCGACGTGCTCTTCCGCCGAAAACGAGAAGTCGAGTGAGAGTACCGGTTCCGCCAGGTGCGGGTTTGGGTCGGGATTAGGCAGTGGCGGGGGGCGCGCTTTTGACGCCAGAACAGCCGTAAGCCCTCTACGTGGTCGTCTCAGATCCTAGCAAACTACATGGCCGGTGCGGATCGAAGAGGAACTTTCGCCGCTTCCGCGAGACGTTCGCCGGTTTCAACTTTGACCAGGTGGCTCTCAACTATTCCGTGGCCGGGGAGTTGGCCGGCCGACACAAGAGTGGGTGATCGGGTCCGGACTGAGTATGTTCGCCTCTTCGGCAGCGGCGGCGAACGCTTTGCGGGCCGCCGAAGCGTCCTTCAGGCCGTACAAGACGTCAAGGCAGGCGCGACGGGCCGCCATATGCTTGCGGCCTGGCTTGGCCGGCAAACGATTAAGCAGGATGTCGGCAGCTTGCGCGACACGCTCCACGACATAGGTGGTATTTCCAGCGGCGCCGAGGGCAACTCTAACCGCACGATCGAAACGCTGATCTTGCACGCGTATTCCTCCACGATACCATCGATCTGCGGAGACCACCCGCCAAATCGAGGAATGGCGGGTGGTCCCTTATCAGCGCAGGAAGGGACTTAGCTGCGCAGATCTCATTTCGTCCTTCGGTCCAATCGTCAAATCGGTCGGCCCCTAGCTAACGCCACTAGCTAACGATTATTCCAATTGCCAGGAACGTGATGGAGACGGCGAATACCGGAGCGAGTAACCAGCGGGCTTCGTGAACACTATTTTCCATGGGCTCCTCCAGTGAACTCGCAGCGAACAATGGCTATGCGCAAAGGCGGTTCCGGGTGGCGCGCCATGCCCGGCTATTACCGCGAAATAGGTGAGACTTAGGTCCTGCCGCGCGTCAGACCAAAGCCCAGCAAAGGAACATTTGCAGCTGCATGAGGTTTGGTGACCCTGGCGCGCGGAAGACGCGTTCAGCGAAAGCTCACATGAAGGAGGCACCACTTATGAGAATGCACATTTCCACTGCAGCCGCGGGATTTCTGCTGCTGGCCGGTATCGGCGCCGCTGCTGCTCAGGACGTAGTCATCGAGCCTGAACAGGAGACCGTCATCAGGGAATATGTGAAAAAGCAGCCGCTCGCATCGGTGAACCTCCCCGGAGTGGAGCTCAATATCGGCTCAACCCTGCCCGAGACGGTCGAGCTCCATGAAGTTCCCAACACCAAATACCGCACCGTTGTCGTCGACAACCGAACCGTTGTCGTTGACCCAGGCACGCGCAAGATCATCAAAGTCATCGAATGACCTAAGCGACTTGGAGACAGCCCGCCGTGCCGAAAGGAGTGTGGCGGGCTGCGGGAGCAACGACTTAAGGCCGAAACTGCTCCTGCTGCTGCGTTGGCATCGAAGCCGAAGATGAACCGAAAAGGCAAGAAGGCCAAGTAGGCACGCTGCATCAGACAGATCTCTTATGGAACGCAACCTTGAGACGCGGATTAGGCATCTGCAGCATTGCTTTCGAGCCAATGCTGCGATCGGTGTCCTCCGATCGTCCCGCGTCCTCTCCCGGAGGGTGCGGGCGATCAGGACTTTGACGGCGGCGTTTGGCGCTTCTTCAGGATCCGTGCCTCGCGCAGCAATGATGCGTAATCGGTCCCGATCATTTCAATGAGATCAGTCGTCTGCGCCTGCGTAATGCCGGTCTCCTCCGCGAGGACCTTCGCCTGAGCCTCCTTCAGCTGCTCGCGGTTGGGCTTGTCGTCTCCCATGTCGTCGAGTTTCCTTTCAGTAGAAACCAAATCATCGAGAGGGTGACTTGTTCCTCGAACCGCCGACTAAGGTCTGATAGGCAATCGCCGACTGAGGTCTGATCGGCTCAATCCGACTCGCAATTGCTCACCGGACATGCATTGCTGCTGATCGTGAAAAGACCAGTGGTCCTCGTTGCCGACGATGAGCCTCAAATCACACTCGATCTTGAGGTAACCCTTTGCGAGGCAGGATTTACTGTCGCTCTGGCGGCCACCTGTGAGGAGGCCCACAGGTGGTTGGCAGAGGACCGTCCGGATATGGCGGTTCTCGACGTGCGATTTGAAAGACGAAGAGTGCGTCTCAGTAGCAGAACGGCTGGTCCTGATGGCCTGCCTTTCGCGGTTCATTCAGGAGTTCCTCCGGCAGAGTGCGATGTGGCATTCGCCTATGGGAAGTTCATCGCCAAGCCTGCCGACCCGCAAGAGATCGTCGCTCTCGTTAGGTCGATGATTGCCGCTGACTTATGAATTGGCCGGCGCCGCTTGGGGGGGGCGGGGTAGATTGCCTATATAGGGCGCCGGCCGGGCGGGTTGGGGTCCGCCGCCTTTAGATAGTACCGATCTTGGCAACTCAAGTAATTCCGTGATCGCGGAATGTCAGAAGCAACGGCCTGCCTGCGAGCCATCTCGAGCACAAAAGGCATCATCGACTTAGCTCCAGATGAACGTGAGGAAGAAACTGGCAATAGCAATTGCCGAGATGACATTGGGCCACCATTTGGCATCGTGGGCCGGTTTGGCTGGCTTGTACCTGTGCCCCGTGCGGGGCAGCAGGTCCGGATCGTAGCGCGCGTGACGCTTAGGGTCGTATTTGATTGGCCGTTTCATCGCGGGCCTTGATCACCAGCGAGCTTAAGGAGAGGCGCTGTACTGGCTGACCAAAAACTTGCGCTCAAGGCAACGGAATAGCATCATTCGAACGAACACTGTTCGTCATGACGAGGAGGGAAGTGAATGCGGTCCGCGGCGCTCTCAAAGCTCTTCCGCATCGGATAGGCGGGTCATTCAGAAGGCCGCATAGTCAGTGGCAGTGCAGCACATAGCGCGCTTGCCTTCCGCCCATGCTGAGCCGTTAATCCGCCGGTGGTGATCTTCGCCCTGTCACCCCGTGGATGTTGGTCCGGTATCTCAGTTCCGCTCCGGCAAAGCCCTCGCGGTTTCTATCAGTGCTGCACGATCGTTGCCGTTGGCTTTCATGAGATCGCGGACCGGCGTGATCCCCATCTCGACGGCAAAATACTCCACCTCGTAATTCTCATCGGCAGAGGTCTGGCTTGACATGATGACGCGACGAAGTATGCGATGCCCCCTGCAGGCGCTATCGCTGGGCAGTGACAGGCCTTAGACTGACGACATACGGCAGCAAGTCAATAAGTGACTGTGACCACAACGGTGTCGGTGTAGGTGCCTGGGGGCCGCGTCGATTGCGCCGGCACGAGGCCATAGACGGGCAGGTTCTGCGTCGCGCCCGCGCCGACTCCTGCAACGGTGTCGGTCCCGATGGTCCCACCCCAGGGCTGACTGTGCGCTGCAATCCTTGTAGAGGCCGTAGGTCACGGCCTCGCCGCCGAGCGTCATGCGCCGTGCCGTTGGACCGGTGCCGCTTTGCCCGTTGTTCAAGCCGACATTGTAGGCCGTGCCCGGTGTGCAGGTAACGCCGACGCCACCGATCCCATCGACGGCATCGAGCACGCCGCGATTGCCGAAGTTGATGTTTTGCGCCGTGACACTGCAGTTGGCGGCAACGTTGGCCTGGACCGAAAAAGTGGCACGTCTGAAAGAGCCCCCGACCGAGATCGCGCAGTTGAAAGTCGCAACTTCGCCGTAGACGATCCGGGTCTGAGAGCCTGAAAACTGCGACCTATAGAGGCCTGACCCGACGCTCTGCTGGTTCCCCAGCACCCTGGCATAGATCGTCCGCGTCGCGGAAACCGAGCCCCCAGCATCGACATAGCGCTGCCACTGGACCGTCGCCCGGCCCTCCGACGAGGTTATCAGGAACGCCAGCATGAACGTAAAGATATACGCAGCCTTCTGGTCCGCGATCTTTATCTGATCGTAAAAGACGTCTTTGATCTTTTTCAGATGATCAAGGTAATCTTTTCCCCTCGCCGAGCCGACCTTCTGGCTGCCAACAACCGCCAGCTTTTTTCGTTGAAGCAGCCATTCTTTTTTTCGCCTGTTTTCCGATGCTGTGTGTCCGGGCAGCAACGTTTGCCGTATTCGGCGATCTGCTGCAACGGAGTATTTGACAGTTCGATGAATGAACCGTCATAAAGCCGTTCGAAGAGGGGGCGCTTCAAACTGCGATGCGGGGGCCGGTAAGTTTTTCGCTGTTGTTGACGGCGCTCGTCGGCATCCAGCCGGCGGCGGCCGATGTCGTGCCGCGCAACCAGCCGGCGGCCGGGTCGGTCATTGCCCGCAAATCGGGCGAGGAAGTGCGCTTCCTAGAATTCGCCTCTTGGCAGGTGGTCGATCTCAGGCAGGACGTCGTCCCCGGCGACTATCTGCGCACCAACGCCACCGGCAGCCTAGCAGTGCTGTTTGCCGACCGCACCCAGATGCGCCTTGGCCGCAATACGACGCTCCTGGTCAAAAAGATCGGCGCGGCGTCCGACACCGAGTTCAAGCTGGAGAGCGGCACCATCTGGGCGCGAGCAGAGCGCGGCGGCGAAGGGCTGACCATCGACACGCCGGCCGCCGCCGCCGCCATCCGCGGCACCGACTGGACGATGACCGTCGACGGCAACGGCCGCACCTCGCTGATCGTGCTGGAAGGCACGGTAGAACTCGCCAACGAATTCGGCTCGGTCAGCGTCGTCGAAGGCGAAGCCGCGGCGGCCACCATCGGCTCGGCGCCGACGAAGGTCGTCATCGTCGATTCGGACGACCGCGAGCAGATGCTGTTCTACTACTCCTTGCGCGACGCTTTCACCGTCCTGCCAGCATCGGCATTGTCGAGCCTGGACATGCGCAAGGCGCGCGCCAGGATAAAGGCGATGGAGCCGTCGTCCCGATCCGCCGAGGACTGGGTGACATTGGCCGAGGTTAATCTTGACTTTGAAGGGCGGGAAGCGGCGCGCGACGCGGCCAGGCAGGCGCGACAATTCCTGCTGACGCGCGCGCAGGAAGCCCGGCTCGATCTGATCGACGCGTTGATCGCCGGCGCCGAACAGCGCTATGCCGAGGCGGCGCATCTGTTCGAGCGCGCGGCGCCGCATCTCGATCCCAGCCGGCGTGTCATGGCGCGCTATGGCGGCTACTATGCGCGCTCGCTGGCTGACCCCAGCCATGTCGAAGCTCCGCCGGTCAGTGCGGATGCCGGCGTCGCCGCGGCCATCGCCGAGGCTCTGACGGCCGGATTTCTGGTCGACCTCAAAGCTGCAATTGCCGTTCTCGAAAGAGCCGAACGGCGCTATCCCGGTGATCCGACGCTGCCCGCCCTCAGGGCACAAATTGCGTTCCTGCTCGACGACCGCGAACAGGTGGAAGCGGCAATCGATCGCGCTTTGTCGCTCGACCCGGATAATATGATCGCGCTCCAAGCACGCGCCGGTTATCGGGCCGGAATCAAGAGCGATCTTGAAGGCGCGCTTGCCGACCTCGAGCGCGCGGTGGAGCTGGCGCCCGGCTCGGCGAGCTGGAACGCTCTCGGCCTCGTTCAGAGCGCGCGCGGCGCCACTCGCGAGGCGGAGGCGGCGCTGAAGCGCGCTATCGAACTCGACCCGAAAGATCCTGTCCCCCACGCCAACCTCGCCATCATCTATCTCGAGCAGGACCGCACGGCCGAAGCGAAGGCCGAAATCGACACGGCGCTCGCAGTCGATCCGGCGTTCGACATCGGGCTGGTTGCGCGCGGCCGCTACTATCTGCAGACTGGCGAACTGGACAAAGCGCGTGACGACCTGCTCGCCGGCACGACCGCCAATCCGGCCTATTCCAATGGATTGCTGCTGCTTGCCGTCGCCTATTACGAAGCCGGCGAGCTGGAACCCGCCGAACAGGCTATCGAAAACGCCGGTCGCCTTGATCCGAACGATCCGGTGATTTCATCCTTCCGCACGGCGGTTGCAATCGACGAGTACGAAGCCGACAAGGCGATCGCCAGCGCACAGGAAGCGCTGAAGCGCACCAGAGCGCGCGGCGGCGACTATGCCGCGCTCAGCGCCAATCGCGACACCGGCTCGACGTTAAACGACGCGTTCCGGCTACTCAATCTCAACGCCTGGGGCCGCAACTACGGCGACGCGGTATTCGATCCCTTCACCGGCTCCGGCTATGTCGACCAGGCGCTTGCCGGTAGCATAAATCCCTTCGTCAACAATCTGCGTTTCGGCGACGTGCCGACGGAACCGGGCACTAATACAACCAGCTTCTCATCGTTTTTCCAAGGCTTGATGCTCGACCCGCAAATGCTGGCCGGCCGCCAGAGGAGCGCCAACATCCTTCGGCGACCTTTCATCGAAACCACCGTCGGCGGGGGTTTTGTCGCCGACGACGGCGATCTGGGTTGGATCAGCGAAATCGAAACCCAAGGGTATCAATCAGCTCCCTTTCCCTGGAGCTTCTACGGCAGGATCAACGGTTTGGAGACCGACACGCGTCGCGGCGATGATCCAGAGACTGGCCAGTTCGATCTCGAGGACCGGTCGATCACGGGCACAGGCTACGTGGCCATGAAGCCGACGCCGAATGACCGGGTGGTGGCGTATATCGATGTCAAGGATTTCGAGTTCGACCTAAGCACAGTGCTGGACCCTACCGTTCTGCCGCTAGGAGGAACGTATGCCGACACCGGCGACACCCGAACCGGCAACGCCGGGGTCGCCTGGAGCCATACATTTGGTTACCAGAACGTTGCCAGCGCGGCGCTGTTTGGGGCCGACATCACGGATCGAAGCAACAGAACCCGCTTGGAGGAAATCGGCTTCGGGGAAACAGGATTCATTCTGGAGAGTGAGACCAGCCAGCAATCCTATCTCGCCGCATTCAATCACATCTACGGAACCGGTGACTTGACTCTCCGATACGGAGGTGAGGGCGGACTATTGGAAGTCTCAAAAGACGAAACGTTTTCTTTCGTCTTTCCTTTTATCCCGGACACAATCGTATCCGAATCCACTACGGCAGTCGATGTCGCCATTGGGAGCCTCTATTTCGATGCCGTCTACGAGTTCAACCCCAATCTCAAAGTGGAGGGAGCCCTATTCGGCACTTATCTCGACGGTGGCACGATTGATGAACAACGCCTGGAGCCTCGCCTCGGTGTCGCCTGGACGCCTTTCGAAGGCCACTACCTACGCGCCGGGTTCCTGCGCGAAGGCTCGTTCATAACGTCGGCGACCTTGGCGCCGGTCGGAATACTCGGCCTGCAATCCAATCAGAATTCTTTAGCTGTCGACGGCTTTTCGGACACGTTTGCCGCGCGCTGGGACGCCGAGTGGAACAGCCGCCTTTTTACGGCCGTTGATTACCAGCATCAGGAATTCGAGAAACTTTCGATCGGCGTTCCGGCTTCCGCCACCACAATCGATCTCAGTGAGGGCCGGCTCGACCGGATCAGCGCCACGGCCAACGTCTGGATCGGCAACGGCTTCGGCGCGTTCGCGACCTTTGCCTACGCCGATTCAGAGAACGAAGATCCGACAAGTCCAGGCTTCGGCGGCCCGCTGCCCTTTGTCCCCGAAACGTCCGCGCGGTTTGGCCTGACCTGGGTTCACCCGTCCAACATCAAGGTCACGCTGGCCGAAACCTATGTCGGCTCACGCACCGGCGATGCGGCGGGGACTGAGCTCGAATCCTACTGGTCGACGGATGCCTTCCTGACCTGGGAACCTTTCGACAAACGATTTGAACTCGAACTCGCCGCGTACAATCTGTTCGACGAGGATTTTCAGGTCGCATCGTTCACCCCCGGCTGGGGCCGCAGCATCGTCGGTTCGCTGAAGGTCCGGTTCTGATGTTTGCAGGCGGGCCGTGGTGGAAGGGCCTTGGCGCTTCCGCGCCCGGAATCCCCTCCCGCCGCAACGGCATTCTTGCGATCGCGGTCCTCGCCGTGCTGCTGGTTGCTGGTCTGTCCCTGCTCACGCCATGGAAGCTCGTCGAGGCGCGCGCTTTCGATTATCTCTCGACCATTTCGCCGCCGCCCCCGCCCGATGACGGGCCGGTCATTGTCGCCATCGACGAGCCCTCGCTTGCCGAGATCGGCCTGCAATGGCCATGGCCGCGCGATCTTCACGGGCGGCTCGTCGAGGCTCTGCGCCGCGCTGGAGCGAAAGCCGTCGGGCTCGACATCATCTTTGCTGAGCCATCGACGCCGGCCGCGGACGAAGCGTTGGTCAAGAGCCTTGGCCCGGACGTGGTTCTGGCCGGCGACGAGACGTTCATCGAGACCGAGCAGGCCGCCCAGCATGTCCGGGTCGAGCCGCTGGCCATTTTCACCGCGACGGGCGCCGCAACCGGCATCGCCTCAATCGCGCCCGACGGCGACGGCATCCTGCGGCGCGTGCCGGGCTATGGCGACGGCTTTGCGGCAGAGCTTCTGAACGCCGCCGGCCGGCCAGCCACTGTACCGCGAAACGCGCTGCTGCAGGCCTTCGGCCCGTCTCGCACATATCCGACCGTCTCCTACTATCAGGCGCTCGATCCCGACAGTTTCCTGCCGGAGAATTTTTTCCGCGGCCGCATCGTCATGGTCGGGCTCAGCCTGCAGAACGCGCCGACGCTGTCGCAAGGCGGCGCCGACGTCCACGCCTCGCCGTTCACCATCCGCACCGCCAGGCTCGTTTCCGGCGTCGAGATCCAGGCGACGGTCTTCGACAATCTGGCGCATCAGCTGTTCATCGCGCGCCCCCCGGCATGGGCGGCAATTCTCTCGATCCTGCTTGGCGCGGGCATTGGCGTTCTTGCCGTCTGGAAGTCGACCGGATGGAAGACCCTGGCCGGCGCTGTGGTTGCCGTGCTGGCGCTCCTCGCCGGCAGCTATATGGCGCTGCGCTACGGCCGTGTCTTCGTCGCGCCGCTGGCGCCAGCGCTTGCCTTTACTCTTGTCGCAAGCCCGCAGGCGGCGCGCGATTTCGCGGCGGAGCGGAAGCTTAGGCGCGACATAACGCGCGCCTTCTCGCAATATCTGTCGCCGGCCCTGGTGGAACGCCTGGCGCGCGACCCGACGCAGCTTCGCCTTGGCGGCGAGGTCCGCACGCTGACCATTCTCTTTTGCGACATTCGCGGCTTCACCACCATCGCGGAGGCGATGAAGGGCGATCCCGAGCGGCTGACAACGCTGATCAACCGGCTGCTGACGCCGCTTTCCGACGTCGTGATGGCGCATGGCGGCACCATCGACAAATATATCGGCGACTGCCTGATGGCGTTCTGGAACGCGCCGCTGGACGATCCAGACCACGCCATCCATGCGGTGGAGGCCAGCCTCGAAATGCTCGCTGCGCTAGATCGGCTGAACGCGCAATTGCAGGCGGAGGCCGAAACGCGCGGCGAAACGCCGATTGCGCTGCGCATCGGCATCGGCGTCAACACCGGGCAATGCGTCGTCGGCAATGTCGGATCGGAGCAGCGCTTCGACTATTCGGCGCTCGGCGACGCGGTCAATCTGGCATCGCGGCTGGAGGGCGCCTCGAAGAATCTCGGCGTTCCGCTGGTGATCGGCCGGGCGACCGCCGAACTGGTGTCAGACAGGATTCCGCTGACCCCGCTGCGCGAGATCACCGTAAAGGGGCGCGGCGAGTCTACCATGGTCTATGCCCCCGCGGCGGTAAGCGCACCGGTTTCGACAGCCGCAAGTTAGGCGGTTGTCCGTTCGCGTTTCGAACAGGATTGGCGGCGACCCTTTGTAGCTCGTTCTGGTTATCTCGCGATAACCGCATTGATGCCTACTCGAACCTCGGTCCATGTGATCGGTCGTCGAGGCACCGCTACGATTGATAGTTCGAGCGACTCAGGCTCCTAGTTACTCCCGCCTATCAAAGCTGGGCAGCAGATTGCCGCGCCAAGATGTTTCGCACATTCGAGACCTGCCATTGGCCGTTGCGCGCTGTTCCGAACGCCACGGTTGTTCAGGGCGATGGCCAGGCCACGGAGGCTGGTGATGCCGGACCGTTGGATAGAGGCGATGATCGGCAGCACGGTCTGGGCAAATCTGTCAGCCTCCCGGATCGAGATTTTCCGACCTCTGGCTGCAGCTTCGGCTGTGTTAGTCGGATTACCGAGCTTCATTCCAGTGGTCTTGCGAGAGGCGAGGGCGGCTTTGGTTCGTTCCGAGATCACTCGCCGCTCTTTCTCGGCCAAAGCGGCGTAAAGGTGCAACATGAACGGATCGGCATCGGCGCCAAGTTCCGCGACTATGAAGGGAACTCGCTGAACCATCAGGCCAGCGATGAAGGCGGCGTCACGCGAGAGTTGATCAAGCTCGGCCACGACCACCGGGCATTTTGTCTGGCGGGCAAGGGCGGCACTTAATTGCTCCCGTCGATCAAGAGCATCCGCGCCCTTTCCGGTTTCGATCTCGGTGAACTCCTGGAGGATGATCATCCCCTCGGCCTCGGCAAAGCGGGCGACCGCGGCACGCTGGCCTCGATGCCCAAGCCCGAGCGTCCTTGCCGCTGTGTGGAGACACGATAGTAAGCGACCGTTCTCGTATGCTGCTGTTTCCGGGGTCGTTCAAACTGCAAACCACCGTTTGCAGTTTGCTCACAGGTGAATGAGAAGCAACTTCTAAGTGGTTGAATCTTCCGGTCACCGGCGAGCGCGAGCGCGATCTGCTCGCTGGTCCAGTTCCCGAGACTGTTTCCTTGTCGGCGTAGGGGCGTTCCGTCCCCAAGCTGAACAGCCTGCGGCTGGAGTTCGGTCGCAACTCTGATTGGCAGACGGTCAGAGCGAAACGATTCCGCGAAGAAACCGAAACCGCTCCTTGTCAGTCGAGCCCGATCCACAGGTATCCGTCCTGTATTCGGCAGGGGTATACCGTCAGCCTGGCGGGATTTTTCGAGATATCACCCGTGTGTTCATAGCCCGGCGCTGTACCATCCTGCTGCAACTGCGCCCAGTTCCTGATTTCGCCGGAAAACAGGTCGAAACAGCTTTGATGCCAACGGCAGACGAGGCCGTGATCACTGGTGATCGTGCTTTCGGTGTGTGGGAGATTGAGCGTCTTCACCTCGGCTGGTTTTCGACGTTCGTAGAACGGCAGATGAAGATGCGGGCAGGCGTTGTTGAAGGCGCAGTAGCTGTCGGTTCCGCGAACGACAACGATATCGTAATCCTCGAAATCGAGAATCCGTCGTTCGTGGGGCTGAAGCTCGTCCTCGGGAAATGCGCGAACCCACCTCCTGCCGGCATGACGGATGGTTTCACGGGGTTGCCTGGCGTTCAGTTCAGCGTCGCATTCGGGCTTTAGCCTGATGATTTCAAACAGGCTCGTACGTTCGCAGGTACCCCTTAGGCGTACCCTGACAAAATCGCCGACCTCCACCTTGTCGGCGATCTGGGCGTGAAGCGCCTCGGAAATCAGCAGTCGTGTCCCGGCATCCTTGTTCGCGGCTTCGATCCGGCTGGCCAGGTTCACGACGTCCCCGACTGCCGTGAGGCGTTGGTTTCCGGCGAAGCCCAACGTGCCAATGACGGCTTCGCCATAATGGAGACCGATACGAATATCGAAATCGATGCCGTACATGGACGCAAAGAACGGCTTCAGGCGATCGACTGTGGCAACGGTCTGAATCGCCGCGTTGACGGCTCGAAGCGGAGCGTCCCGCTGATCGTCGATTCCGAAGACTGCCATCAGCCCGTCGCCGATGAAATTGTCTATGAACCCGCCATTCCGCTCTATGATGTCGCCAACCTGGGCGAAGTAGCGATTAAGCAGATACATCACATCATAGGGCGAAAGCTGCTCGGACAGTTTGGTGAAATCGACGACATCGCTGAAGAAAACCGCAACCTGTTTCGACTCGCCGGAACGCGTCTCGGGAGAACTGAGAAGCTGGCTTGTAATTACCAAGTCGGTTTCATCCAGCACCAGGCGTCTGACGCGAAGCTCGCCCTCCGGCCTGAGCTGACAGGCCAGCCGGACCTCGTCCGCCAGCCTCAGTCGTTCCGCCATCAAGCTCTCGTCTCGGTTCCGGTTCGGGCAACCCTCCACGCCGTCCAGAACCCAGACGCGGCAGGTCGAGCATTTCGCCCGGCCGCCGCAGGCATGGGCAAACGGCACACCCGACCTCAAAGCGGCCTCGAGCAAGGTCTCGCCGGCGGCAACCTCGAAGGTCATCTGGTCAGGTAGAGCGGTTACTTTGAACATGGTCCAGAACACGGCTCTCGCCACGTCGCCTAGTTTACCACGATACGGAGCAGGCAATCGAGTCCTGCACAATTCGAACTCGGTTCACGAGACGGAATTCCTCCCGGCCGTTCCCGTCAGCAACGAGCTAACATTAATAACCCCGCAATGTTTTGTTCAGGGTTGCTGTTGCTGCTCGTGGAGGCTGCGGGCAGCGTCCCGCATGTCCACAATTCCACAGTTTTCATCGTTTCGACTTCGCTTCGCTGCCGCCGGAACCCTGCCGGCGGCGCGGGCCGGGCAGGACGCAAGGAACCGTTTGCAGTTTGCTCATAAGGCCAGGACTAGCAACTCATGTCTGGCCCACCGGGGGTAGCGCTCACAAGTCGGCGGTCAACCGCAGAGACGCCACGCATTCGCCCGTCGAACCAAGATCAAGCGGCCTGAGGGCCGGATTCCCGTCAAGGATCCGTCACCTTCGCTGCGATTGCTTAGCCGAGATCGAGATTGGTTCTGAGCGGTGAAAGTGGAAACATCGCACTCGCGGCCGCAGCGAGCACCCGTGTCCAAAAAATCGACCTTCAGGAAGTCGGCATGGGTCTCGTATTCGTCGCCAATTGAACCGATTTCTCGTGCCCTCTGCGGAACATTTCCTGGAAATAGAGGGAGCTGCGGCAACGGTGCTGGCTATGGAGGAACGAGGGCTTCCCGAACAAGCGCAAGGAAGCTGGTCAGCCTATGATGCCGAAATGGCAATGGCGTTATCAGGCAGAACTGACCGCAGCGGCCCGGTTTAACTCGGTGCGAGACGAGCGCGTGCGACCAGCCGTGGCCCGCGTAGAAACTTCTCACTGATCCGGTCGAGCTCCGGCGGGAAGCTGACAATCTCGTTGCGGTGCATCGCAAGGTTCTGGGTCTCGCGCCACGACAATAGCGATCACCTAACGCTCCATTCCACAGCAAGTCGAAGCTGAAGATGTCTACTCCCGGCCGACCCAGAGAGTCGGCCGGACTCCATCTCCCGCCGCGCTCTCTTGTGATTGTGCAGTGCAGCAAC
>SAQG01000034.1 GCA_004020315.1 Mesorhizobium sp.
CGCCTATCTGGTTGCCTGCCTTCTTGCCTTTTTCCAGCAGCAGCGGCTTTATAAAGAACAGCGCGCCGCGTTCCATCCATTCAACATTGACAAGCCGCTTTGGATTTTTGTGGGCGGCAGCGTGACGAAAACCCTCGCGGCGCGCGACGCCTCTGATATCGTCGAAATTCTCAAGTTTTTGTCGCGCTACGTGGGCGACCCCGCCGGCAGCATCGAGCACATCGACCGCGTGCTTAACAAGGGGCTGATTACAGCCGGAGGGAAGAATCTGTTTGCTGGGCGGTTTGCCTACCTCAATACCGTTGGCCTTTCCGCTCCGCAGATTTTTGACGAGACCCTGGCGCTTTTGTTCAATGCTGGCGGCGGCGGGGCGCTGCATATCGAGAATCTGAAGAATGCGGCCGGCGAGATCGCTTTACGAGTTGGAGACAACGATCCATTCGGCGTGATCAATGTCGGCGATGACGCAAAGCTCGTTCAGCTTTGCGAAAAAGCGGGCATACCCGCGGACGATCGTGAATTCGCCGGGTCGCTTTTTCACAGCATCAATACGCCCCAGTCCACCGTCAATCTTCTCATTGGATCCAAGAAGTTTACCGAAGGCTGGAATAGCTGGCGCGTGAGCACGATGGGACTCATGAACGTCGGTCAGACCGAGGGCTCGCAGATCATTCAGCTGTTTGGCCGGGGCGTCCGGCTCAAGGGATTCGGTTCAAGCTTGAAGCGCAGCGGCAAGGCGCAGCTACCCGACGAGATTACCCGGCCAAAGCATATTGGCGTGCTTGAGACCCTCTCCATTTTTGGCATTCATGCAGACTACATGGCGCAGTTCCGCGACTTCCTCGAAGAGGAAGGATTGCCCGTCAACGATGACCGCATGGAGTTCATGCTTCCGATCATCAAGAACCTTGGAACACAGAAGCTGAAGACAATCCGCCTGAAGAACACGATCAACGGTGTAAGCACCGAGTTCGGCGATGCATTCCGGCGGCTTGGTCCCATACCGACCCTCGCGACCCCGGACCACGCCACAGACGAGGCGACCGCGTACCTGCAAAAGAACCAGGTTGTGCTCAACTGGTATCCGAAAATTCAGGCTCTGAAGTCGGGCGGTGTCGGCGGCGATATCGAGGCGGTGCCAAACAAGGCGCACTTTACGGCAAGGCACATCGCATTTATCGACCTGGATCGGTTGTATTTTGAATTGCAGAGGTTCAAGGCGGAGCGCGGCTGGTACAATCTCAACTTGACGCAGGCTGGGCTTGCCAGCCTTCTGGCCGATCAAAGTTGGTATCAGCTTCTGATTCCGGCAGAAGAACTCGTCCCCAGTTCATTCGAGAAGGTTCGGCTGTGGGAGGAGATAGCTCTATCCCTGCTGAAAAAATACACGGAGCGCTACTACACTTTCCGGAAGCGCGAATGGGAGCTGCCACACCTTGAATATCAGGAGCTATCGCCGGACGACCCCAATTTCCCGACAGGACGGGATGAGGACGGCGAAGGGTACTATCGCATCCTTCTGGACAGGTCGCAGGAGGAGATAGTTTCAAAGCTTACGGAGCTGAAGGCGCTGATCGAGGCCGGCGACCTTAAGCCGTGGGAATTCAGCGGCATGAAGGCCATCTGGTTTGGTCAACACCTGTACGAGCCGCTCTTGTACCTCGACCAGAAAATAGTCGAGGTAAGTCCTGTTCCCCTGAATAAGGGCGAACGAATTCTCGTGGACGACGTGAAGGCCTATCACGACGGAGCCACTGAGTTCTTCAAGGACAAGGAACTCTATCTGCTCCGCAATCTCAGCAAAGGCCGGGGCGTAGGCTTCTTTGAAGCCGGAAACTTTCATCCCGACTTTATTCTGTGGCTGATTGCGGGCGGCCGTCAGCACATCGCGTTCATTGACCCGAAGGGCATTCGCAATCTCGGTTTCAACGATCCCAAGATTCAGTTTTTCCAAACGATCAAGGATATCGAGCGGCGCCTCGGCGAGCCTTCGGTAACGCTCAGCAGCTTCATCATCTCGAACACGCCATCCCACGTGATGCGGCTGCTTTGGGCTGTCGACAAGAGCGCGATGGACGCGCGAAACATCCTGTTCCAGGATGAGGATAAAGTGACTTATGTTCAGAACCTTATGCATCGGATTGTGTCGTCTAAGCTTGTCCAGACTCCGTGATGCGTTGCGGACGTTTCTGCTGTTGCCATGGGCTCAATCCATGACGTCATGACGGCCGAGCGCGCCGCCCCGGTCAACGGCCCGCCCTCACTATCCCGGCATTGCCGGGCCGCTTTGCCGCATTTGCCTGCGCCCTACGTCCTCGATCAGGAGAGCAGCGTGGATGGAACCGCGTAGATGATCAGCACGCGCCGAAGCACACAGGAATTACGCAGATCGCGAGATCGAGTGCCAAGGGGCGATGGAGCGTATCCCTCCGGTGAAGGCCGCCTTGCGGGCTGAGGGCGAACGTCGGAAGTCCTAGGGATAATCCTAGGAGTAGCCCTATGACGATGTCGCGGGTGGAGGTGATCACGTCGGTCGAGAGACGCCGCCGCTGGTCGCGTGAGGAGAAGGAGCGCCTGGTCGCGGCGTCGCTTGAGCCTGGCGTGTCGGTGTCGGAAGTCGCGCGATCGGCGGGCATTCACGTCAGCCAGCTCTTCCGATGGCGCAAGGAGCTGTGCGATCGGGTCGATGCCGGTTCATCGCAATTGGTCCCGATCGAGATCGTTCCTGCTGCTGCCATGCCGCCCGCCGTTGAGGCGCCGGCGCCATCGGCGCCTCCTGGCCGACGTCGCCGCAAGAGCGGCATCATCGAGATCGAGCTTGGCGGCGGGCGCCGTATCCGCGTCGATCGCGACGTGGATGCCGAGGCGCTGCGGCGCGTGCTGGACGCGCTCAGGTCGCGATGATCCCGGTTCCGAGCGGCGTGCGGGTGTGGCTGGCGACCGGTCACACCGACATGAGGAAGGGCTTTCCGGGCCTGGCGCTGGTGGTGCAGGAGACGCTGAAGCGTGATCCGCACAATGGTCACCTGTTCGTCTTCCGCGGCCGCCGCGGCGATCTGATCAAGGTTCTGTGGCACGACGGCCAGGGCGCCTGCCTGTTCTCGAAGAAGCTCGAGCGCGGCCGCTTCATCTGGCCGTCGCCGGCCGACGGCGCGGTCACGATCACGCCGGCCCAGCTCGGCTATCTGCTCGAAGGCATTGACTGGCGCATGCCGCAAAAGACCTGGCGGCCGACGGCGACCGGTTGACGATTTTGACCTTGCACATGGCGGTGGATGTGATTCCATCGCTTGGTGTCCGCCGCTGAATCGCTCCCTTCCGACCTCGCCGCCGCCCACGCTATGATCCTCGCGGAGCGCGCCGCGCGCATCGAGGCCGAAGCGCTTGCCGCCCGCGCCGCGGCGGTCAACTCCGGGACGGAGGCGCTGATTGCACGACTGAAGCTGGAGATCGAGAAGCTCAGGCGCGAGCTCTACGGCAGCCGCTCGGAGCGCAAGGCCAGGCTGCTCGAGCAGATGGAGCTTCAGCTCGAAGATCTGGAGGCGAACGCAACCGAAGCCGAACTGGCGGCGGAGCACGCGTCGCGTGCCACGACGGTGAAGTCGTTCGAGCGTCGTCGTCCATCGCGCAAGCCGTTCCCTGAGCATCTGCCGCGCGAGCGCGTCGTGATCGCTGCTCCCGAGAGCTGTCCCTGCTGCGGCTCGACCAGGCTGTCGAAGCTGGGCGAGAACGTCACCGAGACGCTGGAGGTGATCCCGCGCCAGTGGAAGGTGATCCAGACGGTGCGCGAGAAGTTCTCGTGCCGGCAGTGCGAGGCGATCAGCCAGCCGCCAGCGCCGTTTCACGTCACGCCGCGCGGCTTCGCCGGCCCGAACCTGCTTGCCATGGTGCTGTTCGAGAAGTTCGGCCAGCACCAGCCGCTGAACCGGCAGAGTGAGCGCTATGCCCGCGAGGGCGTCGATCTGAGCCTGTCGACGCTGGCCGATCAGGTCGGCGCGTGCGCGGCGGTGCTGCGTCCGCTGCATGCCCTGATCGAGGACCATGTGCTGAAGGCAGAGCGGCTTCACGGCGACGACACCACGGTGCCGATCCTGGCGAAGGGCAAGACCGACACCGGCCGGGCCTGGGTCTATGTCCGCGACGATCGCCCCTTCGGCGGGGCATCACCACCGGCAGCCCTGTTCTACACATCGCGCGACCGGTCGGGCGATCATCCCGAGCGGCACCTGAGGCAGTTCACCGGCATTCTGCAGGCCGATGCCTATGCCGGCTACAACCGGCTCTACCTCCCCGACCGCAAGCCCGGACCGGTGACGGAAGCGCTCTGCTGGAGCCATGCCAGGCGCAAGTTCTTCGTGCTCGCCGACATCGCCGCCAATGCGCGTCGGGGGAAGACCGCGCCGCCGATCTCGCCGATCGCCTTCGAGGCCGTCAAACGTATCGATCTCCTGTTCGACATCGAGCGCGATATCAATGGACTGGCCGCCGAACAGCGCCTCGCCGTCAGAACCGAAAGGAGCGCACCGCTCGTCGCCGAACTGGAAGAGTGGATGCGTGGCGAGCGCGCCAAACTCTCGCGTCACGCGCCGGTCGCCCAGGCGATCGACTACATGCTCAAGCGCTGGGAAGGGTTCAGCCGTTTCCTCGCAGACGGGCGCATCTGCCTGACCAACAATGCGGCCGAACGAGCGCTGCGCGGCTTGGCTCTCGGCAGAAAGTCCTGGCTCTTCGCCGGCTCCGAACGGGGCGCCGATCGCGCGGCGGTCATGTATACGCTGATTGCAAGTGCCCGGCTCAATGATGTCGACCCGCAGGCCTGGCTCGCCGACGTGCTCGCCCGCATCGCCGACACGCCGCAAAGCCGGCTGGCCGATCTCCTGCCGTGGAACGGGCGCCGATCCACCGTCACCGCAAAAGCAGCTTGACTGCGGCCCTCACCGGACGGTTACGATGGAGCTCGCGGTTCAGGGTGATGAAGGCGCTGCCGACATAGCGGCCAGTGCCACGCTCGGCCATAAGGGCAAAAGCCGGCTTGCTGCACGAATGGCAGACGAAGAACCATTTTCGACAAGGGAGCACACAATGCCGTGCCGACCACGGCGACCGAACCTAAACGTCTGGCACCGATCCGCGAGGGGTGACGGAGTTCGTTACATTTGGGAATATCTGGACTTACTGCCTGGATTGTGAATTCCTGCCAAAGAGTGAACTGGCGGGAGTACGGGAGTGTCCGACACTGTCGAGCATGAATTTGGCGGCCAACATACTGACATCAAGCTAGAGATCGTCGAGAAATATCTTAAGCGATACTCGGCAGCTCTCCACACATGGTGCGACCAGGTTTGGTACATCGACGCGTTCGCCGGCACTGGCCGGCGCACGGTTAGGGTGAAAGCTCGCGAAGGAGATTTATTTGAAGAGCCGGTACCTGAGCAAGTTGAGCACAGGCGTGGTTCGGCCAAAATTGCTATCGATATCGAGCCGCCTTTTGATCGATTGGTGTTCATGGACGTCAAGCCAAAGCATGTTGCTGCGCTGGAAGCACTCAAGGCAGAGAACCCAGGCCGCGATATTGACGTGCTTGAAGGCGATGCAAACAAACTCATTAAGAGCGAAATTGCATGGGAAGGCTGGCGAAAAACGCGTGCCGTGATGTTCCTAGACCCTTATGGGATGGAGGTCGAATGGGACACTTTGAGAAGAATCGCAGAAACAAAAGCTATAGACGTGTGGTATTTGTTCCCGCTCTCCGGCTTGTACAGGCAAGCTGCGCGCGATTTGGCCAAGATAGACGGCGCCAAGGAACGAGCGATATCGCGCATGCTTGGGACCGATGAATGGAAGCAGGAGCTATATTCAGATGCACCCAGCGCGGCAAACCTCCTATTTGATATGGAGCCGGTCGATGTCCGGCAGAGGAATGCCGACGTCGCGGGGTTGGAGCAATACGTCAAAAAGCGTCTGAAGACCATTTTCGCGGAAGTGTTGGATCCGTTCCCTCTGCCATCAATTGAGCGGCCTCAGAAGTTTTCTCTATTCTGCGCCATCTCAAATCCATCTAAAAGGGCCATCAGCCTTGCGCAGTCTTTCGGTGGATCGATAGTCAAATCGATGCCGGCATCTCATCATAGAATCGGCCGTTGAGCTCCCGGCCGGCCGCCTTCTTGTTCCGGCCGCCCCACTGCTTGAAGAAGAAGGCAGTGCCGGCGCGGCGACACATACGCTCAATTTCGCCAACCCAACTTGGGTCCATATACCGGGCTTTTGGCCCGCTCTCGCCGCCGACGATCGCCCAGTGAATCCCGGTTAGGTCAGAACCAGCGACCGAGCCGATCAGCGGCTCAAAAGAGACGAAGCGGACCGTCGCAGGAACTTGGCGCAACTCGTCCAACCGATGGAGAACGCGGTCATCCTCGACGCTGCACCCCAGCCAGACGTTCGGTAGCTTCCGCAGCAATGGAACGATCTCGACGATCCGATCCGGCCGCTTGGTGAGAATCTGGTACGTATGCTGAGGCGTGGCCTCCATCACCTTCCAGACGTCGGCGATGAAGTCGGCCGGCACATCGGCGTGGAAGAGATCGGACATCGAGTTCACGAAAACGCGCCGCGGCTTTGACCACATAACCGGGAGCGATAGAGACTTCCGGTCAAGAAAGAGTTTCCCGGTCCACTTCGCTCGCCCGCCGCTTTTGCGCGTAAGGCCAGCATACTTTTCCATCCCCATTGCCTCAAGCCGCGCCGCCATACGCATGGCGTAGCAGTTTGTGCACCCTGAAGTCAGGATTGTACATCCCGCGACCGGGTTCCACGTCGCGTCGGTCCATTCGATCGAGGTCTCAGCCATAGGACGATTCTCCTACCGTTCGCTCCAGTTTTAATATGAGGAGACCCGTGAAGCTACGGTAAAGAGGCCGACCTTAGCCATTTTCGGGACTCCTATAATACCGAACCACTAGATTTGCCGTTGCATGAGTAAGCGTTTCTGTCGCCGCGTCCCGGCTCGAGTTCATTCCCCCGCTAGTCCCGACCCTAGTGGATCCGCCGCCTGAGGGCGTCACGAGGTCAAGTTCGACGGCTATCGCGCTCAGGTTATCGTTCAGGACGGAACGGCGCGCGTCGATAGCCGGCGACAACGAACTGTCAGCGCTATTGGCATCTAGTCTTGAGCCAGATGCCGTCCGGAGCGGTAACGGCTTTCGCGCCGCATCGAAACTGCCCTCCAGTCCGAGAAAGCAGGCATGCTCGACGATCAGGCTTTATGATACCTTCTGCTGCCGAACTTGTCGTTGGCCCTGCCTCTAGCAGCGGGACCTTTCTTGGAGCTGCAGCATGATCTAAGCAGGCCTTGGCGTCGGAAAATCCACAACGCCGGCCCAAATGGGTGGTCTTTTGGCGCATGGCCAAATAGAGTCGCTCTTTAAATTAATGAGCTAGGCCCGCAAGCTAAGCGCATTGAGGTATACCCAAAACGGCCATCGAGGGGCGTTTTATGACCGACCACGGTGAGCTCGGCGAGACCGGCAATCGCCGGGTTTAAACCGCTAAACGAAAGCATCCCTAAATACGGGACGCTGACCGTTGTTGCCGACGCGACCGGAAATCCTGAAAATAGGGCGTCGCCACCCTTTGGGCGTTGCCACATGACCGAAATCACACTCCGTGACCTGTACTACTGCACAAGTGCGGGCTTCATCCGTGTCGCAGAAAGCAAGACAGACGGTTCGCGGGTCCATATCGACGACGTCGTGTCAGGCCTCACCTGCCAATGCATGTGCCCTGGATGCGGTCGGGACATGGTCGCCAGAAAGGGCGAGCAAAGGGCGCACGTATTCGCTCACCGGGCTCACCAGGCCGATAACTGCAGATCACCTGGTGAAACTGCCCTGCACAAGTTTGCAAAGATGGTACTCCGCGACCGGCTGCGACTGAAACTACCAGCCATCGCAATGACGGACCAGAACGGCGTGCTGGAAGTCTTCAAGGAAGCCGTTTTCGATTTCGACGAAGCGGCTCTTGAGAAAAGGGCGGGCGAAGTCGTTCCTGACGTCATCTGCCGCCGCGGTGGCCGCGACCTTCACGTGGAATTCCTTGTGACGCATGCTTGCGACCCGACGAAGCTTGCCAAGCTCAATGCCATGGATGTCGGCGTACTTGAAATCGATCTCAGAAGATACCGAAACGAGCCGCTGAAGCACCTCGATGAAGCGATTCTCTTCAAGGCGCCCAGGAAGTGGCTTCAGACGCGCATGTTCGACAAGGGCACGCGGATGATGGAGGAGCGAAAAAACGCGATCGAACGCGAGAAGGACGGTGAAGCAAGAGCGCTGTGGCAAATCTATGTTGAGCGGCCGGCGGAAAGCCAATTCCCGCTCGGGCCATGGCAAGAAAAGGCAAACGAATACGGGCTCCGCAAAGCGGTCTCTGGTGGTGGTCAACACAAGACATGCTTCGAAGTTCGTGACGCCGAGTGGAAGTCGTTTGTCCTGCTCGAGATCGCCTGTCGAAGAGGCCCTTGGCCTTTCGACGCCTTCATGGCTATGTGCAGCAAAGAATGGGTGCACCAGGCATTCGTCTTCCGGGACAACGACTTGGCGTCCAGAATGCGAAAGCTGGAACGCGCTTACCGCTCTCCGTATGAACGATATTCGGATTTCTTGAAAGACATGACAAAGGCAGGATTGTTGGGACAAGCGGGATCAGGAATACGTGGGTCAATGCTCCTATGGGGAATTGTCGACAAAACGGCGCGCGAAGCGCACTTGCCTGACATAGGGCGGGCAGTTGTGGAACAGCGCATCGCCGATGACCGCGCGAATTCGCTTTTCAGGCGTCCATCGGTCGCCTCCTTCGGCGAGGACTGAGCACTTGGGGTAAGCAGCTTGTTCAGAGTCTCACGATCGTCAAGGGTGTCGCGCCAGGCTACGGCGCTTCCATAGAAGAGACTTCGAAACGGCGCAAAAAGGTAAGCAGGGCCTGCGTCGGACGCGGCCAGTGGTAGTTGCCAGCATGAAGCCAGCTGCGGGTGTTGGGCACGTTTGTGTTGGCCTTGACCCAGTCGAGCAGCTCGTCATGTGGCACCACAAAACGCTTGCCGACCGTTGTTATATTTAGGATTACGCCCTTGCCAACAAGCTCTCGCACTACGCCTGGACGGTTTAGCGAGCGAATGTGTGGGGATGACTCACTACCATCTCCACTGGCTCGGCGGCGCGGTGCACGTCGATGCTGGATACCCTCACCCCCAGCCTTCGGGTGGAACTTGTAGTCTGGTGATCCTGGCCGCAGATCGGGTGCTTGGTCGGAGTTCACGACCCTTCGCACGAAAGTCTGGTAAAGCTCGCCGTACCGCTCCGCATAGGCTGTTTTGATCCACGCAGTGATATCTGCGCGCGCCCCATTGCGATGCCATTCCGTCTTGGCGATCAAAAACCAGTTGCACGGGTGAATGTTGAGCAGGAAGCGCCGCTGAAGTTCGGCCCGCGTCCAGTTCGTCCAGTCAAGATCACGATCCTTGACAGGCAAGATATGCGCCAGATGGTAGCCGGCGGAATTTAGGGTCTCGCTGCCCACGATGCCAAACATATGAGTAGGAACCTCAGCAAAGAATTGCGCGGACGCGCCTTCAATGGGCTGCCCGCCCAGCAAGAATGCATGAAGCCACCAACCCGGCGCGTTGTCGGATGGCATCAAAATATCTCCCCGAGCGGTCGTATAGAGAGCGCCTCGCTCCTGCCCCCTGACCTGTCGGACGATATGCACCGGGCGATCGCTCGATATATAATTGGAGAGAAAAGCGTCAAAGGCCTTGACCCTCTCGAGGGCCGGCAGATTGGGCTCTACAAAGCCGCAGTAGAAGCCGGCGAAATCGCCATCGAACATTTCCGGGCACCTGATAAGCGCCACGTTTCCTCCGCTATTTGTCTGACCAAGGACGTCGTTAAGAAGGCATTGTCGCTGAGCTCTAACACAAGAACCTTGGAGGACCAAAAACGTAAAGCAATTGCTACTTACGAGACGCCTTCTCGCGGCTCGGGTTCTATTTACATGGGCGTTGCGGCTTTCGCGGTTAACTGGCACAAAGAGTGACAATGGCAACCGATACGACGTCCACTCTTGCCCTGTTGATCGACGGCGACAATGCGTCGCCAAAGATCATCGTCGGCCTCTTGGCCGAGATCGCCAATTATGGCACTGCCAGTGTCAAACGCGTCTACGGAGATTGGACCGGCCCAAATCTCAAAGGGTGGAAAGAATGCTTGCTCGAGCACTCGATCCAGCCGGTCCAGCAATTCGCCTATACGACGAGAAAGAACGCGACCGATGGCGCGATGATTATCGATGGCATGGACCTGCTCTACACTGGCCGATTCTCTGGCTTCTGCATCGTCTCGAGCGATAGCGATTTTGCAAGGTTGGCGGCAAGGATTCGCGAGCAAGGCGTCACAGTCTATGGCTTCGGTGAGCGCAAGACGCCCCGTCCTTTCATTACGGCTTGCGACAAGTTCGTTTATTTCGATGTCCTCAACGCATCCGAACAGTCGGCAGCCGCCCCCCTGCCGAAGACAGCAGCCACCAAACCGGCTGCTGCGCAGAGCAAGCTCGATAAGGCCACGCTCGATATGCTATCAAAAGCGGTCGCAGCCTCGGCCGATGAAGATGGGCGGGCCAACCTTGCTCGCGTCGGGGCACACTTGGCGAAACAGTCCCCAGACTTTGACGCACGCAACTATGGCTTTCAGCGTCTCAGTGATCTCGTCGAGGCCTCCGGCATTGTCGATGTCGAACGTATCGGAGAGAACCCAAAAGTCATAATGGTAAAACTCAAATAAGGAAGCTGTCGGTCCAGGCTCACCTGGTCACCAATCCTTATCGGTTGCCGCGTAGCGTTGAGAACTCTTCGTGCTGCTGTTTCCCGATCGACTCCGCCGCTCCTTTGATCCTTTCAGCTTCTTCGCGAGTTCGGGTGCATAGGGTACCATCAGACCACCGAGCCATGCCGCTGAGATCATGAGATCGCGACGCTAGGCAAGATGTCCTAGCCGTTGAGATCCGCGTCTCCACCCCCTTTCACTTCGCTAGTTCCTTCGATCGGGCCCGCGCCTGAGGGAAGTATTGGTAGAAGGTGACGCGGCTCACTCCCAGGCGGCGGGCGATATCGGCTACCGAGATATCTCCAGCCGCGAGCATGGCTTTTGCAGCTCTCATATCATCTTCAGTGAGCTTGGGTTTTCGTCCACCTTTGCGACCGCGGGCGAGAGCTGCCTTGAGCCCCTCCATGGTCCGCTCACGATTCAGGTCTAGGAAATATTCCGCCATAGCACCGTGCATCTGAAGAGCGAACCGGCCGTGTGCGGTCTCGCTGTCGAAGTGCTCGGTCAAGCTTTGGAACTTGATGCCGTCCTGGCGGAGCTTGTCAATTGTTCGCATCATTTCGACAAGGGAGCGACCGAGCCGGTCGAGCTTCCACACCACCAGCACGTCCTGCGGCCGGAGATAGGCGAGGGCGGCCTCGAATTCCGGACGCTTGCTCCCCGCCTTACCGGACTTCTTCTCCTCAAAGATTTTCTCACATCCGGCGCGCGTCAGCGCGTCTCGTTGCATGTCGAGGTTCTGGTCTGCGGTTGAGACGCGGGCATATCCAATAAGCATGTAAGGATAGTGCGAACTCAACGTTTTCCTGTCAATAGATTTCCTAACATATTTTCCTTACGCAATTGCCGTTCTTCGTCGTCTCACTGAGGCGATTCTCAAAAGTGTAAGGAAAACGGTCGATTGCAGACACAATGCCGTGCAGACCGCGACCGAACTTATAGCCTCCACTGCATAAGCGCGGGCTTTTTGCCTGTCAGGGAGGCCACAATCGAAGGTCGTGGAGGGGGTGGAGGTTTTGCCGTTTGATCGGCTGCCGGTAAGGAGCAAGGAGCGCCAGGAGCGGTCATTGCCGAGCAGATATTCTAACGTCGCGTTCGGGCCCTGGAAGCGGACCGTCCGGTTTAGATGTGTACGACGCCGTCAGCAGGGCGTAGTTGTGGCGGTTTCGGACGATAGCTGGCGTCGAGAACGATGCCCGCAAAGGGCACGGCGAAGTAAACGTTCGCCACCGTAGCTCAGGCGCTGCTCCACTATGGCCGCGTGGACACCGCCAGCGAGGTTGCCAGCCAGAGTGGCTCCTAGCGGGCTGTGCGCCGCTCCAATGGAAGGCTCCGACCAAACTGCCTGACAAACGATTGTCTTGCCGTCGGAGTGACTAATTCCTGGATTGGTCGCGTCCGTGGCATCTGTCGTTCTGAAACCGGTCGCATCGCCTTAGCGCTTTCTAATGTAGCCGGTTTTGCGAGGAAGTGACTAGCGTTCAGCTGCTACGTCACGCCCTAGTCTACCGAAGGCTCCAGGACCCCGCATCTGTCATCGCCCAGTCGCGCGTAGGCAGTCCCGAACGTGCGGCCTATCCAGGCGAAGAATGCAGATTCCGCAGCACGGTTCATATCCTTTTCATAACCATCCGCTGTTGTTCCGTTCGCTGGCTTCTTCTTCTCGCGCCTCTCATAGTCGGCCAAGCCCTGTTCAACTCCAAGGTTGGCCCAGTCGAGAGTGCCTTGGCTCGGTGGCGCAATCGGCCAGTCAGTCGTTTGCAGACGCTCCTCCTTCCCCTCGGCGATGAGCTTGACCTTCATGTCATGATATTTTTTCGGCAGTCCACGAAATTTTAGGTCACCCGTCTTACTCGCCTCATATCGCATGAAGAAGTAGTGCTCCGCGGCTACCAGCGGCAGCGGATTCGAGCGATATTTGTCGACCGTTCTACAGGCCTGAAGTTTCGCAAAAGCGCTATCCGATTGCTCGACACTCAGATTCTTCTCTATCACCTTCTTCATGGCCGCCAAATCGGCCAGGTCCTGGCCATCGAGTTTATCTAGAGCCGACAATATCCACCCGGCCGTCTTTCTATTCTCCTCGCCGGTAAACTTATCGGCCGCCACCCCAAGCGTCGGGGCACACAGAGCCAAAATCACTGACAGGCCGATCGCGAAAGATCTGCATTTCATTGTCGCCGCATCTCCTAGGGTCGATCAATCAGATCGACTTCACATATGTGGTGGAGTTCTGATCCACCGAGACACTCGGTTCTGTCCTGCTTGCATGTTGTCATTTGTTCTTGCGGCGGTCCACTCTATTTTCGTTTGACCTTGACCATCACTCTCAACTTCGATCGTTTTTTGCTGATATTGTCGTTCAGACGCTCGTCCGTCCATATCTGCTTACTGTTCGCGGTATTGAGGGTGCCAATAGCCCCGATAGAGGCCACTAGACGTCCGCTCGTCCGAGCCGGTTGGACGACCCCACGCTCACCGCGAAGATGGCTTGGGGACGGTGATGCTGCAGGCGTAGCGCGGGCTGCCCTGCCTGAAACTGCGCTTCCTTTCGTTGAGGGTGGAAGAAGGCCTCCGGATAGCTCGTCGGCGGCCGGTAGGCCCGCTCCTCGATGTGGACCGAGAGTTCGATGTCAGGATTTGCAGCGATCTTGCGGGCAAGACGAAGGTCCCCTTCCACCCTCCGTCGCCGGACGCTCCCACTTCCATTTCCGACGACACGATGGGCGGGCTGCTGGCGCGGTCGAGCCCTTGCAGACGGAACACCATGCGCGTTTCCATTGTTGCATCGACAGGGCTTTTTCCTTGCCATTCTTCATCGAGCGTCGCAGGCCCGGACACGGCCATTTCCAGTCGCATTCGCGTTTCATCGGCAGGTTCGGCCTTGAGTTCGAGGCTGCTTTCCCTCCGGGTGAGCAACTGGAACTCAAAAGGCTCGCCAGGGAAGGAGTGTTGATTTCCGCTGAGAACTGACCCGGGATTGGGCGGAAATCAACACCATGCCGTCGCAGACTACCTCGCCCGGGCCATCTACGCCGCTATCCCGGCGGCAGGCTACTCGATCCCGACGTGGGGAACAGCAGCGGGGCAGTAGCTTCCCCGGCCGCATCGCCGGCGCCAAAGGACTCTGCCTCAGGCAGTATTCTCCGGCTTCTTGGCCCAATTCTCGTTGTGGAACTGCCAGGGCAGGGACTCGGGCGGAATGGGTACGATGTACTTCATGTAGACGTCGAGGACTGCTGGTTCTGGAAAGTTGCGGGATCGATCTGCCCGTCCCGGAGCATTGGTCCCAGAAGGCCGGCGCGACCGAGGACGACGATGTCGTTGTAGAGGGCATCGCACTTGTTCGAGCAGGCACCGTAACTGAGGTGACCCTCTAGACCCTATCGTCGCAGGACCGCCGCGCCAACTGGTAGAACGCCACCATGGCGACCTTCTTGTCCTTGGCCGCTGCCGTCATGGCGGCCACCCGCAACCTAGAACCCGAAATGGTGGCATTCGGTCATCCCGACGCCTGTCGGCACAGTGATCGCGCCGACCGCGTCTTCCACCTTGGACGAGCCGACGGTCTGCTTGCGCACGGTCATCAGCTTCGTTTGGATCGCAATCCCGGGTCGCTCGCGCGCAGAACTGTCGTCGCTGGCCACGCCGAGCCGTACGCACCAGAAGGACGTCGGTTCGTCGAGCATCACCACAAGGGTGGGTAGCCGGACCCCGGGGTCGACTTCCCACGGCGTCAGTCCGAACGTCCAGACCTTGCCCGCGCTGTCGTTGGATCGGGCGCCGACGACCTCCCGCAGCGAGCCATTGCCCTTGAGTCTCGATGCGTCAATGCGGATAGGCTCCTCCAAGGCCCTGCCTTCGCTGTCTAGGCGCTTGAGGATCACGATCGGCCTTGCCGTCGTAGAGTCGATGTCGACAAAAAGGAACGCGCGGTCCGTTGCGGCCGGGGGAAGCCCACCCGCCTGATTGGCCGGCGCTGCCGTTAGGATGAAGAGGAACAGGGCACCGCCGAACGCGCAGGAAAGCAGGTCCACCATCGACAGGACCGCTCGCGCCGTGTGCACGCGCGTATCGTCAGCCTTGCGTCGCGAGCCACGCAGCCGCAGGCGCGAACGATGCAGGCCCGTGTCCGAAATCTCGTCACTCCCGGACATTAGCCAACCCCATGGAGGCAAAGGGCGAGACGTCGAGGCAGAGCGGGAAGAAGCCGGAGTCGTTACATTGAAGCCTATCCAGTGACTCCTCCGGCGGGTCCGGCTCGGGGACGTATTCCGGCGGCGGCGTACAGGCCCAGCCGGCGAACGGTGCCACGCATTGATCCACCGATGCGACGAAGGCACGTGTCCGCGACGGCTGGCCACCCACCAGCGAGGATATTTCGGTGTTGTCCTCGGGACAGATTACGACTGGCTCATCTTCCGGCAGCCCCGTGTGACGTAGCCAGCAGGCGAGGAGCGTCCTGCTGGGCTGGGCGACGGTCACGTGCTCGCCGTACCGCCAGGTAAGCCGGTCTACGGCACCCATCCAGCCGATCACCGATGCAACGGGCTGGGGCGACAAGATCGTCAGCTGCCCGGCATAGGCGGCGTTGCTGGCACGGTCCGGCACGAGATCGACGCTGAAGAAGCTGGGCATCGGCGTCGCGATGTCGGCGTAGAGCCCCTTGCGATAGTTGAACGTAAGCTCGAAGGGGCGGACGCCATTGGCCGACGCGACCCAGTCGACGAGCCTGACGACGGACACGTTGCGGCCGAGCACCATTGTGATCTCGGCGTCGATCGGCGTGTCGGGATTGGCGACCGGCCGCAGCGGGATCGACTTGGGCCATTTGAGCTTGCCGGCGTCAGGCACGACCTGGTCGTAGACGAAGCGCTCGAGCGGATCGGCTGCCTCTGGGTTGATGCGGGCAGCGGGGGCATCGCTCCAGCCCGGGAACGTGAGTTCCTGATCGGCCCGGATGGTGATGAACACCGGCCCGCTCTTTGCGCCTGCCAGTGCCCCCGCGCTCTCACCCTGGATGCCTGCGACGGTCCCTTGGTTGGCGAGGGCATCGATCTGCGGCTGGATGAGATTGAGGATGAACAGGAAGATGGCGGCGATAAAGCCGCAGCCAAAAAGGTCGACCATGCTCAGCGTGAACGCGTCGCGCCGCTCGACCTGTTTCTGGGCGTCGCTCATCCCAGCACACGATCGTTGAGGAAGTCGCGGAACTCCTCGATCATGGACTTCTCGGAGCGCGCTTGGACGATGTCGAAGAAGGTCAGGATCATCATCCCGACCAGCGCGATCAAGGTCGTCGAGAAAGCGAGGCCGAGCGCGCCCGAAACGTTCAGCAGTGTCGCCAGCCGTGCCGCCGCGTCACCCTGGGTCAGCCCGCTCACCCCGTTGAGGGCGTTGAGGATGCCGTGCACCGTGCCGAGGAAGCCGAGTGCAGGCAGCGTCGTGATGCCCCAGCCGATGAGTTGTCGCGACGAGTCGACCTTGACCTTGAGGTCTTCGGCGACCTTGTCCGTGCGCTCGTCGCTGAGGCCATAGATGCTTGTTTGCGAGAGGTCGTTGAGCACCGCATTGACCATGTCGGACGACACCTCGGATGTCCGGTCCTGGCCGCTGCCGATATGAAGGTTCAGGGTGGCTATCGTGGTGCGCAAGCGCGAAGCCCGCTCTGTCTGTCGAGTCCGGCGGTCCTGCAGGTCGTCGCCGGGCTTGGCCGCACTTGCGGCAGGCTGGGGAGCCGGGAGGCCTGCAGCGAGAGCGGCGGCCCCTTTGGCAGCTGCTTTCGCGGCCGCCTTTTCTGCCGCCTTGGCGGCAGCGGCTTCCGCCTCCAGCCTGGCCTTTTCGGCGTCGGCATCCGAAGCAGCGACATTGGCCTTGATCTGGGAGGTCGCGCGGTCGATCTCCCACCCGCGGCGTCGGAACGCCAGCACACGTTCCAGCATCAGGGCGCCCACCATCATGAACAGCGCCACGATCAGGAATTGTTCGGCGCCGCGCGCCGCGGCGAGCAGCTGGCGCGCGCCGGTGACGTTGGCGTCAGTGTCCACTGATGCCATGAGCGCGATGGCGAAATCCTCGATGGCCTGCACCTTCGGATCATCGAGCGATGTCGCGCCTCCCGCCACACGCCCCTGGTTCAGCGCGTATAGGATCGCCCGAGCCTGTTCATGCCACTTCACCTCCTCCGGCAGTTCGCCCGCGACGGCCTTGGCCTGCTCCGCCTGAGCCTTGTTGAAGGCGTCCTGGAGCGCCGGCATGCCGTCCTTGAGAGCCTGGATTTCGGGATTGAGGACATTCTGATCGCCGCCCGCCGCCAGCTGCTCTTCCTTGGTCTTGAGGTTTCCCTGGGCCGTTTCGAGATTCGACTTTGCTGCCTGCAGCGCCGATTCGGCAGCGCCCCTCGCTTTGCTTTGGTCGGCGAAGGTTGTCGGCGGCTTGACGTCGAGGTGCTCGAACGTGCCGCCCCGGTCGAGAATGATCTTGAACACCTGCTTGCCCGAGAGCTGGGGCGTAGACGAGAACAGGTCCGGGCAGCCGATCGGTGCCCTGCCCTGCAGCTCGCCGGTCGTCGTACCCACAAAGGGTGAGCTGTCGAGCGAGATGGGGTAGCCGGCACCGCACAGCATGGCGACGGCGGTGCCATCGGCAACCAGCCGCACTTGGCCCACCGGCATTGCCGAAATGTTCCTCACCACGATCGCGATCGAAGCCAGCTCCGGACCGCGGCCACTCGCGGTGCCGCAGTCGGCGCCGGCGAGGAAAGCGGCCAGCGCCACGATGCGTTCCACCACAGGCGTCCGGAGCGGCTCGACCTGGCCGGTGGCGGCCGGGCAATGACTGCCGTAGCGCAGGGCCGCCCGGAGCAGTTCGAAGCGAGGTTCGCCCAGGACGTCGACAAGCTCAGTGTCGGGGCTGACGAGCTTGTAGTGCTTGATCCATATCGCGATCGCCAGGTCGTCGACCAGGGCATTCTCGGCCTTGTCCAGGTCGGGATTGGAAAGGGTGTAGGTCGACGATCCCCTGAGGACCTCAAGCATGGGGTCCGCCCGTTCGACCGATCGCACGAGCGAGGTCGAGATCCCGTAGATGCACAGCCAGTAGCCGAAGAAGGCTACCACGAACGCCGCGATCGTCACGAACAGGCCGCGCCCTGCCGTCACGTAGAACGGGTTTCTATGATGCAGGAGCTCGCTCGCGCCCGTGGCGACCTGCGCCTTCCTTTTCTCGTCTTCCTCGTCTTCCACGGCCCGGTTGGCGGCGGCACCAATGTTGGCCATCAGAGGACCTCACATTCAGCAGCGGAGAAGGGATTGAGGGGGAAGCCGACGGCGAGCCAGTCGATGTCGGGCGCACTGATGGCCGCCAGCACGGCGCCGAGGCCGCGGTCGCTGCCCAGTAGCTCGGCCCGGTCGGCCTCCGTCAGCGCATCCTGATCGAACCATGTGGCCAGCATCGTTTCGAGCGCTCCCGCACTGAGGCCGCGACGCAGGCAGCCGGGGGCTGCCGTGTTCCGCGAGGCGAGGTCGACGAAATCGAGCGACCAGTCCGTCTCGGGGCCGCGCCGGAAGGCGACGACGCGCTGCAGGGAGCCACCGCCAGTGACGCCGCGCAGGTCGGTCCACTCAGTGCTCTGGGTGCAGGAGGTGCCGACTGCCGCGAGCAAATGGCCGGTTATCGCCTTGAACAGAAGCGGGTCGCCCGCCGGGACGTTGCTCGAGCCGATCTGTGCGCCGCAGCCCAGCGCGCCGGCCTCCGGTCCGACCGCGAAGGCGATCGTGGCTCCGCCCGACCGGCCCGGCGCTTCGGTTGCCAGCAGCAGGCGGCCCTCGGCATGATACAGCGACCGGGGGGTAGTGCCGGAGAACAGTACGGGCAGCAGGCTGTCCCGCAGGGGCGCTTCAGCTGTGGGATCGGTCCCCAGCGCCGCCACGATAGCGCGCAGCGCGTCGTCCGGCTCGAACCGCCGGATGCCGCTCTGCGCCGTCGTCGCATCCACGAGGAAAACCGGACCATCAACGGTTGTGATCCGCCAATAGGTGCGGCTGTCGGTGAGGACGAGCGGCGTGAGCGCCGTGTCGGCAGCCGATGTCAGGCCCTGCTCGAACAGCGTGGTGAGCACGTTGATCGCCGCCTGCGAGGGGAGCGACTTCAGGGTGACCTTGTCCGCCCCTCGCTCCGGTCCATCCACCTTCACGAGGACGTTATGCACCCACGCAGCGCTTTCGACGGCCTTCGCTCCCTGCACCACGAGTTGTGGGCCGTCCTTGAAGTAAACCTCAACATCGGCCCAGGGGGTCTCGTAGGTCGGGTCCTTGCACTGAGACCAATTCTGCACAGGCTGAGCGACGCGCCCCAGCGAGATCGAGGGCTTGGGCGGATTTGACTGCAGGACCGCAATTTCCTTAGACACCTTCACGTCCCCAATCCAGATGATGTCCGTCGGACTGCGCCATTCCGCCTTGCAGAACATGCCGGCATCGCTTGGCGCCGGAAGGAAGCCGCTCTGCCATTCGGAGGGGACCGTGCCTGTCAGCAGGGCCTCGGGAGGATCGGCTATCGGCGTGCTTTCGTCCTCGGCGGTATTCTGGTCGCCGCCGACATCCTCACCGCCGCCCTTGTCGCCGCCGCCGTCTCCGCCGTCGCCATCATTGCCACCACCGCCGCCGCCGATCTGGGTGGAGATCGAAACGTCGAGCGACTTGATGGACTCAAGGTCGATGCTGGGCTTGAGCAGGTACTTGAAGAGGGCTTCGATCATGCCGCCATGCAGGTCATCGGCGGATGGAAGGCGCAGCGACGCGCTGATGCCGATGACCTGCGCCTTCAGCAGAACGCTGCGGCGCGAAGCGTCGGCGCCGAAGGTGATGTCGCCGAGCGGGAAGTCGACGCTGCCTTGCACCGTCGCGCGGGGATCGTTGAGCTTGAGGTCGGTGTTGAATGTTAGGCTTAGGCTGGCCAGCCCGCCGGCCGATGCCGTGCCGCGTACAGACAGTCGCGCATTGTGACCGAAGACGATCTCACCATCGCCTTCGACCGAGATTGCGATGATCTTGCCGGAGCTCTTCATGGTGGCGTGACGCTTGTCCATGTGCATCACCTGCTCCATGGGCATGATAGCGGCGAGGATGCCCACCGTGCGCGACGACGCGTCGATCGTGCCGGCGCGCGTGTCGATCCGACCCTGGCTTTCGAACAGGTCGAGAACGTCGAACATGATGACGTTGGCGCCCAGCGTGATGACATCGGGCGGGATTTCGAACCCGAGGCTGCCGCGAAGTTTGATGACCATCTCGAGGCCGGCAAACGACGCGTCACCGATCAGGGTTGCGCTGACCGGCTTCTGCACATGAGCGCGCGCCTCGATGGGGAAGATGGTCAGCGGACCGACGATGATCGCGGCCGGCAGGCGTACACGGACTTCCGGGATCGTCACGCGCTTGGGCGTGATTTCCATGCCCTCGACGCCGACGCTGAAGAAGGCGAGATCCACCCGCGCCGATGCCCGGATGCCGAACTGGTTGGGGATCTGGGTTATCTTGAAGCTGTCGCCGAGGAAGGACGAAGCGGCGCCGATGGCGGCACCGAACAGCGCGTCGCCGACGTCGGTGTCGACAGAGACCTTGGTGACCTTGAGCTGCTTGAGGCTGACATGCACCTCGCCTGTCAGCGACTGGCCAAGGCCCGTCACTTCGGCCGTCACGTCGAAGATGATCTCGTCGACCGCCCCCGCGCCCGCCCGGGGCACGGCGTACTGGCGGTAGTCCTCGGGAATGAGCAGGGCGATGCGCTGCACGAGGACGGGCCAGATCGCGTCAGTCGTCTGCTTGGCGTCGAGTTCGAAGCGATTGCCGTCGAAGGCCACCGCGGGCAGGGGGATGCAGCCCACCAGCTCGGCATCCACCTGGACGATCGCCAGCACTCCCGCGCCGGTCAGCCGCACGATCGGCGTCCCGCAGGCCTTCCAGCTGAGGCCGACAAGCGAGTTCATCTGCTCGATCAGCTTGCCTTGCAGGAACTTGCCCAGTGCCTGTTCGCCGGCACTGCTCAGCCTCGCCTCGTGCAGGTCGAGAGTCGGCTCGCCGCCCTTCGTGAGAGCGACGTTCTCGATCGTTGCCGAGCCGCCCTCCCACTCCAGCCACAGGTCGAACTTGCTGCTGCCAGACCGTTGGCGGAACTGGGCGTTCTTGAGTCCGATGGCCTTCGCGGCGGCCGTCTGGAGCTTTTCGGCAAGTGCCTTCAGTTCGGCCGCGGCCACTTCCTTCGCCGAGTCTTCGAGCCGAGACATGGCGACTTTGATCCAGTCGAGGTCGCTCAGGGCCGCCTTGGCCAGCGCGAGATAGACATCGGGGACCCCCAGGTCCGGCTGGTCGGGCTTGAGCGGTTCGGTCACCCGGATCGGTTGCGTGGAGGGGAACACCTCGTTGCTCAAGGCGAGCGTGACGAACACCGTGCCGGTATCGGACAGCTCGACGCGCTCGATCAGCAGCGCGCGCTTGATGTCGGAGAGTACCGCCGGATCGAACTCGAACTGCTCGGCAAAGACCTGGCCGGCCTTCTCCGCCATGTCGGCGAGGGGGCCGGCGCCGGCCCTCAGCAGCCCCGTCAGATCGGTGGCAAGCACAAGCTTGGGGACGCCATCCTTGCTGGCGAGATTGACCTCGGCCTGGCCAAGCACGGTATTGCCGAGCGAGAGCGAGCCGATCAGCGCCGTCCAGGTTCCGTTCGCGCGGAGCGCGTCGTTGGCCAGTTTCGCCGAGTCGAGCTTGAGGCCGAACGGGCCCACGACCACCGATCGCGCCGCGGCGTTGGCGAGCAGCCACTGGTTTGTCGCCTCGACGATCTTGGCGTGGTCGATGAACGCGTCGGCGCTGGCGTTGAACACCAGCTTGCCGTCGTCGATGAGCGCCGCCGATATCGAGACGGGAACGCCAAGCAGCGGCACTTCGAGCTGCATATCCACGTCGATGTCGCGCAGGTCGCGCGACAAACGCAGGCGTGCGTCCCGGATCGTCAAAGTGGCCGGCACCTGTGCGCCCGCAACCGCTGCGATCCATTCGCCGAGGCCTTCGGCGAACCTTGCCGCTTCGGTCGCCTGGACAAGCACGTCCTGCGCGGCGGCGAGCACCGGCCGGCCGTCAACGACTTCGAGGTGACTGATTGTGATGCCGAGGGGGATCAGCATCTGCTGGCTGATATCGCACCCGGGAATGGGCTCCATCTTTGGCGCGTCCTGCCAGACGCCATCAACCTTCACCTGTACGACCGGGGGCTCGGGGAGGGTGATCGCGAGAGCCAGTTCGGCCGTGAACTGACCGGAGGGAGATTTTGTTTCGGTCTGCAGGGCCAGTGTCACCGGCGGCTCGCCGTCGGGGGCGCTCGCAATCTCGAAGAAGTCTTCCGATGCCAGCGCCGGACACGTGATCCCGTCGGGAACGATGCTCTTGAGCAATTCCTCGGTCGCTTTCGCAATCGCCTTCGCCACCGACTGCCGGAGCGCGATGATGCTCGATTGCCCCTGCCGGATTTCGTCCTCTGCCTCGGCCGAAAGCAGGCCCGAGTAGTCGCCGCCCTCGGTCAGCGCCGAGAAACGGGCCTCCAGCGCGTCGCCGGACTTGATGAGACTCGCGGTCGCCGTGGCGTCGAGATACGTGCTCACGTTCGTGGGGAGCGCCTTGATCGCGCGCGACGCGCTGACGATCTGCGCTGCAAGGGCAACGCGCTGGGCGTTGGCGACCAGCAGCTCGCGGATGACCGGGGCGATGTCGCTCGCCTTGATCGCCTTGAGCTGGCGTGTCCGCTCTACCATTGTCGCCCAGATCGCGTGAAGTTCGCCCTTAGCGGCGACGATCTGTGCGTCGAGAGGCAGTTCGCCCTTGGAGAGCTGCTGGACGATCGGATTCGTTGCCGGGTCGAGCGCCCTGCCCAGGTCGAGCAGCCATTGGCGGAAGGCCTTGGGGTCATCGGGAATCTGAGGCAATTCCAGCTTTGGCTGGGCGGCAGCGAGGGGCGGCGGGCAGAGTTTCGCCTGCGCCGGATCGAGTGAGGGGACAAGGCAATAGACTGTGATGCAGCGCTCTTCCGGCAGCCCGGCAACGCGGCAGAGTTCGGGCTGGATCGCCTTCCACGACCATGGGAGCCCGACGGGCAGGACCCTGGCCGCCGCCGGATCGGCAAAAATCTGCTTCAGGAGGTCCGGGCCGCGCACATTGTCCGGGATGGACTTCACATCGCGCGCCGCGTTGAGCAGCACAATGATGTCGTTCGCAAAGGTCTCCCTCGTGGCGATGCGCAGCAGGGCCTCACCCTGTTGCGTCAGGGGGGCATCGCCCTGGTCGGCGAGCGCAACGCCCAGCTGTTCCAGCGCGCTCACGTCGGCTTGCGTGATCGCCTGCGCGCGTGCGGCGCCGATCAGGCCAAGCATCGCAGTTAATACGAAGAACCAGCGCATCCTTCCCCCCGATGCTAGACGGACCACGTATATTGATCCGTCGACAAGCCCGCCTCTGTCTCCCTGGTGAGCGCAAGGCCGATCCAAGCTTATTTTATTGTAATCTGACGAGTGTCGGATGATCGACCGTCAACAAGCTGGATTCGTGCTGAAATCGGGGAAAAGTCCGTAGTCGTCTGTGATGCCAACCTTGAGGTCGCCGGGGATCGCACCCGTACCCTGGACGACTGCACGTAGTCGCGCCACCGCCGCCTCACCCCCCTCGAGCCCGCAGTAGGAAGCTTCCATACCAGTTGAACCGTCCGGCTGCAGCAAGTCGCCCACAATGAAGCATCCCTCCGACCAATTGACGTCTTGGCCAAAATGAAACTGAATGTTCGAACGATGCGGAACACCCGCTAACTCGATCCGCCATCGGCGATTTTCGTTGTTCATCCAATTTTTTGTGGCATCGTCGCGAACACGGGCGTCATACTGCCCTGCGGGAATCGAACTCTTCGACGGAGCGTTGTTTTTCCATGGTCTCTCGATAACATCGCAAACAGGAGCGCCTAGTAAGGAAAGAACGACATTGTTTACTTGGAAATCAGACATATCCGAAACGTCGTACAGCTTTCCCCGAATGCAGGGCGCAACACATGCATTAGTCAGTGAGAATCCTGGCTTCCGTACGACCAAAAGTCTTACAGGTTTCAGCGCTTGACTTCCTAGTTCAGAAGGAATTGAGAGCACGCTAGCGCTTGCCAGCGCTCCTGCTGCGAAGGCTCTTCTTGTAAGCATTGCGATACGCCCTTCATTTGCGATGAATCGAGAAAGCTGAAAGCATATAATCGTTGCGCGCACACGCGCCCGGTTACCTCGCTCCGTCCCAAGAGCCTTGCCATAGCTCGAACGTTGTACCCTCTCGTTGAACCAACGCCATTCCGCCCACCACGGCAACGGGACGCGCGAATGGTATCTTCCGCGACCACTTGTCATCGGTTGGCACGCCGAATCCGAGCCCCCCTTCGTAAGCAGTTAAAACACGCCCGCGTGCGTCAAGGGCGAAATTCGAGAACGGTTGGGCACCCACGAAATCGCCATCGAGGGGGTTGAAGACGGTCTCCGCTACTGTATTGCATGCCTTGCAGCGCCACGCGCTTGATATTTCGCCATCCGCAGATACTGACCAAGTCGTAAGATCGAGCGCATCGGTTCCTTGCCGCGCGATGGTAACGCTCTTCCCGTCGGCGGAAAAGCTAATAGAAGCCCCGTCGCATTCGCCGATGCGCGTCGTCGGTCCGCAGTCGTCGAGGTAGGTCGATTCCCCTGTCGGACCTACGTAGGCAAAACCAGTTTCCCGCCGGTGAACAAAGCCGCCTCGCAGCCTTGCGACAATGCTGCCCGGATCGCGTATCTTGTCCTGGCTTAACGAAATTTGCCCAGCCGCGTCGACCGTCACCATCTCGACCGCCGCGGGTGCCGCCAGTGCGAGAGACGCATCGTATTCTTGACGCGTCAATAGGGGATCGGGAGAGGTCTGCTGGGATTTGAGGTCCGCAGTAACGAAAGTCGCACGGGGTTGGTCGGAGATAAGATGACCTGCAGGTTGGCGTAGGAAGATCCAATCGGCTTGCGAACCCGATTGCTGTACCGGCCGAGGCAGCTCGTAACTAAGTCCCGATCCCTTTTTCGCTTCGAGATACGTCGTCACAGAAAGGACGCCACCCGAGTCAGGATCGCGCGCGATCAGGAAAAATCCGCCATTCTCCGACCCGAGGATTGGAACGATCTCTGTCACAGGCTCCCCCGCCTTCGTGGTTCCGCCGGGAAAATTGTCAATCTCGGCAGAGTTCACCACGTCCCATAGGCGGACTTTGTTCGCTTGGCGATCGCGAACCGTCATATGCTTTCCACCGGGCAGCAGCACTGCATCCCCATGACGCCAGGTCGCCGCCCGCTGTTCCGCTAACCGCGCGCCCCGAACGGAATGCACTTGCAGAACTGCCGGAAGTTCTTTCGCAAGAAGTATCAGCGGTGCGTCAGGCGCTTGACCAGATGGCCCTTGGCTCGTTACCGCCAGCCCTTCAAACGGCAGTCGAGCGACGAACTTCAGCGTCTTCATCTGCGGGCCGGGGGCATCGAGGTATTTGTCTACTGTAACGGCGGACAGGTAAACATCGGCGATGTCGAGGGAGGAGATGGAGTCGGTCATTCCCGCTTCATCTTTGGGAAGGACAGCTAACCTGCTTCCGCCGACAGCGTAGATGGATGCATCCGCGTCAAGAACAATGACTTTGAGGTCGCCGCCAGCGACCGGTAGGATCGCGAGGTACTTCGAGGCTCGCTGCAACGCGTAGCGCCCGTCCTGAGTGAAGAGCAATTCTGCCGTCGCCTCAGTCAGCGGTAGGAATTTGTGGGGCACTGAGCTGTCAGCCTCCGCTTTCGCGAGTTTCTCGACATCGGCGAGCATCACTTCGAAACCGGTTTGCAATTTGCGTAGGACCTGAACATGCGTTCCGGCCGGCGATACGGCGACGCGTTCGACGGTGGCAGATCCGACGTCCAGGTCAACGGCTTTCTCGTCTCGCCATATGGTCACCTTGCCTTCCGCGGCGAAACGAGCGAACGCCACTACCGGTACGTCTTCCGCTGCGCTCCATCTAGCGTCATCTTTGAAATCGGACGCCAGAACCGTTGCTGAGGCCGCTTCGATCCGCACCAATTCGCGTTTTGCCGAATCCAAGCCGATGAGACCTGGGCCGAAAAATCGCCCGTCATTGAGCACAAGGCCGGCGGGCAACGACACGACCTCCTCAGCGCTCAAGGAGCGCCGTGACGACCACGTCGAATATGACTGCGTCCCGTTGTTGAGGCGGCCCAACAGCAGTTCCCCGGTCGAATGCCTGAGCTGGAGCGGCAACAACAGGTCTGACGGCAAATAGCCTACCAGAACCCGAGACTTCGCAACCTCAGCCAGTGGCTGAAAGAAGGACGCCGTCAGGAAATGCGTCCCATCGCCCGAGACGGCGGTCGGGGTACCGTTGCCCTTTTTAGGAAGCTGAAGTCGTGCAAGTTCGAGTTTCGTGATGGCGCGTTGTTGGGCGGTCACGGTCCGGATCAGCCCCAGCACGCGCGCTTGGTCAACGTAAAGCTGCGCAATCTCCTCCCTCTCGGCTGCGTCGACCGGATGTCCGCCCAGCTCATATTCTGCCCAGATGGCGAGCGCCTTCTCGAAGAATCCGTTCGCAGCCTCGACATCCGCTAGATCGACCGCAGCTCGGTCCTTGAGCATGATCTGCCCTCCATTGCGGAGCGACTGCGCGAGGCCTCTCAGCGTGTCTTTGTCCTTTTTACCCGTGTCGTAGTCTTCACTGAATTTCTTGAGATTCTCGGCGCCACGTTCCTTGGCCTGAGCCAAATTCCCTGCATCGATATGATATCGAACTAAGTCGTTACGGGCGTCGACGTTCTCCTGATCAAGGGACACGGCATATTCTAGGATCTGCCTGAGGTCTTCGTTCTTAATCCCAGAGTCGGTCCGATGATGCTCGCGCGCATGCTGCACCAACAGCCTAGCGGCAAGATCCACTCGCTGGCGCGGCTTGATAGTTCGATCCGATACTTCGCTGCGCATGAAGCGATCAATGACGTCGGGCCCTGAGATCTCGCTGTAGCTGCGCTTCCGAGCCAGATAGCGCTCCAGCATCTTCTCGCGCGCGCTTGTGTCTATCCCGACGATATCGACGACATACTCTCCTTGGCTGCAATGTTCTCCGTTGCGGTGGGGATCGCATGGGCGCCGCACGATATCCGGATAGGCGTCGCCGCTCTTGTACTTAGCGGCAACACGCCCTCTCAAAGTGTAGCCGCGGGTGAAAGCCCCCTGAATATCGGCATCGTCGAGGAGTATAGAGAATTCGTTAGCACCAGCAGGCAAGTGCGTCGACGCATCAAAGGGATCGGTATTCGCGCCAATACGAGATGGTATGGTCTTGACCGGGGCAGCCATGGGCCCGCCCTGTTGTCCGGCTTCAAACAGATCGAGAATCAGCGGCGCCGCATCCTGTTGGATTCCGCTTCCGGCGCTCCTTTTGATGTATTCGCACCATACGCCACCGAACAATTCGGTAAAGCACTCTCGGTCTTCGTACATCCGCCGCATTACATCGACGCGGAAGTCGATCCTGAAAATGACCTTCGTTCCAGGGTAAAACTTGAGGTCGTCCAGAAAGACAGGTCGTAGGGAATCGTCGCGGACGTTTATTCGTCCATCGACAATGCGAACCGCATCCTGCGCTCGTCCCAGGCCGGATAGGCCGACGAAGAGCGAAGCAGCGGTCAGCGTACAGGCCAGCAGACGATTCATGGTCTGACCTCAAGGGCGCTGATCGGTCTCGGTGCGCTGCATTCGTTGGCCTTAAGCCGGGCAAACTCTGCCATCGCCAAGGTTTCGGCGTCGATAGCACCGGCCCCGTCGCTAGCGTTTCGCGTCTTGCTCGTGTAGTGGGAAATGAGCATCCGCTTCATGTCATCGTCGGACTTGCAGACTGCGACGACCGTAAGATCCGTGGTCAATGTTTGTGCCGTTTGCGCCACTGCCGGTCGAGGACTGTCCGCGCTCAAGAGTTCTGCGCAAGGATCTTCAGGTTTTGGGGATTGCCTTGCGCTCAGGAGCGGAACGACCCCGAAAGGTATCTTGACTTGGCCTTTTGCGGGCAGCGAAACCCGAGTGGCAAGCCCATCAATACTGACTAGGGCGTCGGGCTTGTCGTTCTGCCAAACGATGGCGGGCTCGAAGAGCCCTGGCGGCCCGTCCTTGGTCGTATCTAGGTATTGCCGCTCGGTCGCTATGTTTGCGCGGTCGATGTATCGGTAGCCGAACCGGATCCAGATCTCGTCCGATTTGAGATTCTCCTCCACCGGGTCGAGCGTCATTCTCCAGGCCGAATAGAGCGGGTATCCTTCGAACTCCCGAATGCGGCCCGTTGCCTGCCAACTCCGCAGCAGCTCCTGCATGTCGAAGAGTTCCGGCGTGGCATGGCCCCAGCGCTGCACCGGAAGAAGAACCTCGCGGGTGACAGCACCGTTGCTTTGTATGTAGCCCACCCCCGGGTGAGAAAGCAGCACCCGGGTCAGCGCACTCGATCGGCCGCTGGGCCAGCGCGTGCCGACCCGGACATCGACAACGCGAACGTTGTCGATCGCAATCGGGACGAAACGTCCATCCGGCTGCAGGAACAGAGTGAGGCTCAAAGGTTGGTTCGATCCCGAACCTTGCCAACGACGCAGTCGGCGCAGGTCCTCCGCCGATAAAAGGTCGGTCAATCGGATGGCATCCGTCTGGTGGACCTGACCGAGGGCTCCGACCCCGGTTGAACATCCCAGCCTTTGACAGAGATCCTTGGACAAACGAACCAACTGGCGCCAATGCACCATGAGCCCGTCGACATCGGTTCTGGTGCTCTCCCGCTCGCGGTTCAGCCAGTCGAACAGGTGGATTTCCGAATCCAAGGCGAGGCGCAGGTTCTGCGGATCGGTCTTGACCAGTTCCGCAATCACGCCCCGCGGGCTGTTCCTGCGGCCGGCCCAGAGGCCGAGCGAACGATCCAAGCCGTCAAATTCCTCACGCATGCGCTCGGCAATGTAGAACGCAAGCTTCCTGCGGATGACGATATAGCTGCGCTCCTTGTCCTGATTGGCCCCGACCTGCGTCACGGCGAACCGATAGCTCTCGTACTGCGCCTTGGCGGAAGCCTTCATGATCTCGGATATCTCGCGCTCCTTGCCGAGCACGACCTGCTTGAGACGGGCCTCGCTGATCATCTCAATGAGTTGCAGCTCTTCCGAGAGATTCGCCTGCAATTCGGACGCCAAGCGTTTCGCCTTGTCGATCGCATCGCCAAAGGCGAAGAAGGACTTGACCACCTCGACCGCAACGCCCGCACCAGGAACGACAGCGTTCAGTGCCATCAGTGCCACCTGCTCCGCCACGGCTTCTTCCGCCGAACGGTTCTGTCCCGCTGCAATGGGATTTGCTTGCGGAGGGCTGCCGGCATATTGGCGAAGGTCCAATTCCGCCTGCTCTTGACTGCCCGTCTCCCATTCTGCAGCATAGACCGAGCCGACATGCATGCTGGTGATCTTGTCGACCACACGCTGGCGATCTTGCTCCGAAGGGAGAGAACGCAGAACCGATTGCCAGGCCCTGTTCTTCAGCTCGGACTTGCGTTGGGCAGCATCGGCCGTACGGCCGGGCACGTCGAGCGACCGGCGCAGCGCGCCTTCGAGGGCATCCTCGGGCAACCGTTTCAACAGCAGCTGCCGCAGATCGCCTTCGGCACGCCTCAAACGCTCGAGTTCATTCTCGAAAGCTTCCTTAGCGGACGCGCCGTATCGTTCGATGTCATAGTTGGCCGGGAGACCTCCGAGATCAGGCAGAGAGATCGTCGCGACCGGGGAGCGCGGCGGTGCCGATCGGTCGTAAAAATCGACCCTGTCGCGGCGCACGATGATACGCTCTTTGATGAGGCGCAGGCCGTGCTCCCGCAATTTTTCCTGCAGGCTGCTGCGATCTGGGACAGCGGCAATGCGCGACAAATCCTCGACCAGCGTGGCCGGAAGTCGCTCCAGGACGGACTTCGGCCACGAGCGAAGAACCTGGTCGAGTAGTTGCTCGACGGCCTTGTCGTCCAGCTTCAGCTTAGCGATCTCGCCTAGAAGCTTGGCATATTCCGGCCCGATCCGGCTTTCAGCTGCGTCGGCGGACGTTTTGACGTATCGATCTATCTCGGAGCGGATGTATTCACGGGCGAAGTTGGCGTCGCTGGCGAGATAGCGCTCCGCACCTTCACGGACACGGCGGACAAGATCGGGGTCGTCGAAAGAATGCACTAGCTCGACGGCGCCCATTACCGGCTTGGCAGCACGTATCTTGTCTGCCCACTCACGCTTTGTCTTGTCGTCCAGCTTGGCGAATATCTGCTCGCCAACTTTGGCCAACCCTTCGATGGACGGGTTGCGGAACGTCCGGGCCGCCAATTCTACATCGGCTTTATAACCTTCCAACTGACGCTTTACTTCCTGCCCTCGCCGAACCAGCTCTTGGCCCTGTTTGACATATCCTGCGATGACCTCGTTGCTTGAACTGACTTGCGCAAGCGCGCTTGAGAATTCAGCCGATTGAAGCAGATCCGAATTGGTGACAGCCGACAAGACGGCCTTATCGAGCTTGCCGTCCTTGACCGACTGCACCACGTCAGGCGGTACACCTAGGGACGAGGCTGCAGCATTCACGAGCGCCTTGTTCAATTGGGACGACGCCGCGCGTGCCTGAGCCACAGCGGCAGCCAGCTGATTTTCGAGGCGCTGCCGATTCGCCTTCAGTTCGCCGATCCGGCCGTCGAGAGCGTCCTGCCTATCCTCCTGAAAGGTCCGCTCGATCGCGATCCGCTGTTGATTGACGGTCTCGGCCTGCACCCTGCCGTCTATCTCACGAGAGATCGCTTCAATCTTGCCGGTCTCGACATCGGCGGCTCCGATCTGACGCGACGCAACCGTGATCTCCGCGCTGACCTTTTCATAGTCCGACAACAGGCTTTCGAGCGCAGCTAACCGCGGAGCTGGCAGATCGGGGGTGAGCGTTTGGACCGCGCCCCAATAGTCGATACCGCGATCTAACAAAAGCAAACGGTACTCGATATCGGCTTTCAACAGCTCCAGCGCGTTTGCCTTGGCAGTTGACAGCTGTAATCCTCCGCTCACTTCATCCCTTGCCGTGCAATAAGCCCGTTTTGCTTGGGTCGGATCGTTTGCAAGGAAGCGCTCGTCCGCCAGGTTCTTCCTGGCAAGAGCGATCTCAAGGGTCAGTGAATCGTAGCTGATCGGATCGTCCCGGATTGTGTCTGTGGCGCCCTCCCGCTGCGGCTTACCGTCCGGTCCTTGAGTGGCTTGAGCACGCACACCAGGCGCGACAATGCACATCGCTGCACTGACCACTAGGATACTGACCAAACGCGTCGGCAGCCGCCCTGTGAAATCCCGCATTTCCTCACCCCCAAGCAGGGCCGTTATCTCAGAAACGGGCTCTGCGCCTAATTCAAGCCGCGAATGGTGTGTCGTTGAAGGAGTATTGGTGCGAATTGTACTAGGAGGTAAGCGGTCGGCGTCGCGGAACCGTAGAACGATGTACTTACGGCGGTAAGTTCGTATCGTTCACCCAAGGATGGCCGCGCCATCTCATCCTCCTTCGACCTACCGTCCCGAGGACAAGGTAGCTAAGGCTTCTTCCCAGCGACGGCGATTACGGGTTTGGATTCAATGTTACCCCTTTAGCTTTGCACGCCTTGACCGAGTCACCGTCATAAGTATAGCACTTCTTTGCTTCCCCTGCATTTTCCGCTTTAAGTGCTTTAGCTTCCTTGCACGCTTCTTCCAAAGTCGGCTTTGTTACCAAGATATCTGGGTATTGCGGTGCACGGCCGGTCGAAACCCTGACAATGCAAATACCTCCCCCTGCTGGCCCGCGGAATACAGATTGATCGGCCAACGCTGCCGACGCTAAGCCAGCGTATCCTGCGACAAAATATATGAGAAAAGTGAACGTTCCCCTCAAAGCTTATCCTCCCCCGTTCCTTCGAATTTACAATGCTTTTTCTTGTTTCGTTAGTCAAGTGGGCGTTGCTCGTTTAACGGTATAACAGTGGCCGTAGTTATCAGTAGTCGAAGCATGCGTGTCATTCGACCGTTTCTGGCCATGGAAGCCCGCTTCCGCGTTGCGGCCGCCGGCAGGCGGCTCCCCCGAGCCATCCTTCGGCTTGATGCTCTTCATCGATGCCCAGGCTTCGATCAGCGTGCCGTCGACCGAGAAGTGGTCCGTCGATAGAACCCTCTTCACCTTGGGCCGGGCCAGCACCGCGCTCAGGAACTTCGCCGCGATATCGCCCTCGAGCAGCCGGTCGCGGTTCTTCGAGAACACCGAATGATCCCAGGCCGCATCATCGATGCCGATGCCGACGAACCAGCGGAACAGAAGGTCTGCGGAACAGAAGGTCGTATTCCAGCCGCTCCATCAAAGCCGCTCCGAGCGGATCGAATAGAACGCCTGCAAAAGCATCGACCGCAGCAGCCTCTCCGGCGGATCGACGGCCGCCCGATCGGCGAATACAGCGCCGCAAACTCTCACTCCAGCCCCAACAGCGCCTCGTTCACGATCATGCGGATCGCGCGAAGCGGATGATTGCACCGAACCCGCGCCTCAAGATCACATAGCTGAACAGTTCGCCAGTTCGATCGTCGCTGCCGCGCACGCTTCACCCTCCGAATCCCTTCGGAGCCAGTGAATCACGATCACAGCCCAGCAGCGAGTGCCTTTTTCAACGACCTGCTAAAGGCGCACGATCAACGTCTAACATCCGGCAAATTCGCCCGAAGGCGATGCAGTATACCTTACGTGCCGGAAACCAGCATAGGTCATCGGACTATGTCTTAAGCCTTGATTCTATTCTTTTTTTTTCGCTCAGTCCGTCCCATCCAACATTGGGCCGAACGGCAACCTAGCCGCTCTTCGATTGCTCGTAGTCCGTGGCGCTCTAATACGAAGGTCGGTTTTTGGGAGAGGAACTTGGTCCTCTTAAGGTCGCCTTTGGGTCATTGCTTCCGGTAGACCTTTCTCGAACCAAGGTCCAAAAGGGGTCGATTCGCCCTATAGGCGGTTCACTGAAATCACTCCGGCTGACTTCTGATCTCAGCGATCTGCTCCAGTTTTCTCCTGCGCGCTCTGGTTCACTTCTGCACTCTCAATGCCCAACAATAGTGCGTTCGCAGGACAGTCGCTCCAATTCGCTTCTGCATTTGAAACAAAGGCTCTCATGTCAGTTGGGCGTTGGGCGTAGATCGTCCGCATGACGAATAACATCGACCAAACTTCAAGCCACTGAGAGGGGAGAAAGGGCTCTGCCCTCTCTCCCCCACAAGCAGAAAACCGGCTTTCCCCATGCTTCGGCCTACGGCCTGCAGCACCGGCCGGAATCCGCTCTGCGGACTCCGGCCGGCCCTTCGGGTGGGCGATCCCCCTTCCGGTTTTCTGCTTGTCCCCCGTTCTCCCGGTCCTCGCCGGACGGGCAGGGGCAGGACGAGGCCTGCCCTGCCTTCTACTGGAAGGGAATGTCATCGGGCGATGAATATTCTCTGATTGTGGGCATCGAAAATTCCCTAGTTGGCGCTGCTGCCGCCAGTTCCGGGACGCGTCCCGGAACTGGCGGCTTTCGCCCCGGCTTCGATAGTCCGTTCCGATTTGATCGGAATCGGAGCGGCGCTGGTGGTCCAACTTGGAGAACTTCTGATGATATTGGATCTACACCGTCAGGGCCTGTCCGTGACTGCGATCGCCCGGCGAACGGGCCGCGATCCCAAGACGGTCCGCAAATACATCGAGCGCGGGCTCGAACTCCCCGCCTATGGCCCGCGACAGGTGGGGCGGCCAAACAAGATCGCGCCCTTTGTCGACTACCTGCGCGAACGGGTCTCGGCCTTTCCCGATCTGAGCGGCGGCGCCATTCGGGTGATGCCATAGCGATGACGCTCAGGAAGCCCGCGATCGACGCGGGCTTTTTCGTTGAACCTAGTGGTGAAAGTCTGACACTTGGTACCGGTGGACGGCAAGAACCGACCCCTAAGCGGACGGCGAAACCTAATCTCAAGCTTCTGTTTGAAGCAGATAGCGACGGGTCAAATAGGTTCCGTCTATCAAAGCACTCCGTACGACGTGGGGACGCAGATCAGCCGAGGCAAGCTCGGTAACCCAGCTTCTCCAACGATTGGCTCCACTCTTCGGGAACACCAGTGGAGTTGACGACAGCGAGGACGTCGATCTCGGGCTTTGCCGCCAGTCCCGGAACGGCGGTGCTTCCGACATGACGGATTTCCATCAACGCGGACCCGAATATGGGAGTCAGTCGCTCCGCTTCATCCGCATACTTTTGCGGCCACTTTGGATCATACGTCTGTATCGAACTGGTGAGTGGCATGGGTAGGACATAAGTCGACCGGAAGGCTCCGCGCAAGGGCAAGCTTGAGGGCAGCTTCCCACCCCATTCCTGTCATGGGCGTGCTGGTGAACTGACCGGCCAACGCCAAACTCTTGCTCACCGGCCCGACTTGTCAGCAGACGACAGAACCACTCAACGGCCGCGCCTTAGTAACCGCTTCAAGCTCAAACCGGCCAACAAAATGTAAGGCGGCATGGCGAGCGAATAGTGACCACAGTTTAATTCCAAAATATTTGGCCTAGCCCCAGCGTCCTTCAGCCTCTGCATGAACCTCTCCGATAGCTCTGGCAACACCACTTTGTCTCTCTTAGCCAACACAACCTGAAGATCGAGATCAGGCCGTGCCAAACTATGCGCGTAATTCTCCAAGTTAAGTGGACCCCAGGCCCTTCTGAGATCGGTCAGCTCAATCGCAGGCTCAAGGCTATCGCGTATCGATCGTGTCGCGCGGCCCGTCCAAACCATATCCGCTAGACTCCCCGCCGTCAGAAACAACGAGGCTTTTGACACAGCCAAGTCGTGTGCCGCGACTATGGCCGCAACCCAGGAACCTAAGCTCATTCCGAGAACCGAAATCTCTCGATAGCCTTCGCTTTTCAACCAACGTATGAGTTTTCGCCCATCCAACACTGCCTGCCTTACAGATTGGATCGTTCGACCGAGATTAGGGCTAAGCATATAGTCGGCGTGCACGGAGCCGGGACGGCTGCGTTCGAAGTGATAAGGCATAGCAATCTCGACAACCGTGATGCCACGCTGCGAGAAAAAGTTGGCAATCTGACGATTCCGGGCGCTTGCATTCCAATGGTGAAAAATCACCATCGCCTGATCGAACGAACCGCTTTCCGTGATTTTCGCCCAGACTACATTGTTCTCTTCGATGTCAGTAGAAATGTCCGATGGAAATTTGAGCCACCCGCCTTGCCTTTCAAAACCCTGATCGCTCCCGCTCGGCTCATCGAAAAAGGCTGGATCAGCCACGGCTTGGTCCGCAAGGGCACAGAATTCCCCGATACTCGTTATCTTCTTCGCACCTGGAAAGGCGCGTTCCGCGTCAAGGACGAAATCCGTTGGTTTCTTCCCTTCCTCTCCGCGAAGGGCCCGGCGTTCGTCCCAACGATCGAGCCAACTATGAAACACTCTGATTGTTTCCTAACTCGCTCGCTCGCCAGCGGCCTAATCCTGGATCGAACAGGCCGTATAGTCCGACTAGCACTGAGATGGCCAGAAGGGTGGAAAAGCCGGCAAACGCGTCGATCAACAAGTAGCTGACAACAAGTGACGCCACGACCGCCGACATCTTCCACAAAGGCGCATGAAATCGACCTCCGACACCTAATCGGATGGAGCCATACAGAAATACAAAACAGGTCGAAATAACGATAAGAAGGCTGCTGTAATGCGTCGGCATACGATAGCGGAACCCGGTGCTCACATCATCGCGACCTTGGAACATCGAAGACACATCGCCGACCAACCACGCCACAATATTCTCCCCACTGGATGCCAGATAAGAGCTTTGGACCTTCATCCATATGGCGACCAGAACCCCCAAAACAGTACACCGAAAAACCCCACGCATCACTGTGAGGCCGGCTTCATTGAGCTCTTGCTGATGATCAACATGCGGCAGCTTCTTCAATTCGTCTCCAATTCTCCAAAGATCATGAACAACCGTATAGAGCAAAATGAGACCTGCGAAGAAAAGATAAAACACCAGGCACATGTATAGGTAAGCGAGCCCCGTAAAAATGACTGTTTCGGGGACAGATATGACCTCAGGACGCACAAGAGCTATTTTTCCCCAATCCATGGCATAGTTGCCACCGCCCTTCATCAACGGGATCAAGGACACGCCGATCCATTGAAAAAGACCGGCGAACAGCAAGCAAATCAAAAAAACCGACCAATATGTGTACGAGGAAGCGTCAACGTTGCGCGACCAGGCGTCGTCGCTTTCCACCTGATCGCCCTGCGCTGCGAGCTTTCTGCGCCCCTCACTTTTCCAGAAGACCAGCAACTCTATAACGAAGAAGAAAAACAGCGGTAAGAACACCATAAAGTCGAGTGTCCAATTTGCGGCCCAAAGGAATCCAACCTGCTTAACGAGCCCGTCCGCTCGCTCGTAGGTGACGTTGTGGATACCAATGATGTACGACAAAAAGCCGAGGGCGGTCATGCCGGCAAACACCGACGCCGGTAAATTCAGGGGAGATCCGTGACTAAAAAACGCCTCCGATTTCCTCGCCAAACTAAAACTCCGCCTCGGCTCCTTGGCGTCAGTATCCCGCGTCAGCTCTGCCGGGGAGTCTGTCTCGTCATCGAAGGTCGCAGTCAGTGCCGTATCTGGAATCTCCTGTGCAACGCTGCTTCCGGCTCTCTTCCATTCTCGTCTCTTGGCCGATAACCGCGATTGCGCGGCACTAAGCTCCATCTGCCATTCGCTGGTTGCCACCGGATCATCGCACCCAAAAACCCTCGCCAGCCAACGAATATTGGCAGTGCTAATTCCCTTCTTGTTCTCTTGAAACCAAAGCTGCACCGTTCGCAGATCGACCCCAATCCGGTTGGAATCGATCAGTGAAATCGCCTCTGCGAGAAGCTCGGGCGTCCATGGGCCTGCAGGAAACCCGTCCTTGCCCAATGGCCTACCAGCACCCGCCGCGGCCAACCGCTTGAATATTTCTTTGAAATCACTTTCGTCCCCCGGCGGAGGGAGAAATATTTTTCCATTCTTAATCAAAGGCTTACAGGCGCTGCTTTCGTTTCGTTTCGTATCCTATCGTGCTCTCGTCCTTGATCAACGTTTTTATCAACTCGATTTTGGCCGGGGTGGCAGGGGCGGAGTGTGCCCGCATGAGGAATGAAGCCATGCTGAGCCTAGGAAAATCTTCAAATGACCTATCCGGAGACAACCATTTCACTCGGCAGAATCGTACGGCGATTAATGCTGAGGCGCGGCTCGGCACCCTGGCCGACATAACCGAACGACATGTCGCAGCTCAAAGAGCGGCCAAAGCGTTGCGAGAGGCTGAGAAGGGGCCCGGGGCTGGCGACGTGATCGCGTTGGACGAGGCCGCGGCGCGGCGCGACGTGATTGCGTATCAGCCCGCCGATCACCGAGAATCCATCGGGAAGCTGGTATACATCGCGGCATATTTGATCGCGAGGCGGGAGCGTCTCGAGGAAAGGGAAATGGCGACGGTTATGGAGATGGCGGCGCCTTTTGGGTGAGGTGATCGGCCATCATGGGGGTGAACAAGCCCGCTGAAAAGCGGGCTTCTTCATGCCACAGGTGCTTGCGGGTCAAAGTCGATCTGCTCTTCCGTGGATCAACCTGATCGCACCGGCTTGCACGGCACCGGTCAAGCATCCCCAAATCAAAGCGGCGATGAAGTTCCAGCCGAAAAGCAGGGCAATGACGAGGCAGATCAGACCTGTCGCACAGACTGTGGCGTAGTCGAGCAGTTCGTCTTCCATTTTCAGCAACACCTGTTTTCGTCGGTGTCGCCGTTCGAGAACGGCGGCGGAGGCCGGCTAGTTGATGGTAGCGATCCATTCTCCGGATGCGTCTTTGGCAAACCCGACGACGCGATCCAGGGGCTGAGCCTGTGGTGACATCTTGATTGATGTCATGCACGATACTCCGGGGCCGCTACTGTTCTTGTCGCACTGGCCGAGAGCAAGCGAGATCTCGGGCATGTTGTTGCGGTCCCAAACGAGCGGCGAAGCTTCCTGTGCCTTCCGGAAGGCGGCAAGAGCTTCATCCTCCGTCGGCGCTTCGACGATCGGGGCTTGCGGAACAGGGCACAGTGAAGGATCGGCAGAAATAGCCGCTGTGAGTTCGGCCTTAGAAAGCGCCTGTGCTTCGACGCCGGGCATCGCAAGCCATGTGCCGCCAGCGCCGGCTAACAAGCCAACGGTGGCGGCAATCGCGAGAAGTGCGTTTTGGTTCACGCTGGAGTCCTCACCTAAAGATTCAAATTGAACCAGTGGCGTTGTTTTACGCCTTGGTCGTTCGGGATGTCGAAATACCAGGGATCGGCGCGGCGGGGACGCATTGACGAGATTTCTTTAGTGCAGCTAACGCTTCCGTTGTCGCTGTCACGACCAGCGCGACGAACGGGGATAGTGAGGCCATTTTTGTCGGCCTGGCTGTTAAACCTCGATTTGCAGACATTCACTGTCTTGACGCACTGATCGGGGACACGGCGATTGCCTTCCTTGCCCCGCTCGCTATAGCCGACCTTCGAGCCTTCCGGGCAGTCTGCGTACTCTTGGCGGCCAGGTTCTCCAGCCTTTGCTTCGTGGCAAATCGGCCAAGAGAAGCCTGGCTTCGCCATGGCGCGAATGAGTTTCGTCATTGGCGGAACGCAGTAGGAGACGCCATGCCAGGACGGACTTTGCGAGGCAGCACAGAGCATTACTTGGCAACCCCAGGAGGCATCTTGAGCCCTGGCGGCGGTAGCAGGCAGGATAGCGACGGCTGCTAGGCTGGCTGCCGCATAAAGCAGGTTTTTCATGTCAGGTGGTCCTCTCGATGGTGACTGCCGGTGTCGCCCGATCGACCTGGAGATTGTCGACGGGTAGGGCGGGCTGCGCTCGATCGCCGGCGGCATAAATGATGGCGGCGATGATCGCGAAGGCTGAGAACCAGAAGATCCCGATGCGGAACAGAAGCAGCTGGTTGGGTATGTCCCGGCACAGTGGCGGGAAAGCAAAGAGCCCAACCAGAAAGCTGTCGATTGCGAGGTTGCGTTGACTTTGAAAAAGGATCGACACGGCGAGCAGTAGCACAGCAAAGGGGCCATGCACCCACCAGATTCGTGAGGAAAGGACGATCAGCGCGAACGATATCGGAATGGCAAGCAATAAGCTCGCCAAGGGATCGTTTGCGATGGCGTTCGCAATATGGGCGAAGTCTGGCAACTATCGATCTGTCCTCTTCGGTTTTTTGCGAGCGTCGGCGAAGGGAGGCGAAATTTCGCTTTCCCGTTCTGCAAGAAGATTGAAATCAGCGATCGGCCGGCGATCTGAGGTCTTGTCCACGGCCTTCCGTCGCCACTCGTTCATGTCGAGAACATAAGTCGCCCACATGCCGTAACGTGCCGCCATGGCGTGACGCTGATAGGTGATGTACTGGCCGTTGTAGGGATAAGGGGTTGCGACCCGCGCCCAGCCGACGCGGAGCATTTCGAGCGCGAGATCGCGGCCCGTTACGACGCAACGGGCGGATGGTACACCGTCATTGCCGTAGGCGAGAACGGTGCATTCGACGGATTTATTGCCGACTGTTCGTTTAAGCCAGGCTTTGGCGAATGGGCCGCAAGGGACCGGAGGCGGTACTTTGATGCGCTCACGGTCTTCCCATTTCGGATTGAACGCCCATTGGGGCAGCTCGCAAGCATCAATGTCTGCGAGACGAATTCCCTGAGCGAATTGGGGATACCAGAGGGTGCGACCGTCTATGACGGCGACGCGCCCTTTGAAGACGGGATAGACGGGAGCGGGCTCAACTGCGCGCGGCTCATAGCGGACTGGAGCCGGGCTCCTGATGATATCGGCAGCCATCGCGGGGGTCGCGGCGATGGCTGCTGCAACAATGACCGTAGCGACGGCGGTTTTTTTCATTGTTTTGCTTTCTTGGCTCGCTCGTTGGCCGATCGGCTCAGAAGGACGGCCGGGTGTTGGACGTCTTGGAACTGCCACAAGCCAGCCAGCCTTTCGCGGGCGTCCTGTTCGGCAACAGCATAGGGAGGATGAAAGGGCAGGCCTTCGGCGTTGAGCGAAGCGAAGGCATAGCCGCTGGCGATCATCATTGTAGCCAGGTCGAGCCGGTCTTTGCCCACCGTGGCGTAGCAGACGACATAGGAGAGGTCGGCCGTCTTGGCGACGGGAGCACACACCGGTTTCGTGTCCTTGATGTAGGCGGCGAAGACGGCCAGCGAAGCATCGCCACAGTCGCGCTTTTGGCCACTCTTGTCGGTATAGGCCGTACCACGCAAGCAGGATTGGACGCCGAAGAGGCGGTATTTCTGTCCGTCTGAAACCCACGTATCGCCAGTTTCGAGCGTGATGCCTGGCTGAAGGTCGAAATAGCCAGCCGGGGCGGCTGATACTGCCGCCGGAGTCAACGCGACGCTAAGAAGGGCGAGAAGCCGTCTCATTGCGCATTTATCCGTGGATCGGACCACATGCCGTATGATCCCGCCTTGCCGATTTCTTCGGCCTTGGCGAGATCCGGGCGGACGTATGTTCCGTCCGGCTTCTTGGCGAGCCGAACCGCTCCAAGTGACAAAAGCTGTTCTTCGAACATGTCGACAGTGTCGAGACTGCCCGGGTAGTTGTAGTATCCGTAGCAGGTCGCATTCTGCTTCGCGGCGTTCTGCTCACTCACGAACGCGCGGCAGAAAATCACCTTCGGGCTTTTCAACATGATCTGAAGCTGCTCTTGGGCGAATGCTGAGCACGCCCCGGCAAAGTCTTCCTTGCGGTTGACCATCTCGCCCTGACACGGCTCGAGCCCGAAAAGATGCAGCGTTGTTTTTTCATCAACGCGAAATTCTGTCGGGGAGACGGCCTTGTAACCGGCCTGAGACGCATATCCCTTGCGGTCCACGATCTTGCCGGAACCGTCGTAATACTCGACGACCAGCACCGTCTTGCCCGGTGCAGCCAGCGACTTGATGTAGTCCTTGTTGATGTCCTCTACGGACAAAGCCGGTGTTGCCATGACGCAACTAGCGAGTGTGGCGATAATGGTACGTTTCATTTTCTAGCCCTAACCATCCTGGTGACATTGGATTACCCGCAAGAGGGGGGTTTAAGTATGGTGCAAAAACTTGTATCACTACCCCAAATCGGTATCATGCACCTACGAACTTAATCGGTTTTCGTTGTAATCTCAACACCGCAAGTTAGGCGGGGGACGATGATCAGAAGGGCTAGAATTGAAGGTGTTTCGCGATTGGCTGTAATGGCAGGCGCCTTAGCCTTAAATGCCGCTGGACCGATAGCGTCAACGGCTCAAGAATCGCAGAAACAAGCCGAATTTGTTACGAACATGCCAGCTGCGGCGCCGGTCAATGACGCTTCGATCAGCGCTATTTTCGCAAACCGGTGGGGTAAGGCAAGCGGTGAATTCGTGCTTGGCTCTGACGGCGTGGTCGCGCCCGAAACGGCCTCACCGTCGGGGGCCGTTCAAGATAACCCTATTGGTACGTTCGCCCTTGGTTATGCATCTGATAAGAATGCCCATAATGTTATCGATATGGGTAAGCTAGCGAATGGAGAGATTGCCCATAATGGTGTTGCCGAGCCGACAGCCACAAGCACGGCAAACGTGCAAGATTGTGGGCCGTCTCCCTTAAGCCCCGCGGAAATCAAAAGCTTGGTCGTGGAAACGGCTCGTCGGCATAAGGTCGATGAAGTTTTCGCCACTGCCATTGCCTGGGCTGAAAGCGGATTTGACCAGACCCGCAATTCGGACAAGGGCGCGCGCGGCCCAATGCAGCTGATGCCCGGCACTGCAACACGCTTTGGTGTCGAAGACGTTTGCGATCCTGCGCAGAACATCGAAGGCGGCATGAAGTACCTGCGCGTGCTGCTCGACGAGTTTCAAAATCCTCTGCTGGTGGCGGCTGCCTACAACAGCGGAGAGCACCGGATTTATGAGCATGGCGGCATCCCACCGTTCAAGGAGACGGTCGGGTACGTCGCCAAGGTGGTGAATTACCAGCTAGGTCTGGCAATGCCGACAGTCAGGACAAAGACCAGAGCGGCCGCCCCTGCGGCGATCGCTGATGCGGGTGATGACGGCAACGCCGGCGTCATTGCCGTGAAGAAAACCGGCAAGTTTGTCGGCGGTGTGATGCACTTTTGAAGGAGAGAAGGCATGAGGTGCTTTGCGAATAAGGGTACGGGGTTAAGCGCGCTGAAGCTGGCAGCCTTGCTCGGGCTGGCGGCGGCGATTCAGCTAGCGGGCGCTGACTTGGCGCTTGCACAGGGCGGCGGTGGAAGCGGAGCTTTTGCACCGCTCCAAACTGCCGTGCAAATGATCGTCGATTTCATTACCGGTCCGTTCGGCCGGTTGCTGGCGATTATTGCCGTGATCGGTCTTGGCTTCCTGGCATTCGCCGGCCGTCTGTCATGGTTCACGGCTGGTGCCGTGATCGTGGGTATCGGTCTCGTGTTCGGCGCTCCGACGATCGTCGACGAAATGATCGCGGCCGTCGGTCAGTAAAATGACTGAGTACGAGGACGAAAAGCCAGCCTTGGCTCCGTTGGTGATCGGCCTGACCCGATCGCCGACGCTTTGGGGCGTACCGTACATGGCGGTCGTCATCATTGTCGGCGTCACCATCATTGGCTGGCTGGCTTCGAACTCGTTGTGGGCGTTGTTGGTCGCTCCGGCGGCGTATCTCGTCCTTTTTTCACTTTGCGCCTGGGACAGCAGGATTTTGGACGTGCTGCAGGTGGCGTCGCGGATGACGCCCCGCACCCGGAACAAAACCTTTTGGGGCACCAATTCCTACGGACCGTAACCAATGCTGAAAGTCGTTAGAGAAGAGCTTGGATTTGGAAAGGTCGCTCATAATGAGCGGCCTATGTCCACACATATCCCGTACCTGCGGCACGTGTCCGATACGGTGATAGGGCTGGAAAACGGCTCCTTGCTGAGCGTCATCAAGTTGGACGGCCTGTTTTTCCAGACGGAGGACCAAGCAGAACTCAACATGCGGTCCGTCGTGCAAAACACGATGATCCGGGCGCTTGGCTCAAGCCGCTTTTCGCTCTGGTCTACCGTCATCCGCCGTGAGGTGGAAACCGAGATTGGCGGCGCGTTCGATGAACCGTTCTGCGAGCTGCTGAACAGACGCTACATGGACCAATTGCGCGAGAAGCGCATGTTCACGAACGAAATCTATCTGACCATCGTGCGGTCAGGGATGCGTGGCGCTCTCGGTATTGGTGATTCGGTCAAGAAGGCCAACCGAGAAGTGCGGAACCAGCAAACACGCGAGGATGTCACAGAGCTTGAGGAGCTGATCTCCAACATTACGCGCGAACTCCAGAAATACGGTGCTCGCGCGCTCGGGATCGCCTATCGCGATAAGGAGCCGTATTCGGAACCGTGTGAGTTTTTCAATACGATCCTGACCTGTGGCGTGCCGCGCAAGATGCGATTGCCGCGCATGGGCATACGAAACTTTGTCGGGACATCGCGGCTGCACTTCAGCAAGCGGACCATGCAGGCTCAGGCGGCGGTCGACGAAGACAGCCGTTTCGGCGCTTTGCTGTCTGTGAAGGAGTATCCGCCGTTCACCGGGCCAGGCATGCTCGACGGGTTGTTGCAGGTCAACCATGAATTCATCCTGACGCAATCCTTCACGATCGCAGACAAGCCGATCGCACAGGAGCGCATCACCCGCCTGCAACGGCAAATCCAGGCGTCGGATGAGGCCGGAAGTTCGGTCGAGAAGGATATCGACTACGCCCTGAACAGTCTGATGAATCAGGAAGCGGTATTCGGCTTCCATCATCTGACCCTGTTGTGCCTGTCCCGCGATTTGCAGGGCGTCAGCAAGTCGGTGTCGGAGCTTGGGGCCTGCCTCACTGACATGAACATCAATTGGCTGCGTGAGGACGTAAACCTTGAAGCCGGCTTTTGGGCACAGGTTCCGGGAAATCGCAGCTACATCGCCCGTAAGGCGATGCTGTCGAGCGCCAATTTCTCCGGCCTATCGTCGATGCACAATTTCGCGACGGGGCAGATTGACGGCACCCATTGGGGCTTACCGATCACCATTCTCGAAACCACGTCGCAAACGCCGTACTGGTTCAATTTTCATCAGCGCGACATCGGCCACTTCTTGGTGACCGGTCCGACCGGTTCGGGCAAGACGGTGGCATTGACCTTCCTGCTCGCACAAGCAATGCGCGTCAACCCGACTCCGAAAGCGGTGTTCTTCGACAAGGACCGCGGCGCCGAGATCTTCGTGCGCGCCATAGGCGGTTCCTATGAAGTCCTTTCGCCGGAGACGCCGACCGGCTTCAACCCGCTCCAGCTCGAAAACACCGGTCCCAACCGTGAATTCCTGATGCGGCTCCTAAAAGCAATGCTGCGGTCCAGCGACCGCCGCGACTTCACCCAAGAGGACGAAGACACGCTTGAGAAGGCACTTACACGCCTGATGCAAGAGCCGGCGGCTGAACGAAACCTGCCGAATCTGTCCGGCCTGCTCGTCGGCCGTTCGCGTGCTGACGCAAACGATCTGCATTCGCGCCTTCGGCCTTGGATCGACGGCGAAAAGGCCTGGCTCTTCAACGCACAGCACGACGTGCTGTCATTCTCGGGGCACAGTGTTTTCGGGTTCGATATGACCAGCATTCTCGGCAATGAAGAGCTGAGGACGCCGGCACTGATGTATCTCTATCACCGCCTCGACGAACTGCTGAACGGTGATCCGGTCATGTTCTTCATGGACGAAGGCTGGCAGCTGCTGCAGGACGAGACGTTCAGCAATTTCATCGTCGACAAGATGAAGACGATCCGCAAGCTCAACGGCATTGTCGGCTTCGGAACACAGTCGGCGGCCGACATTGCGAAGGCCAAGGCCTCGCACACGCTGATCGAACAATCGGCAACGAACATCCACTTCCCGAACCCTCGTGCCGATGAAGAGAGCTACATCAAGCGATTTGGCCTGACGGTGAAGGAATTCAACTTCATCAAGAACACCCCGCCGGAGAAGCGCACATTTCTCGTGAAACACGGCAATGACTCGGTCATTGCCCGGCTCGATCTATCGTCCATGCCCGACATGGTGAAGGTGCTCTCGGGCCGCAAGAAGACAATCGAGGAATGCGCCGCTCTACGGGAAAAGTACGGCGATGAGCCTGAAAAATGGCTGGCTGAATTCTGCGGATGGGAGAAGGGTCAATGAAGAAAAGTCCTGCTCTGTGGTTGATGATGACAGCGCTTGCCGCTCCCGTTTCTGCATGGGCCGGGGGCGTTCCTGTCATTGATGGCGCAAACCTGACGGAAAAGACGGTCCGGAAGGATAAGACGAACGACATCGAAAAGGTCGATAAAGACCGTAATTCGATCAACAAAAGCGTCACCTGCTCGATGTTCCGGCCGGGACGCAAGGATGATCCGGTTTCCGCTGCCAATGCCAATCCGGAGATTGCCGGATTGGTGAAGCGTGTGGCGCGCGAAGAGGGCGTTGACGAAAATCTCTTCATGTCTCTCGTCTACCAGGAAAGCCGTTTCAACCCCTGTGCCAAATCAGAAGCCGGCGCCATCGGCTTGTCGCAGCTGATGCCGGGGACTGCCGGCGATCTCGGCGTTAACCCCTACAATATCGAACAGAACCTGCGTGGCGGCGCGCGCTATCTGAAACAGCAGCTCAAGCGCTTTGGCGGCAACACGAATCTTGCCCTTTCCGCCTACAATGCCGGTCATGGCAATGTCCAGAAGTACGGCGGCATTCCGCCGTTCAAGGAAACACAGGGGTACGTCAAAACGATCACCCAACAGTGGTTGCCGGCATTCGGCGGGTCGAACGGAGCCAACATTCCGCTGAACTATGGCGGCGGCGACAGCGCCTACACAGGCATGCGGGATTCGATGATCAACGCCATGGCAACCAGTCAGGCCACGCAGGAGAGCACCGGCAATGTGGCGTCCTGGCTGCAACAGCTGGGCGGTCTCAACGCCGGCACCATTCAGGACAGTTGGGACCACAATTCGGGCGCCCGCAACGCCAATCTGGAGATGATGAACCAGGTCATCCTACTCGGAACGACTATGGCGGACCTGTTCAACTCGCGGAACACCTCACAGACAAGCGAGGTGTCGGGATCGTCGCAGTCCGCCGACGTCAAGAAAAAGGACGACGAAAAACCGCGCGAAACGACGGGCATTTGCGACCCGCGCACCGGGCTCGAATGGAGCCCGATCGAAGAGGCCTGCGTGCAGAAGCGTGAACGCGAGGCCAACGTAAAACTTCAGCTGCAGCCCCAATGAGGAGAACTTCCATGAAGCGCTACTTTCTCACTGCGTGCTCGATGCTCATTGCATCGGCGGCATCGGCCCAGGTGCCGGTTATCGACAACGCGAACTTCAAGATCGCCAAGGAGACGTCGGTCACCACCGACAAGATCCTGAACACCAACAAAGACATTCTGACGACAGTCACGGATACCTTGAAGGCGGTCACTGGCGATCGCGGCAGCGAATCCGACCAGATGCAAAACCTAGCCGTAGGCAATGGTTTCAGCGTTGCTTCAATGCCGTCTTTCGATAGCCTGATGTCGGGCGGCGTGCCGAATTTTGGCGGGATCGGCGGCGATATTTCTCAAGTCGCCTCCACCTTCATCAACGGCCTCCAACTGGTCAAAAGCCTGTCCGGCAAGGCAAACAGCGGCTTTTCCAGCGACAAGTCATATGAGGAGTTGGTATCTACCGTTCTTGGTGTCGCCGCCTTGGTCAATGGCTCGCAAAAGGCAGTGACAACGCGCCGGAGCGCGTTCGAACAGGCCGGGCAGAGCATCGGCAAGGCCCAGGACATCAAGGGCTCGATCGACCAGAACACACAGCTTCAGGTGCAAGCCGGCCTGACGATCAACGAACTCGTCGGCGTGATGAACGGTGCCGTCTCCTCGCTGCAGGCCGACAATCAACGCCGTTTGACCGATATCTCCAATTCAAAGAAGGCGCTCACCTACAGTGGCAACTAAGACCATCAAAACTGCCAAATTGCTGTCGGTCATCGTGATCGCAGCCGGCATCGCCGGCTGCGGCACGATCAAAGAAAAGACGGCCCCCTGTAAGCGACCCGCCAACCTAACGTCCTATGCCGCTGATCCTCACCAGGAATGCGGTCGGATGGCGTCTATCAACGGCGACCCGTCGGCGGCCTTCGCGGCGATTGACGCGATGCTGGCGGAATAAAGGACGGTGGGCAAAAATGCAGGACTTCTTGGGCGATCTGCTAGACAGGATTGAGCAGTCAGGGGCGAATTTTTCTGAACGTGCATACGGCATTGTCAGCGGCGAGATCATGCCGCTGCTCAACATCATGTTTCTCGCCTATGTCGCCTATTACGGCCTCCAACTCTTCATGGGAACGTCGCGGGTCAGCGTGGCCGATGTCATCGGCCGCATCGTTCGCATGATGGTGATCCTGATCCTCATCAGCCAGTGGAGCCATTTCAACACGTTCTTCTATTCCTGGCTGAACGACACGCCCGAAGACGTAGGCCGCGCGATCCTGACCGCCACAGGCACCGGCATAACCGAGCCAACAAACGGCCTATCCATGATCTGGCGGACCGCCAATGAAGCGGCATCCGCATTTGCGGAACAGTCGGGCTATTTCTCGGTCTTGCCGTCGATGGTCGGCTTCCTGATCATGCTTTGCGTCGCCGTCTTCATCGCCGTCGCACTGGCGATCCTGCTGCTAGCAAAGGTTATGATGTGGGTGCTGATCGGCACGGCACCAATCTTCATCGCCTGCATGCTGTTCGAGCAGACGCGAAATCTCGGAGTTTCGTGGTTCCAACAGGTACTTCTCTACGCGCTGATCCCGCTTTTCGTCTATGTCGTGGCCGCTTTCCTGATCGCTGCGATGGACCCTGAGCTGACCAAAGTCTCCAACGCGGCCAGTCAACGCCGGCTTCAGCTCAGCGATATCTCGGCGTTCCTGCTGCTGTGCTGCGCCGGCGCGTTCGTCCTCATCAATATTCAGGTTCTCGCGCAGGGCATTGTCGGTGGCGTCGCCGCCGGCATTGGCAATGTGGCACGGGCTGTTGGACGCTTCAGCGGAGTGACCGCGCCGATGAAAGCGGTCGATGTCGCACGCGGGGCTGCCGGCTTCGTCGGCACTGCCGGCATGCAGGCTCGCGATCGCACACATGCCGGCATGCTCAGCAACATCCGCGACGCCAACGCCAGAGCGGCGATGCAGAACCGAATAAGCAACAACAGCATGCCGCGCTGAGGTGCTTGTGAGAGTAACTAAGGGCTAGATCGAAAATGTCAGATTCAAAAGAGACTGCACTACGGACCTATTTCCAAGACGGCGATCGTTGGGAATATGAGATCGTAAAAAAGGCCAAGCGATCGCGCGGACTCGCCTGGTTCGTGACGATCATTTTCGGGGCGATCACGCTGCTAGCGCTCGCGGCACTGGTGCTGCTGGTTCCGTTGAAGAGCTTCGAACCGTATGTCGTCGTGGTCGACAAAAATACCGGCTATCTGGAGGTCAAAAGCGGTCTGACTAGGCCTGCCAACCTCACCGAACAAAAAGCGGTCACCCAGGCCAATGTCGTGCGCTATATCCGTGCTCGCGAAGGCTATGACCCCTACGAGATCGAACAAAACTTCGGCATTGCCGCCTTGTTGTCGACCGGCGATGCCGCGCGGGAGTTGCAGGAGCTTTATAGCGCCGCCAATTCGAATAACCCCGCAAAAGTCTACGGAAAAAACAAGCGGGTTTCGGTGGACATCAAATCGGTGGCGGTCACTGAGCCGAGCGATCCTAGTGAACCGCCGTCGACGGTTCTTGTCCGCTTCTCGACGACGGAAAAATCCGACACGGATTCCATCACGCGGCACTACATTTCGGTCGTGCGTTTCCGCTACACCGACACCCCCACTGAAAATCAGTGGCTTTTCGAAAATCCCCTCGGCTTCCAGGTCTTCAGCTACCGTCGCGACCAGGAGACGGTGACCCCAGGAGGTGAGGGATGATGAAACACCTCCTGTTTTCGGCGGCGTTCATCGCCGCGATCATGAATCACGCCCATGCGGCACAGTCTCCACGCCCGGGCAACCTCGACGGTCGCGTTACGAGCGTTGTCTATCAGCCCAACAACGTCGTGACGGTCAACGCGACTTACGGCATTTCGACTATGATCATTTTCGATGAAGATGAACGTTTCGAGACCATCTCGCTTGGCGATACGGAGAGTTGGCAGGTTGCCCCTGCCGAGAAGGGCAACATCCTGTTTGTGAAGCCGATCGCCAAGAACGTCACCACAAACATGAATGTCGTGACGACGAAAAGGATCTATTTCATCGAGCTTCACGACAATCCGCCTGCCGCCGGCAAGAAGGTCTTTGGCGTCAGGTTTGTCTACCCGGAAAAGGACCTCAATGCGGCGCTGCGCAAGGAAGCTGAATACCGCGCAGCCAATCCGAATATCTCGAGCATCGACAAGGCAAACGTCAACATCGACTATTCGTTTTCCGGTGACGCGCAGCTGAAGCCGTCGATGGTTTTCGATGACGGCAAGAAGACCTTTTTCAAATTCACCGGGCGTGTGCCGGCGATCTTCGCCGTGCAGTCGGATTTTTCCGAGACGCTGCGCAATTTCCGCAAGGAAGGGGAATACCTCGTCCTTGACGGTGTTGCGACCCAATACACGCTGCGCGATGGCAATCAATGGACGTGCATCTTCAACCTTCGGAAGCCTGATTTCGGCGCTCCGGACCCTGATATCCTCGGTCCGGCTCCTGATCGCGTCGCCAAAAAGCGCTGGAGGAGCGGCAACAAATGAACCGGACACCTGAGCTTGAGGCCATGATGTCGGCCGACGACACGGCCGTCAGCAACAAGAACGCAAAGCGCAACCAGCTCCTCGGCGGAGCGGCCTTGCTCATTGGCGGTGCCGTGGCAGCCTACTTCGTCCTTGCCACGCCAAAGGAAACTCCTCGCGACATAACCGAAGGCGACGAAGAATTCCGGACCACGACGTTCCGGCCGCCGTCGTTCGTGCGCGAGGAAGAGAAGCCCGAACCGCAACCCGAACCTGATGTGATCAACATCCCGCCTCCTCCCGAGCCGGTACAGGAGAAGGTCGACACGACCACATTTAACGTGCCTCCTCCGCCTGAAGTCGTCCAGGCGCCGCCCACGGAGCCGGCAGCTGAGCCGACGCCTGAGGAATTTCCGGAGCGCTACAGGTCCAAGCTGATATCGTTGGATACGGCTCGCCAGGAGAACGGCGCCGGCGGACTCGGTGGCGCCGACGGCAACGGTCTGAGTGTCGCGGGCGAGGACCGCAACAGCAAATTCCTCGCGGCCGCGTCGAGCCTGGCTGATAGGTCGGCAAAGGCTAAGCAGATCAAACGTATCGACGCGCTGGTGCCTGAAGGCACCCTAATCCCGGGCATTTTGGAAACCGCGATCGTCAGCGATCTTCCAGGCCAAATCCGCGCGATCACATCTCAGGATGTCTATTCGTTTGACGGGCGGCGCGTCCTGATTCCGACCGGAACCCGGCTGATCGGCGAATATCAGTCCGATGTTGTTAGGGGTCAGAAACGCATTTTCGTCATCTGGACCAGGCTTCTGCGCGATGACGGTGTGTCAGTTCGCCTCAACTCCATCGGCACCGACAGCCTTGGCCGCTCCGGATTGACCGGCCGTGTCGATAACAAATGGCGGGAAAGGTTCGGTTCCGCAATCGTACTCTCGATTGTCGGGGCAGGAGCTAGTTACCTCACCGGATATGGAAGCGATGAAGCTTTCGGCCAAGACAATGATGAAGCCAAGCGCGGCGAGGAACTGGCGCGCGACACGATCGCGCAAACGTTCAGCGATATGGCTAACCAGGCTTTGAGCGAAAACCTGCGCATCCCGCCGACGATCAGTGTCAGCCAGGGCGAACGCATCTTCGTCTACGTGCGCCAGGATCTCGATTTCAGCACCATGTATGACGATCCCATCACAGAAGCGATGAAGGAAATACAACGTGAACGTCGCGGTCAGTAACAAGGGCCGGTCGGCCACCAATCCCTATTACTTCCTTGATCGGGCACTCGAACCTATCCGCGGCTTTCTTGACGATCCGCGTGTCGTCGAAATCTCCGTGAATAAGCCGTACCATGTCTATGTGGAACGGCTGGGCTCCGATCATATGGAGTTTCACGAAATTAAGCAGCTCACGGCCCCTGAAATTGAAAATATCGGGGAGCGCGTCGCCGGCGCAACAAACCAGTTCATCAGCCGCGCCAAGCCCATTCTAAGTGCGGCCCTCCCGACTGGCGAGCGTATTCAGATCGTGCTGCCTCCGGCCGCGCCGGAAGGCGGCTCGATCTCGATCCGAAAGCAGGTCGTGAACAATTTCACGCTCGAGGAGTACCGCGATAGCGGCTCACTGGATAAAGTCTCGGTCGCAGTCGGCGGACTGAGCGACATCGACCGGGAGCTGATCGCGCACCTTCGCGCGAGCCGTATCTATGACTTCATCCATACGGCGATCACAAAGCGCGTGTCGATTTTGATCAGCGGCGGCACCTCGTCGGGCAAGACCACCTTCCTCAACGCATGTTTGAAAAGCGTCGATCCGCATGAGCGGATATTGACGCTGGAGGACACACGCGAACTATTTCCGCCGCAGCTGAACAAAGTGCATCTGATTGCCTCCAAGGGCGACCAGGGCACCGCAGACGTGACGATCCAAAACCTGCTGGAAGCGTCGCTCCGGATGCGGCCGGACAGACTGTTCGTCGGTGAAATCCGTGGCGCCGAGGCCTTTTCCTTCCTGCGCGCCATCAACACGGGCCATCCGGGCAGCATGTCGACGGTGCATGCGGATACGCCGATGGGCGCCTATGAACAACTCGCCATGATGATGCAGCAGGCCGGAATGTCGTCGGGTTACTCTAAGCAGGATCTCATGTCATACATCCAAATGGTCATCCCGATCGTAATCCAGTTGCGCCGTGATGGCGGAAAACGGGGCGTTTCGGAAATCTTCTTTGCCCGAGATGAGACATGAACAAGGGCTATCAGGCCTTCTATCTTCTCTTCTGCGCCGGAATCGTCTTCGCCGTCTGGACCCTCACTTACGGACTTGGCTTGCAGCTCGTCTATAAGGACGGCCGAATACTCGAAACCACGATCACCACCAATCCTTTCGTGCCTGTTCAACAATTCTGGCTCTACAAGGGCAGCCATACCCTGCAGAAGGTCGCGCTCGTCGCGCTCCTGCCAAGCTTGTTCGCCGGCGGCCTGGCGGCCTATCTTGGCTTGAAATCGCCAAGCAACCCGCTCGGCGACGCCGCTTTTCAGGACATTGCCGCCTTGCGACGCGGCAGATGGTTCCGCAAGCAGGGGCACATCTTCGGCCGCCTCGGTCGCAAGATCCTCCGCACAAAGGATGATCGTCACCATCTCATCATCGGTCCAACTCGATCCGGTAAGGGTGCTGGCTACGTCATTCCCAACGCCCTCCTGCACGAAGGGTCGATGATCGTCACCGATCTGAAGGGCGAAGTCTTCAAGGCCACTGCAGGATATCGCCGCCGCAAGGGAAGCCAGGTCTTTCTATTTGCTCCGGGGTCGGAAGCCACCAACCGCTACAATCCGCTCGACTTCGTGCGCCAGGAGCGCGGCACGCGGACGACGGATATCCAAAACATGGCGAGCATCCTTGTCCCGGAGAACACCGAATCCGAGAATTCGGTATGGCAGGCCACGGCACAGCAAGTGATGGCGGGCGCTATCAGCTACGTTCTGGAGAGCCCGCACTACAATGGCCGGCGCAACCTCGGCGAAGTCAATTCCTTCATCAATAGCGGCGTCGACCTCCAGGCACTGATGAAGTTCATCAAGGCGAGAGAGCCATACCTTTCCAAGTTCACCATGGAAAGCTTCAATGCCTATCTCGCGCTGTCAGAACGGGCCGCCGCCTCTGCCCTGCTCGATATTCAGAAGGCCATGCGCCCCTTCAAAAACGAGCGCATCGTAGCCGCCACGAACGTAACCGATATGGATTTACGGGCACTCAAGCGCCGGCCGATCTCGATCTACCTCGCGCCCAACATCACTGACATCACGCTATTGCGTCCTCTCCTGACGCTGTTCGTGCAGCAGACCATGGACATCCTCACCCTGGAGCATGACCCCAATTCCCTGCCCGTCTATTTCCTGCTCGACGAGTTCCGACAGTTGAAGAAGATGGACGAGATTATGACAAAGCTACCCTATGTGGCCGGCTACAACATCAAGCTCGCCTTCATCATCCAGGACCTCAAGAACCTCGACGAAATCTATGGCGAGACCTCCAGGCACTCACTCCTCGGCAATTGTGGTTATCAGCTTGTGCTTGGCGCCAACGACCAGGCAACTGCCGAATATGCCTCTCGTGCGCTCGGCAAGCGCACAATTCGCTATCAGTCGGAATCGCGCACCATTGAGCTTTTTGGCCTGCCTCGCCGCACGAAGGTCGAACAGATTCGCGAACGCGATCTGATGATGCCGCAAGAAATCCGGCAGATGCCGGAACGAAAATTGATCCTGCTCATCGAAGGCCAGCAGCCGATCTTCGGTGACAAGCTTCGATTTTTCGAGACACAGCCCTTCAAGGCTGCTGAGGCTTTCTCACAAGCGCACGTGCCGGAAGTCCCGTCCGTCGAATACCTGCCCGTCAAACCGGTACCGGCGTTGACGGAAGAGTATGCAGGCAACAGCAAGCCGACCGTCGAAATAGTCCAGGACCTTGTGCCGGCGAAGGCGCAAGCAACCGCCTCGGCCGCGGCTGCGGTCGACGAACATCCGGAATCGGATTCCGGCCGGCCGGCTAGCTCATCCACTCGTGTGGTCAACCGCAAGGCGATCGAAGCACGGAAAAAACCGGCCAAGAGCGATTCCAGCGCCGGCGCCGAAACTTCGAAACGCGACATTGCGGCGATCGAGGAGCGCATTAAGGCGGTTGAAGAGAGCTTAAAACCAAGCGCGGAACGGCTGAAGGCGACCGTTGCGCAGAAAGTCGAAAAGCTCGGTGAACGCTCCCCGGCAAAACGCAAGAATTATCTGGACATTTTTTCAGCGACGGTTCCTGATCCTGTCGACGTCGGCTTGGCCGCTGAAGCTTAATAGCTTCCTAGCGCCGGCCGAACGGACGTTCGTTCGTCGAGGGCGAATTCACGCCGATGACCCATGGGAGACCTTCATCATCCGCGTTGCGAATGGCAGCAATGCGCCGCCTAATGTCGGTCGTTGAAGCAAACTTTGCCTTCAACCAAAAGCGGACAACTTGATACCAGCGAGCGGCGGCTATGTGCCCTCAGCCCGGTTGATCCAAGGACGATGGCGCCAGACCTTCTTTGCAAGGTCCAGTCCCACGTTCGTCGAGTTCGCGCAGTGCTGACGTCACAAGCCCAGCCGTTCGGGTGACCATAACTGGGGCGTGCACATTGTGCAGAGCGGTACGCGGGCAAGTAGGGTTTCGCCAACCTCTTGATTTTGATACAAAGCAGGGATGCCGTCTGGGGGGCAAACACACAGGTGTTGAGCAGAAAACTTCACGAGCTATTGACGGAGGTGCGCGATAGCGCTGGCGCGTCCTTTTCAGGGATCGGCCTGCTAATCAGCCGCGATCCCGCGGCGCTGCCTATCGTGCCGCTACGGCCAATTGAAAAAATCAATCGGACGAAGCCCATCCTCGATGCGCTCCTCGCCATGTCTGATGCCGATAATGAATTCCACGATGGCTTCCACGTTCTGTCGCCTGATCTTGAGCTAATCCGCGTATCGCAGTATTTCTCGCCACCGATCGTGCCGGGGCTCAGCGGCGATCCCGCTCGTCGCCTAGGCGGTCGCGGCGGCGCTGTTCGGATCGACTCTATCCGGCGTACTCGCAACTGGTGTCGACAGCGCCAACTACGGTGTCGCTGTGTTTGAGCAAGGCCGTGAGCTCGGTCCCACGCAATGACCGCAGATGATCAAACAGGCCGTGGAACAGTGCAGAATCGGAACACCTTTCCCGATGTGTCTGGCGCATGGGCGATGGAGATTCATTGGACCCGAGGTGAGACGAGCGGTTGCCTTCAGGCCGAGGCCTTTGTCCGTCAGGACGGATCGGCATTAAGCATGACTGTGCGTTCCGTGGGATCAGATTCGCACACGATGCTCGTTCAGCCCGGCCGCGATCTATTGGGAGATCCAGTCCTCTATTACATGTATGAGGTCGAGCCTAGGGCGACCCACACCGATGCGACGGGCCCATACAAGGGTGCGGCGATATTGCGCTACTACCCCCATGGTCAGGAGCTCAGCGGCAATTATTGGACGAGCCAGCGCTCGGCAGGACATTTCAAGCTGACTCGCAACCTTGATGCGGCTGACAAGGCCATGAATGACACGACTGACGTCCTCCTCATCACCGCCATCAAGGAGGAGTACGAAGCCGCCAAGCAGGTTTTCAGCGCAATCTCCCTGGAGGGGGAAGGTGTCCGCGAATGGAAGGATGTGGAAGCCGCAACCGCGTCGCCTTATCAGCGCGGGATGTTCTATCGCGACGGCAAGCCTCTATTCAGTCTCATCTTGGCGAAGCCTCCACGAATGGGCGGTATCCACACCGGACAGATTGCGGCGGTGCTCGCTGACCGCCTGAAGCCTGCCTGCCTTGTCATGTGCGGCGTCTGCGCGGGCAATCCGAACGAGCTTGCCCTAGGAGATATCGTTATATCCGAGTTTGCCTACCAGTATGACGAGGGCAAACTCGGAAAGGACGGCTTCCTCGGAGACCATCGACAGTTGCCAGTTTCGACGCTCTGGCACCAAGCCGCCGAAATACTGCGGCCAGAGGTCTTGCCAAGCTTCGGCCAGCCCTCGTCGCGTGATGCCCGGTACTGGCTACTCGAACGACTTTACGCAGGCGACGACCCAAGGCGGCATCCTGCGCGGTCTCGCTACTTTCCGAAAAGCGAATGGAAGGTGCTTGCCCAAGCATTGGAGGCGGAAGGAGTTATCGAACGTCAAGGCACCTCGTTCAAGCTGACAGATGGGGGAAGGGATGAAGTTGAACGATCCATCGCTTTTGACGTGGATCCGCCGGAACAGCTCCCGATCGCGATCATGGTGGGCCCGATTGCGAGCGGCAATGTTGTAGTGAAGGACGGCGTCACCTGGGATAGCCTTAAGGCGATGGGCGTTCGTAATGTTCTCGGCCTGAGATGGAGGCGGCGGCGCTCAGCATCGCGGCCCGCGGCGCAGCCATTCCACAGTGGATCGTCATCAAAGGAGTCATGGACCACGCCGATCCCAGAAAGGACGATCGCTTCAAGCCTTTTGCCGCGCGCGCCTCAGCTGAGGCGCTCCGTGCCTTTCTCGTGGGCCGCTATTTGGCGGATCCGACCTCATCGGCGCCAGTCCAGTCCTGATCTGGCGGCTCCGTGCGGTGAAACCGGGTATTGCCGGTTCGCGTCACCATGGGAGCTCATGTTCGCAAACTTAGCCTCATTAATCGGCCTTCCCTTGAGCGTCGGTCACCCGGCAGCGATGGGCCCTCATGCTGGTCATTCGTGATACCTTTTCCGGTACGCGAACGCAGACGTTGTTCGCAACAGGCCACCAGGGGCGAACTCCCGCTGAGAAATTGAAGCCAGGACTCGGTGGCGATCGGGGATCGGAATTTTTGCAACAACTTTTCCTAATCGAGATGTTCGTAAAGCGGATTTATCCCGTCTGCGTTTCCAATACCCCACCAAAAGCCGCCCCATCCTCCGATCGCAAAAACCATCGGGGCGTGCGCTCTCCTCGCCAGCTTTTTCCACGTGCGCCGGTCCAGCCACGATGGGGTTGGCAATGCTTCGGGATGGGTGTGCCATTCTCCGATATACGTATCGGTGCCTGCACTTTGATGCCACGTTCTCATAGCGATTGACTGATGCAGGGGATCAATCCGGTCAAACAAGGCGAACGCACGCCGGTCCCGTGGATAAGGTGTTGTGTAGCCCGACACTTCGATATGATCCCCTCTGTACGAGCCAAGCAATATCCCGCCGGTCTCCCTTGAAGTTGGGCCGCGTTCGACTCGGCTTCTAATCAGCTCGACGACCTCATCGTGCACGAGGACAAACCGCCCATCGCCCGGTGTCAGCACTAGCGCGGACTTTTGCATGCTGGACAGGTCGAAAGGGCGAGAGGATTTGCATCGGCGATTTGGAATGCCTGCTTGGTGTCGAAGGTTTGCGACCTGAACCGCGGCGACGCGGTCCCACTTACCCAATCTAACACAAGCTCACAAACTTGCGCTGCTGCAGAAACTGAACGAGAGACGGGGAATGGGGTGAACTCTGAATCGCCGCAAGCTGCGATCGACCTGATTTCCACGTTGGCATCAGGCCTTATGGCCCGAAATCTCGGTTGTCCCGCTAACTCCGGTTTCAGGCATTTGAAGCAAGCTTTTTCTTTATCCGAGTCGACTAGAATACATTGGGCAATAGCCCCATTTCCAGCCAGCCACCCGAAGATATGCGCTGGCGCGTCTGGACGAAGGTCGATTGCCCTCTGATTGAGAGCGATCGAAAGCGCTTCTTCACCGGTCACGTCGAGGACGAGGTGAAACCGATCTGTCGCAACGGCTAGTCCGTCCGAATTTTCGGCTTCCACGTTGATGCCTGGCAGCATCGTCTTGATGAACGTGGCGGTGGCTTCCGCCTTGTTGCGATGAAGATAGGGTATGCCCAACAGATGCCGGCCCAAGTTTGCCGTACGCAGATCGTCGGTGTCGGCCAGCACCAGTCGTCCACCCGCAGTACCCGCGCCAGACTGTGCAAGTTGGTGAGCGAGAAATCCGCCGATCGTTCCGCAGCCGATAAGGAGGATTGCTTTTCCGCCAAGGTTGGGGCGTGAGCCGATGTTGCGACTGAAGACGTACTCGAGGTCGGCAGCATCGGCTCTGATGCGCTCCACTTGAATACTTGCTGCCGTCTTATCCATGACCTTGGGCAGGCTGCTCCGCCGCTGCTTCAGAAACTCGGGCTTTTTCAGATGAGTCGGTACTTCCAAGCGCAGGGCGAAAAGTCCGTTTGTTGCACGGATCGCCAATATCGCGCCGGCCTGGCTGCTTTTGACGAGCGCTTCATCAAGCTTTCCTTCCAGGCCCGGTGCGATCCAACGTAGCCACAGCTTGATCTGGAGGAGGTTTTCCGGTGGCCAATTGCTTTTCGGATCGAGGGTCAGCGGCTTATCGATGGTGACGATAAGAGCGTCTTCAGCGGAAGCCGTTGAGGAAGGATCACGGTCCGTCGCCCATGATGATTTGGCGGTGAGTACTGGCGTTGGCACACCGTCCGCCCGCAATATCGGATAAGCCACGCTTCCCAGTCCGCTGAAGTCGCGAGGCAGGTCATAGAGCATCCAGCTTTTGCCCCAGTAGGATGCGAACTCCGCAGCGAAATCGCTGTCAAGGCGACCACCGAGAGCGTCGGCGACGACTTCCTCAGCCTTGACGAGGCATCGCAAGATGGTGCCAGTGGGATTGTACCTATCGAGGATGGCTGATCCGGCACCATAGTAGCAAATGATGCCATCCGGGCCGAGAATGTGCGGCAGCTTTCGATTGTCGAAAACTGATGCATCGACGATCCGGACCACCGGGTACTGCACGAAGTCGTAGTCTGGAACAATGATCTCGACAGGTACGGGTGTGGGGTTTATCGGCAGATATCCGCGGTAAGTGTCAAAGCGAGATCCAGGCACTCGCTGGAACTTTCGTTGAACGAGTGCGTCATGCACGAAGAGGCGACTCGCCGGGTGCTGGTCAACCACTTGTGGAACGACCGACTTCCGGAGCCGGGTTCACCTTTTTAGGTTGGCTGGTTACGGTAACGGCAGCGGGTGTCAGGATTGCCACGAGATCTGTTCGATAAGGGATCCGGGTACCGAACATGCCGCGCATTTCCTCAACGGCGTCTTGTTGGTCCTCGCAGTATCTGACGACATCGCGCAGCCGCGAAGCCAAGCCTTCAACGAGGTCTGCAACTTTCTGCCTGTGCTCCTTTGGTATCCGGTTGAGATCCTCATTTCCGCAGGCCGGGATGAAAACCGGACCTTTGAGCATCTGCGGCAGGTATTCGACCACTTTCTGCAAGCGTTCGTCTTCTCGATCCGGCAGAAACGGCCCGCGGATGGCCTCGTACGCATTCCAGATGCAGGCCATCAGCAGGATGGACGAAACCTTATATTCATCGAGTTCGTGATGATCCCGCCAACCCTTCATATATCGGCAATCTCGACGAAGTTTCTCGCCATAGAGGTCCACCGCATCAACGAACCATTTGTGGATTTGCCGCGGATCAGAAATCTTCCAATCCTCGTCCCGGTGAGCCAGGAGAACCGAGTCTGAAGGCAGTTCGCTCCAATCCTCATATTTCGCGTCGAGTGACGCCGTTGCAGATTTCGTTATGCGGTCTTGCAAGGTCACGAATTCCCGGTCCGGGATGGCGTAAAGGGGAATGTCGACGTGTGCATCGCGGCTGATAACGACTCGACAGCATGTGGGTTTGAACTCCTGACGCCAGCCTTCGCTCTCCGCTAACACCTTAAGCGCGGCATCAACGAATTTGAAAAACAACTTGGCTGCGGTGGACGGCTTCTCACCTTTCACAAACGAAAGAGGAAGATAACAGCCGTAATCAAGATCCATCTGCTGCGTCGGCGGCCATGCAGGGTCATTGAGCGTGCCGTAGGCTGAACTTCCCTGCGTGAAGAACCGAGGGCGTACCGCCTCACCAAACACTTCCCTCCCAGCGCTCGCGAATGCAGCCCGAAGGTGCTCCCGGATTTTGGTACGCGCGTCTTTAAGAGGGGTATCCTCTGGGGTGAGATTGACTAAGAAGGTCTCGGGATCGACGGTGGTATGCAGTAGCTTCGCAACATTCGCCATGGACGCTCAACTCCAAGAATTTAACGGCCCAGCCGAATCACTGCCTGAGGGCGATCATAGCCGAATCGCGACAAAGAACATACAATGAACAACAATTAGAGGTCATGCCGATGACATTTCAAATCCTGAGCCTTAGTGGAGGTGGCTTTTTGGGCCTCTACACCGCGTCGGTTTTGAGCAAGCTCGAAGAGCAGACCGGCAAACCGATTATCGACTCATTCGATCTCATTGCAGGTACTTCTGTTGGAGGAATCATCGCGTTGGGCCTGAGCGCCGGCAAAAGTGCGAGCGAAATCAGGCAGGCATTCATCGACGACGGACATCATGTGTTCAGCAGCCATAGACCGCCGCAGAATATGATCGCTTCGGCCTGGAAACTTGTAACGGGTGTTCCGAAGTCACGTTACAATCCAGATCGGCTTCGTGTGATTATCGAGCGGATCGTCGGCGAGAATACCCTTATGCAGGAGTTGCTCCGCCCGACCGTCATTCCCGCCGTCAATCTGACGAAAGGTGGTCCGAAAATTTTTAAGACCGGACACCACCCAAAACTCGTCCTCGATTGGAAATTGAAGGTCGCTGATGTCGCTCTCGCGACATCAGCCGCACCAACATATTTCCCGCTCCACCAGATCGGAGACGATCTTTACGCCGATGGTGGTCTGTTCGCTAATTCACCCGATTTGATTGCCGTCCACGAAGCCGAGAGATTCCTAGGCGTTAAACAAAAAGACATCTCTGTACTAAGCATAGGCACTACGACCACTGCGTTTGCTTTCTCGTCGCAGGCGGGAAAAGCGCTAGGGTCATTCGGATGGCTTAAACGAGAGCGCTTGCCGAAGGTGATGATTGGATCGCAGCAAGCGTTAGCCAACGACATGATGAAGCATATGCTCTCGGATCGATATGTGCGGATTGATCGAGCACAGTCGTCGGACCAAGAGGCGGAGCTCGCTTTGGACTGTGCCAGTGAGATTGCGAAGCGCGACTTGCAATCTGCGGCGGCTAACTCGGTTGCCGAAGCTTCATCTAGCGATAGGCTTCAGAAGATGCTTGATCATAATGCCGCGCCATCAAACTTCGTGAACGCTAAGATCGCAGGCGAGTGACTGCGTTCGAAAGTCGACTCGGTCCAATTCTGTCGTTCCGGCAAGCACTGAACTAACGGCAGGTTTCGGTCGGCGACGCACGACGCAAGCGGTCTGAACGGGCAACGATGAAGTCGGCACCGGAACGGCGGCTTGTCGCAAAATACCGGCCGAAACCTGACAGTCCGCTGTCGGCCCCCGTTCCGGTCGTCCCGAAACGCGCGCCCTAATGGCTACTTCCGGCGCTTCCTGTCCGTTCAGATCGATGACGGCAATGCGAGCTTTCCACCACCCCGAGCCGCCTACGCGTCGGGTACTAAGCGTCAGGCTTTCACCACTAGAACGGCCAAAAGCTGGCGATGAACGCGGCGGTCTCGCCGCCCCACTGCACAATCGACTGATACCAGCCGACAACCGTCTCATAGGCGACCTGGATCACGCCAAGCGCGAAAACAAAGCAGATGACCACGCCAAGGCCCTTGCCGAAGCCTTCGTCGCCCTTCGGATCGTTGGTCTGGATTACATAGTCCTGCCTGTTGTTCAGCATCGTGCTCCCTTAACGCTCCCGATCGTCGCGGTCTCGTTCCTTCCGTTCAATTTCCTCGCGCTCCAGCTCTTCAAGCCGCGGTATATGCTGCTGTGCTGGGTCGGTGCGCGTCGTCTCTCCGCCGCGCTGTGTTGCTTCCCTCTCCTTGTTTACCCGAACCTGAAGGCGGTTTGTAGCGTCTACCGTTGACGCGAACTCGTGCGCTTCGCGGTCGTCAGGCTCATTCGTCGGTCGCTCGGCGTCCTCATGGCGAAGATCGCGCTGCTGTTCTGCTGTGGCGTCGACATTCGCCGGCGTCTTGTCCTTCTCCTCTTCAGGCCGTGCAGCGTCCCTCTTCCCGGCCTCCTCGATGGCGCGCATCAAGTCAGGATCTCTCTCGGCCAGCTCACCTATGTATGTGTTACCCTCGATCGCGAGCTGCGCCGCCCTTTCCACCGCCTGATTAAGCCCATCCTGCATTGCGTCCTTGTCACCCGACGAAAACTCGCCGGCCTCAAAGCGGTCAAGCCCTTCTCTATAGTGCTCGATGTCGATCATGACATGATTACCGGCTTCCACGACCGCCTCGCCATGCTTCACGACAGCGGCGTTCCACTGCTCCGTTGCATCGTCGCGCCCGGCGGAACGCTGCTCGTCCCTGCCCTGCCCTGCCATCGCCTCGTCTCGCTGCTTGCGCAACTCCAGAAGCTCGCGACGCTGATTGACGTGATCGCGCGCCAGGTTGGCAACCTCGTCGAAATCGTTCCGGTCATCAGGTCCAACACTTCTTTCAAGCTTGAACAGCGCCTTTTCGACCTGCTTTTCATAAATCTCAAATTCAGCCCTGGATGTTTCGCGCACGTCCTGACCCTCCAATACCAGCTTTTGCAATGTTACCAGATTGGCGCGGAATCTTGAGCCGAAATCTGCATGCACCACATTTGGTGTAGCTTCCGCCTGACCTGCTGAAAGGCTTGCTGTCAATTGATCCCGCTGCTGTTCTGCATAGGCGACGATCCGTTGATCACCGCTGGCGAGCGCGATTTTCTGCCAACTCTGCGTTGCCTTTATGGCATACTCCCGGCTCCTCTCTGCCTTCGCCAGACTTCTCCGGCCGCCCCGCTTGGCATCGTACCGTCCCTGCGCCGCCTCGCTGGTCCCGACGTGCTCGGTCCGCCCTTCCCTGCTCACCGGCCTCACCTGATTGCGGGTAAAGGCGGGCGGAGCGGCGAACTCGCGACGATCGGTCATCTCCATCGCTATTCCCTGCGCCCGGGCCTTCTCCGCCATTGTGCCTCGCCACTCGCGAAACACCTGAGGCGTCGTCTCTATCCGATCACCCGATTCCGATCGCATGGTGATGATCGCGTGCGCATGGACATGCGGCCGCTTGCCCCCCTCCCCTTTTTCCTTCGGGTCATTGGCCGGATCATGCATGGCAAACACGTAGCGATGGCCGGCGAACTGCTCGGCAAGGAAGTCGCGTGCAGCATTTTCAAACACCGCGACATTCGTGCCGGCCCGGGCCGACATGATCAGGTGCATCACGTCGCGGCTTTTGCGGCTGTGCAGACCAGCGCGCCATTCCCTTTGCACCAGATCGCCAGCCTGTTTTTCGTCACCAACGATTTGGCCGCGGTCGTCACAAACGTTGCCGTTATGACGTTCGACCAGGCTCCGCAATTTGCTGGCGCCATACTCGACACCGTTGCCGTAGCCCTGGAACGAGAACCGTGCAGCCACATCCTGCGCAGCTGCACTGGCGTCATAGCGCGACTGAATGATGCTCGCCGCTTTCTCATCGCCAGTCAGCCGCTCCCCCTGCCCGCTTCTGAGCACGACCGCACCTTGCACCGTCAGCGCGCCGTCGGCCTGGCGCGTAACCGCATAAGCGTAGTGGCGATCGCCGAACGCGCTTGTCAAACTGTTCCTGACCAGCTCATGCATCGCCTCGTCTGACGAAACCGCCGCAGTCGCAATCTCGACGGTGAAGCTGCCGATATCGCGGCTCTCTGCGCGGTTCTGGAACAGATGATTCCAGTCGCCCCGCAACCGCGCCAGGTCCTCGCGGCTACCGATGCGCTCGCCATTCTCGTTCTCGACCGCTAGCTCGCCGCCGCGCGACACATAATTCAGCATCGCCCCTACCCTCGCGCCGCCGCCATAGGATGCCATTTTAACGACCGCCGGCTGACTGCCCTGGGCAACCGCCGCTAGCCGCGCTTCCATTGGGCGGGCCGCTGCTGACCGCGCCTCGGTCGCGAAGATCGACCGGGCGGCCGCTCGCCGCGTTTTGGGCTGGCTGCCACCGCCGCCACCAGCGCCACCGCCGCCGCCCAGCTCGGCCATCGCTCTCAATCGACGTTTCATTTCGTCTTCGGCCGACGAACGGCGTTTTGGCCCAAGCGATGCCTCATGCAGAAACGCCGCACGGCGCTGCTCCCATTCGCTCGTGAAGGCGCCGAAGAAGATCTCCACGCCTTACCCCTCGCCTCGCCGATTGTGGCCGGCGCGCCTAGCCAGCTATCTTAATTCCGTCATCACGGCAGCTTGGACGCGTTGCACATTTCCCAGATTGATGTCGATGTCGCCTGGATGAACCCCTTTGCCGCTGTTTAGCGATCGCGCCACCTGATTGAGGTTCACGCCGATCGCGCGCATATCCTCAAGCAGCAATGCCATCACGGCCCGATCCTCCTTTGTCAGGACCGGCCGGACACCCGCACCTTCGAGAATCAGCGACCGAAAAAATCCGGAAACCGTCATGTCGGCCGCCTTGGCCGCCTTTTCGATCGCCGCATATTCGTCCGCGCTGACGCGGGCATGCACCATGCGATCCTTCCGGTCCGGCTCGAGCCGAACTTCGAATTTCGCGTCGTTCATTGGCCTTGGGCCCCTCTCTCTGGCGCTTGCGGCAGGCATCGAGGGCTTGTTCCTCGATCGTTGGGAAAGATGTCGCACATTTTTCCGTATCCTGCCACTCTCAATAGATGTGAAACTCGCACTTTATGGGAGGAACCTTCGAGCGGAATCAAACACGCTCGACCTTATTGGAAACGATTGGCAGGGCCTTCGCCCCTGCCCCTTCAAACGCTAAAACGCTCTCCAGGGTTCACCTCCAGGACCGCTTTGTCGGCCTTTGTGTGCCCCCTCGTACTCTGCCGCAAGGGACGCTCCGCTCTCCGCCCTTGCAGACTGCGTGCGAGCAGCACAGACGGCCTTTACGCGGCTCCGGGGTTCACCACACTGAGCAGAACTGCCAAGAAGGCGCGCCCCAGCAAGGCGCTCTCACAATCGCGGTGCCTTCGGCCATTTCGGCAGGCAAAAACCACGGGACTTGAAGGTGTGAAATGGCCACTTGCCCATTTCCAACGCTGTAAACACACGACGTGGACGTGGTGTGTTTACATGATATAGTTGTTTATCGTGGGCTCGATTTGTCATGGGCCATTTCGGTGCGATGTTTTTGCAGGCTGTGGCCGATTTTTCGCATGGTGTGTTGAAGTAGGCCATTTGAGTAGCGTAGGGCGTTTACCCCAAGTCGTTTCCTGCGCGAGGCGCAGAGATCGAGCCGAAAAACACTTTGCGTCCTGGCGAAGAGAGTTACCGAGAATGCCAGTTTTTATTTCTGCGGTTAGCGGTAAGGGAGGCGCCGGCAAGACCACAGCAGTCATCTTGATTGCCGGCGAATATGCTCTTGAGGGACGGCGCGTTCTGTTGATCGATGCCGACGGCCGGCAGAATCTCCATGAGTGGTGGAAGCGCTGCGAGGCGAAGGACAACATGCCTGACGGCATCGATCTGGTGACGGCCGCGCGACAAGACACGATCCAGCAGGTCCTCGATGCTGACGCAAGCAAATATGACGTGGTGATTATGGATTCACCCGGTCAGGACAGCGTGGTGCGCGACACCATTATTCGGAGTTCTCACCTGGTCCTCACGCCGATCCAACCGAACCAGGATGAGATCAAGGCGGCAGGCGAAGCTGCCCAAGCCGCAGCGGAGATTGCCGATCAGACTGGGTACATGATTCCGCAGGCGAACTTCGTCACTCGGTTAACGATTCCGGCTCGCAATCTTGAGGCGTATCGCTTGATCAGGCCGTTCGTGAACAACCTTCGCGAAAATGGCTACGACTCCTATTTGCTCGATACCGAGCTTCTGGAACGCAACTGCTATCGCGAGCTGCGAAGCGGCTACGGAACACTGCAAATGCTCGAATTGACGGAGCCCGTGAAAAAGGCAAGGGCGGAAGTTGTGAGCCTGGTCGGTGACGTTGAGAGGCTTCTGACGAGTTCGCTCAAGGAGGTAGTCAATGGTTAAGAGACAAACGACGGTTTCGGATTTCCCCGTCGCGCCGCGCCGGCCCAGGCCGGGCGCGGCCAAGCCAGCCAGGGAAGTCGCGCCACGTCGGGACGAACCTGCAGGGGCGCCAGTCAACGTTGAACCGGACACAGCCCCGCAGACGGCAAATGTGGAAAAAGACCGGGCACCAACGTCCCTGTTATCCTCCACGGAGGCTGAACGCCGAGAGCGGTCGACAACACGCGCTTTGGAGCGTGAGGATTCGCGGATCCGGCTTCGCGATCTGAAGCGAGCTCGCGAGCGTGAATCGAAGCACTTTGTCAACGTGCCGCTGGATTACGAGACAAAGAAGCGGCTCGAAAAGGCCGCACACGAAAACGACCTGAAGATGACGGTCATCATGAAGGCGGCTATCGATCAGTACCTCCGCGACAACGGCTACTGAGATGGGCCGCGGCTTCCTGCTTGGAATAGCTATCGGCTTCGGTATCGGCATCTACGCCGCGTTTTCGCAAGTCGTTTTGCCTACCGTGAATGGCCCCGATCGCATACCCGATAAGGCTATATGGCCGACCAGTGAACAGGCGAAATCCGAACTCTTCCGCATATCCAAATGGGACATATCCAAGCACGGAGACGGATCGACGGTTAGCGTGAGGCGCTGTATAAGGATTGATGAATATTCAATAGCTTGCGAATTATCGGCGCATCTTGGTTGGATCGAAGGTGAAAAATTCGTGGAATCAGTGTTTGAAGGCGCGTCAGACCGTTGGACGACGGTCGCAGCAAAGAACCGCTGATGCCCTTGCAACCGTACGCCGTATCATATTCGATCCCTACCAAGAGCTTGGAGCGCTATCCGTGCGCAGCAGCGTCGACCGCCCTCCTGAACCCCAGAATGGGTAAGGGAGAAAGCCAGTTCTGGGCATTGGAACCAATGCCCAGTGTAATCAATTTGGTGCATAGTACCGCCCCGTGGGCGGGTTTTCATTTAGGGGGTTGGGTCTGTGACTCGGGATATGAGCACCTATAAAAGTGCAAAGGGGTTGGTGGAAACGACCGACCCGGAGATTGATAAACCAATTTATCGACGTCCTGGCTTTGACGGCATCACGACCCTGAGCGAAATGGATGAGAAGATCGCGGCCTTCCTGCGCAAGGCACGCGAGGATGAAGGTCTGACCCGCGCGGATCTCTCACCTTTGCTTGGTCTATCGGTGCCGGTTTATGGTCGATACGAACGTGCTTTTTCGAAAATGCACGTTACTCGTATGATCCATCTCTGTGAAATCCTCGGCTTCATGCCGATCGAAATGCTTTTTGAGGCTGCTCCTCATCTTTGGGGCCGGACGCCGGAGGAAGCCGAAGATCGTCTTGAACTGGCAAAACTTATGGCGGCCTTGCCCCACGACACGACGCGCGATCTCCTCGCCCTGGTAAAGCGCATGGTCGCACAGCAGAAGGCGGCCGACGCCGCCACAGCCTCACCAACATCAAAGGACGAGGGCCCCTAATCGGCCTTTTTACTCGCCCCGGGAGCGGGACGTCAGAAGATGGGCTGAGGAGATCGCCTTGATCCGTGACTCGAAGAACCAGTCGATCATGAGAACTGCTCTCTGAGGATACGCCGCTCGAAGCTCTGGTCAGGATCGAACAGCAGATCAGCGCCAATATGGGCGGCTTTGGAAAAGTCGACCTGCGTCACCTCACCTGTCTCGTGGGGGTTTCTGCCACCGCGTTGACGGGCCGCCTCTTTGAATCGCGAGTGCAGCAACGGAATCGTGCTTTCTCGCTTTCTCGGGCAGTACGGTGCCTTTCCCAGGCCCGCGGCAGGAATGGGCACAGCGGCGTCAACAGCAGGACGCCGGCACCGAGGGGCACAATCGGACCGCAAGCGGACCGGTTGTAGGCCGTGCTGCCAACGGGAGTCGCCACGAGAATGCCGTCCGCGCACAAAGGCGCAACCTGGGGTTCGTCATCGATCTCTATGTCGATATGGGCCATTTCGTGCGTGGCACGGTAGAGATAGACATCATTGAATGCGAACGTCTCCTTTTGTTTGCCATCGCTGGTCTTGCACCTGAGTGACCAGAGGGTTTGTTTATTTTCTGTGCTTTGGCGTTCGCGATGCGCTCCAACAAGCCTTCCGGCCGAAACGCAGAAACGCATTCATCGGGAACCAGCGGGTTCCAAAATTCATGCCGAATATGGGCACCTGCGACTGACCGCTGTTTTTGGTGATTTCATGTAATCGGCTGAGCATGAAGCCGTCTCCGCCGAGGGCTGCGATGCAATGGCCCTGATCGGTCTCCACTTCCGCGTAGTGTTCGCGCAGAAGGTTGGCTGCGCGGATGAAGCCTCGGTCCTGGCGGAACGGCATTGCGTATTTGTCTCTGCTTGTAAAACTGGTTTCCGCCACTGGTGATGCTTGGAGCCTTGCCTGCTGACAGATTGCCAGTACGGGCATGAAAGATGCGGCAGGCAAGGCTTACAATGAGCGATCTGGCAGAGGCCAAGGCTAAGCCGTCTGTCGAGAACGGGTCGGTGCCCCGAGATTCCCTCGCCACCGGGAAGCGGTCGCGCTGGCACGTGCGCCTTGGCTCCGCGCGAACGCGGAGCAGAGCGGATCACCTGTTCCGCATCCTCTCGCGCCCGTTCTTCCTGTGTCTTGGATCCTTCGGGCTTCGGGTGAAGCGCGCGAACCGGATGCACTGGGCTGAGCTTTGGGGATGGGCTCGCCCATCGCAGCGACAGCACCCCAGATTACACGGCACGGTTGCAAATCGGGTGGTTTGTGATAAGGAATGTGAAGTCAGAAGAGCCTATTGAAATGAAGCGCATGCAAGAAAAGGACATTCCCGCCTTCGTGCAAGAGGTGGTCGCAACAGGCTGCGACATCTGCGCCGTCGGTCCGAGTTGTTACTCCCTGGGCGATACCGATGTTCCGCGCGACAAGCGCAGAGCGCTGTACAAAAAGCTCGGCGAAATCAACGCGCGTTACGGGAGCCGCGATCACCTGCGTTACCAAATTGTGGCGCACCTGGCCTCGATTGGCCGCTACATCGACGCGCCTGCAAAGGAGGAGGAAGCCTGGATCGATAATGAGACACCCGAGTTGGCCAAGGTCACGCCTTACGACGTGGCGCACTTTCCGACTTACGCCGTCCTACTGATGTCGGAGGCCGAGGGCATCGACTGGCGCAAGGTGGCACGAGCCATCTTGAACATTGACCCAGAGCGCCAACCGGAACGGGCACGTCGAGCTTGGGCGTTTCACCTGGCTCGGGCGAGGTGGCTAGAGACGAGTGGCTGCGGGCAGCTTCGGGCAGATCGGTTGCAATAGCCGCGGCCCGACGGAGAAGGTCGCATGACCAAGCCAGCTGTTGCCAAAGACGAACATGGAACTGTTTAAGCGGCGGCACGTCGAGACTACAAGCCATTCTTCGTGCTACGCTAATCGAGTACTACATCGATACATCCAGGACAGCTTGGCAGCATCCGGGCGTGTTGTTACGGTGCTCAACGCCATCCTCCGGGTGGCGTTGAGCAGAAAGCGATCCTCCAGGCCTCAGGCGTTCGGCTTGCGTTTCACGGCTGACTTCTTAACTGGAGTTGTCTTCCTTCCCAAGCTAAGTTGCTAACGCCGATCGGGCCGCCGAATAACTCGGCGCAGCCGTCCTTTGCCAAACCCATCTCGCCCGGTGTTCGGTTCGGCAGGCCAGAATTTCGCTGCGGCGAAGTGCGGCGCAGCTCGATAGGGCGCGCGCTCTTGACCTTTGCCTGCCAGCGCTCCTAGCGGTGGAGAGACAGGAGCAGAGAGCGGTTACTCATGGCATACTCAGGATTCCGTAGAGAGCGAGACCCCGCGAAAGACATCAAATGCCGGCAAAGGGGAATGCTCGAAAAGTGTTTGACCTCAACACGCCGAATTGAGAAGCCTGTTCGAACCCCATGCCGATATCATCGTCAAAGGTAGCCGCGACCCCGAGTACAGCCACAAACTAAATCGTGTATGTCGGTAGCACAGGCTGTGTGCTCCGGAACGCGAGCAGGGTGCGGATCGGGGCCTCACCGCCTGCCCCCGGCGATCCGGGAGTTCTCGATCACGTCAGATGCAACGTCGCACATGTCCACCAATCCGAGACGATCGCCGCTCATGGTGCCGCTCTGGCGGTCGCGGGTCTGAAGTCCGCCGGCGATGATCGCCGACGGCGCGACGATAGAGATGTATGCGCCGCCTACATCCCATTGATTTCGCGTGTTTCTGAACATTGAGGTTTCTGCCAGAAGATTTTCGGCAAGAGCTGGAGTTTGGCATGGCGGATGGTGAGGGATTTGTTGGGCGATGCGAAGTTGTCGAGCCTCGTCGTGGAAACCGGCGATGGCCGAATGATCTGAAGGCGCGGATTGTAGCGGCGAGCCTTCAGCCCGGTGCGCGGGTTGTTGATGTTGCGCGACTTTATGATCTCGCTGCGCATCAGCTTTCGGACTGGCGACGGCAGGCGCGTCAAGGTCTTCTGGCGCTGCCTGCTGAACTGATGACGGCCGTGCCGCCGTTTGAGAATGGGCCTGTCGAACCGGCCTTTGTGCCACTTGCGATTACGGCGGAGCCGAAGACGGCTACCGATGCTTTGCCGGTTCGGGAGCCGGTTGAGATCATTTCCGGGATCGTTACGGTGGAAATAGGCGCAGACCTGGTGGTGAGGGTTCCCGGCGATGTACCGATTGATCGGGTCGCGGCCTTGGTGCGCGCGATGCGCGGGACGGCATGATCGTCGCGGGCCAAAGATTACCGATCCTGATCGCGACGCGGCCGGTGGACTTCCGCTGTGGCCATCAGGCGCTGGCATTGATGGTGCAGACCGAGTTGAAGCTTGATCCGCACTCCGGGATCACCGTGATCTTCCGGTCGAAGCGCGGGGATCGTCTAAAAATCCTGGTATGGGATGGCACCGGAATGGTGCTGACCTACAAAATCCTGGAACAGGGCAGCTTTGCCTGGCCCAAAGTGCAGGATGGAACGATGCGTCTGTCGCGGGGGCAGTTCGAAGCCTTGTTCGAAGGCCTTGATTGGCGACGCGTGGTGGCGCAGCGGGTAGCGCCACCGACTGC
>SAQG01000035.1 GCA_004020315.1 Mesorhizobium sp.
TGCAGAAACTTCTTCAAGGCTGCCGGATATGAGGCCAATTAATTGCGACACGCTTAAGCAACTGATTCAGAGCATTCTGCAGCCAAGTGGAATCACTTGGCGTCGCAGGAATGGGGCTAGATCAAACAGATAGAGTCGGATTGCTCAGTTCAATTTGAACGTATCCCGCTCGCGGATACGGGCTACGATCTAACTCGCATCCGCTGATTGGCGCAGCGCCTCGATCTCCGCCATCTGGATGCCCATTTCGACAAACGCGGAAAGCACTGAAAAGCGGTCCTCTAATGCAACACGTGCCAGTCCGGCCAGAACCCCCGCACTTACCGCGTGGGCGGCAGGTAGTGGCAGCAAGGCCGTAACCGCTGACGCGTCCATAGCCGAACCATTGCCATGCCGTTTTGCAGCCAAGGCAATCCAGGCGGCCGGCGTTGTTGGCGGCATTGCCGCAGCCTGGCTCACTTCGGCGCGATGGTAAGGACTGTCCGGTTCGCCGACCCAGTTACGAACAACCGCGAGCAGTTCCTGATCCCTGCGGTCGAGAAGAATGGTCAGATGGCTTAGGCACTCATGCGCCCACCACACCGCAGCCCGCTCGGGAAGCAGATAGGCACAGAACGTAATCGCCTCCTCCGGCACCCGCCCGGCAAGAAGCGCACGGCAAAATTCGATTGAAGGCTGTTCGGTCGGAAGTGCTACCATGTCCCTGGCGACAGCGGGGCAGGCCATGAAAAGGTCCCGTGCGGTTTTGAATCGAAGCTCATTGGCCATCGCGCCACGCTTTCACTAGGAAACAATCGACACTGAAGCCCTCGACAGAGCGCGGGTCAAGCCTCAGTCATTGCAAGATGCAACTGCCTTCCAGTCGTCGTATGGTTGACGTTTATTCACAGACAATCGCTTCCGTTTTTGGTATAATCTGCAGCCGCCGAAATCGGATGCTCAAGACAGGAGTAACCGCCATGCAGTTGGGCAGTTTAGCCTTCGTGTTTACGGTCGCGCTTTTTTCGACCCACGCTTTTGCTGATCCGCTTCAGAAATCAGAAGACATCGTGAAGTTTTTTGACAGGGCGAGCGAGTTCGGCCCGACACGTGGAATTTGCGTCGGCACCGAAGAGGAGTGCAACAGCAAGAACAACGCAGCGCCGGCTGAAAAACCCAGCCTCGACATGCTGATCAATTTCGGCCTGGATTCTGCGGAACTCGATGCGACTGCCCGCGCTGAACTGAACGAGTTCGCCAAGGCACTGAAGGACAGCCGACTGAGCGCTCTGAACTTCGTTGTGGAGGGTCACACCGATGCCAGCGGCTCGGCTGACTACAATGAGGGACTGTCGGAACGAAGAGCCAGATCGGTAACGACCTTCCTGACCTCTAACGGCATCGATCCTGCCCGCATCAAAGCGACAGGCTTGGGCGAAGCGAATCCGCGCAACCCCAACCCATTCGATCCGGTAAACCGCCGGGTGGAAATGCGGATAAGGACTGAGTAGCTGGAGCGGGCGCGCTGGATTAGACCAGAACCGCGCGTCCTTTTCGACGCACGAATCCGAAGTTAGCGCAGCAAAACCGAGTCCGATTTTTGGGCCATGTGCTGGCTCAAAGCGCAGTCTGAACAGAGTTCAGCATAGCCGTGATCGCCTGCTTGTATTTTTCGAACTCGGGCGATGTCTGCCGGACTTGCGTCGTTGTCGTTGTCTGTTGGCTCACCTCAGTCGTCGGGCTCAGCTTCCGCCCCATTTTCCTTTCAGCCCAGCTCACGACATAGCTGGCGGATTTGCCGGTGAGAAACGGGTTGGCTTGAATGACGGCCGACCCGAGCACGGCGCTCAATTGCGCCGAACCCGGCGACGATAACACTTGATGGGCGCCTTCCATTCCCAGAAAATGGCAGAGATAAAGCCGGCCGGCTGTGATCTGGTGGCCGCGCGCCCGAAGATAGGCTTCGCCTTCGCGCGCCAGATTGCTGACCATCTCGCGCGAGATGGTGGCGTCATAGCGCAGAGCGAGCAGGTCGGCGGTTGATAGCGACCGCGCGAGTTCGGGGCGGTAGGTGTTCATCATCCTGATCCAGGTCTTCGTTATGAACTGACCGGCGCCGGTCGCCGAAGAAAGTGGGTTCTTGGCGCGGGCCTTGCCGCCACTTTCGACTTGAACGATACGGTCGGTCAGCGTTTCGACAGCGGAAGCGTCCGTTGCGATTGCCGTGACCGTACCCAGGGGATCGACCGCCTCGCCATTGCGATAGAGTTCGAAATGCAGGTGCGGACCGGTCGAGAGGCCGGTGGTGCCGATATAACCAATGATATCGCCTGCCTTCACCTTCGCGCCGACACCGCCCTCGACCGCGAATTTCTGCATATGCGCATAGCGCGTCTCACGCCCGTTTCCGTGCGAAATCTTCACCAGATTGCCGTAACCCCCTCCATCGCCCTGAAAGACGATTTCGCCGTCGAAGGCGGCGGCTATCGGCGTGCCCAGAGGCGCCGCCCAATCCACACCCTTGTGGATGCGGACAGTCCCCAGGATTGGGTGCTTGCGTGGCCCGAAGGTGGACGTCATGACCCCATTGACCGGGGTAACCATGCCGTTGGTGACTGTCAGCGAGCGAACCTGGTCGTCGCCGCTAACGCATGCAAACTGGCCGTCGGCCTGCTGGAACACGAAGCAGTCGAGGTTTTTTTCCGTACCCTGGACGCCAACATACAGCACCCGTCCGGCCATCTCTTCCTTGCTGCGCGGCCTTTGCGAATAGATCAGGACCAGACGCTGGTCTTCACTGGCGAAGGCATCCAGATCCTGTCCTCTCGAAAGATACATGATCGCTTCTCCGATCACTCCGGTAGGGACTTTGTTGCGTGCTGCTGTCGAGTAGATTGCGTCGAGCAGCCGGTATTGCCTTTTGTGCGTGCCTTGCGCCTGTGCACCCGAGTAGTTGAACAGATCTTCGCGGACCCAGGGGTCCACACCAGACACAAACACACCAGCGGCATTGCGCGTCAGCGTGCCGACGAATACGTTCTTGGCGTAGATCGAAACCTGCATGAGGGACATGGTTGTCGTCTCGCGCGTCGGCCTGAAACCGCGCATGGCGACGACATAACCTGGCTCAAGGCTTTCCCGATTGAAAAGCGCCTTCAGGGCTTCGACTGCCAGCTTGGCATCCTCGGCGGAGAAATGCGCATCCAGGGCAACGCTGTCCAAGCTGCGGTCGTTGAGAATCTTTACGAACGTGTCCTCGGTAGCCTCGTATCGTTGATGTTCGCTGATGACATGTGCGACGCTTGTGTTGTTTTCGATCTGGGTTTTCTGGAACGCGGGAAGGGCTGCCTCGCCTGAATCGATTGTTTCGCCCCAACCTGCTTCGGCATCATCGGCGTCCACCTGCGGGTCCGAAGCAACCGGAGCCTCGTTTAGAACGGGCGGTGGCTGAACATCGTTTTGCAGATCGTTGGATGGCGCCGGCGCGGTCTGTCGCTGTGCCTGGAAGAATGCGAAATCTTCCTGCGTGGACGGTATCGTTGTCATGAACTTTTCGCTGGCGCTAAGCATCACGTCAGACAGAATTTCGATCTGGGGAGAAACTCCAGCCTGATCGAGTTCTGCCGGGCGCGGGATCACTTGGCTTTTTGTCGCGGCCCCGGTGTCGGGCGCAAGGGTGATCCACATCGGGTCCCCTGCGAGATCGATGATGGCAGGCACATAGACCGATGCATCGGCTGGCACATCGTCGGTTCCCTCGACGGCGTGCAACTCCTCATCTTCGTCGCCAAACGACCAGTAGTCCGCGGTGAGATAGAAACCGGCAGCGATTGACAACAGGACAACCACAGCAAAACCGGCAAGGAGTCTGCGCCAGAACCTGCGTCTGCGCAGGGCGGCGCGCGCCTCCTTTTTCAACCTGAAGCTTGTGTCGATACTGTGCGTCACGGATTGCTTCCGGTCAGAAAGAAGGTCCACCGCACCTGTTCAAGCGTATCGACTTCGAGAAATCGTGCGGCGATATGGCCGCGCTGCCAGCATTCATCGATGCCGCGTATCGAGAAGCGCCGCCGGTCGATGCACATTTCGGTCGACCCGGTCAGGGTCGCATGGCCAAAAACGTCCGTCGCATAGATGTAAATGTAACGGTTCGTAAGTTCCTCGCGGATGACGTTCACGCACTGATTTGCGCCGATGGTCCACCAGCCATCGGTCTGGTCCGCATTGTCGACCTTTTGGCCGACAGCGAGATTGACGACGTCGAGCGTCTGATTGCAGACGGTGAATTCGGCGCGCGCTTCGTGGGACGACAGGAGAGCCAGCAATGTCGCGCCCAATATGACCGTAAGTCTGATACGGCCTCTCAGGGCAAGCAGGCTGCGAAGCCAGTCACGCTGATTCTTGGGCGGGACAGCGGTCGGCAAGGAAAAACGCGAGCGGCGGAGGTCCATCGGCGTCCATGCTACCCGCCGAGCCGGAAGTACTTTGCCGTGGCGGAGAACTCGGATCGGTTGATGTCGATCTCTTCGAGAATCTTGGGCAACAGCAGCGCGGCTGGTGTCGGCGCGGAGAACGCCGCAGCCTGAATATCCTGTGGACCCGTGATGACCATTATGATCTGCGGCACGACCTTACCGGCCGCCTTGTCGGCTGCGCCGAGATCGATCGGAATGTTGAAGGTGGCCTTGTCCGCTTGAGCCAAGATACGATTGTCGAGGCTGAATGCGATGCCCCTGTGGTCGATCAGCAGCACGCTGGAAATGAGGCCGCCACGCGTCACCAGCGTGCCGCCGATGGGCGAACCGCTCGGCACCGTCGTTCGATCGAGAATAAGCTGCGGTTTGTCAGCCGGCATCTGGTCCAGAAAGCGCAGAAAATTGGTGACTTCGCATTGAGCCGGTTCAATGAGGCGGACACTGATGTCCGGTTCGACATGGAACCTTGCCTGGAAATCGGACAACATTCGTTCGAATGGCTGGACCTCTGTGCCCAATCCTTCGATCGCGACGGCGGTCTCGGTTGCCGATGTCAACGTCGCATAGAAACAGTCGCCGCCGTTGAAATCGCGGACCCAGGAGACCCGTTGTGCAGCCTTGTCGAGGCTAATTTCCGGCGCTAGCTCTAGTTCCGGTTTCGGCACGTTCAAGGCAACAGTGGCTTCGCCCGGCTGTTTGCCTGCCGCCGGTTCGTCCTGCTGCCCTTCTGCGTTGGTGTCCTCCGTCTGGCTTGCAGCTGGTTCGGGCACCTGCGTGGCCGCCTTGGACTCTGCTGGCTGGCTGGCCGGCTGCTCGGGCTTCCGGCTCTCCATCACGTCGGGCTGGACCGCTGGCGGCGGTGAGGCTTTCTTGGCCGGCGGCACTGGCGCAACCTGGACACGCGGCGGAAACGCTTGCTGGCTGTCGCTGGTCACGCCATCCGGCTGATTTGCTGGCAAGGGTTTTTTAGCTGGCGGCTGCGTCTCGGCTGCCAACGGCTCCGGGGGGTCCTCGGTTGGCGAGACGACCTCGGCGGGCCGGGTCGGCTCCAGCCTTTGATCGGCCGCGGCATCTGCCCGATTTTCAGCTGGCGGCTGCGTCTCGGCTGTCAACGGCACCGGGACTTCCTCGATTGGCGAGACCACTTCGGCGGGCCGTGTCGGCTCCAACTCTTGATCCGCCGCGGGATCTGCCCGATTTTCAGCTTGCGACCGCGCCTCGGCTGCCGACGGCTCCGGAGTTTCCTCGGTCGGTGAGAGGACTTCGGCGGGCAGTGTCGGCTCCAGTTTTTGATCCGCTGCGGCACCTGCCTGATTTTCAGCTGACGGCGCAGTGGCCTCTGTTTGTGACTGCTCAGGTGGAACTGCCTTTGCCGGCTCATCGCGCGGCGAATTTGCAGCACTGTTCGTTGGGGCCGGCTTTGGTGCTTTTGGCGACAAAAGCGATGTATCGCTGGCGGTCGGCGTGGAAGACATCATCAAGCCGCCCAGATAAACGCCTGCACCCGAGGCGACAGCTAATATCGCCACGGCAGCGATCGCGATGGATCGGGTCTTGGCGGGCTTTGCAGGGACCTTTGGCAAAACCGCCCGAGGACCGGCAACTGGCGAAGACCTTGGTTCGGACAGAAGCGCCGGCCGGACATGCGGAACGAAGCGCTGTTCACGGGGGGCCACCGGAGGCTGGATTGGGAGCTTGGGGCCAGGCGCGAGGGTTCCCCCCGCTCGCGGCAAACCCGTCCGGTCGCGCGGTGTGATCGACGTGGGCGGCGTTGTCTCCACATCCGTGTCGTCACGTGTCGCCCTGGCGATATCCGCCATGCTGATCGGCCGGTCCTGTGGATCCGGCTGCAGCATGGCTTCAACAATTCCACGAAAATCGGCATCGATGTCGGACAGGTCCGGAACGGTTCGGCGTTTTTCCACGATCTCGAACTGGGAGCCGCCCATGTCGATCGGTTTCCCGCGCAGAGCAGCGGCCAGCACCAGTCCCAGGCTGTAGATGTCGGATTGCTCGCTGACGTCGCCGCTGTACAGCCCGAGCTGTTCGGGAGAAACGTAGTTGTACTTTCCCGCGAACTTTCCGCCGATCAGCGTCTCTCCGCCGACGGTCGCCGACCGCGCGATACCAAAATCGATAATCTTTGCGCGTTCGACCCGGCCTCCTGGCAGGATGATGTTATCCGGGGAGAGGTCGCGGTGTATTGCTCCCGCCTGGTGCACGGCGCTCAAGCCGGAAGCCAGGCGATGGCAGAGCTTGCGCACATCTTCCGTCGGCATTGGGCCACGTCGCATGATATCGAACAGCGACTGGCCGTCGACGAATTCCATGGCAAGGTAGGGTCGACCGATACCGGGGTCGATCGTGAAGACGTGATATCGCACGACCGCGTCGTGCGACAGGTGATTGAGGATCGACGCTTCCTTGCGGAACAGCGACAGGATCGTCTGATCACGGGCGAACTCAGGTAAGACGATCTTGATCGCGACGTGGTCGCCGGTCTGTATGTTGTGGCCACGATAGACTTCGCCCATGCCACCGAATGCGATCCGCTCGTCCAGTTCATAGATGCCGCTGAGCTGCGTGCCCACGGCTGTGGTGGCGACGTTAGGCGAAATCCGCGTCTTGTCGTCGGCGCTCATCAGCCTCAACCTTCCGCTCTGGAAGGATCAGGATGGGCCCCACTGCGCCCGTCTCCGATCTTCACGAGCACGATCGTGACATTGTCTGTCCCCCCGCGCGCCAGCACCGTTTGCAGCAGGTTTTCGCATGCCGCCTGAGGCGTCGCCGACACCGCCGCCGCCTCGATCTCGGCGTCTGTGACATGCGCTGTCAGCCCGTCGGTGCTCAACACAAATATGTCGCCCGGCATGATTTCGCCTTGCTGGAAGTCAATGACGATCTCGTCGCTGACACCGACCGCATGCGTGATGACGTTGCGGCGCGGCCAGGTGAGCGCTTCGGCTGCGCTGATCATGCCCTTGTCGAGAAGTTCCTGAACTTCGGTATGGTCCTTCGAAATCTGGGAGATCGAGGCGTTGCGGATCAGATAGACGCGGCTGTCACCTGCCCACAGGCACGCAAACCGCCCCTCCATCGCCAGCAGGGCGGCGACGGTGGAGCCAATGGTTACTCCGCGGGATTCCGATATCCTGCGGATTTCGGCGTTAGCCCGGCTCAGCCGGTCCTCGAAGCGGGCACGAAGATCCGGTGCAGAGCTTGCAATGCCGATCGTTGCCAGATGATCGACGATACTGGCCGAAGCGACTTCCCCGGCATCATGCCCACCCATTCCGTCGGCCACCACCCACAGGCCAGTTTCCGGTTCGACCAGATAGCTGTCTTCATTGAGCTCACGGACACAGCCTCTGTGGCTAACGCCGAAGCTTTCAAAGGGAAGGGCGACATTGTTCACTTTGCCACCAAGCGCTTCTCAAGCGTCCTCTGCGGCGCACCGTCAGGCGCTCGCTCACGCCAGTTTGCCACAGGCTCGAATATTAAAGTATCGAAATCAACGCCGGTGCATCTGTTGCCGACGGACGGCCGCGCCGTATTGGCAAGCTCAAAGGTCATCTCAAAACGCCTTTGGACAGCTGAACCCAGAAAGGGCAGGGAGGAAGAGAGGGTTGGGATCCGAATTGGTCTGGATCGTATAGGCGACGTCGCGTCCGCCGATCACGAAACGGGCTTCCGTGTTGCCGCCGCTGCTGGTGATATCAGCCTTGTCCAGCAGACGCTTCAGTCCCCATGGACCGTCGAACTTGATCGCGGACTCGCGGCCCGGCATTTCCGGAATGAGGCTCAGGCTCGCGGACGCGGAAGCCATGCCGCTCGGCCAGCTCACCGTGCTTGGCGCGTTGCCCGCCTGGTTGCTTTGGACGATCTGGCCATCGACGTCGAGTACCGCCGTATCGGCATCGCCATGCAGTGAAAACGGCGTAAAGGTGACACTGACCGACGGCACCGAACCACCTGAAGGAAAGAAGGCGTTGCGGATTTCCGCGGCCCGCTGGAAGTTTTTCAAAGTCGACTTCGACAGGTCGCGCCCGAAGCGCGCATCCTGCTTCCAGTTCCATTCCTGGCCGGTCATGTCGATCAGCGATGCGAGATTCTGTGCGAAGAACCGATCCATCAGTCCGCCAGGAGCGAACAGTTTCGCGAAATCCGCCATCGCAATATCCTCCGAGCCATCGCTGGCGAACGGATAACGGCCCTCGATCACCTCCTCGCAGGCGCGCGTGACCGTCTGGTCGAGCATCTGGTTCAAATTCGCTAGCGAGGTTTCCGCGACGTTGCCGTCAAGCTCGTCGGCGGTCGCCGTGACCATTCGGGCGAGTTGCTTGGGCAGCCGCGAGACATTGGCGCGAAGGGTGGATATCTGCAGCTGCAGATTCATGTTGGCGCGTTCCGTTTGCGAAGGGACGTCGGCCGCCAGTTGCAGGCTTTGATAGATGTCGCGGAAATTCTGGGTCAACGCATCGATTGGGCGGCGTCCGGCGGGACCGTTCACCAAAGCCTGGAATGATCTGAATTGCGCTTCGATGTTGGCTCCGGGATTCTGGTTCTGCGCGCTAGCGGACCCTGTACCGGCGCGGCTTTGCGATTTGCCGCTGGAGATTTGAATGCCGATGCGGGCCAATCCCCTGGCGACATCTGCAGCGTTCTGCGGCTGGTTTTGAAGCATGTCGGCTTCGGCCTCGGAGTCGAAGTCATTGCCGGAGTCAGCTTCTCGCGCCAGAGCTGTTTCGTCGGCGATCGCCGTAAAAAGCTGGTCGATTGGCGAGGTTGGTGACGCGGCAGCGGACAGCGCGATATAGTGCGGCTTGTCCTTCAGCATCGCCTTGAACTTCAACTTGTCGAGAACGCCGTTCCACGCCGCGGCGAACTCCCTCCCATAGCGCTCGAGAAGTTCGGGACCGAGCTTAAGCAACTCCTGGTCGATGCCACCTTGCTCGCCGCCGCCGCCGAGAACCCACTGGTCATCGACAAGCATCTGCGCAATGCGCGAGAGCTGTCCGAGATAGAAGTTGTTGAAGCCGCTATAGGTGTAGATACCGGGAACGCGAAGGCCTGACAGGTCGCCGCCATCGACACGCTCGAACAACAGCTGCGCTTCCGGGCCGCCTTTCACGGAGACGGAAAAATCGCCCAGCGCTGCCGCATATACCGCCGACTTCACCAACGCTGAGGCACGATCGGCAAGGCTCATGCGCCCGAGCGAGCGTTGAGCGGCTTCGACGAGTGGCTGGTTGAGTTCGAAAACCGGATCATAGGCGTCGTCCAACGCAAGCATGGCCCGCAGATGCTTTTCGAGCTGCGCCCGTCCCTCGCGGTTGTTTTCGCCCGGATACCAGTTCTGCTCCCAATCCTGCCTCATCCAGGCAACGATCAACTCGTCGTCGACCTTCGGCGCCGTGCCGGCAAGCATCAGGTAGATCTTCAGCGGTTCGTAGAGCGCGGCGGGATCAGCCATCTTGGCCTGGATCGTCCGTTCGGCCTGAAGCAGCAGGCGCGAGCGGAACATGCGCTCCAGCGCTTGCCGGTAAGCTGTTTTTGATGCCGAAAGAAGTCTTTCCCGCTGACTGAGGCCGAACGTCTCCCCGATCGGTGTCGGCAAATCACTGGTATCGAATCCGGTCGGCAGCTCGCGCAGCTGGTCGAGCGGGCCAATCACGTTTTCAAGGTCGACATCGGCAACCGTCGTGCTTTTGAGGAGCGGGTCTGCCGTCTCGCGATACTGGCTGACAGCTTGCGTGGTAGAGGCGATCAGCGCCCTGTTGGCCGTGAAGCTCAGGGCCAAGATGCCCAGAGCCGCGGCAGCGATCAACGCCATTGCGCCAAGACCACCATATCTGGCGATCGCTGCACGCCTTTCAGCCGATTTGTCGTACGAAACCCATCCGGATTCCGCGAAAATGACCCCGGTCAGAAGATCATGCAAGAAGAAGCTTTTGCCAGTGCCGGAAAAATGGGCGCGAGAAGCGCTGCCGAAACTGCGACCGATGGCGCCCAGCACCTGGTCGATCGGCGTACCCTCTTGCGTGCCTGACGAAAAATAGAATCCACGCAGGCTGACATTCACCTGGCTGCGGGCCGGATCGAATATGCTGGCGACGAACGTGGAAACACGGCCTTTCAGCGCGCCAAACTGGGCTGGAAAACCAAAGATGGCTATGCGCGCGACCGGATCGGCCTCTTCCTGCAGGCGGTCGGCCATCTCCTGCGCCAGGCGTTTTGCCAATGCGTCGAATTCGGCCGGTGCCTCACCGACCATGTTCTTGCTGCGATCGGCGGTCTGGAAGGTCGCGCCCCATACTTTGCGGCGGCGCTGCTCGTCGAAACCGCCGAAATAATCCATGAAACCGGCGACAAGGTCGGCCTTGGTGAAGAGCAGGTACACCGGAAACTGGATTTTCAGTGTTTCGTGGATTTCGCGCAGACGGCTGCGTATTTCAACGACATGGGCGTCAAGCTGCTGATCATCGAGGCTCATGAGATCGGCAAGGCTGATGGCCAGAATAACGCCATTTATCGGTTGCCGAGTGCGGTATCTCTTAAGCAGCGACAAGAAGGCGAGCCAGCTTTTCTTATCGCTCTGCGCATTGGAATCCTGCGTCGTGTAGCGTCCGGCGGTGTCGATTAGCACCGCCTGATCGGTGAACCACCAGTCGCAGGATCGCGTGCCGCCAACTCCGGCCACCGGCTGGGCGTCCCCCGAACCGGCAAGCGGAAAATTCAGACCCGAATTGACCAACGCCGTTGTTTTGCCGGCGCCAGGCGGGCCGATGACGACGTACCAGGGAACCTCGTAGAGGAAATTGCGCTTGCCGCTCGACCGCTTGAGCGCAGCAATGGCTTCACTCATACGAGCCTCGAGCACCTGCGAGTCATCATCCCTGTCGTCGTTGCGGGCGACTATCGTCTCGAGCGCCTTTTGCGCCTTTCGCTTTTGCCAGAAACGCAATCCATAAAAGAGCGTCACGATCGCAACGATCACGCCGATGATCGTCACGCGCAGCCAGACGGGTTCCAGCGGGCGGGTGTCGGCAAAGCGGATCAATGGTCCGGCAAACCAGACGGCTGCCGCGAAACCGGCCAACGCGATCGCGCTGAATATCCGCAGCAGCCAACGCGTCATAGGCGCTTCCAACTGGCCGTGCTCACAATGTTTCCTCCTTGGGGATCATCACGTCGACACGGCGATTCTGGGCGCGGCCTTCCGGCGTCGCATTGTCGGCGATCGGTTCGTCTTCGCCCTTGCCGTCGACCGTGATCCGGGAAGGCTTGCTGAACCGCGGCGCCATCATCGCTGCGACAGCCTTCGCTCGGGCGACTGAAAGGTCGAAGTTGGATTTGAACGGGCTCGATTTTCGCGGCTTCACATTGTCGGTGTGGCCGACGATCGTGATCGGTCCGGGTTCCGGTTCCAGCGCGGCGGCGATGTCTGCGGCGATCGCTCCAAACTCCGGCTTTATCTCGGCCCTGCCGGACTGGAACAACAGGATGTTGTTGATCTCCACGACGATGAACTTGCCCTGCGTGCCGACGGTCAGCCCGCCGCGCGCGATATTCTTGGCCAGTGCGGCATAGATGCGATCGATCTGAGAGCGGGTGGGGGCGACAGGCGGAGCGACTTTCACCGGCGCAGCCGACGCCACCACGCTGGCGCGTTCGATGGCGACCGGCGTCGATGGATTGAGCGCCAGCAACCCGCCGGCAAGGGCGTCGCCCTCGTTGGTGATGAAGACCCGCAAAGCAAAGAATGCCGCGGTCAGCAGCGCCGACGCTGCGGCCGCAATCACCCAGATCGGTAAACGGGCCGACGACTGTGCGCTTGACACCGCTAGGCTTTGCCAGTGGGGCGAGATGTCGTCGTCGGCACGCGCCCTGAAGTAACGAAGCGTCTCATACACGTCGCCTCCAACGCGTTCGAGATTGTTGTCCTCGCGCGAAAGGCCTCGATACTGGCCCTCGAACCCCAGGGACAGGCAGGCATGCATCAGTTCAAGCAAATCGCAGTGTGCCTCCGGCGCGGCCAGTATCTTGTTCAGCGCTTCGTAAAAGCCCGAGCCGGTGGGCACGACGTGAAAGAACTGTGACAGCATGCTGTGCTGCGCCCAGGCGTCTGTCTTGGGCCAAGGCAGGTTGCCGATGAGGTCGTCAGCGGTTTCGCAGAGAGCAAATTTTGCAATCCGTGCATCTTCTTCGGGAACACCGGCTTTCTCCGTTGTCCGGTCGAATTTTTCGATCGCCTCGGCAACATGTTCCGCCAGTTGTTCCGCCTGTCTTTCGACAGGCATAAGCCTGAGCTGGCCAAACAGCATCAGCAATGGAGCGGCCGCGGAGAGGATCTGATTTGCTGCGGAGTATTTGACGCCGTCCGTGGCCTTGAGCAGGATTTCCTGCTCAATGGCTGGCTTCGGCGTCGCCGCAAAGGAGCCGGTTGCCGCCGCTGCGCCGGGGTCTGTACCCTGATAAATCACGGTTCCGGATGTCCAGCCCGGCGGTGCATGCCGACCGACACCCGGATCGAAAACCGTTGAATCCTTAGCCCGCGAGAGAACGGGGCGCCCGCTGTCGGGAACGGCCCCCTGAGGCGCGGGCGCTGATTTTTCAGCGCGGCGCGGTGCGCGAATGACGGTCTTGCCCGCTGGGCCGAAAGGATCGTCCTTCGAGCTCATCGCCAAACGTCCGTCCACACCTGCTTGCTGCGTGTGCGCCACAGGCGCGCAAAACGGTCCCTGGTCAGGCGCAGGAAATGCAGGCGCTGCTGACGAGGGCAGTATCTGGCGTAAGGTCGGCTATATCTTTCTATCCCGCCGTAACATGACATGTGCCGCAGACCCCCAGGTCAATCAGCCTTACCCGCTGGCGAACTGTCGTAAGTGATCGTAAGCTTAGAAACGGTCGATTGGAACCAGATGCAGCGCTGCGAAAGGATTTTTCTTCGCCAACTACAGCGCCGCTCTTTGGGCTCGCAAAGGATGCTTTAATCCTTTCCACTTGGCGCGTGATCCATTCCGCAGCCGAAGGCGGCGCAGCAAACCAATCCGATTTCCGGGGCATGGGCCAGGTTCAATCTCCCCGGTCTATTTTTGCTTGTCGGCTTTGGCATAGGCTTCGCTGAAATAGGCCAGGAATATGTCCAGCATTCCGTTTTCGTGTGCTTCCTCCATGGTCCGCCATTTGGCGACAAAGGCGTCCCAAGCCAGGCTCTTCTTCGAAGTGAATGACGTGGGTGGGAGTTTTTTGCCGATCGCCTCAGGCGACAGATCGTCAAGCAGCCGGGAGAGCGCTGCTTGCATGGCTGCATACGTGGCAAATTCGTGCGTCTTGAGATCGCGGAATGCGTCTTCGATACTGTGCTTGGCATCAAGGTAGCCGGCTCGACGTCGTGCGAACATGATTTCGAGGATGTCGTCGGTTCCCGGGACGAACTTCAAAGGATTGTTATCGGCAGCGCTGATCATCGTCCGGTGTGTGCTCTTGGCAAGTATTTTCGCAGCCGCACGTGCCTTCAGCAGCAGGGCCAGTTCCTCGACAACCGTTCGAAGCACCGCGCCGATTTCGGCAGCTACTTCATGCGGATCACGCGATTGAAGCAATTCCGGCGAGATGCCAGCTCCGATCGCGATTTCCCGCAGCACCTCGTCTCTCGTCGAAGGGAGAGGCGCGGGCGGCGAAGACGTCGATACCGGTGCTCTCTGCCCGGGCCGCTGCCCCACCGGATCGAAGAAAGGCTGGTCTCCGAAATCCAGCGGCCGGCCTGTCGTGATCGGCATTTGTCGCTGTGTCGAACCGTGGCTGCCTCGAGGATGCCCTGCCGTGGCGCGCTCGTCATCGATTGAAACGAAGACGACATAACGGCCGATCAGCAACCGGTCGCCCTGGCCGAGCCGGTGAGGGCCGGCCATCCGCTGGGTCGATCCGTTGATGAATGTCCCGTTGCGCGAGATGTCGTGCAGCCAGAACGCGCCTGCCTCGTAACGAACTTCGCAGTGCCGGGCGGAGATGAACTTGTCGGGATCGGGCAAGGTCCAGTCACAGGCCTCGCGGCCGATTTCGAAGCTGCGATCACGAGCGGAGTAACCGGTCGACATACCGGCGGGCAGGGAGACGACATTGTTGATCTGCAGCCTGATGAACATTCAAAATCGCCGTCGATCCTGTCGGGAAACTCACCCAGGACACCCCATTATACCAGCAATTTGTGAGCGCAGCGGCACAGAAGCGTTCAAGTCGATGAATCTGAACGTGACCACGCTGCAGTCACCAAGCGGTCCCCTTTGGTCGCCGGAAGACATGTGCTAGGCTTAAGCAGAAACGAGCGGCGGGAGGGGGCGCGACCCATGCCGAACGAACGTGCTACGGTTGTGCAGACGCCGGTTGGCGCTGACCTGTTGACCTTCACGCATCTTATCGGGCGCGATGAGATCAGCCGTTGTTTGGCCTATACGGTCGGGTTCGTGAGCACCAGCCCCGATATCGATCCGCTGAAGATGCTGGGCGGTGCTGTTTCGGTCGAAGGTGAATCCGATCCGAAACGTTGGTTCAGCGGCCTTGTGTCCGAGTTTCGGCTGACCCGGATCGAGGACCGTCTGGCTTACTATGAAGCAGTCATCAGGCCATGGCTCTGGTTTCTCGGCAATACGACCGACTGCCGTATCTTCCAGAACATGAGCGTCATCGAAATCGTCGAGGAGGTTTTCTCGAAGTACAGCACGGCAAAGTATGAGAAGCGCTTGCAAGGGTCTTATCCGCCGCGTGAGTACTGCGTCCAGTATGACGAGACCGATCTCGATTTCGTGCAGCGGCTGCTCGAGCACGAAGGCATCCTGTATTTTTTCGAGCATGACGAGGGTAAGCACACGCTGGTGCTCGCCGACGCCATGAACAAGCTCAAGCCGGCGCCGGGTTATGAGAAGGTGCCTTATCACTTTGAAGGGCAGGGCTCCCGGCGCGATGTCGAATACATCACGGAATGGATCCCCGGCAGCTCCGTGCGGCCGGGCGCCTATGCCCATACCGATTATGATTTCAAGAAGCCGGGCGCCGACCTGATGGCTAAATCCGCCCAGCCGTTCAGTCATAAGCTGGCGGCGGGAGAGAATTACCGCCAGCCCGGCGCGCATCTCGACGTCGGCCGCGGCGACAGCCTGGCCGCGATCCGGCGCGAGGAAATCCAGGCCGTGCACCAGCGCATCGCCGCAGTCGGTACCGTGCGTGGCCTCTATTCGGGCTGCACGTTCAAGTTGGACGGCTTCCCAAGAGAAGACCAGAACCAGGAGTATCTGGTGGTCAGCGCCGAATACAGGCTGTTCGATCCGGGCTACAGAGCCCATGCCGACGTTGAAAGCGAGAACTTCAAGGCGATCCTCGGGGTGGCGCCGACTGCTTTGCCCTATCGTCCGCCGCGGGTCACGACACGGCCGATCATGCGCGGTCCGCAGACGGCGACGGTGGTCGGTCCGTCCGGCGAGGAAATATTCACCGACAAATATGCACGGGTGAAGGTCCAGTTCCACTGGGACCGTCTGGGCAAGAAGGACCAGAACAGCTCCTGCTTCGTGCGGGTCTCTCAGACCTGGGCCGGCAGCGGCTGGGGTTTCATCCAGATACCGCGCATCGGTCAGGAGGTCATCGTCGACTTCATCGAAGGCGACCCCGATCTGCCGATTATCACCGGCAGGGTCTACAACGCCTCCCAGATGCCGCCCTACGGGCTGCCGGGCAGCGCCACGCAATCCGGCTGGAAATCCGACTCATCGAAAGGCGGAGGCGGTTACAACGAGCTGATGTTCGAGGACAAGGCCGGCTCAGAACTGGTCAATTTCCAGGCGCAGAAGGATCATAACCTTCTGATCAAAAACGACCGCACCAAACTGGTGCAACACGACCAGTCCGACCGCATCGATCATGACGCCAAGCACTCCGTCGGCCACAACCTCGATGAGGATGTCGGCAACAACAAGACGGTCAAGGTGGGCGTCGACCAGACAACCGATATTGGTTCGAATGATACCGAAACGGTGGGGATCAATCGCTCGCTGACTGTGGGCTCGAACGAGACGATCAATATCGGGGCGAACTCGACCGAGACGATCGGCGCCAATCACACACAGACCGTCGCGCTCGTCCAGACGATCACGGTTGGCGCGGCGCGGATCGATTCAGTGGGTGCTTCTGAAACCCGAAGCGTCGGCGGCCCACAAACAAACACGATCGGGGCGACGCGGTCGGTGACGGTGGGGGCGGCGCAGAGCCACGACATTGGTGCGGCGGATAGCTGGAAGATCGCTGCGAGCCAGAGTGTTCAGATCGGCGCCGATCAGAGTTTCAAGATCGGGGGTGGACAGACTTCAGAGATTGGCAAGGGCCGCACCGCCAAGATCGCCAATGATGATGCAACCCAGGTGGCCGGTTCGCGCGCGCTTAAGATAGGCAAGGGCAGCGTTGTCGAAATTGGCGAAGACGGCGCAATGAAAATCGGCAAGGACCTTGTTATCGAGGCAGGTGACTCCATCATTATCAAGTGCGGCGCGGCGGCGATCGCGATGAAGAAGGATGGAACGATTGCCATCGAAGGCAAGGACATCACCGTTAAGGGTTCGGGCAAGATCAACGTCAAAGCCTCAAGCGACATCACGATGAAGGGCTCGGAGATAAAACAGAACTGAGGACGTGTGATGACGACGACAAAAGATCGGATTGAGGGAGTTGCGATCGGGATTTTCCTGGGCTTCGGCACAGATGGCCCGCTTGTTGTTTTTCCCGGAAACCTGCAGGAAACAGCGGTCCCGGCCCGAAGCCTTGCTGAACTCACCTCGGACATGATTGGCGCCGAAGTGGCGCTCCTCTTCCAAGAAGGCGATCCGGGGCGGCCACTTATTGTCGGCCGGATTGTTGATCCCGCACGCAAGTCGAATGCTCCGCAGATTGTTCGCGACGGCGAGCAGGTGCGAATTGCCGCGAACGAGCGCATCGAGCTTCGCTGCGGCAAGGCCACGATCATTATGGAAAAGGACGGTCGCATCACCATTCGCGGCACCTATCTGACAAGCCACGCCAGCGCTGCTAACCGCATCCGCGGTGGCTCGGTCAACTTGAACTGATGTCCGCGCCCATTCTCCGTGAAATCGTCCGTCAGCACGCTGAGATGGCAGCATTCCTGTGGACCGTCTATGATCACCATCTGCAGTATCCGGAAGAAAACCCGGACATGGATGAGGAGCGTGTCGCACGCCTCGTCGAGAGGCTTGAGGCCCATCTTGACGGTTTGAGAGTCGCAGGTGACATCGGTCGCGAAATCGCGAAAGAACTTTATGCGGAATATCCGGAACCTGGAGAGTTGTTCGTCGTCCGCATGCTGTCGGCGACAAAGTCGCTGCGAATCGTAAATCTGGACCCTGCGAAAGTTCGGGCGTGGATTTCCGCCAACCAACACTTAACTTGAACGAGCAACCTAGCCAGTTCTATGTCCTCAGCGGGACTGTCAGCTTCTTATACAGGGACCAAGCCTGCGAACTGAACCGAGGTCCATCGCTTGCCGTCGAATACGTGCGCAGCTTCATCATCAAAAGTGACACAGAAATCATCGTTTGAGGAAAAGTAGTAGCCCGGACGGTCGTAGAGAGTAGAGAAAGTGCCATCACCGGCAATCTCGTCGATAGCCTCGGCCTCGAGTGAGGCCAGGAGTCGGTTTTTGAAGGCGTGAGCATCCTGCAGGCTTGGCCGGTCTCCGGAAATATCAATCCAAGAGCCTGAACTGTACAGGAAAGCGACTCCCTCATCTCCGACGACAACGCCCTTTTCCGGGGTTGTGAAGGCGATTCCATGTAGATCAACGTTTGTCGGGAGGTGCTCAACTGTGGCTGTGCCGCCGGCGTAGGTGATCACCCGCCCGGTAGACGCGGCAAACACGTATGTATCCGCCTCTCTCCGCGCGACCGAATATACGTCCTGTTTGCCACGGAACGGAACCCGCTGCCAGGCGCCTCGCCGGTTCTCAAAGATGAGACCATCCTCGCCCATGATGAACTGTGGTTCGTCAGCGAAACCCGTCAGTTTGATAGTTCCGAGCAGATCGACGCTGCCGAAAGGCTCGACCGTATCGCCGATCGAGAGAATTTGACCGTCCCAGATCGCCCCGAAAAGCCGTGCCGCACGGTTGGCCCAAATAGACGCTACCCATTCGCGTATCTCGGCGACGAGCCGCACCCGCGGATCGGTGCGCCCACTGAAGTGATAGATGCGGGAGAGATGGTTGCCGGGACCAATCTCCTCGTAGAAAAGGCAGTAGAAGCTGTCCCCGACAGCGATCTGGGTGTCGATGCATTCCATTTTTCACACCTTTGGTACGTCGCATTGAACTTCGTCTAGCCGGTCCTGACTCCGCTTCCTTGTGGCCCATTTGAAATAGGTATCGCAAATGGCCTTGAGGCATTCCTGCGCGTCCGGGCTGGCCGCCAGTTTAGGCAAACTCTCAGCCGTATGTTGGAGTTCGGCGTCACGGGCGGACGCGTAGCTCTGTGAGCAGGGTCCAGCCTTGCCGGCGTTCACCGCTCGCCGCTGCGCCGCCGCCCGCTTGATCTGTTTGCGCGATTTCTTGCCATGTTGAGTTGTTTTCTTTTTGCCGTCGTTCAGGCAAATGCACGGTGCATCACCTTCGGTGTAACGCGGGAAGGCGTCTATCGGTCCGGCGCCCCGCGCCGGCTCAAAAAAGGCATTCTGGATGACGTGGTCCGATTGCTGTTTGCCCTTCGTGCAGTGATTGTCTGCTTCGTCGTAGGGGTGCACGTGGATATCGATCGAAGCCAATAGGGCGAGGCAGTTCTGGCCACCAACAGTCAGCGCCGCAATATGAACCCAAGGTGGGGTATTGCCGATAGGGGAGGCGTGGTTGTTGGTGGCGAGATCGGTCATTCGGATAACCGGCTCGCCGTCGAATTTCACGTTGTTGGACCAGGAGTTGAAGTACTCCTTGCCGGTGTTCTTCGAAGTAATGACGCCCTTTTTAGCGGCAGCACCAGCTTCCGTACCGCTCGTTTTGGAAAGGTCGGACTTGTTCTTGATGTTGACCGTCTTGCCGCCGATCTTCACCGTGCCAGTGCCTTGTTCAGTATCGTCGGCGAAACCAAAACTGGGATAGGGGATGGGCACGCCCGGCGGAGTGGCTGGGTTCTCCGGGGGCGTAAAGCAAACGTCGGGAAAAGCCGCGATGGTCTTGGCGTTTACGGCCTTGCCTGAAATCTCAAGGCCATTTGCGAAGACATTGCCCATCAAGCAACCCTCGCCGCCAGAAGCGCGGCACCGCAGGCACCGGCATCATTAGAGGCTTCAATGAGGACGGGATTTCCTGCCGCATAACCTTTGCGCGCCGCAGTCCAGGCCATGCCGATCATCAACGGGACCACAGCGGCACCGATATTGCCGAGTGATTCACCTGGCGACCAGATATCTTGAAAATCGTGCCGGCCGCGCAACAGCCGCAAACCAGCCAGTGCGCTCTGCTTGAACCAGTATTGCTCGCCGATCAGGTCGGCGATCCGATAGCCGAGCTGATTCATCTCGATGCCTGTTTCCCGGAAAGCCGTATTGTAGGCCGCTGTCATGCCGTCGCCTCGCAACGGCAAATCCTGGGTATTGTAGATCGACGCTGCTTCACGCGAGAGGCCAAGGCCATGCAGGCAAAAACCGCCCCCTTCCGACCGTGTACACAAAACAGCGGCTGCAGCTTCGCCCGGAATAAAGCCGTTCGGATTTTCGAGTGTCAGAAGGCGCTTGTTCTTTTGATAGTGATCAATCGCGGGCGCTGTCAGATAGCTGTCTACTCCCGCAATCATAACGTAAGGGGCTTCACCCGACCCGATTATCCTGCGTGCCTGGTCCAGCGCGACATGTCCCGACGGGCGATCATGCGCGACGACACGGGAACGAACATGGGGTTCTATTTCGACGATTTCGGCTATGCGGCGCAGAAGGCTAGCGCTGTCACCCACTGGGCGACCCGGCCGATCCTCCTCGGCCAGACAAAGTACGAGAGCGGTTTGGTCGCGCGCCTGAGGCATCGCCTCGAAGGCTTCGCAAATCGCTCCGGCTGCAAGATGGGCGATGCGCTTCTCGCCGATCCAGTTGCGCGGCAGCGGCACCGGCGCACCAATCAGCCATTCGCCGTTTGGGCCCAGAAAACGAGTTTCCTGAAAACCATCAAGCCGGGCGCGCATTGCCGCACAGGCGGACGGCGCGTCGAGGCCGACAGCGGTTACCATGCCAATCGACGCGATGTCGATCGCTGTGCTCATGCGTCTTCGGCCTCGTCTTGAACAGTCAGGCTGGCCCGGACGAAGGCACGTCCAGTGGCGCGCGCTCGAAGCATCGACTCCGTCGGCGGGCCAATCCAGCATTCGCTGAAATCGAGAATGGTTTTGTGAATGCGCTGCGACACCCGCCAGACTAGGGAGAAGCGCCGGTTCTCCAGGTCGAAGAGGACCGTGTCGGGAGGGGTAGCGCCCTCGTAGGCCTTCTGCCTACCCTTGAATAACGTCATGGGCAGTGCGGTCGAAGGTAGCCGAAAGCTCTCCCGGCCTTGCGGCGTCAGGTTGACGAGTTGCACCTCCTCGCCGCCCCTTGGGTGGTCGGTCTGCTGGTCGGGTGGCGCCATCTGAAAGTAGCGCTCGTCAAAGTCCGGCGGCAGGAAAGGAAAGGTGTTGGCCACCCAGTTGTCGTCATACGTGCCACCATATTCGATGCGTCCGGGCCAGCCGCGGCCCATCGGCCCGAAACTCATCGGCTTGTAGTCGCCGAAGGGCGAACGGATCTCTTCGCCGACCGCTTGCGTATTCGGCAGTCGCAGACCTGGGATGAGGCGCTGGTTCTTGGTCCGCGACCAGCCGGTGCCGACCGGGTTGTATTTGTAGCTCGCCGGCAGTTTGTCCTCCGGATCGAGCCGGTCGACGCCACCCCAGGCGACATCGTAGGAAATCGGCATGCGCAGGAAAGGCTGCGGTGCGGTGGCGGTGAACACTGGCCCGATAGCGCGCCATTCACGCGTGCCCACCACCTCTAAGAGTTTCGACCAATTGCCCACCTTGATGCCAACCGGAATGCGTTCGGCCGGACGTCCTCCGGGCGCGTACGCAAAGCCATTGGCAATCACGTCACAGCGCGGCTTGCGGAAAGCGAAATCTGTTTCCCACAGCGTGGCCGAATAGCCCGGCGCGCCGGTGTGCGTATCGGCCATGACTAGGGGAACCTGTTCCGCCGATTTTTGCACCAGTCCGCCAGGCGTTGCGGGAAAGTCGAATGTGCCTTTGACCACCACCACGATCCACTCGTGGCCGGCCTTGTCCATGCCCATAGTGAACTGATGCGGATACCCCATCTGGTTCCAAATCTGCATCAGCTGGTCTCCCAGTTGGCGGCAAAGATCTGCTCCAGCGTCGTTTCAGGCGATTGCGGATCAACGTCGAAAATGTCCGAACGGGCTGTCCACATCACCATACCGCCGATGACCTCTTCGCCCGGCTCCACAGGCGGCACCGGCAGCACGCGTAAAGCACTATCCAGTTCGTCGGGCGTCAGCTCGCCCTGCTGGGCGGCGATGGCCGTGTCTTCAATCCTGGCAAACCACGGATCGGCGCGAGTCAGCTGAACGGACGCGTCAGGAAGCTGCGCGACGACGGTGAGAGGAAACTGCCTGCCAACCCTGTCGGCGCTCTGCAAGATGATGCCTGCCGATGGGCCGAAGGAGGCCGGGCCGGCCAGGAAGCGTAGCGCGGTGGTGCGCGGCCAGATTTCCGAGCCAATCAGCGGGACGATGTGTTGCGCCAGCCAGCGGTCCCAGATGCGCACAAAATCCCTTGGCAACCCCCGCGTGACGAAATCGCCGGTGGCAGGCATTTTGCCGTAAAACCCGGGCAGGTTCATATCTGCGGCGGACATGAGAACTTCTTGAACATCTGCAGGTTGTAAGGGTTCTCGACGCTTGCCGCCTTAAGCTCGAAATCGGCGTACATGCCTTGCGTGCCCAGTCGCAGGCTGTAGACGTCGGACAGCGAGGTGCCGGTGAAGCGGCCGCCGCGCAGCATCCTCAGCCACGCCCAGCTGCCTGTTTCGTTCAACATGACTTCGGGCGAGCCATCGATCGGCTGGAAGGCTAGCGAGATGACCCCGGTGCCGTCCTTGCCTGGCCAGGTCATCGGTTGCGGCCGCGTCGCGTTGTTATAATAGACGAGGTTCTGGCCATCGAGGTTGAGCGTCACGCGCGTGACGTTGGGAGACAGGTCCTTCGGTTCGAGCGTGAAGCTCATCACCGGGCCGGTACCGCCTGGAAAGAGGTCGTCGCGGATCCGCCTGGCCTGTTCGAAAGCCGCCAGAGCCGCCGGGTCCAGGCCGAAATCGGCGCGCCATTTCCATGGCTGGCTGGCGGTGTCGACATAGCTGATCAGGTGCTCGTTGATGAAGGTGTCGATCATCCCGGCCGGCCCGAACAGGCGAGCAAAATCGCGGACATTGACGTCCACGGCACTTTCGGGGCTGAACGGATAGCGGTCGTTCAGCGCCGCCTGGCAGAATGGCAGGATGTCGGCGCGCCAGATGGCGTTAAGCTCCGAGGTGACCGCCTTCTGGGTCAGGCCGCTGGTGTCGCCGGCGATGCCGCCGAGCCAGTCGTCGATTGGATCGGGCAGGATCTGCGCTTGCCTGGCGACTGCTCCCGTCAGTTCGGCGAGGCCGCCCTGCTTCTTGATGGCGTCCTGAGGGTCGGGATTGGCTGTGACCGTCTGCAGCACGTTCGAAAGTGCCGTCAGAGCCACCACTGCGGCGTCGAGTGCCGGCGGCTGGCCGTCGACCTCGGCGATGGCGCCCTTGAGCGGCTTGAAGTGTTCGGCCACCAGATTGCCGGTAAGATCCACCTCGTTGGCGGATCCTGCGCGTGGCAGCAGCTTTGCCCCTGTCTTGGCCAGCTTGCCAAGCTTGCCAAGTTTGCTGAGCAGTTTCGAGCCGCCTTTGGCTGCTGCCTTATTGTCGGCCGGCGCTTCATCGGATCGGGTAAGCTCGGTCTCCTGAACGACCGCCGTAAGCAGGCGCTTCAGCGCAGAATCAGCGCTCGAAAGATCCTTGAGATTCTCGCTGGCGACATTCAGGTCGGCCAGTGGCGCGAGCCTGATATCGCGCAGGAAGCTGTCCCATTGTGCGATGTAGTCTTCGTAATAGAGTTTTAGAATATCCTCCGACAGCGCCGAGACGGAGGTTTCGGAATTTTCCGAACAGCCTCCGGCAAAGACCGCCCGGTCCAGTGCCGCCTGGGCAGCGACATCCTCGATCCGGTCGAGAATGGCATCATGGAAGCCAGAATAGGTGAACGCGCCTGAAATGCCGACGCGCAGCGTCTTGTCGGAACGCCGTGCAAAAACCTTGGCGCCGTTGGGACCGGCGAAATTCGCGGGGATCCATTCCTTGAGTCCGGCCACCGCCGGGTCGGCCAGCAACTGTCTGTAGGCACGCGCCGGCAATGAAATCGTGCAAACCGTTTTCAGCGCCTCGGCAACCAGCGCCTGATCCGGGGCGATGTAGCTGTCGTCGACCGCCATGCGACGGATCGCGGCAAGCTGGTGCTCTTCCGCGTCGGCGGTCGGAAACGGCGCCGCCGGCGCGAATTCCGGCAAGTCATTGACCCACCAGCTCTGGACGAAATCGGCGTCCATCTGCGACAGGCCCGTCATCATGCGATAGGTCTTCAGCGCCCCTAGCATGAAATCCGGATCGCGGATCTGCCGCCACATGGTCGCCTCGAGCAAAGCGACCATATGCGGCTCGAGAACGTTGCGCAGAGCGTGGTCGTAAGTGTCGGCCTGCGCCCGCAGCAGCTCCGCCGATGCCGATGGCCCCAGCAGATCCTGGGCACTGCTCGGCGGTGCCGTTCGAGCATTTACGACTTCCGCCATCGCATTGAGAGCGCTGTCGATGGCGGGCTGCTCCACCGATGCTGGGCTCGCGGCTGCCGCGGTCAATGGCGCCTGCAGCGCTTCGAACTGGCTCGCCTGCGCTGTGATCGCATTGCGGTTATCATAGTAGGACCAGGTGAACATCGCACCGGCCAACAGGGCGGCGGCGGCACACGCTGCCGCGGCGCCTCGCCAGATCCAGGCGCGGCGGCGCTGCGCCAGCGGATCGAACGTCCCCAGGCCGGCTTCCCTAAAAATGACCTCGGTCAGCAGGTTCTTCAGGAAAAAGCTGCGTTTTTCCACGCGAGGCGCCGGCATGGCCCGTCGCGGCGGAAGACCGAAGGATGAAGACAGCGCAGCGGTCAGCCGGTCGATGGGCGTCCCTTCCTGGGTCGCCGACGTCAGATAGAGGCCGCGCAGCCAGGCGGCTTCTTCATACCGGCTTTCGCCGAACATCGCCTCGATCAGCACCTGAATAGGCTCGGACAGGCTTGTGAGCTGGGCGGGAAATCTGAAAATATCGGCGCGGGCGGCGAGTTTGTCCTCGTCCTCCAGGCGTGGCACCAGCCGCCGCTCGAGTTCGGTCGCAAGGGTGGCGATTTCCCGCTCTATGGTCTTTGCGTCGACACGCGCATCCAGCGCGAAGGTCGTCCCCCAGACCTGCTCGCGCGAGGCCGTCGACAGGCCACCGAAGAAAGCCTCGAAACCCTTGATCAAATCGGCCTTGGTCAGCATCAGATAGACTGGAAGGCGGATTTCGAGCCGGTCGTTGATCTCTGCCAGGCGACGACGGATCTTGCGGCCGTGAGCCTTGATGGCTTCGTCGCCCTCTGAAAGCACGTCGATCGACAGCGCGACGATCACGCCGTTCAGCGCCCGGCGACCGCGGTGCTTTTTCAGCAGGTCGAGGAAGCCCAGCCATTCCGCCGCATCGACGTCGGGCTGGCTCTCCTGCTGCACATAGCGGCCCGCAGTGTCGATCAGAACCGCGTTCTCCGAGAAAAACCAGTCGCAGTTGCGCGTGCCGCCAACCCCCTGCAGGTCGTCGGTGAGGTCGATCGGAAAGTTCAGACCGGACTGGCGCAAAGCCGTGGTCTTGCCGGTGGCCGGCGGCCCAACGATCACGTACCAGGGCATCTCGCGCAGGAACTTGCGTCCGCCCAGTTTGCGGCGCTTCAGTTCGGCCATCACCTCGGCGAACTTGGCGCCGACGGCGGCGACGTTCTCTTCGCCGGGGCTCAGCGGTTTTTCCACCGCTGGCGCTGCGATTTCGGCGACGAACATGCGGTTGGCTCGGATCGCCCGGCGCTGCGCGACGATCAGCCAGATCAGCCAGAAGATGACCAGCAGCGCAATGATGACGATGCGCACATTTTCCGAGGCGAAGGGTTCGTAAGCACCGACCCTGACGATCGGGCCGAACACCCAGATAACCAGAGAAAGCAGCGCGATGCCGACCAGCGTCCACAGCCAGCGCGACGTCAGAACCGCCCAGAGGAAGCGCAGGATGAACATCTCACAGCCTCTTTTCGACCAGCACCTCGACGCGGCGGTTCAAGGCCCGTCCCGCGCGCGTGCTGTCGTCGGCCACTGGATCGGTAGCTGCACGTCCTTCGAAGCGAATACGGTCCTGCGGCACACCGTTCTGGACCAGCATGTCGGCAATGGTCGCTGCGCGCGCTTCCGACAGCCGTTGGTTGGTGGAAAGCGGATTGGACCGTTGCAAAGGAACACTGTCGGTATGGCCGACCACCGTGATGTTTCCGATCAGTTCCTGATTGGCGAGGATCACTTTGGCGATTGAACCGATCAGCGGTTCGAAGCCTGCCGTCAATGTCGGCCGCGACGACTGGAACAGTTCGGGGTTGGAGGCCTGAATGATCAGCCTGGCCAGCGAAACGCTCTCGGTGCCGCTTAGCGCGGCTCTGAGATTCGCCGGCGCTCCGGCCTGAAACTCCGGCACCAGCGCGAAATCCACCGCCTCTGGCAGCGGCGCGTCGACCGGTGGCGATGTCCGGCTGATTTCGCCGCGCGTTGGCGGCGGCAAAGCACGAACAAGCGTGGAAAGCTCGACCGCCTGACTGCTCAGTCCCATCGACAGCCCGAGATAGATTGCCGTTGCGAGAACCGCCGCACCGAGCGCCATCACCCAGATGGGAACGATGAAGCGCTGCGGCTCGTCGGATGCGATCACGCCTTTCCAGTTCGGCGACAGCGGCGCGCCGTCGGCGTCGGCATCGCGCAGAAAGCGCGCCGCAGCAACGCGAACGGCATTGAGCGAGCGGTCGCCCGACCGGCCTGGCACACGATATTTGCCGCGGAAGCCGAGCGCCAGGCAATGATATTGCAGTTCGAGCAGCTCGCGATCCCGGTTCGGATGCCGTTCCAGTTCGTCGAGACGCGTGAAGAACTGGGTGCCGGCATCGACATCGCCTCGAAGCATCACCACAAGCGGCTGGCGCGGCCATGCGCTGGCACCGCCCCATGGCGTGTTCAGGGCCAGATCATCAAGCAATGCCGCCACCACCCAGGCTGCTTGGTCGGCGCGCTCCAGAGAGGACCCCGCCGCCATTGCCGCGTCACGTGCCCGAACCAGCTCATCGAGCAGCCGGGTGCGCAACGCTTCCGGGTTTTCTGGCGGCAGCGCGCTTTCAAGCTCGGGCGCGAACTCGAGCAGGGGCGCGAATGCGTTGACGAGCGTGTTCGGATGCGTACGCGACCGTTTGATTGGCACACCCGACAAGAGTGGCGTCATCGGTCGCGGCATCGGCGCGCCGGTCAGTCGTATGCGAGTGCGTTCGCGATCCTCCGACAGTCCGAAAGGATCATCCCGGCTCATCATCTCACCTGTTTACCGAATAGCAGTCCACCTGCGGCTCGCTCGGTAGTACACCCGACACGCCGATGACGAAGCCGGGGGCATCGAGCAGCGAGGCCCAGTGCTCGCTTTTCTGGTCCAGCTCAAGGCACAGCCGATCGCCATCGTAGGGGATTTCGCGGGGCTGGGAATGAAGCGGTTTCAGTGGAATACCGGGTAGACGGGATTTCCACAGGCCCTCGAACTGATCGGCCGAACCGACAGTCGCCTGGTTGACGAAAATCTTACGCAAAGCATCTTCCGACAGCTCGGAGCCGACCCGGATGACGATCCGGCTGGCCACCAGCAGCTTCGGGTTGTCGATGCGGACTTTCCAGACGTTGGTCGAATGCCGCATGACGGGTAGCGCGCGTGATTTGGGCTCGATGTAACGCAGGCTCAGGATGAGTGAACGCAATGCGTCCGCCAGCGCCGAATATGCGGGGCCGGGCGCCATGTGATCGTAGGCGGGCAACTCGCTCAGCCGCCGCGCGCTCGAGCCATAGGTCGCCATTGAGCCGGCAAGACCGGCAAGCTCGAGGTAAAGCTCGGCCGGATGGAAAACATCCTGCGCCAGCATGTGGGCCAGTCGCGGACGCGCCGCATTGGCGAGATTGAGCATCAACAGGTCTTCGACGCTGCGCCCTGGCCCACCCATGACCATTTTGCCATGCGCCTCGGCGATTTGGTCGAGGCCGGTGACCACTTCCAAAAGCAGCTGCCGGTACCAGGCCACCGCTCCGGTAACCAGTGTCGGCGGCAGGAACGTCTCATCCAGGGAGACGCCGCCATCGGCTCGAACCCCTTTGATGTCGGCTATCGGCAGGGCGGTGTAGCCACCAACCGATTTTCCGGGGGCAAGCAGCAGCGCCTGCGGACGGGCGATTTCGATCTCTTCAGGGTCCGAACCGCCCTGGACGGCGTCGCGGACCGAAACGATCCGCCCATGATAGCGCGCTCCGGTGGATGCGGCGTGCGCCGGATCGAAGCCGACACCGCCGGCAGGCTCGAGCGGCAGTGCGACCAGCACCGGTCCGGCGCCCGTATCGGCAGTAACCGGCAGCGGTCGTGGCGCGTCCATCATGTCGGGAATGGAGAAGGGGGTTCCATCCGGAAAGATGCCCCGCGCCGACAGGATGGAGACCTGGCCGGCGTCGAGCATTGCCTGGTCCAGCGTCAGCTGCTGAAAGCCGAACGTATGGAGCTGCCCGGCCTGCAACGCACCACGCACAGTCGCCTCGAAAAAGCGATCCTGCTGCTGAAAATGCTGCGTCCGGAGAAACAGGCCTTCGGACCACAGCACCCTGTTTGTGTCGCTCATGCCGCTACTTCCTGCATCGAGCACCCCTTGCCCTGGCCGCTAGGCGGAAATGCCGCCACTGCCAAGCGTGACGTTGACGGTTACTTGTGATCCCGGCGACACCGACTTGGTTGTACGCCAGGTCCTGCCGCCAGGCTCGCGAACGAGGGCAACGAAGCCCAGCGCAGCCGCATCCGGCTCGACCGTGATGGTTTTGGATGCGGTCTTTCCCGGCCCGACGGAGATCTGGTCGGATCCAATGAGATCGCCCGCGAGTGCGGAGCCGGCATCCCCCTGCAGCGCGAAATAATCGGCCGAGTTGAATTTACCGGTGCTGCGCAGCCGCATCACGAGGACCGTCACGGGCCGGTCGCCGCCGCCTGGTCCCGGGTTCATGCCGGCCGCGCCGGTCAGGTTGACGGTCACCGCGGATGGTTTTGGCGGACCGCTCTGGCAAGCCGCAAGCAGCCCGGTTGCGCCCAGGGCAACGATAAATTCGCGGCGATCGATCATGTTTCACTCCTCCTCATATGCATCCCGAAAATCAGCGCCGATTTCGCCGAGAAAGCTCGATTCCGCACTCTTGGCGATTTCACGATGGCGTTTCTGGTATAGCTCCCACAGCTTGGCGCTGCGCCCGCCTGAAAGCAGGGTGCCGATCGCGGAACTCGATTTGAGCTCGTCCTCGATCGCTGCCGGGTCAAAACGGTCAATAATTCGCCGCAAGGCGGACTGCACGCCTCGCCAGGCGCGCACGTGATGCTGCGCGAGATCGCGGACCGCGTCCGCGATTGCCGCTTCGCCGGCCAGAAATCCGGGGCTGCGCTCGGCGATGATGGTCACGATGGCGTCGTCGACCGTCGGCAGAAACTTGAGCGGATTGACTTCAGAGGCCCCCACTACCGTCTGGGCGACGCGAGCGTTTCCCTTTTCCTCGGCTCGCTTGCGCAGCAGCTGCATCAGGCCTTCCATCATGAGGCGGTACTCGCGACCGAACTTCTCCATTTCGGCGACGCTGTCGCGTCCGGGAAAATCGGCTTCCTCAATGCCCATGCCACGCAAGAACGCGGTGCGAAGGGCCGTGTTCGCCTGTTGCGCCGCTGCCGGGAAGGGGGCGGGTTTGGGAGCAACGCCGGCACGTGGCGGAGAAGGGATATCTGCCGCCTGGCCAGGCAAATCCCAGGGATTGGCCGGCTGCGGCCCTCGGGCGATGTGTTTGCGTGGACCGGTCGAGCCGGCGCCGTTTCTCAAATCGGGCGAAGCGGCCGGCCCGAAACCGAAATCGTCATCGAATTCGGAGGACTTTACTGGAACGGACTCGGCTGCACCGGAAGGCACCGGATCGAGGCTGAACGGGTCTGCGGCGCCCGCCGCATCACGTGGTTCGGAATAAACGGCGCCATTCGCCGCGGGCGTTGACACCGGGTCGAGGCTGAACGGGTCGTCGAAGGCAGGCGAACTGCGCTGATTGGCGCGCTCGAACGCTCCTGGAATAGGCTGCTCGAACGGGTTCGGCAGATCGGCGGGACGCGGTCGTCGCGGCTCTTCCTCGACCGTGGCTGAAAAGAAATCATCGCGGCCGATGCTCGCCGGCGCTCGTGATGCCGGCGGCGACCGTTCCGGGAACGATTGGCTGGCTGCCGGTGCTTGAGCGACCGGCGTCTGCAGATCAACGCATACGATATAGTCGCCCAGCCTCAGTCGCATGCCGTTCTGGAGACGGACCGACGTGCCCGCGCCGAGCGGGCTGTCGGAGTCGTTTATGAACAAGCCGCTGCTTGACGTGTCGGTGACGAAATATCCATCCCGCCCGCCGGTGACCCTGCAATGGGCGCGCGAAACGAACATGTCGGGATCGTCGATCTGCCAGTCCGCATCCGCGCTACGGCCGATCACCAGTTCACCTTCGTCCAGCCGGGCCTGCCGTACCGCCTGGGTGCGTGGCCCGTGCTCCAGCGTCAGCAGCAGACTCATGCCGCGACCTCCGCCATTTCCGGCCGCCATCCGACGATTGTCCGCAGCCGCATATCGTCAGCATCGCCCCTTTCGGCGGGCCGCGCAAGCCAGGTGGTTCGGCCGAGCTGTACCGCTCCGATACGGGGCGACGGCACCGCTTCACGCGCGAGCACGATCCGCAGATCGACGTCGAGCGATTCCCCAACCATGTCGCGAACAGCCTGTTTGAACATATTCAGGCGTTGACCGCCCGGCAGGAACGTCTTGAACTCCTCATAGCCGAGTGGGCCGACGCGGAGTTCGATCCTGCTTTGGCGGCTGAAAACGCGCGGGCCGATCGTCGCCCCGCGACCCAGCACCGCGTAAGCTTGGGCAAGGCGGGTCTGGAGCGTCGCCGGTATGGTCATCCAGGTGGCAACGAACTCCTTGATCTGGACCGGCACCTTGAACGCTTCCGCCAGGAACAGCGTCAGCCGCTCCGGGCCGTCGACCTGGCTGGCGAGCGACGCCGCCTGGCGAAGCTTCACGGCGTCGAGATCGGCGTTCTGGGTGCCGGGAAGTCCGATTCCCGCCATGGCTTCAAGCATGGCCCTTACCCGGCCGCCCACGGCCCGTTCGACCTGCACCGCCGGCTGCGCATCCGCCCAGGCCCGATAGTACAGGGCGATCATGCGGTGCTGGAGGATATTGACGAAGTCCACGAACGTCGTGTCGCTGGTCTGCTGTGCGTCAGCGCCGGTGAACCAGCGCTGCGACAGGCGATCGAGCACCCAGCGTGTCAAATGAAGCGGCATGGGGCCTTCCGGTCCCATCAGCCCGAGATTTGCAACCGTGACCCGGGCCGGCGTCTTGTCCTTGCTCCCGCGGAACTCAACCACGTCCTTGGCGGAAAAGCTAAGACGAACATGCTGCCCGAGCCTTGCCGGCTCGCGATCCGCCTGGCCGGAATAGCCGAACAGGCCGCCCCTTTGTTCGAGCCGGCGCAACAGTTCGAAAAAGTCGAACGTATCATCCAGCTCTTCGGCCCGGTCCAGGTCGAACTTGTCTAGATCAGGTAGCGATTGCCGGGCGTCATCGGCCATGGCACATCCTCCTGCCTCTGCAGCAGCCGCGTGCGGGTCCGCACAAAGCCGTTTATTCCGGCGTGACGGGCAAACAGCCGCGCAAGCAAGGCTGAAAGCAGCAATGTGCTTTGCCCAGCCAGGACCGACTGATCCACATGCAACGTCACTTCCGTGCCCCGTCCGAAGCACATCGGCCCATCGATCTGCAGCCGCTCGATGACGGACCGCGAGTCGATGCGAACGATCGAGTGCACATTGCGGGCGAGACTCGGATCGCCCCGGTCGGCATAAAGATCGAGCAGTGCATGCAGCGGGTCGACACCGCGGCCTTCCTTGGCAAGGCTGAGAAAGTTAAGCGCCAGCTGCGCCACGAGCCGCCAGGCGAGATTGTCGGCGCGGGATTCGCCTTCGGCGCCCGCGGGCAGCGCGGCCGGGATAGCCGGCTGGGGCGGGCGCAACGCACCGATAAGCCGGACCGTTTCGACCGGATCACCTGTCTCCAGCGTCAAGGTAGGGTTGTCGTCGAGAATCGGCAGGTCCCGGTTGGTGCAAAGTGCGGTAATGTCGAGACGCTTCAGCGGCCGGTTCGCCGGGCTTCCGGCTGGCCGTGAAACCGATAGGAAAACGTCGTCTCCGGTGTAAGAAGTGCGGGTCAACCCATCGCGCCGTTCATCTTCGGTGGCCCGGCGAGGGCGCCGCTCGGTGGAATAGACCCAGCCATTGCTGCGGTTTTGCCCCAGGCTGAAGAGCTCCGGAATGTCAGCGTCGGGGCCCTCGGCGTCGGCGTCCTCGACGTGAGTCACCCGATAGATTTCGAAGTCGCGCGCCCGTGTGCGGTCGGCATGCAGCACCTGCCGGGTTCTGCGCGGATCAAGCTCGATGACGTTGCAGTCACGCTCGAACAGGTTGATGATCGGTGTCGCAAAAAGTTCGAAATCCGCCGGCGTCACATCGGCCAGTTCGGGTACTGGACGCCGGAACATGAAGATGATCTCGACCCCGGCGTCGCATCTGCGCACGACCGATTGCAGTCCTGAAACCCGCACGTAGTGAAAGCGCTCGGGCATCATGAAATATTCGCGCAGCAGACGGTAGCCTTCGAATGTCGGCCGGGTACGAGGCATCAACGCCTCGTCGTCGCCGATGCCGACCATTTCGGGTTCCGGCAATGGCGATAGCGGATTGGCCTTGCCATCGGCTCGTGCACCAACGGCCGAGCAGGCGCCGAAAATCGCGTCGAACAGCAATGGCGCTTTGCTGCGCCCGGAAAAATAGAAATCAAGCCGGTCAAGCGCCAGTTCGCCGAGCCTGCCTTTTCCGGCCCGACCCAGCGTGATACGCAGCGCCGCCTCGCCGCTTACGCCGGCGATCGGTGTTATGCCGGCCGCTGCCAGTCCGCTGCGATCCTGGAAATAGCTGACCGACGTGATCGCTATCGGCCACAGCGTGATTTCCTGCGCGGTGGTGAACGTGCAGCGCGTCGACAGGCCGGGTTGCAGACTGGACACCAGCCGCGTGTTCCGCTTGATGACATGGCCGGCAATCATCGACTGGACCTGCTGGCCGGGTTTCAGCACTGCCATTGCCGTTGCCGGCGCCGGCGTAACCAGATCGGGATAAAGGACATCCAGGACGCTGCGCGAAAACCGCGAACGCTCGGCATCGACTTTCAACCGGGTGCGCGCAGCGAGGAAAGCGACGCCGTCAAGCAGCCGCTCTACATACGGATCGGGGCAGGGGACCGTATCGAGCGAAAGATTGCGCGCCACCGCCGGATGCATGTCAGCAAATTCCGCAGCGAGTCCGCGGATGTGGGTCAGTTCCTCCTCGTAATATTCTACGAAGACCCGATCCATCTCAGCTTTCCCTAAATTCGGTCCGCGCCAAGCCGTTATCGAGATTGATTGTGGTGCGCAGGCGCATGCGTTCCGGTGTCGGCGTCATGATCAGCACAGCGTCTATCTCGATCTTCAGGCCTACACTTTTGTCACCAAGGGTCACCGTTACCTTTGTTGCACTTTCCTTGAGACGTGGCTCGAAAGTGGCAAGGACCGAGCGGATCTCGCGCGCCAGGGCCTCGCGATCAAAGTCGCGGGACGAACGGCCCGAAAAGGAAGGCACGCCGTAGTTGACCACACTTCGGCGCACCTCCGGAAAATCGGCCAGCGATGGCGGATTGTCTGCAGCCTGTTCGTTTTCGAAATCGGAAAGAAGCGGAACAGCTTCGAAACGCTCGGTGTTGAACAAGGCCTCGATGTCGCGCCGCACCGCCTCCCTGAGGACGCGGGCCGATACGACCACGCCGCGGCTTTCGATCTCCGCGCGGTGTTGGATCTGAAAGGCCAGGCGGTGCAGACGCCGCTTCTGATCGGATGTCAGCTCCGCGTCGGCATCGATAAGCCGCGCGCTGCCGGCAAGGAGGGTATCCACCCGGTCCGCGCCAAGCTCGTCCTGTAAGGTCTGGCGCAGCCCGTCTATCTCGGAGGTGACGCCCGGCAGATCGTTGACGAGGCGGTCCCAAAGCGAGGGCTGGACCGCTTCGCGTTTCGCTCGCGAACTGCCGGTAACCTGTAGCTTGTCCGCGCCGGGCCGCCGGGCCTCACTTGCCGACATAGACATCCATTTCGATTTCGTCATCCTTGTCATAAACGAACTTGATCTTCTTGTAGGCGAAGCTGACCTCCTCCTCGATCAGGTCTTCCTCGTCCTCGGCCTGCGACATGTCGTATTCCATGATCGAGGCGTCGGTCAGGGTAACGACAAGGTAATCGCTGGTCTCCCCATCAATGGTCCGGCGGGCGGAAAACACAACTTCGTCCAGCGCCTTGTTGTCGAACAGCGCCTTTTTCAGATAGGGCGAGGACTTGTCATAGTGCTTGGTGAACTTGATCATCCCCAGGGACACACGACCGCGGCGTGAGAGCGAATTCGGATCGTACGGCGCAATTATCTTGTAATCGACCCCATGGACTTCGATTTCATCTTCATGGCCGTCTCGAACGCTTGGACCTTTGATATCCGGAACCTTTAGAAAACCATCAATTTTCACTGGCATTGTCTTTCTCCACCGCTTTTAAACTGAACAAGGTGTGGTTGCTGCGAATCAAGTTTTTACGGACGGTAGTTCCGACACCAGCCGGAGCGAGGCGTTGATGCCCTCCAGCTGGTAATGCGGGCGCAGATAGAAGCGAGCGTTGTAGTAGCCCGGCCGCCCCTCCACGCTGTCCACCTGGACCTCAGCGGCAGCAAGCGGGCGCTTGGCGCGCGCCTTGTCGTCGGCAAAGGCCGGGTTGGCCAGCACGTATCGGTTGATCCACTCGGTCAACCAGATCTGCATATCCGACCGCTCCTTGAACGACCCTATCTTGTCGCGCGCAATGGCTTTGAGGTAATGCGCAAAGCGGGAAACCGGGAAAAGATAGGGCAGATTGGCGCTTAGCCGCTCGTTCGACTGTGCGTCGGGATCGACCAGCCGCCCGGCACGTGTCTCGTCGTCCTGCAGCGAATGCGCGCCGATGAAAGCCGCGAGATCGGTATTTTTCCTGTGCAGGATGGGCATCAGGCCAAGCTTGGCCAGTTCTGCCTCGCGCCGGTCGTCGATGGCGACTTCCGTCGGGCATTTCATCGCCACCGATCCGTCATCGGTGGGGAAGCTGTGCACCGGCAGGTTGATGACCGTGCCGCCATTTTCGACGCCGCGGATCTGTGTGCCCCAGCCATAGAGCTTGTGGCTGCGATTTATGTTCACGCCCATCGGGAAGGCGGCGTTCATCCAGACATATTTGTTGTGGTCGCCGTGGACCTCTTCCTCGAAGGTGAAACCCTTCACCGGAACGGTATCCGTGCCATATGGCAGTCGTGCCAGGACGCGGGGCATGGTCAAGCCGATATAGCGCGCATCCTCGCTCTCGCGCAGCGATTGCCACGAGGCATAGGCGGCGTTAGAGACGATCTGCTGCAGGTCTTGCGGGTTCGGCAGTTCCTGCCAGCTGTCCATGCGGAACAGGCGCGGCGAGGCGGCCGCGATGAACGGCGTGTGCGCCGAGGCGCAGATGCCCGAGATGTTGCGCAACAGGCCGACATCACGCGGATGGTTGGAGAATTCGTAGGCGCCGATCAGGCAGCCGATCGGCTCGCCGCCCAGCATCGAATACTCGTCCGTATAGACCTTCTTGAAGATCGGGCTTTGATCCCACATCTGGCCTTCATAGTCTTCAAGCGTGTCGGCGAGCTGCTCCTTGGAAATGTTCATCACCCGGATCTTCAGCTTCTGATCCGTTTCGGTGTTGTTGACGAGATACCACAGGCCGCGCCATGTGCCTTCCATTTCGCGCACTTCCGGCGCATGCAGGATCTCGTTGACCTGGTCCGACAGCATCTTGTCGATGCCGGCGATCAGAGACTTGATCGACTTGATCGCGTTGGACGAGATGGTCGTGGTATCGGAACGCGACTGTGCCGCCAGCGCGAGATTGCGAACGAGTTGCTGCAGCTTCTCGCTGTCGTCCTTCTTGACCTTGAAGTCCTTCTCGAGGAGCCCGCTGAATTCTCCGAGATCGATGGCCTCCGCCTCGGCGGCGACGGCTGCGGTCTTTTGCTGTTCGGCCATGATTTACACCTCAACCTTGTCTTCGTCCGACAGTGCCTGGCTGGCGATCTTGCCAAGAAGCGGCTCGTTGTTCAGAAGTTGCGCGATGCGCTTTTCGGCGTCGACACGGCCATCCATGAAGCCGAGCAGCTCCTCGAGTTGGCGACGCATCTTGAGGATCTCGGCCAATTGCGGAACTTGCTCGGCGATCTTGTCCGGGGCGAAATCGGCCATTTTGGTGAAGGTAAGATCGAGTGCCAGCTCTTCCTCCCGCTCGGCGCCCTCAGCCTGAGGCAGCGTATTCTTCACGCGGGCTTTGACGCGCGGTCCGAGCGCCTCCATGAAACGGGGGAAGCGGTTGGCATCGGTCTCGACAAAGGAGCGGTCCAGTACCGACTTCATCGCTTCCCTGGTCTGTGAAGCGCCGGAAAGATCGGCCATCACGCCCATGACGAACGGCAATTCGATCGTCGTCGGGCTGCCATAGGTTTCCACGTCATAGGCGATCTGCACGCGCGGAGCGCGGTTCCGTTCGATGACCTTCGCTTTGCTTTCAGCTGCCATGGCTTGTTACCTTTCATCCTTCTGGGCCGTCTTCTTGGCATCGGGAACGCCGGCGAGAAGCCGGAATTCCTTCAGCCCCGACGGGGCGAGATCTTCCATCAGTTCAACGAAATCCATATGCACCATCCGGCGCACGCGGCGGGCGAGGTGCGGGATTGGGCTCGACGGCTCGGTGCGGTCATAGAAGGCGACGACGAGGTCGAGGCATTTCACGACGTCGTCGCGCGAGGAAATCCGATCCGGGAGCCCCGTGCTCGGTTCCGCGTAACTTGCCATACTTGCCATAGTATCGGCTCCATGACCGTTTCGAGCAGGCATTTCCGGATCTGCAGTCGTGGGGGCGGGCTCGGCCGCGCCATTGGTCGCGGTCTCGATTGCCGAATTGCGTTCGAGGGTCGACAGCAAACGCTGCAGAAACCGTTTCAATTCCGGGACAGCGGCGCCACCGCCCTCCAGACGGACGTTGAGAGCCATCTCGATCGCATCAAGAGCCGTGATCGCCGCTTGAGCATCGGCGATGAGCGACATCATCTCCGCATTGGCTTGATCGGCCTGCGCCTTGCATCCGCTATGCACCCGGTTCAGAAGTTGACCGTGCGCGCTGACCAGCGCTGCCTTTTCGGCCGCATTCAATCCTGAAGCCGCTTCCAGAAGCATGACACGTTCGTCGAGTGCGCCTTGTTCCAGATCGCGTCCGCTGATCGGTCCGACAGGGCGCGGTGCGAAGAACGTCATTCGCCGCAAGTCCGCCAACAATCCGTCCTGGCCATTTTGGAGGTCGAGCAGGGCGTTGATGCGACGCAAGGCGGCGTCGCGTGGTGAAGCACTGGGCCTCAGGGCCGGATGCATGGTCTCCCAATGCTGATCGAAGGTCCGCGCAATAAGGGTCAGACCATGAGCGAGTCCGGCGAGCCGCTGCTCATTGGCCAGCGCGCGCGTGACGATGACGAGCAGGCGCAGATCTCGGCCATGCGCACGCAATTCCTCCGCCTTGTCGAGGACGGCAGGCCAGTCGACCGGAATGGTGCTTTGCGAGGAGGGCTTGTTGTGCCCGTCATGGACGACCTTGACCTGGGGCTCGGTGAGACGTTCCAGCTCATGAAAGGCTGGATCGTTGCGCAAATCCTCCCCTGACGGATTTTCACCGTCCAGCGGATTCAGCCAGAGTGCGAGATCAATCACACCATCCCCCAACGAGCGGCTCTTGGGCCGTGCGTGACCCAACGTTACCACACTGCGATACTTTACCACAATTTAGTTGTTGCTCAATCTTAATGGGAGCTTGCAAGCCGGGTCCTGGGCTCGAAAATCGGTGGCCCAACTCTCAAACCCTATCTGTGAATGCATCGCAAAGAGGTGGGCATTCCATGGCTGTTTGTAGCCGATGGCGTCGGCTTTTGCCGGGACGGAAGAAGTCGACTGAATCGAACACCCAGTCGCCCCGTCCATAACGCGCTTTGTCAAGTCGCTGCTTATGTGGCAGTTTGTTGGCTGCCAGATGGGAGGAGCAAGTTCGATGGAACAGCGCCGGTCGTCGCAGAGCTTTAAACGCAAGGAACTGGTCGGCAAGCTCAATCCTGTCTGTTTGCGCGCCTTCAAGGCTGCGGCCGACACCGCCAAACTGCGCGGCAATCCTTACGTCGAGCTCGTTCACTTCGTCGAACAACTGGTGCTTTCAGAGCGCTCTGATGTGCAACTGATACTGGCCGACGCCGGGGTGGATGCGAGCCGGCTCACGGCCGATATGACCCGCGCCGTCGACAAGCTGCCTTATGGCGCCACTTCGATCGAGGAATTTTCCGATCATATCTTTCACGCCATCCAGGAAGCCTGGAGCCTGGCGGGGCTGGAATTCAGCGTCGAGGAAGTGCGCAGTGCGCATATTCTGCTCGCCTGCCTGAAGACGCCGGTGCTGGAAGGGCTGCTGTCAAAGATCAGCGGCGAATTCGACAAGATCGATGCGCAGGCCGTCATCGCGCGGTTCGCAGATGTCATGGAGGGTTCTCTCGAAGCTGGCGCCTCGACTGCGGTTCCCACCGCCGAAACACCCCGGAGGGCCCCTGGCGGCGATTCAGCGCTGGCGAAATATGCGACCGACCTGACCCAGCGCGCCCGCGACGGCAAGATCGATCCGGTCGTCGGGCGCGATCCCGAGATCAGACAGATCGTCGATATCCTGATGCGACGCCGGCAAAACAACCCGATCCTGACGGGCGAGGCCGGGGTCGGCAAAACCGCGGTCGTCGAGGGCTTTGCCTTGCGCATTGCCGAGGGCGACGTGCCGCCCACGCTGCAGGGCGTCAGCGTGCGCATGCTCGATGTCGGCCTGATGCAGGCGGGCGCAAGCGTAAAGGGTGAATTCGAAAAACGGTTGAAGGCGGTCATTGACGAGGTCCAATCCTCAGAGACGCCGGTCATCCTCTTCATTGACGAAGCTCACACCTTGATCGGCGCCGGCGGCGCGGCAGGAACCGGTGATGCGGCCAATCTGCTGAAGCCGGCGCTGGCGCGCGGTGAGCTTCGCACGATCGCAGCGACGACCTGGGCCGAATACAAGCAGCACATCGAGAAGGACCCGGCGCTCACTCGCCGTTTCCAGGTCGTCAAGATAGATGAGCCGTCGGAAGCGGTGGCTGTTCTCATGCTGCGTGGTGTGGCCGGTGTCCTCGAGCAGCATCACAAGGTGCAGATCCTCGACGAGGCGATCGAGGCGGCGGTCAGCCTGTCCCACCGCTACATCCCGGCGCGGCAACTGCCCGACAAGGCCGTGAGCCTTCTGGACACCGCCTGCGCCCGTGTCGCCATTTCGCAGCACGCCACCCCTGCCGAGGTCGAGGACATTATGCGCCGCCGCCAGGCGCTGGAGGTCGAGCGTGCCATCATCGGCCGCGAGGCAGCGATCGGCATCGGCGTGGCCGACCGGCAGGCTCGGGTCGAAGCGGGGCTCGCCGAGACCGAACTCACGCTTGCTGCCGCGCAGGAACGCTGGGATCGGGAAAAGGCGCTGGTTGGCGAGATACTCGAATTGCGCGCCAGGCTGCGCGGCGAGGGTGTGCCGCTCGACGCTGTGGAGACTCCGGAGGCGGTCGAAACAGCAAGTGCGGATGCGCCCGAGATCGAATCGCCTGAAACCGAAACGCCCGAAAGCGATGCGGCTGCAACGGCCACTGCCGGTCCTTCTCCACCCGATCCGGCTGCCGATCTCGCGCGGCTGCGGGAACTGATGGCCGAACTGGCCGAAGCGCAGGGCGAAACGCCGCTGATCCTGCCGTCGGTCGACCGCAACGCCGTGGCGGCCGTGGTCCAAGACTGGACCGGCATCCCGACTGGCCGGATGCTGTCGAGCCAGACCGAAAAGGCGCTGCGGCTCGCCGCCACCCTGTCCGAACGCGTGGTCGGTCAGGATCACGCTATGGAAATGATTGCCAAGCGCGTGCAGACCAGCCGGGCCGGGCTCGGCGCGCCCGAAAAACCAGTGGGGGTTTTTCTGCTCTGCGGTCCCTCGGGCGTCGGTAAAACCGAAACCGCGCTGGCCCTGGCCGAGACGCTCTATGGCGGCGAGCAGAACCTCATTTCGATCAATATGTCCGAGTTCCAGGAGGCGCATACGGTCTCTACCTTGAAGGGCGCGCCGCCCGGATATGTCGGCTACGGCAAGGGCGGCATTCTGACGGAGGCGGTCCGGCGCAAGCCCTATTCGGTGATCCTGCTTGATGAGGTCGAGAAGGCGCATCCCGACGTTCACGAGATCTTCTTCCAGGTCTTCGACAAGGGAATGATGGACGATAGTGAAGGCCGGCGGATCGATTTCAAAAACACGCTGATCCTGCTCACCTCGAATGTTGGCTCCGAAGTCATCATGGACCGGACCAAAAGCGGCACCGTTCGGGCGGGGCTCGACGATCTCGACACAGCTTTGCGCGCTCCGCTGTTGAAGGTTTTCCCCGCGGCCTTCCTCGGCCGCGTGGTAACCATCCCTTACTACCCGCTCTCGGACATGATGATCGAAGCGATCACACGCCATCAGTTCGCCAAGATCGCCCGCCGGCTGCGTTCAAGCAACGACGCCGAGTTGGTGATCGGTGACGGCGTCATGGATCTGGTCAAGGCGCGCTGCACCGAGATCGAATCCGGCGGGCGAATGATCGACGCCATTTTGACAAACACGCTTCTGCCGGAATTGAGCCGCGGGGTGCTGAACCGGTCGCTCGAGGGCGAAAAGATGACCAAGGTGACAGTCGGAGCCTCTGAAGGAGGTTTCACCTATTCCTTCGAATAGCTCAGCACTGTTCTCCGCATCGCCTGCGCGATCAGTCCGCCGGCAGCCAAGCCCAGAGCAAGCGCGACATACGTGGCGGCGATCGAGCGCTTCGAAAGCACCGTCTCCCAGCCTGGGGTGAGCCGCTTCGGTACGACGAGATAATCCACGACAGCTGCAATCATGGCCACTGCCGAGGCGTCGCGCAGCATCAGCAGCGGCGACCGCTGTGGGTTTCGGGCGAGCCAAGCCTCGAACGGAGCGGCCCAGAACATGGCCGAGGCATGGTGGGTGCCGAAGCCCACCGCAGTGTGTGCGAGGTCGGCCTTCCTGACCGCACCCGCCTTATCGCCGTGCAGCCAGTGGCTGGTGGCGTTGGTCGGCTGCACTGCGGATTTGCCTTCGGCTTTGGCCAGAAGGGCTAGAGCCGCCGCCGTCACAAAGCTTGCGACCGTCCCCGTCACGGCTGTCGAAAGTCCCACATTCAAGAGCCCGTTCACCTCAAACCTCCGTAAAGCCAGTTCACCCTTCTTTAATCACCGAACCGAACCTCGGTTCCGGATGTCGGCGATGCCGTGGTCTGGGCTAAACTCAACTTAATTTCGGATCGGGGCTATAAGGCATTTGCCGAATATGGTGGCGACGTCGCATCTTTCTGCCTGCCGCCCTATTTCATCTGGGGACACGGCCGCCGAATGAAGGGCCAGCTTTCGGGGACCGGCAAGGAGCCAGTCAGTGACTGACATTGGGTCGTTTGCCGGAATGCCGCCGTCGAGGAACGGGAAGGCACTGGCCGGGTGTTGATGGCCACATCGGGAGGTGAACCCATGGAACCGCACGCCAAGGAACAGGAGAACCTTTCCCGACTCGAAAGGGCCGCGCAACAGACTGCTGATCCGAAAACTTTGGAACAGAAGGCGACAAAGCCCGAGGAAAAATTCCGCTTCAGCCTTCGCAAGGAAGACGTCTGGTGGACAGTTGGTTTTGCTGCCGCTGCCTTGCTGCTTTTTGGCATCCAAGTCCTGATCAATTGGCGCTTAGAATGGCTTGACGCGCCTTTGCGCGTTCGCGTGCTGAACTACGTCAGGGGCGGCCTTCTCATTTTCGTTATGCTGACCGTTGCGAACATTATCGAAGTCTTTCTCATTGGCCGAATTCCCAATCGTGTTTCGCGTTTCAACCTGCAACGTATTTTTCGATTGGTTGTCGTCGTCGCCATCGTCTTCGTGGCCATTTCAGTTTTATTTGTGAACTGGTACGCTGCGGTTGTTTCACTCGGCCTGATTTCATTGATTCTCGGCTTTGCGCTGCAAATGCCGATCTCCAGTTTCATTGCGTGGATTTATATTCTGGCCAGGGCGCCTTATCGCGTTGGCGACCGCATTCGCATCGGCGATGCCCATGGCGATGTCATTGATGTCAGCTACCTCGACACAACGTTATGGGAATTCGGCGGCGAACATCTTTGGACCGATCATCCAAGCGGACGCGTCATCAAGTTTCCGAATTCCACCGTTTTTGAGACGCCGGTCTTCAACTATTCCTGGCCGCTGTTTCCCTATGTCTGGAATGAAATCAAGTTCCAGCTCGCTTATGAAAGCGATCTGGAATTCGTAGCGAAAACCATGAGAGAGGTCGTTGACGAGCAGATCGGCGACATCATGAGCCAGAAGGTCAAGGTCTATAAGCACATCCTGTCGCAAACGCCGGTGGACGAACTCGAAGTGAAGGAGCATCCCGTGGTTCATTTTCGCGTCAGTGAAAACACCTGGCTCGAGGCCATCGTGCGTTACCTCGTGCCGCCGAAGGAAGCGGGGCGCACCAAAACACGCTTGATCAAGGAAATGCTGGCGCGAATGAATGCAAAACCTGATCGCGTGCTGTTTCCGAAGAGCAATTTGAGGTGAACTTTCTCAGGCCACGCCTGCGCGGAGACGACGCCTGGTTGACCTGCTGGGGCAGGGTCGCGAACTGACCCCAATCCTGACCTTCCTGACCCATTTCCTTCCAGAAAGCGGACATTGGCCTCAACCAGGATGCCTGACCCATGCCGTCTTTCAGTTGCGAGCGTCGCTTGCTGGAGCTGCTTTAGTCAGTCGGTGGCCAATGGTATTTTTAATGGAACGCTAATATACATAGACGCTCGAACGAGCAGCGCCTGCCACATACTGGAGGAATGCCATGCGAAGATTCATCTTCATGGCAATGTGTATCGCCGCCGCTACAGCCGCTAACGCCCACGATTGGTACGAAGAGAAGACTGACCCGCAGACGAAATTCAAGTGTTGCGGTGGTTCTGATTGCCGCGCCATACCTCGGTCTTCTGTGCGGTCCAGGATAGATGGTGGTTACACTTACTTGCCGCATAATTTCACCATCCCAAGGGACCGTGTGCAGGAATCCCCGGACGGACAATACCACATCTGCGAGAGTACCTACGTCGTGACTAATCAGCTGTATTGGCGTTGCTTTTTCGCGCCTCGCGTAAATGTCTCTATACTTCAACAACATTAAGGTAAATACTGCGCGTCGCCGGATAGCGCATGAAGCCCTCGTCGCCGACACCGTCGCAGGGCGAGGCGAGCGCCGACGATACCGCCTGAGTTCCTTCCAGCCCGGACAAGTGGAGCTGGACTAGCCCCAGCGTTTCGGCCGGAGAAGCAGCTGTTGTGATCGATCCTCCCGGGAACATTTTCGTCAGCCTTCAATTTAAGCAGAGAAGCTGGCTTGGAGCAGATCAATGGGTATTTTTTCCGACCTCGATAAAAAACTGACGGAAAATCTCTACGCGCACGGCAACGACCTCGTCGATCCTGCTGCGGATCTTCCCGAGAGCGTCGAGGAGCGGGTCGAACTCTTGATGCCGTTCGTTCAGCCCGAGGCTCGCGAGTTGGTCCGATCGCAAATTCTTGGTCTCATTCATGAGTACAGGAATGAGGATTCTGCGCCATCGAGTTAGCGAGGATCGCGTCAACTTCGAAACTTCGTAGATCCTGCCTGGGATCGAGTTCAATCGCCGTCGTCATCCGTCCTGGTCTATCGCATGGGGCGCAGGCTGAGTGCCGTCACTGGTCCGGCCGGTCTGGTCGAACCATAGCCAGACGATGAAGAGTACCGCCAGCACAATTGCGATCCAGGGGATGATACGAGGCATGGCATTTTCCTTTCCGCGCGGGACCGCCAGTCAAGACGTCGGCTGGCTGGATTTCGGTGGTTTGGTTCCGCCCGTATCGGGTTCGGAGCCGGCTCCAACGGTCGGGTCAGGGACGACCGGACCACGTTCTGCTTCGGAATCCTCTGCCTCGATCTCTTGCACGGCCTGATCCCAATGCTCGCGCTCCCGCCCTTCCGGATGGCCTTCACGCTCCCAAATTTGATGGGCTCGCCGCCTGATACGCTCCTCCCTGTCCATGATCGGCCCTCCTGGTGCTTTCCTAATCCCCCGATCGATGGTTTGTTCCGCGCTGCCGGACAGTTCCCGCGTGAAAGAGCATGTCGAACATTCGCATGCCAAAGAGTAGAATGAACAATATTCCTCAGGCACCGGAGATCGGGGTCCGATGAGAGTTCTCGTTGTTGGCGCCACCGGCCTGATCGGCGCCTCGGTCTGTTCCCGCCTCGTTTCCGAAGGACATGAGGTGGTCGGCATCGTCCGTAGCCCTCGGGCAAATGCAGCCCGCGACTACCAGACATTGGTGCTTGACATGGCGACTGCGCTACGCCCTGAGGATTGGCTGCCGCATCTGACCGGCATCGATGCCGTCGTGAACTGTGCCGGGGTTCTGCAGGACAGCCCTCGCGAAAAGACCGGGCAAGTTCATCGCGATGCGGCGGCAGCTCTTTTTCTCGCCTGCGCGCGGGCCGGCGTTGCCAAGGTGATCCACTTCTCGGCGATGGGTGTGGATTGGGCACAGCCTTCGTCGTTCTCGGTGACGAAATATGCCGGCGATCAGGCGCTTATGGCGCTTGATCTGGACTGGATAATCCTTCGCCCTTCCGTGGTGCTCGGCCGGCCCGTGTTTGGGGCCAGTGCATTGTTTCGCGGTCTGGCCTCGCTGCCGGTCCTGCCGTCAATGCCTGGTACCGGCCGGCTACAGGTCGTGCAGCTTGAGGATGTGGTCTCGACGGTGCTCTTCTTTCTCAATCCCGGCAGCCCGTCTCGCATGGCGCTGGAACTTGCAGGTCCCGAACAGCTGACCATGGACGAGATCGCCGGCACTTTCCGCCGTTGGCTCGGCTGGGCTCCGGCGGCCAGGCTTGCTTTGCCCGGATGGGTTGCGGGGCTCCTCTACCGCCTCGGCGATTTTGCCGCGATGCTCGGCTGGCGGCCTCCGATGCGCACCAACGCCGCCAGGGAGATCGCGCGAGGGGCGCTCGGAGATCCCTCGCGCTGGATTTCCTTGACCGGCATACAGCCACAAAGCTTGGCACGGTCCCTCGCGCTCAATCCGGCAACGGTGCAGGAGAAATGGTTTGCCGGGCTTTATTTCACCAAGCCTGCAATCTTCGTCGTCCTGCCCTTGTTCTGGATCATGACGGGGATTGTGTCGCTGACCACCGGCTATGGCAACGGCATCGGCCTCATGCTAAGCACGGGGGCCGGCATATTGTCGGCGCCTGCCGTTATCGTCGGCGCTCTTGCCGACATCGTCGTCGGCGCACTCATCGCCTGGCGGCCAACGGCGCGAAAAGGCCTTTACGCCGGGATCGCGCTCTCGCTGTTCTATCTGATCGTGGGCACTTTCCTGCGCCCGGACCTGTGGAACGAACCACTTGGGCCATTCCTGAAGGTCTTGCCGATCATCGTCCTTCACTTCGTTGCCCTGGCGATCCTGGAGGAGCGTTGATGCTCTATTTCGTGCTGAAGTTCCTGCATGTCATCGGTGCCAGCGTGCTGCTTGGCACCGGCGCCGGCATCGCCTTCTTCATGCTTCTCGCCCACAGGACCGGCAACACAGCAACAATTGCGGCAGTGGCGCGCATCGTAGTGGTCGCCGATTTTCTCTTCACGGCAACTGCCGTGGTGGCGCAGCCGATAACCGGCGTCGCGCTCGCCTGGCTGGCGGGTTACTCGCTCACTGAAGGCTGGATCGTGCTTTCCATCGCGCTTTACATCGTCACCGGTGTGTTCTGGCTGCCGGTAGTAGGGATGCAGATGGAGATGCGCAATCTGGCGTCCGAAGCCGCCAAAGCGGGGGCCCCGCTGCCGGCCCGGTACATCAGGCTTTTCTGGCTGTGGTTCGCCTTTGGCTTTCCCGCTTTTGCCGCCGTCCTCGGGATTTTCTGGCTAATGATCGCGCGACCGGCGATTGAGTGGTAACGCCTTGCCGCGGCGGATGTCGCGGCTTCGATGTCGGCGCTGGAACATCTTTCCCATGAGTGCGTTCGGCGCGGATGGATCAATCCGAGCGCAAAGGCCGACATTCAGCCTCACCCGCGACTGAAGCGGATGTTCTCATTGTCGGCGGCGGACCTGCGGGGCTGGCGGCGGCTATCTATCTCGGCAGGTTTCGTCATCGGGTCGTCGTGGTCGACGCGGGCGAATCGCGCGCGATGCTGATTGCGCAAAGCCGTAACTGCCCGGGATTTCCCGAAGGGATCAGCGGCCCCGATCTTCTCCAGCGGCTTCGTACGCAGGCCGCCGAATACGGAGCGACACTGGTGCAGGATCAGGCGTCATCGATTGAGCCGACCGTAGGCGGGTTTGGCGCCGAGACAAACGAGGGGCGGATCGTCGCCCGCAAGGTATTCCTGGCGACAGGTATCGTCGACGTCGTGCCTGCAATTCCGCGTCTGCGCGAGGCCATCGCCAGAGGCAGCGTACGCCTTTGCCCGGTTTGTGACGGCTACGAAGTCATAGATCGTCAGGTCGCGGTCATCGGCCACGAGGCGAAGGCACTGCGAGAGGCCTTGTTCCTCAAGCAATATACGCAGCACGTCACAATGCTCGCCCGCTATCTTCCCGATTTTTCCACCACCACGCGGCGCGTCGCCATGGAAGAGAACATTGCTATTTGCGACGCGTTCAAGAAGTTTGTTCCCACCGACAGCGGCTACCAGGCCATCCTCAAGGACGGCGAGGTGCGCCATTTTGACGTCATCTATCCGGCGATGGGATGCCAAGTGCGTTCCGAACTCGCGCTGGCAATGGGCGTCAAATGCTGCGACGAGGGCTATGTCGTCGTCGACAAGCATCAGCGGACTTCGGTCGATGGGGTGTACGCCATCGGCGACCTGGTCAAGGCCCTGAACCAGATCGCAGTCGCTTTCGGCCAGGCTGCGATAGCCGCCACAGATGCTCACAATGATTTTGCGTTCGGATACGAATAAGCTCTGGAAACGTACCTCGCTAGCGCAGCATGGCTGCTATCACGAAGACCGCGGCCGCTACGAGAACGACTGCGGCAATCACCAGCACCGGCCAGTTGCTGCGAGGCTGAAGATCAGGCTCGCTTCCTACCGGCCGCATCGCATCGGCAAAGCTTGCTTCGTTCGTGAACTCTGGCTGTCGCTGTGGACGAGCCTCGGCGACAGGATTCGGCACATCTGCCGCTTCGGCGTCGGTCTCTTCAGGTGCGGCGGCAGGGTCGAACCCCGGGGTTTTATCCTGTGTCGCCCCGGCCTGAATATCGCCTCTCGCTTCGGCGGGCGTCTGATCTCGTCGTGCGGCCATCATGGTCTCCCTGGCAACCAAACTTCGATCTGCCTTAGCGGTTCCAGTCTGCGCCCGATTTGCTGAACACACCCCGTTTGCTGAACACACTTGGTGGTGATCCGGGCCTCTCCGGAACAGAGGAAGCCTTTCGCAGTTGTGTTGGATCATTGCCTGGTGAGTTGGCTATGCCGTCTGCACTCGAGCAACTGGTCCAATCCGTGAAAGAGCGACGAGCGATCTTGTTCGTCGGGGCGGGGGTGTCGATGAGCGTTGGCCTGCCGTCCTGGCAGAAGCTCATCGAGCATATGGAGGATGAACTCGGCCTCGACCGCGACATGGTCGAGATGCCTGAACCCACCTACCAGGCTCTTGCAGAATATTACCGGCTGAAGAATGGGGGTCTCGGCCCCTTGCGCAGCTGGATGGATCGCGAATGGAGCGTCTCGCGGGAAAAAGTCAAGGAATCGGCGATCCACAAGCTGATCGTGTCACTCGATTTCCCGATCATCTACACCACCAATTATGATCGAAACCTTGAGGTTGCGTTCGAAGTCCACGACCGCCCGTTCGTAAAAGTGGCCAATGCCAAGGATATCGCCAAGGTGAACGGCGAGGGTACCCAGATCATCAAATACCACGGCGATTTCGACGACGACGCATCGCTGGTTCTGGCGGAGTCCGACTATTTCGAGCGGCTGTCGTTCGAATCGCCGCTGGACGTGAAGTTTCGCGCCGACGCGCTGGGGCGCACCGTCCTGTTCATAGGCTACAGCATGTCCGACATGAACATCCGTCTGTTGCTGTATCGGCTTTGGGAAACCTGGCGCCGGTCCGGCTACGAAAAGAACCGTCCGAAGTCGTTCGTCTTCATGCCGCAACCGAGCGTCATCCAGGAAGCGGTCCTCGGACGCTGGGGCATCGACATGCTGACCGAGGAGGCCGATCGGCCGGAGGATGCTCTGGTTGCATTCTTGAGCAAGCTCAAGGACGGGGTAGACAAGGCCTAGAGCATGCACGCGCTTGAAGCCGAATGGTTGACTGCAAGTTCGCAAAGCTCACTCCGTTCGACCAGGGCGGGAACATTGTCAATCGCTGCGACGTTCATAGCCGGAAAGGGACGCTGTTTGCGGAGGCCTAGGATGGGCCACTTCGAAATGATCGATCTCGTTTCCGTCATCGAGGCCTGCACGACCGGTCGTGCCGCAGGGCGATTGGTGTCGATGGCCAAAGCCGTGGAAGAGTTGCGGGTGCTGACCGGGGATTTCATCTCGCCGGACGAGGTCGTGGCCAACGCCCTGTCGCCGGTGGCGTGGGAGCGCGGCTGCGCGGTCCTGTTCGACGAGCAGCCGGGCGCCGATATCCTGCACACGCCATGGCAAGAGGCCTGACTGGCGCAGGACGCCTGGATGTTGCCCAATATCGGCAGCCGCGAGCGTTTGACAGCTGGGTGCCGGACGCGTCGCATATGGCGGCCGTTGGAGCCTCGGACCGTCCCAGAAATGTTCAACCGCATGCATGAGGCAATCGGAGAAACGGCATGACTGAAAACGAGACCCGTTACGAACATGGTGCGACCAAGTACCCGGCCAAGAAAGATGCGGACGCGTCGGATCAAATCGCCCAGGAGGCGGCCGGCAACAAGAAACCTGCCGGCGGGATGGGCCTGACGCGGTCAAGGAACGAGGTGGAGGACGAAACCCATCAGTCCGAAGGGCAGAACCCACCCCGGCAGGCCACCCCAAGTGCCGCAACAGAAAAGACAACCGGCGCCGGTCCCTCGATCGCTGAACGTTCCAAGGACGCCAAGGCTCCGAAGAGCGGCCGCCAGCCAGGCGCCTACGTCAAGGAGTGACCGGCCAGGAACCTGCAGTCAGCCCATCATCGTCTTCAGCGGCTCCCGAGCGAGGTTTGCTTCGATCTCCTTACGGCCCGGCGTTTCCCGCAGCGCGGTGAGCATGTTCTTGCGATATTCGTCCGGCATGCGCGGCGGCAGCATAGGTTCATACGCGTCGACGACCGCCTCTATGATCACCGGACCTTCCGCGGCAAACGCGGCATCAAGAATCCCATCGACGTCCTCAGGCCGGGTGACGCTGTAGCCGATGCCTCCCATAGCTTCGGCGGCCAAAGCGAAATCGATCGGCTGGAGTTCGCAGGCAAATTGCGGGTTGCCGAGGAACATCATTTGCTCCCAGGCGATCTGGTTGAGCATGTTGTTCTTGATCACCAGGAGCTTGAGCGGGATCTTGTAACGCACGGCCGTCGAAAATTCGCCGAGCTGCATCGCCAGCCCGCCATCGCCCACCACCGCGAAAACCGGCCGGCCCGGAAAGGCAATCCCGCCGGCAATCGCGTAGGGCAGCCCGCAGGCCATCGATGCCAGCGAGCCGGAGACGGCGAAATCCTGTCCCGCCTTGATATCGACATGACGGGCGGCAAGTTCGGTGTTCTGACCGGAATCGCTAGCCAGGATCGTATTGGCCGGCATTCGGTCGCCGAAGGCCTTGACGACGCGTTGCGGCTTGAGCGGCACGCCGTCCCTGCTTTCCGCCTCGGCCATCATCTTGCGCCAGCGCTGTAAGCTCTGCTGCGCGTTCTCGAGAAATGATCTGTCCTGCTTTGGCTTCAGTCTTTCATTGAGCAATTGCAGCGTGATGGCCGCATCGCCGACGAGACCGGCCTCGACGGGATGGCGAAGGCCGATGCGCTGCGCGTTGCGGTCGATCTGCACGCCGCGCGCCTTGCCCGGCTTGGGATAGTATTCGATGTAGGGGAAGGTCGAGCCGACGATCAGCAGCGCCTCGCATTCCTCCATGATCTCCTGCGAGGTCAGCGAGCCCAATATGCCGATTCCGCCCATGACGTGCGGGTGATCGTCCGGCAGGACGGCTTTGCCGAGCAAAGCCTTGGCGACGGGTGCGGCGAGGAGTTCCGCCGTCCTCTCGAGTTCGGTCTGGGCATGCAGCGCACCGCGCCCGGCGAGTATCGCCACCTTTGAGGCCGTGTTGAGGATATCGGCTGCAAGAGCAAGCTGGGCTTCGTCGGGTCGCTTGTCCCCTTCGAACCACCGTTCGGGCGTGTGTTTTGGAAGGTTGCGGGGCGAGCGCTTTGCCGACGTCTGTTCCTGCACGTCGCTGGCTATCGAGAGATGGGAGACGCCGCGTCCCGCAAGCGCGGAACGACAGGCCAGACCGGCAACGTTTTCCATATGCGCTGCGTCGGTCACTTGCGTGTTGAAGATGGCGACGTCGCTGAAAACACGGGTGAGATCGACATCCTGCTGCGTGAATGTCTCGATCAGGTCGTGAAATTGCATGCCGGTTATGGCAAGGACCGGCGCCTGGTCGAGTTTTGCGTCGTAAAGACCGGTGAGCAGGTGGGTGCCTCCTGGCCCCGAGGTGGCGAGGCAGACACCGAGCTTGCCAGTCCATTTGGCATAGGCCGTTGCCATGAAGGCCGCGGATCCCTCGTGCCGCACCTGTACGAAGCGGATCTTGTCCTGCCTTGTGCGCAGCGCCTCCATGATGCCGTTTATGCCGTCCCCGGGCAGGCCGAAGATCACGCGCACGTCCCAAGCGATCAATGTGTCGACAAGGATCTCGGCAGTGTTGGGCATGGTTGCCTCCTGTGGGTTTGGTATGCTGTTGTCCTAGGCCTGCAGCTTTACGCTCTCGCTGCGGCATGGGGCGTCAGACGTGGACATCGGCGATCAGTCGCCGAACGACGGAGATGCCGGGATGTTCCATCGGAACGGCAGCCGTTGCGACCCGGGCAGCCGCCTGACAGGCGGGCCTCGGTCCCTGCTTGGCAAAACGCCGCAGGAGATCCTGTTTGGAGTTCAAGCCAGGTCTCGGTTTCTCGGAAGTGGTTCGGCAAGGTGAAGTCGCGCCCGTCAAGCGTGACATGCAGCCCCGTGAGGGATGGCGCCGAACCTGAAACAAAAAACCCGCCTCGGCGGCGGGTGGTCGGCGCAAATCAGCACCATGCTGAAATCAATAGCATAACTGCCGTCACAAAGCAACGGATCGCCAGCTCGCAACCCGGGCAATCGCTTCGGATTTGAGCCCGGTTCTCATCTCACCCTTGGCCGAGTGCATGTCTCAACTTGCGCCTGTCGAGCGCCGTCCGCAGCGAACAGGGTTCCATTTCGCAGAGCCCAGGAACGGTTATGGCGCCTTCTCGGTTGTGAGGGAAAGGAGATGTTCCATGTTTGAGAACAGCATGTGGTTGTTCGTCGTTGCAGGCGGTCCCCTGATACTGGCAATCCTGATCGCCTACGGACTCCTCACGCGACGCCGTCGCGGTCCCGCAGAACGCAGGGAGAGCGAGCGGGCGACCGAGCGCTTGTACCGCGAGGAGGAGGAGAAAGACTGACCGATGATGGCAGGTGCGGATGGAGCAACTGGGTCGATGAGCGATGGACGTTTATTCGACCGCCATTTCGGAACGATCCCGTCGCCCTGCCATTATCGCCATAAGGACAGGCTCAGATCGTGGTGACCCACGATTGTCCGCTTCGGCAAGGACCGTGGCCCTGCAATCACTGGGAAGTCGACGATGCCGCCAGCGATCTGGGCATCAAATCGAACGCAAAGCATCTTGGAGGAACCAATGGCTGGACGCAGGACCCATGAGCAGCAATTGCGCATCATTGAAAAGCGGGAGAACACGAAGGGCGCCGGCAAGGATTTCGACGCGGAGGCGGATCTGAAGCGATCAGCAGCGGAACGTGAAGCGCTGCGCAAGGGATCGGAAATCAGGTCCAAGACACCCGACCTTGTTGACCCTGACGATCGCAACATCCTTCGCGGAGAAAATCAGGAGAGCGTTCATCACAAGAACCGTCCCGACGACTAGGAATTGGAGCAAGCCTATGGCAAAAGGTAGCAAGAAGCACATCGGAGCGGGTGCACGAGGAAAGGGTTCTGGTACAGGTGCCATGACCACGACCCCAAAAGACAAGCTCGAAGAAAACCAGATCCTGTCCAACCGCGACAAGGCTCAGCATACGAAGGAACGCGGTCTGGATTCCAAGCAGGTCGCAACTGAGCAGCGCCAGGATCACGCTGCCAATCGTTTGCAGGACTGACGACTCGCCGCCGTTGGCGCGCGGTCTGGGCCGGGAGATATCGCCGTGCTCGCGCTCGACGATCTCCAGCCGTCGGTCCGTGGCGCTCCTTCGGCTCCCGGCGATGAGCTAGCCGGCAGATCGCATCGACGATTTGCTCTCGAACTGCTCGGCTTGCTGCAGCAGCCGGATCACCTCTGCGTCCGTGGTCTGCGCGAAATCCTCATAATACTGGCTCACGGCTCCGAACGGCTCGGGCGTGGCCAGACAGACCACTTCGTCCACGTCGGCCTCTATCAGGTCCAGCGTGTCCTGAGGTGCTACCGGAACGGCCAAGACAACATGCGCTGCTCGATCCTTCCTTAGCGCCTTGAGCGCCACTCTGACTGTGCCTCCGGTCGCTATGCCGTCATCGACGACGATGACGGTTCGGCCCAGGACCGAAGCCGCTGGCCTGCTGCCGAGATAGAGGCTTCTGCGGCGTTCGATTTCGACCAGTTGCCGCTGTTTCTCTGCCTCGACGTAATCGTCTGACGGCTGGACCAAAGCCATCGCCTCCTCGTTAAGCACGAGCAGCGGATTTTCTCCGTCGACGACCGCGCCGATGCCATATTCGGAATGGCCCGGTGCGCCGATCTTGCGCACAAGCAGCACGTCGAGCCGGGCACGGAGTACCTTCGCCACTTCGAAGCCAACCGGCACTCCGCCGCGCGGCAGCGCCAGCACCAGTGGATCGGTTGCCGCGAACCCGGTCAAAGCGGCGGCAAGCTGGCGCCCCGCATCCGTTCGATCCCTGAATCTCGGCGCGTCAAAAATCATTGTCGTCACTTTCCAAGGACGGGACCTGGCATCGGTGCGTAGCTCGTGCCGGTCCGCAGCGTCTTGTCGAACACATCCGGGCGCCGGTTGCGCTCACTATCGCCTTCCTCGCCAAATTCGCCTTGCTGGCGAAACGGCGATCGGCGGCAATTGTTTCATCGTCCTTTGGTAAAAATTGCCGAACGACGCGATTGACGCCCGGTCCTGCTTCTGGCCCGGGAGTGCACCGCGGCTGTCGTGAGGCCGGATCTATCTTATACTTTTTTGCATCTGCGGGATTTCGGCAACCTGTCGAAATCGGCCATTTTCCACCACATTGAGCGCTGTGACGGCGGCCAGGTTGTCGCCTTTTTCGTCCCACTGCACGGGATCGCTATAGGCAATGCCTTTGAAATGGAGTTTCCGCATCGCAGTCAGAACGTCGCGCCGGCTCGGATTTCCCTCGGATTCAGCGGCCGCGTTTTTGATTGCGGCGATCAGCACGCGGGCTGAATCGTAGGAATTCACGGCATAGTTGCCAATCGGTCCAAACAGCGCCGCATAACGCCCGGCGAAATCGCTTGAACCAGCGACCCTACCCACTTCGGGCGTAGCCGACAGCACAAGGACGCCTTCCCCTAATGTTGCGGTTTCTCCTGCAGGCTCGAGGAAATTCACCGCGTCCCAACAGCCGTCACCGCTGGCAAAGAGCTGGTCGAGACCCGCACGGCGCATCGCTCGCAGGATGAAGGCACCCTCGAAACTGCCGCCGTAGAACAGCAGATCGAAATCGGCCCGCAGAGATGCGACCAGGGGGTCAAAATCGCGGCTCCCTTCGCGAACCGTTCGCCGCTCCGCGATGCGTCCCCCAAGCGACAGAAATGCTCGCGAGAACGCGATGCCCATGCTGTGGCCGTACATGGTTTCGGTTTCGACCAGGACGGCGCGGCGCTTGCCCATGGCGTCGTAGAGATGACGGGCAATGGCTGCTCCGGTCTGGTCGTCCCGGTTGGTGAAGCGAAAGACATTCGGCAGAGAGCGTTCGGTGAGCGCCGTGTCGGAAGCGATCGGCGTGATCATCGGGAGGTCGTGGGCGGCATAGATCTCCGCCGCAGCGATGGTGACGTTGCTGTTGTAGTGGCCAACGACGCCAAGCAGATCCGGCCGGCTGCAAAAGTCGTCCGCGACTTGCCGTCCGGTCTCGACGTTTCCCTGATCGTCCGCACCCTCGACCATGATCGGAACGCCTGCAATGCCACCGTCCGCGTTCTGCTCCTCGACCGCGAGCTCGATCGCCTGCTTCATCTCGGCGCCAAGCGCTGCCGCATTTCCCGACAATGGAGCGCCGATTGCGATCCGGATCGCTTCCGACATTGACATGGTCCTTGCTGCCGGCGAGCTGTTGTGTGTCCCGAACTGCGCTTGCGCTCATCGGTTCCTTCTCGAACCGGAAAAATGATGAATTCGACGGCATCGGCTAACGTCGGGTCCTCTCGGCGGTCTAAGACGAGCGATCTTGCTCGCCCGCGTTGACAGGGCGACGAACGCTGCTGGAACAATCGATCACCCTGATGCGTTCGACTGTTTTACGCTGCCGGGGTCCTTGATGGCGCCACGTCCTTTCTGGAAAGGCTATCTGAAGCTTTCGCTCGTGACCTGTCCGGTGGCGATGACGCCCGCTACCACCGAGAGCGAAAAGGTTCGGTTTCATACGCTCAATCGCAAGACCGGGCATCGGGTGGTCAGCCAATATGTCGATGCCGTCAGCAGCAAGCCTGTTGCTGAAGACGACGAGGTGAAGGGGTATCAGCGCGGCGAGGACGAATACGTCCTGCTCGAGGACGACGAGATCGATGCGGTCGCACTGGAGAGTACGCGGACCATCGACATCGACATGTTTGTCGATGCCGATAGCATCGGCTGGATCTGGTACGACAAGCCCCACTATCTCACCCCTGACGACCCGGTCGGGGAGGAGGCATTCTCGGTCATTCGCGACGCGATGAAATCGACAGGGATGGTCGGAATATCGCGACTGGTCATGTACCGCCGCGAGCGCGCCGTCATGCTTGAACCACGAGGCAAGGGCATCGTGCTGTGGACACTGCGCTATGGTGACGAGGTTCGTGATCCCGAGGATTATTTCGGCAAGATCGAAGACGCCAAACCCGACCCGAAACTGATGAATATGGTCTCGACCCTGATCGATGAGCGAACCAGGCAGTGGGATCCCGCCATGACCGGAGATCCCGTCCAGGCGCGGCTGCTGGAGATCATTGCCTCGAAGAAGAAGGGCAAGAAGGGTCCGGCCAAGGCAAAGGCCAAGGCCGAGCAACCGGCCAGCAACGTGATCAACATCATGGATGCGCTGCGCAAGAGCATCGGCTCGGAGGCCGGAAAGCGGAAATAAGCGCCTGGGAGCAGGCTGGGCTGGGGGACAAAGGCAGCACAATGAAGGTCATACCCCGAGATCCTGCTTTCGACAGCACCCGCCGATGACCCGCGATTTCCTCCTGCCGCTCGATACGCCTCCGATGGAGGCCAAGGCGGCCGATGCGATTCCCGAAGGAGACGGATGGCAATATGAACGCAAATGGGACGGTTTTCGCTGCCTGGCGTTCCGGCAGGATGATGCGGTGGAGTTGCGCGCAAAGTCAGGCAAGCCGCTCGGACGCTATTTTCCCGAACTCGTCGCGACATTGAAGGAACTGCCGTCGCGCCGTTTTGTCGTCGACGGTGAAATCGTCATCTCGGTCGACGGCAAGCTATCGTTCGACGCCCTCCAGATGCGGCTTCATCCCGCCGAGAGCAGGATCCGCAAGCTGTCTGCGGAAACCCCGGCGCACATCGTCCTGTTCGATATGCTCTGCGACGAGCACGGAACCGTCTGGTTGGCGCGGACGCTGAAAAAACGGCGAGCGATCCTTGAGGCTTTCGTCGCTTCGGCAAACCGGAGGAACATCGTGCTTTCGCACTGTACGCGCGATGTGAAGGAAGCCCGATCCTGGCTAGGGGCTGCCGGACATGGGGCGACAGACGGCGTGGTCGCCAAGCGGCTGGACGGTCCGTACCAACCGGGGGTGCGCGCGATGGTGAAGGTAAAGCGGTTGCGGTCGGCCGATTGCGTGGTCGGCGGCTTTCGCTACCTCAGCAACAGCCGGCAGGTCGGGTCATTGCTGCTGGGTCTGTACAATGAGGCCGGCAAGCTCGATCACGTTGGTTTCACCTCGACCATTGCCAAGGACGACAGGGCCGAGCTTACCCGCAAGCTCGAAGCCATGCGCGAGCCACCCGGCTTCACCGGAAAAGCGCCGGGCGGGCCGAGCCGCTGGAGCACGGAGCGCAGCGGCGAATGGGAGCCGGTCCGGCCCGAACTGGTGGTCGAAGTACGCTTCGATCACGTCACCGGCGACCGTTTCCGGCATGGCACCAAGTTTCTGCGCTGGCGGCCGGACAAGGCTCCGGAGCAATGCACGTTTGAGCAGATCGCCTGATTTTCCGATGCATGCACTTCGTCGTGCCGTCCTCAAGCCGCTTTCTTGCGTCGGCTTGCACGGTCTTCGATTGGCACTGCGGCCGCTCGGAAATCCCGCCAGGGATCCGAGGATAGCGAGGCAAGCCGGGTCGGTGTGTTCTCGACGGTAAAATAGGCCGGTCCGATGCCGGGACCGAGCTCGTCCCAGGCAAGCGGCATAGACACCGCCGCACCGGGTCGTGCTCTTGTCGAATAGGGTGCGACTGCGGTCGCACCGCGCTGGTTGCGCAGATAGTCGACGAGGATTTTTCCGCGCCGTTTGGATTTGGTGATGGTCGAGACGTAGCGGGCGGGACTGTCGGCGGCCATCGAGTCGGCTATCGCCTTCGTAAACGCTTTCACATCAGGCCATTCCGCTTTCGGCTTCAACGGCGCCACGACGTGCAGACCCTTGCCGCCGGACGTCTTGATGAAGGGGACAAGCCCTGCATTCTTCAGCCGGTCGCGGGTCTCGACGGCGGCATCGATCACCGCCTCCCAGCTCACGCCCTCCCCGGGATCGAGATCCATGATGATCGTGTCCGGACGCTCCCAATCGTTCACCATCGAACCCCAGGGATGGATTTCCAGCGCGGCCGACTGGACGAGACCGATCAGCCCATCGAGATCATTGATGCTGATCAGCCGCTCGTCGGGCGGATCCTTGGGGTCGTGAACCAGCACGATGTTTGGATTGAGCCCCTTCCAGGCATGCTTCTGGAAGAACTGCTCGCCCGAAATCCCGTTGGGACATCGCACCAGCGCCAACGCACGGCCGACGACGTAGGGCGATGCATGGCGCCACACCTCGGCATAGTAGTCGGCGAGACCTTCTTTGGTCACGCCCTGGTCCGGCCAGTAGAGGCGGTCAGGATGGGTGAGCTTGACGGTCCGGCGCTGAGGTTGGGGCGCTGCCTTGTTCGTCCTCGGTGTTTCGCGGACGATCTCCTTCGCCGGCTTGTCTTCGCGCAATCCGCGGAACGAGGCGTGGCGCAGATTGCCGTCGGCGGTCCAGGCCCGGAACTCGATTTCGGCGACGAGTTCCGGGCTGACATAGCGGGCTTGCCGAGCCTCCTCGGCGGTTAGCCGTTCGTCGAACGGGCTCGACGGAACGCGTATCCGCTCGAGCTTCTTGAAGAGGCTCTCGGCGACCGCCGCCGTGTAGCCGGTGCCGACGCGCCCGACATGATGAAGCTTACCATCGTCATAGACACCCAGGACAAGCGAACCGATCGCGTTGCGCGACGTTGTCGAGGGGACATAGCCGGCCACGACAAATTCCTGCCGCGCCGAGCATTTCGACTTCACCCAGTTCTTGCTGCGGCCCGAGCGGTAAGGCGCATCGCGAAGCTTGGAGACAACGCCTTCCAGGCTCAGCCGGCAGGCGTGTTGCAGGACCAGGGCGCCATTCTCCTCAAAATGCCCGCTGTAGCTGATGATGCCGTTATCACTGCCAATGATCTTTTCCAGCAATTCCTTGCGCTTGATCAACGCAACGTCGCGCAGATCGTATCCGTCGAGATGGAGCAGATCGAAGACGTAAAAACGAAAGCGGTCACTGCGACCCTCGCTGAGATCGGCTTGCAACTCGGAGAAATCCGACGCGCCGGCGGATGTCTCGACCACCAGTTCACCGTCAATCAGCGCCGTCCCGACAGGGATATCGGCCAGCGCCGAAACGACCGCCTTTCCAAACTTCTTCGTCCAGTCGAGACCGCTCCGCGTCAACAGTTTGACGCGGCCGGCTTCGATCCTGGCCTGGAGCCGGTAGCCGTCGAATTTGATCTCGTGCAGCCAGCGTTCGCCGGACGGCGCGGACGAGACCAGGGTCGCCAGCGTCGGCTCGACGAAATCGGGAAGCGCCGCCTTCTTGGCGCCCTTGATCTTTGACGGCTCCGGAACGCTGACGGTGGTGGGCTGCTCTTCCGGTGGAGTTGCCCTCGTGCGGCCGCCGCGGTGCTTGTCAATGCGCCCGGTCTTGGACGACCAACCGGGCTCTTCGCCGGCGATGTCCTCGATTTTGCGGCCGGTTGCAACGGAATCCGGCCGCTCTTCCAGAATGTCGGGATCGCCTTCCGTGCGCGCGGCGTCATCGTCCCCCTTGATCAGCAGCCAGTTCTCGCGCTTCTCCCGCGGCTTTCCGGCCATCCGCACAAGATGCCAGCGGCCGCCAAGCTTCTCGCCGTGAAGTTCGAAATCGAGATGGCCTTTCGCATAGCCGCGATGCGCGTCGCCGATCGGCGCCCAAGTGCCTCTGTCCCAAAGGAGGACGGTGCCGCCGCCATACTCGCCCTTCGGGATCGTGCCTTCGAAGCCGCCATATTCCAAAGGATGGTCCTCGACATGGACGGCAAGGCGCTTTTCGCCGGGAACCAGGCTCGGCCCTTTTGTGACGGCCCAGCTCTTCAGAACGCCGTCCATTTCCAAACGAAAATCATAATGGAGGCGCCTCGCATCATGCTTCTGTATGACGAAGCTGTTGCCGGTCCTGGGCGCCCTGCGGCCCTGCGGCTCCGGGGTAACGGAAAAATCGCGCTTCTTGCGGTAGGTCTCGAGCGCCATCGGTCAGCTGGCCTTCCGACGCGGCGCCGTCTCCTTGGCCTTCGCATGGCGCGCTGGCTTTGACTTTGCCGCGGGCTTTCTTGTCGAGGGCTGCTTGCCGCCAACGCCGGCACTCTGGCGCAGCGCATCCATAAGGTCGACGACCTTCTCCCGCTTGGGCTGCTTCGGAATGGCGATCTTCTTGCCTTCGAGCTTTGCCTTCACAAGCTCGGCCAGGGCCGCCTCATAACGGTCGTCGAATTTGGTCGGATCGAATTTGCCCTTCTTGGTCTTGATGATGTGTTCGGCCAGTTCGAGCATCTCGCCCTCGATCTTCATATCGGGGATGTTGTCGAAGGCCTCCTCCGCCGAGCGCACCTCGTAGTCGAAATTCAGCGTCGTTGCGACCAGGCCTTCGTCATAGGCGCGAATGAGCAGGGTCCGGACGCGCCGGAACAGGACAGTCTGGGCGATGGCGGCGACCTTCTTCCTGCGCATGCCCTCGCGGATCAGCGCAAATGCTTCTTCCGCGTGTTTGTCCGACGGAGCCAGGTAATACGGCTTGTCGAAATACACATCGTCGACATCGGAACAGCCGATGAAGGCCGAGACCGACAGCGTCTTGTCGCTCTCGGGGACAGCAGCTGCGACCTCATCGGGTTCGAGCACGACGTACTCACCCGAGCCGATCTCATAGCCTTTGACCTGATCGTCTTTCTCGACGGGTTTGCCGCTATCGCTGTCGACAAAGGCGCGATGCACCCTATGGCCGGTGGCGCGGTTTACCGTGTGGAAAGCGATCCGCTCGGAGGTTGAGGCAGCCGTATAGAGCGCTACCGGGCAGCTGAGTTCTCCAATTTTCAGGAAGCCTTTCCAATTTGCTCTCGGCGCCAAGACAATAGCCTCACTGTCACAAGCATCGCACAGCAAATGCAACGTGGCGGCGCCGAGATTTGTTCCTTCGGCGCCTATGCGGCGATAATAGAAGGGCTGGCCCACAGACAAACGCTGCAACCAAATTCACGACCCGCCGTTGTCGAGCAGAAATGGAGCGGTTGGCATGACGAGACTATCATTTTTGTCCGCCCTGGTGGCGGCCCTGGCTTTAGTTGGGTGCAGCAACGAGGACGGACCGATACAGGGCAACAGCACTGAACCGACACAGAGCAACACCAACACCGTCGACCCAAATCCCGAGGTCGACAAAGATCCGACGCCCAAGACGACCACGGGCGGCGATCAACCCGGAACGCCGCCGGCGCAATGAACGATCGGCTGGCCCCTTGCGGAATGCCGCATAAGTCTGCGGCGGCACGTCGTCGTAATCGTAGCGATTTCCGCTTGGGACAAACCATACGGAGAGGGTCCTCGTCGCCGGATCGTAATTCATGCCTTGAATAGCAGTTGAAGGCATTTCCCAACACTTGACCCTAACACTCGATGCGTCTGGGCAATAACCCGCCCCGGCAATCCGGGTTTCCCTCGCGCAAGATATGGAGGCGATGATCCGGCCGGCTCGGCGCCTCCAAGCCCTTGCCGCCAGCGGCCGGCTCACCAAATAGGGTTGATGCCGTCGCTCAAAACCAGGCAGCCGGAATTCGCTGGCCAAGGCGACCTGTTTCGCGCGCCCGACACTCATGCGCTTGGCGATCTGCCGGAAGGTTTTTACTACCAGCCGGAGCTGATCACGGCGGAGGAAGAGGCTGAGCTGGTGCGGCAGCTCGAAGGTCTCGCCTTCCAGCCGTTCGACTTTCATGGCCATCTCGCAAACCGGCGCGTCGCCGGTTTTGGCCTGCGCTACGATTTTGACCAACGCAAAGTCGTCGAGGCACCGGCGATCCCTGCTTTTCTGATGCCGCTCAGGGACAAGGTGGCGGCCTTTGCGCGGCTCCCCGCCGATGCTTTCGTGCAGGTCTTGATCAACGAGTACCGGCCCGGCGCGGGTATCGGCTGGCATCGCGACAAGCCGCATTTCGATGCCGTGGCCGGCGTTTCCCTTCTTGCGCCGTGCAGCTTTCGGCTCCGCCGGAAGAATGGCACGAGATGGGATCGCGAGACCATCATCGTCGAGCCAAGATCGATTTACCTGATGACGGGCTCGGCGCGCACCGAATGGGAGCACAGCATCCCGCCGGTTGCCGCGCACCGCTATTCGATCACCCTGCGGACCCTGCACCCGCAACGGTCGCGTCGCTCAGAAGTGGTGGTTCGATGACCAGGATCGAGACCGGCTCCTGTTTTTGTGGTTCGATAAGTGCTGAGATGCATGGCGACCCGTTCTGGATTTGCTCAGATCACGATGATGATTGTCGCAAGGCCATTGGGAGCCCGCTGACCGTCTGGGTCGGGTATCGGCCCGCTCAATTCAGGTTGCTCACCGGCGCGCCGAAGACGTTCTCAAAGACCCGAGGCGTGCTCCGCCGCTTCTGCGCCGATTGCGGGACATCCATAACCTATCTCGACCAGGGGCTTCCCGAAGAACTCTATGTGACGATCGGCTTCTTCGACCGTCCCGAACGCTTTGCGCCGCAGGCTCATGCCTATTGGGACATGAAGCTGCCGTGGGTGGACTTTCGTGACGATCTGCCGCGTGTGGGAAGATATTCAAGACGGCGCGATCCGGCAGTCGGAAATCCGGCCGATCGGTAACCGGCAAAACGCCGCCGATGGAACCTGGATGGCCCAAGCTGAAATGAATTGGAGGCGGCCTGAGAGGGCACCGCCACCGACGGATTTATTGACGCTGGTGGGTGAGCATTGCGAGATCGAGAAGTTTGATCTCCTCAGCGAAGCGCGATAACCGCTACCGTGCCCGAGGGCGTGGAATTCGGCTCTGGCCCCCGGCAGCTCGAAACGGGATCATCGCTTCTTCACGCCGCTTTCGATACCTATCTGTTAGGCACAAGGCATAGTTCGGCAGCAGGCAGCAAGATTTGGCACAACGATCGGGAAGCGCAGACCTTCCACTTCATGGCGGACGCGTGCCGAAATGGCTCGGCGACCGTATGACGCGCCTTGGCGCGGTCATGTGCGAGGCGATCATTCACCATTACGGTCGCGAGGAGCTGCTGCGCCGGTTGGCGCATCCTTTCTGGTTCCAGTCGTTTGGCGCCGTCATGGGAATGGACTGGCATTCCTCCGGCATCACGACCAGCGTCATCGGTGCCCTGAAACGCGGTTTGGCTCCGCTCTCCGGCGAACTCGGTATTCACGTGTGCGGTGGCCGCGGCGCACATTCACGCAAGACCCCGCACGAGCTTGCCGCCATCGGCGAGCGCGTCGGCTTCGATGGAACAGGCCTGGCAACTGCCAGCCGGCTCGTCGCCAAGGTTGACAGCGCCGCCGTTCAGGACGGCTTCGATCTTTATCTGCATGGCTTTATCGTCACCGATGACGGCGACTGGGTCGTGGTGCAGCAGGGCATGAACGGCGACAGCAGGGTGGCGCGCCGCTATCACTGGCTGTCCGAAGGCCTGAGGAGCTTCGTCGACCAGCCGCATGTCGCCATCGAAGGCGCCAACCAGGGCGAGATCGTCAACCTGACCGACCGCCGCGCCGACGCCTCGCGCAAGGGGCAGTTGGAGCTGCTGCAGGACCTTGGACCGGATCGTATCCTGAGGGAGTTCGCCGCTCTCGAGCGTAACGTGGCTGCAGAACCGGAGCCCGCCCAGCCGATGCTGCCGCACCTGGTCATGCCGGCGCACCACGACGTTCGCGAAAGCGATGTCGTCATGCGCCGTCTTCATGGGAATATGGCGGCGGCTGCCGAGCGTGGCCCCGCCGATTTCTCCGAACTTCTTCTGGTGCCCGGCGTCGGGGCGCGTACGGTGCGGGCGCTGGCGCTCGTTGCCGAGATTCTGCATGGCGCGCCATGCCGTTTTTCCGATCCCGGCCGCTTCTCGCTGGCGCATGGCGGCAAGGACAGGCACCCATTCCCTGTGCCGCTGAAGGTCTATGACGAGACGATCGGCGTGCTGAAGTCCGCCGTCCACAAGGCCAAGCTTGGCCGCGACGAAGAAATCGGTGCCTTGAAGCGGCTGGACGACCAGTCACGACAGGTCGAACGCTATGTCACCGGCCCAAGCCTGAAGGAAATCGTCGCCGGAGAGCTCGATCAATCGCATCTGTTCGGCGGTCGCAGCGTGTTCGGCTGGGAGCCCGCACCCGAGGCGCCCGCGGATGTCAAACAAATCCAACAAAAGGGATAATCGGGCCGGATCGCAGTTCAGTGGACCTGGCCCGATCCGTGTTCGGCCTCAGGGACCCAGATCGATCAAGGCGATGCCGAGTTCCGGGCGTTTTCTGCGGCGCAGGTGGCCAGGCGCTTCCACCAATGTGACTTCGAGTGTCGGCCGAACGATGCCTTCCAGCAGATGTCCGCCCTTCGTGCTGCCGTCGCGCAATCCGAGCACCGCATGGACGTGAAGGCTGGGCTTGCCGTCGTCGCCGATCGCAACATCACCGATCGCGCTGAGCACCTCGCACTGTTCCAGCACCGGGATTTTCCGATAAGTTTTGTGCTCGATGTCGAACCAACCGACAGTCGCCTTTTCGAAGGCGCCGAGCGCGGTCAGCGAGGCGCCGCCAATATCCTGATCGACCGCGAAAGATGTAAGCGCCGCGAACGCTTCCTCGCCGGGATCAAGCACCACCACGAACGTCCTTTGTCCGGCGCTTTCGGCGACGAGCTGCGATTTCATGATTTCACTCCAGACGCTGTATCGGCTTTGCCGGCTTCCTGTTCGATCGGGTTTGAACGGAAAGCTGGCCCGTGGGTTCCGAAAGGGGTGGGTTGGTTTTGAACCCGTGAAGCCGAAGTTCGAATCCAGAGCCGTCCCTGTCCCGATCGCCTGGTCCGAAAATCGTTCCGCACCGCTGCGATATTCAGTCCGGCCGAGGGAGGCGCTTACACGGAGTGCTTTTCATGCCTGGGGGCGTCCATGCTTCCTCGATGCGCCTTCGGAACAAGATCGCGCAGGAAACATTGTTCCCCGCAGGCTATCTGAGGGAGCTGACGTGGCGCCAAGTGAAATCATCGTCAGGCATGCACCAACGCCGCGCGAGTTCTGGATTGGTCTTGGCCGCGCCTTTGCCGGAGCGTTGATCTTCGCCGTACCGGTGCTGATGACCATGGAAGCTTGGGCGCTGGGTTTTCACCTTCACCCACTGCGCCTTGCCCTGTTCCTCGCTGTCACTTTGCCAATGCTGGTGCTGCTGCACAAGTATGGAGGCTTTCGCCAGACGGTGGCGCTCCGCGACCGCATCGCCGATGCTTTTGTGGCCATACTTGTGGCCGCTGTGGCGGCTACTGCGGTGTTTTTTATTTTCGGCATCGTGACCGCCGAAATGCCGCTACGGGAGGTGATTGGCAAAATTGCGGTGCAGGTTGTCCCGGGCAGTTTCGGAGCATCTTTGGCACGCGCTCAGCTTGGCCCGAGTTCGTTGGAGGAGGACATTCCCGAGCCCGGCTACACCGGAGAGCTGTTCCTGATGGTGGTCGGAGCGCTGTTTCTATCGGCGAACATCGCACCAACGGAAGAGGTCGTCCTCATCGCTTACAAGATGCAGCCCTGGCAGGAAATCGCTCTGGTGGTGGTCACCCTCGCTCTCATGCACGCCTTCGTCTATGAGTTCGAATTCCGCGGCTCGCACAGTCCAGAGCCAGGCGCTGGATTCCTTAGCATCTTCTTTCGTTATGCGATCGTCGGCTATGTCCTGGTCATGCTTGTGAACCTTTATATCCTGTGGACCTTCGGCAGGACCGATGGCGCCGGCTTTTCGGAGACACTCAGTGCAGTCGTGGTTCTGTCGTTTCCCGGCGCGCTCGGGGCGGCGGTTGCGAGGCTCATTCTGTGACAAAGAATCCCGCAAAAGGCGACAAGCAACAGAAGCAGCAGTCCGACGACAAAGGAAAGACACGCAAATCCGGGACTTCGCTCACGGAGTGGGTCGTGGCGGGGATAAGCTCTGTAGCCCTGCTTGCCGTGCTCAGCTATCTTGTCATCGATGGTTTGAGCGCGCGCAATGGGACGGCCCGGATCGTTGTGCTGCCGCTCGCGGTCGCGGCCACCGAGGGCGGCTACGTGGTCGAGTTCGCCGCCGCAAACAGAGCGGGGAAATCAGTTGCTGCTGTCGAGATTAAAGGTGAACTCCGCAATGGCGATGAGGTCGTCGAGGAGAGCAGCGCTACGCTCGACTATGTCCCACAGGAATCCCAAAGGAAGGGCGCGTTAATCTTTCGTCGTGATCCCGAGGCCTATGACCTGCGCCTCTTTGCGAGCGGATACAGTGAACCCTGACCAGTCACGTGCCGGCGATACCGTCCATTCGGCAGCCCCGCCATCGGGCATTTTCGCGCACGGGCACGGCGCCAACGCAGCCGAGCCCGCCGGCCTCGGCGGCCATCGCCCTCGATATGGACGGTGACACGGTCCAAAAAGCGCGTATAGCGCTTGGCGGCGTGGCGACCGCGCCTTGGCGTGCAAGGGCGGCTGAAGAGGCATTGCACGGCAAGCCTGTCCGACTCGATTGGCGGCGCTAATTGCGTCGGGCCACCAAATCGGAAATGTAGCGTTGCAGGGAAACCGTGCCGCGCTCGGATTAGCGGGCAGTTCAAGGTCGTCCAGAGTAATGGCGGTCATGCGCGCATACGATTCGGCAGCGGCCTTGGAAAAGCCCATGCTCTCAAAAGTCTCTTGCCACTTTTCACGCGGTGCCGTCACGACCTGAATGTCTTTTCGTAACTCATCGCTTAGATAAGTCGCTGCATCTATTCCTCCGGGGCGGTGGCAGGAGCCGTATAACGCCGACGTACTGCATCCAGAACGTGCTTGCGGCTTTCCTGCGCCGAGAGCATTTCGTCCTTTTCTGCCTCGGCGGTTTCGCGCGCCAGCTCCTTGTCCCTGATCTGATGGCGAAACCATTCGGAATAGTCGCCGGCGCGCAGGTGATGCTCCCAAGTCCTGTCATCGATGCCTTCGGCGATCTGAGCGAAGATCATCAGGTTGTGGGCCCGGAGATTCATCGCGTTGTCGGGACCTCTGAAATAGAAGCTGCCGGCCTCGTCGAGTTGACCTTCTGCATATTTGCGGCTGTGACGCTTTAGCGACTGGCGTGGCTCGATCGCTTTGACCATGGCAATTTTCTTGCGGGTTTGCGGCCGCCAGAACAGCACGCGCTCGCCTTTTGGGGATGGAATGTTCTTTGGCGGCTTGGTGTCCGTCTCCTGACAAAAGGCCTTGATGACATTCTTGGCCTTGGGACCGAGCGCAATGACGGCAGTGACCAGACGCAGGGCATCGGTCGAGATCGCTTCCGGATGAACGGTGATCAGAACAGTTCCCGGCAATTCCAGCGATAGGACGGCGCGTGTGTCGTCGCGCCTCTTGGGCAGAAGATGATGCGCCTCGTCGATGACCAGCCAATGTGGCCTCGCCGTACGGTAGCGGAAACTGCCAAGACCGGGGAGCAGATCGGCAAAGAAGTCTGGTCGCTCATTGACTCGCAAGGCCAGCCCATTGACGACCACATTCGTGTCGGGCTTTTCGATCAGGTCGAGCACTTGCGCCTTTGTCGGCTCGCTTGAGCCATCGCCTATCCGGACGGCGCCTTCGAGCCCGTCATAGTCGCCTTCCGGGTCGAAAACGCAGAACTGAAAGCCGCTCTCGACGAAGCGTTCCGTCAGTGCGGTGGCCAAGGTGGATTTGCCGATGCCGGAGCTTCCGGCGATCAGAACCGTGTCGGTCGGCGTCAGATAGACTTCGTCGCCGCCGACCGAGCCGAGAAGGATGCCGTCGCGGCGTTTTCGGACAAATTCCCGGTCACGCTTTATCAGTTTTTCGATCAGTTCCTCGACGCCTTTTCCACGTGCGCCGCGCGTTACGAGATCCGCTGTGTCCTTGACCGCCGCAAGTGCATTGTCGACAGCGACGCTGCAGCCGCAGGCCTGCAGGAACGCATGATCGTTTTCAGCATCGCCAATACCGACCACATTGTGTGGCGACAGCTTGAGGTCCTCAAGTGCGGCGGCCAGCCCGGTTGCCTTGTTGATGCCGCTCGGCAGGATCATCACCGCGCCCTTGTTGAAGATGATTTCCAGCTCAAGCCCGAGTTCCTTGATGACCTCGAGAACCGTTGCCTGGTGCGGTTCCCAGGTCGCAACGATCGACCGTCCGACTGAAAGCGGCTTGACGCCGTGTTTCTTCAACTTGGCGACGAATTTGGGCGCCGGCGCCGGTGAGATCGCACGTTCTTCCTCGCTGGCAGGCGTGTAGATCAACGCCCCATTTTCGGCGACGACCTTGTCGAACACGCCGAGCTCGGGAAAAACCCGCTTGAGATCGGGCAGTTCGCGGCCAGTGACGAGGATGAGCTTGCGGCCACTTTTCTTGAACCGTTGGATGGCTGCAAGCGTCTTTTCAGCTACGATCCCATCGTGCGCCAGCGTGCCGTCATAATCTGTCGCCAAGGCAATGAAATACATCTGTCGACCATTTCATATCTGGGATAGCCCGCTACGACCGTCACACGCGAGAGGTCCACGACGATCGGGCTGAGCGGGCGACAAGCACTCAGTAGCCGCCGATGATCGGCAATATCTCGCCGGTGATGTAGCTTGAGCAGTGCGGCGAGGCGAGGAACACATAGGCGGGCGCGATCTCCTCCGGTTGCGCCGGCCGTTTCATCGGCGTGTCTGCGCCAAATTTCGATACGTCACCGGCTTGCTTGTCCGACGGGTTGAGCGGCGTCCACACCGGGCCCGGCGCCACGCAGTTCACCCGAATTCCCTTTTCGATAAGGTTACCTGAGAGCGCGCGCGTGAAGGCATGAATGCCGCCCTTGGTCATCGAATAGTCGACCAGTTGCTTCGAGCCCTCGATGCCGGTTACGGAGCCGCTGTTGATGATCGCCGAACCAGGCTTCATATGCGGCACGGCCTCCTGCGCCATGTGGAAATAGCCGTAGAGGTTGGTCTTCAGCGTCGTGTCGAAATGCTCTTCCGTCAGCTCGCTGAAGTCGCTGGAATGGATCTGGAAAGCGGCGTTGTTGACCAGCACGTCGATCCGGCCGAATTCCTTCACCACCTCAGCGACCGCATTGTGGCAGTGGTCGCGTTCGCTGACGTCGGCCTTGATCAGCATACAGCGCCGGCCTTCGGCTTCGACGGCCCTCTTTGTCTCTTTGGCATCCTTGTCCTCGGACAGATAGACGATCGCCACATCGGCGCCTTCGCGCGCATAGAGCACGGCCACGGCTCGGCCGATGCCTGAATCGCCGCCGGTGATGACGGCCACTTTGCCGTCGAGCTTTTTCGATCCGATATAGAATGGCGCGTCGTAAAGCGGCGCCGGCTCAATCGCCCATTCGTGCCCCGGCTTCGGCTGGTGCTGTTCGGGAAAGGGCGGCTCGGGATATTTGCGTGCTCCGGCCTGCATGGCGCCTTGTTGCTTGCCGTTGCCCTTTGATTTGTCCTTGGCGTCGATGCCGCGCTGGATGTGGCGCTGCTTGGCGGCCTCGCCGGCGATTTCCGATTTCTGCATGGCTGTCTCCTTGGCTTGGAGAACGAACAACGCATGTCCGGCGAAAAAGTTTACGCGACGGCGTCATTCCTTCAGTCCGCGATGCTTTCGACAAGCGACCGTTGCAGCCGCGGCAGTGAGTGACGAGCGCCACCTAGTCTTCGACAAACCGGGCCGAAAGTTCTTGGTCGCAGCGAACCCAAACGCCAGGAATCGACGGCGTGTAATGCCCAACTGGCAACGAATGACGCGGCCGGACGTTTGGGCACAAGCGGTGTCCGGGAACCTGAAGGCGCGCTAGCCAGGCAGACGGTATTCCGAGGCTGGTGACCTGAAGATTTCCCGCTTCTCGTCCGTACAGGGATTTTGACACTGGATCGCGCCAAGGGAGAGGAAAATGGCTGAAGGTCATGCCAAACCGAGCGGGCCGGATCTGGTCGAGGGCATCGCGTTATCCGACCTTCCCGATGGCGGAAAGCTCCTCGGCCATTGCGGCGATGAGCAGGTGCTGCTGGTGCGCCGCGGGGCCGAGGTCTTCGCCATCGGGGCGACATGCACGCATTATGGCGGGCCGCTCGTCGACGGTCTGGTGGTGGAAGACACCGTCCGGTGTCCCTGGCATCACGCGTGCTTCGATTTGCGTACAGGCGAGGCCGTGCGCGCCCCTGCTTTTAATCCACTCGCGTGCTGGTCGGTGGAACAACGCGATGATCGGATATTCGTGGGCGAGAAGCGCAAGCGGGCGGTATCCAAGCCGCGCATTGGCGGCTCCGGCCAGGTTCCAGAGAAAATCGTCATTGTCGGCGGCGGCGCGGCCGGTTTCGCGGCGGCGGAAAAACTGCGGCGCGAACACTATCAAGGTAGTATCGTCATGCTCAGCAACGACGAAGCGCCGCCGGTTGATCGGCCCAATCTTTCCAAGGACTACCTCGCCGGCAAAGCGCCGGAGGATTGGATTCCGCTCCGCGGAGAAAACTTCTACTCGAAGAACGATATCGACCTGCGTCTCAATGCGAACGTCGCCAGCATCGATGCACGTTCTGGCGAAGTTGTACTCGCGGACGGGGCCCGGACTCCTTACGACAGGCTACTCCTTGCGACCGGAGCCGAACCGGTTCACCTGACCATACCCGGCGCCGACCAGCCACACGTTCACACGTTGCGCTCGTTCGCAGATTGCAAGGCGATCATCGAGCGAGCCAAAACTGCGCGCCGCGCCGTCGTGCTTGGCACCAGTTTCATTGGCCTGGAGGTTGCCGCGGCCCTGCGCTCGCGTGATATCGAAGTTCATGTCGTGGCGCCGGATCAACGGCCTATGGAGCGGATCCTTGGTCCGCACATGGGCGACTTCATCCGCGCCCTCCATGAGGAGAATGGTGTCGTATTCCATCTCGAGCACACCGCGAGCAGCATCGACGGCAGCAAGGTGAAACTCAACAGTGGCGATACGTTGGCGGCGGATTTCGTCGTCGCCGGCATCGGCGTGCGACCGCGGACAGAGCTTGCCGAAACGGCGGGGCTCATCCTTGACCGCGGTGTCGTCGTGAACGCGTTTCTGGAGACGAGCGCACCAGGCATCTTCGCGGCCGGCGACATTGCGCGGTGGCCAGATCCTCACAGTGGCGAGAACATTCGGGTCGAGCATTGGGTGGTTGCGGAGAGGCAGGGGCAAACCGCGGCCCTCAACATGCTCGGCCATCGCGAGAAATTCGTCGCCGTGCCGTTCTTCTGGAGCCAGCATTACGATGTTCCCATCAACTACGTCGGCCATGCCGCGCAATGGGACGAGATCACGGTCGATGGAGACATCGTTGCCAAGGATTGCCTGCTCCGCTTCAGGCGCGAAGGGCGCACGCTGGCTGTCGCTTCGATCTTCCGCGACATCGAAAGTCTGGGGGCCGAGGTGGAAATGGAGCGCCAAATCAGCTAAAGCGTGTCGCAATTAATTGGCCTCATATCCGGCAGCCTTGAAGAAGTTTCT
>SAQG01000036.1 GCA_004020315.1 Mesorhizobium sp.
AGTGTCGCTCACGCGGCTCTCTTGAATTTCGCAGAGGGCAGATCTAGAAGCGAACCGCTTCGTCGCCAGCGGCGCACCGCCCTCGTTGGTGAGGCGTATATGGGAAGCAGCGGTTTCGTGTCAAGCACCTTTTGGTGAAAGAACCTGCTAATTCCATTGCCGGCTTGGCATAGTGCTGCGTTGCCCGGGCTTCAACCAGATCGAGCCATGTAGGCTGCAGGATGGGGTTACGACAGCAATGCTCGTTTCCGAGGTTGTCACCTATCTCTTAGGTACAATCTGTTACCCATGTCTCCGGGCCGGACGACCTGTCCGCTGGCGGAGGGGGGATTTGATCCCCGAGGCCCTTGCAGGCCTACCCGCTTTCGCGGCGGGCGCATTCAGCCGGGCTCTGCCACCCCTCCATATTCGATTTGGTCCGGCATATTCGATTTGGTGCGGCCCGATTTGGTGCGGACGGCGAGATTCGAACTCGCAACGGGAATGCCCGGCCGGGTTTAGGCCGGCTGCGTCTACCGATTCCGCCACGTCCGCCCGCCACGCCCGCAAGTGCTTTTCCGCAAAGATCGCAAATCGGAATGGTCGGAGTGGCAGGATTCGAACCTGCGGCCCCCTCGTCCCAAACGAGGTGCGCTACCAGGCTGCGCTACACTCCGGCTCTCCGACATGAGCCCGTCGGCCGGGCGGCGCGCGTCTCGCCATGCAATACTTTAAGACCAGACCCCCTGTAAGCCGGGTTCTGTCGAGGGCTGCCATTCCTCTTGGACGCCTGTCGCCAGGCGACTCCTTGCCCGCCACCATGGCCCTCCCCGACACAGGTCACAGGGCACTTCTTGCGGTTGCTTCCCCCACCCTGTCGCCCGTTTCACCCGCCCCGATTGGGGACGGCTCGTCTCTGTTGCCGTGGCTCGCCTTGCGGCGGGCAGGCATTACCTGCTGGGGTGTGTCGGCGAAGCCCGGACTTTCCTCGCTCCACGACATTCGTCGATTAGTGCGCGGCAGCCCAGAGGTCTGGTCTCTTCTGGTAAACCGGCCGGATCGTCACGATCCGAAGGTTCTCACCATGAGAATTTGAGCCGCACAGGGCCAAGCGCTGACCCATCCCGATGCGGCGGAACCGTCTCCGGTCCTGCAACATTATATGGGAACAAAACGCGAAACTTCAAGGATCCCGGCTGGAACCATTCGGCCCGGCTGTTAGTTCCATCAGCGAAGAACGGCACCGCCGAGCGAGCGTCGCAGCGCGACAGGCCTGAGGCTCTCAACAAGCCCTCAAACCAATATTGCTCGACGACCGCAAGCGAAGGTGCCCGTTCTGCGCGAACAGGGAGATTCACCATGAAAGTCGCTGAAATAATGACCCGCAACGTTCATCTCGCCAGTCCTGGCGAGTCGCTGCAGAAAATCGCGAAACGAATGGCGGCTGACGATGTCGGGTTCCTGCCCGTCGGAGAAAACGACCGACTCGTCGGAACGATCACCGACCGTGATATCGTCGTGCGCGCGGTCGCCGAAGGCAAGGACGGCAACGCGACGGTCCGCGACGTGATGACCAAGGATGTCAAATACTGCTTCGAGGACGAAGATATCGAGCGCGTCGTCCAGAACATGGGCGATATCCAGGTCAGGCGGTTGCCTGTCCTCAATCGCGACAAGCGCCTGGTAGGCGTGATTTCGCTCGCGGACGCGGCGCTGAAGGAAGATCCGGCAACCGTCGGGATCGCAATGTCCGACGTGGTCGTACCCGGCGGTGCACACGCGACGTAAAGACTCTACCCGGCAGGCAGGATCGGACTGAGTTCTGCGGCCCGAATTGGCTCCGCCTTCGCGCCGCATGCTTTCCGCATCCCGGCTGATCCACATCGCAGGCTGCCGCATACCGGGAGCGTCGATGACGCCCCCGGCTGCATTGTTTCCGCCTGAGTTGTTGGCCCGCGGCTCAGAGCTACGAATGGGCGATGTCAGTTCGGTGACACCGCGGTATCGCCCAGCACCACACCCTTAGCAGCCTGTTCGATCACGTCGGCTACGGCCTCTGGCTGGGTAAGGAACACCACATGGCTGCCTTTGACTTCGGTCGTGACTGCCCCAATGCGATCGGCGGTGCTCCGAAGCAGTTCGGGCGCAATGGCGCCGTCCTCAGTCGCGACAATGTACCAGCTTGGCTTGGTCTTCCACGCCGCAGTTGTCACCTTGGTCTCAAGCGCCTTCATAGCGATCGGCACCTGGGAGTCACGCAGGAATGCTGCGTCGGCATCGTTGGTGTCCCCAGCGAAGCCGTCCTTGAACGTCTCAGTTTTCAGGAACGCGAAGCCATCGGACTGCACGTCAGGCTGAAAATTCGGCGGCGGAGGAACCTCGGCATATTGGTCCAGCGTGGATTGACCGACCTCTGGCGCGAAGGCGGCGACATAGACGAGGCCCGCGACATTGGCAGCGTCGCCGGCTTCTGTAATGACCGTGCCACCGTAGGAATGGCCGACGAGAATGGCTGGCCCATCCTGCCGGGCGAGCACGCGGCGCGTTGCGGCTACATCGTCTTCAAACGACGTGAGCGGATTCTGGACGATCGAGACTTTATAGCCACGACTTGTCAGTTGGTCGTAGACGCCCCGCCATCCGGCTCCGTCGGCAAAGGCGCCGTGGACGAGAACGACGTTGCGGAGCGGCGCGCTCTGTGCGTCGGCAGCAGTTGCCGAAAGCGTCAGTGCACCGACGGCGATCGCTAGGGATTTGATCATGGCAGTCTCTCCAGTTGGGATTTTGCTGTTGATAGGACAATCATGATCTACCCCGAAGGGCACGGCTTGATTATCGAGCGGATTCGGACATCATTGTCTCAAAATAAGAGACAATCCGAATTTGCTGGAGGACTCATATGCTGCGCGACTTCAGCGATTCGGTCGCTTTCATAAAGGTGGTGCAGGAAGGGAGCTTCACAGCGGCGGCGCGCGTGCTCAAGGTGCCGAAGACACGGGTCAGCCGGAAGGTGCAGGAGCTGGAGTCCAGATTGCAGACGCAACTGCTGAATCGGACAACGCGCAGCCTGAAGCTGACTGAAGCGGGAGCGGTTTACTTCCAACACTGCGAGCGAGTGGTGAAGACTTTGGAGAATGCGGAGAACGCAGTGGCGGAGTTGCAGCAACATCCGCGCGGGTGGCTTCGGATTACAGCCCCGTACTGGCTGGCAACTCGCGTCCTCGCGCCGCTGCTCATCGAGTTTCGCCGCTTCTATCCAGAGGTGTTCCCGCAATTGCTTCTTGGGCACGAGGTCGTCGACCTTGTCACCAAGGACATCGACGTCGCTTTCCGGCTCCAGGACGGCGCCCTGCCCGATTCGACGCTCACGGCTCGCCGGCTCGGCGCATTACCGATGGGCATCTATGGAGCCCCGACCTATCTGGAACGTGCAGGAACGCCACGGCATCCATCGGAACTGGCGGAACATGCCTGTCTGCTGACAGAGTTTTACTTCAATCGCCCGGCAGTAGAATGGCCCCTAACAAGCGGCGGCGAGCGATCCCAGTTCAAGGTACGAGCGGTGGCCGTCGCCAGCGATCCAGAGGCTCTTCACGGGTTCCTGCTGGAGGGAGTTGGCCTGTTCATGACCAACCATGTGCGCGTCAAGGCGGACGTTGCCGCAGGAAGACTGATTCGTGTCCTGCCCGAGTGGGCAGGGCCCGAACCGAGCCTCTATGCGATCCGGCCAGGAGGCGGCGTTCAGCCCCCCAAGGTTAAAGCGTTCTTGGATTTCCTCATTCCGCGGCTCGATTTGAAGAGGATTGACAGCAAAGGGAGCTACATCTGAAGCCGACCCTGCGCACCACCCCATTGCGGAAGCCGCCTGATCCGGTTTTGGCCCAAGCGTCGTCCCTGTCAACGTTACACCGATTTAATGTGCAAGCGAGCGGGAGAATTGCCATAAAGCTTTGATATCGACGAGTCATCCTGCGTGTCGGAGTGTGCCGTCGCGTCTACTTCACCTTGGGAACCGTAGGCGGTATATTTGCCAACCGGAGCGCCGATGGCCACCTGGAAACAGATCGTTTTTGCACTTGTGATCCTCGCCGCGGCTGCGGCCGCCTGGGTTCGGTTTTTTCCAGGCGCGCCGGATGTGCTGGCGCGCTGGGGCATCGACTGGGCTGATGCCGCGACGCCTCCGACAGTGACGAGCGCCGTCGACAAGGCCGGGCAAGCAGGCAGCAGCAACGGCGCCGGCCAGTTGGTGACTATTGTCGCATTGCCGGCGGCCGCGGCCATCATCAACGATCGCCTGCAGGCGATCGGCACCGGCCGCGCCAACGCCTCGGTGACGGTCAATCCCTACAGTTCCGGCCGCCTCGTCGAATTTCTGGTCGAGTCCGGCGCCCATGTCGAAAAGGGGCAGGTGATCGCCACCCTCGATTCCGACACCGAGGTGATCGCACAGGACCGCGCCAAGGTTACCTTGCAGGACGCGCAGGCCAAGCTCGACCGGGTGAAATCGCTGCGGGCTTCCAACGCCGCGACAGCGGTCGCCGTTGCCGATGCCGAAGTGGTGCTTGCCAATGCCAAGCTGGCGCTTCGCGATGCGGAACTGGCCTTGCAGCGCCGCTCGATCGTCGCGCCGATCGCCGGCGTCGTTGGCATCCTGCCGATCGCCGCCGGCAACTATGTGACCAGCCAGTCGGCGGTCGCCACGCTCGACGACCGCTCCAGCATACTGGTCGAATTCTGGGTGCCGGAGCGCTTCGCCGCCGCCGTCAAAATCGGCGCGCAATTGTCGGCAACGCCGATTGCCAACCCCAACAAAGCCTACACCGGCACGGTTTCCGCTATCGACAACCACATCGATGAAGCCAGCCGTACCCTTCTGGTCAAGGCAAAGATCGCAAACCCGGCCGATTCGCTGCGTGCCGGCATGTCCTTCCAGATCACCATGAAATTCCCCGGCGACAGCTATCCCGCGGTCAGTCCGCTGGCGATCCAGTGGGGTTCGGACGGCGCCTATATCTGGACCATCGTTGACGGCAAGGCCAAGCGGGTGGCCGTGCGCATCATCCAGCGCAACACCGAGACCGTGCTGATCGACGCCCCGATCGTCAGCGGCGACATGGTAGTGACCGAAGGCACCCAGAGCGTCAGCGAAGGCGGCGAGGTCCGCATCGCCGGCCAAGAACAGCGCGCCGCGGACGCCGACGGCTGATGACCGCAACCAACAACGCCGCCAGCGACACAGGCTTCACCGCGCTGTTCATCCGCAGGCCGGTGATGGCCTTTGTCTTGAACACGCTGATCGCGGTCGCCGGCCTTGCTGCCTTCTACGGTGTCGAGGTCCGCGAACTGCCGGATGTCGATCGCGCCGTCGTCACCGTCAACACGACCTTTGAAGGCGCTGCGGCCGAGACCGTCGACCGCGAATTGACCGACGTAGTTGAGGGCGCGGTCGCCCGCGTCTCCGGCGTGAAGTCGATCTCGTCCACCTCGTCCTTCGGCACGAGCCGCGTCACCATCGAATTCAACGATGGCGTCGATCTCGACGTCGCCGCCTCGGATGTGCGCGATGGCGTCGGCCGCGTCGCCGACCAGATGCCGGACACGGCGGATGCGCCGCGCATCGTCAAGGCCGATGCCAATTCCGAGCCGGTGATGCGGCTGGCTGTCACCTCCGACACCATGTCGGTGCAGGACATGACGGTGCTGGTCCAGGACCAGATCGAGGACGAGCTTGCCGCCGTGCCCGGCGTTGCCGACGTCCAGGTCTATGGCGACCGCGACAAGATCTTTCGCATCGATGTCGACCAGAACAAGCTCGCCAGCCTGGGCTTCACCGTCGCCGACCTGAGGACAGCGCTGGCCTCGGTCGCTTTCGATTCGCCGGCCGGCTCGATCACCACCACCAACCAGGATCTCATCGTGCGTCCGACGGCGGACGTGACCACGCCGGAGGAGTTCGAAAACATCATCATCGGCGGCACGACCCGCATCCGCGACGTCGCCACGGTCACGCTTGGCCCCGACATCGGTCAGACCACATTGCGTTCGAACGGCAAGACCGGCATCGGTCTCGGCATCATCCGTCAGGCGGAATCGAACACGCTGGATATTTCGACCCGCGTCAGGGCCGCCGTCGCCGCGCTGCAGGCGGATCTGCCTCAGGGCATGTCGATCAAGGTCACCAGCGACGATGCGGTATTCGTCAACGGCGCGGTGCATGAGGTCGAGATCGCACTTGGCCTGTCCGTCTCCATCGTGCTGATCGTCATCTATGTGTTTCTCCTCGACTGGCGCGCGACGCTCATTCCGGGGCTTGCGATGCCGGTCGCCATGATCGGGACGATCGCCGCCATCTATCTCGCCGGCTTCTCGGTCAACATATTGACGCTGCTCGCCCTGGTGCTGGCGACGGGCCTGGTCGTCGACGACGCCATCGTCGTTCTGGAAAACATCGTGCGACGACGCAACGAAGGCATGGGGCCACGCGCCGCGGCCGTGCTTGGCGCCCAGGAAGTGTTCTTCGCCGTCATCGCCACGACGCTGACGCTGGTCGCCGTCTTCGTGCCGATCTCGTTCCTGCCCGGCCAGACCGGCGGCCTGTTTCGCGAATTCGGCTTCGTTCTCGCCATATCGGTGCTTCTGTCCGCCGTCGTGGCGCTGACCCTTTGTCCGATGCTTGCCTCGCGCATGCTGTCGGTCGCGCCGCTTCACCACGAAGGCGGCAGCGGCATCGGCGCCCGCATCGGCGGCGCGCTGAACACGCTCTACCGGCGCTGCCTGCGCATCTGCCTCGACGCGCCGTGGATCGTGCTTCTGGTCGCGCTGCTGTTTGCAGCCACCGCCTTCACGCTCTTCGGCACCATCCGCCAGGAACTGACGCCGACCGAGGACCGTGCCGTCGTGCTCATGCGCGTCGACGCGCCGCAAGGCGTCAGCCTCGACTACACGACCGAGCAGATGCAGAAGATCGAAAAACTGATCCAGCCGCTGCGCGATTCCGGCGAAATCCGCAACACGTTCGAGAGCGCCGGCCGGAACGGCGCCTACAATGCCGGCTTCATGGTGATGACGCTGGCGCCATGGGACGAGCGCACGCGCAGCCAGCAGCAGATCATGGCCGACATCAGCCGGCTCACCAAGCAGGTGCCGAGCGTGCGCGTGTTTCCGATGCAGCCCAACAGCCTCGGGATTCGCGGCGCCGGCAACGGCCTGCAGTTCGCGCTGGTCGGCAACAATCGCGCGGCGCTCGGCGACGCTGCGGTGAAGATCATTGCCGAGATGCAGAAGGATCCCCGCTTCCAGTCGCCCCGGCTCTCCGTCGACCCGACGCAACCCCAGCTTTCCGTGGCCATCGACCGCGAGCGCGCTTCCGACCTCGGCATCGACATCACCGCGCTTGCCGATACTTTTCAGGCCATGCTCGACGGCAATGATGTCGTCGACGTCTATATCGCCGACCGCAGCTATGGGGTGAAGCTCGTCTCGACGACCAACCCGATCAACGATCCGACCGACCTGGAGAACATCTTCCTGAAGACGGCCGACGGCCGCTTCGTGCCGATGTCGACCATCGCCACTTTGACCGAGCGCGCCGTGCCGCCCTCGCTGACCCGCGAGCAGCAGCAGCCGTCGGTGGCGATCACCTCCAACCTCAGCAGCGATTTCGCGCTCGGCCAGGCGCTCACCCGCGCCGAGACAATCGCCACGCCGCTCCTGCCGCCGGGCAGCCGCATCGTCCCTTTGGCCGAGGCGGCGACGCTGGGCGAGACCAACAGCGCCATGATCACCATCTTCGGCTTCTCGCTGGTCATCATCCTTTTGGTGCTCGCCGCTCAGTTCGAGAGCTTCATCAGCGCGGTCATCATCATGGCGACGGTGCCGCTCGGCCTTGCCTGCGCGATCTTTGCCCTTTTGCTCAGCGGCACCAGCCTCAACGCCTACAGCCAGATCGGCCTGGTGCTCCTGGTTGGCGTCATGGCCAAGAACGGCATCCTGATCGTCGAGTTCGCCAATCAGTTGCGCGACCGTGGGCTCGGCGTGCGCGAGGCGATCGAGCAGGCCTCCACCATCCGGCTGCGGCCGGTGATGATGACGATGATCTGCACGGTGCTCGGCGGCGTGCCGCTGGTGCTGGCGAGCGGCGCCGGCGCCGAGGCGCGCATCGCGCTCGGCTGGGTGATCGTCGGCGGCCTGGGTCTGGCCACCGTCTCGACGCTGTTCCTGACCCCGGTCGCCTATCTCCTGCTCGGCCGCTTCGTGACGCCGAAGGTGGAAGAGGCATCGCGGCTGAAGCGTGAACTCGAGGAAGCCGCCTACACCAATGTCGACCCGGCGGAATAGGTTCGGATCAGGCCGCCTTCAGCATCGCCTCGACCCGGCACTTTACCGGCGACAAGGATGATCGTACTTCGGTTAACCTTGTCAACGCGAGCCCTTTTGCTGGGCGAGGCAAGAGCGCACGGAGACGTTGCAATGACCTATCTGGACGAGCTGTTTTCGGTGGCCGGCAAGACGGCGCTGGTCACCGGGGCTGCGACCGGCATCGGCCGCATGGCGGCGACCGCTTTGGTCAGGGCCGGCGCTACCGTGATGATCGCCTCGCGCAAGGGCGAGGATTGCGCCAAGGTCGCCGGCGAACTGAACGGCCTCGGCGGCTCCGGCCAGGCCGAGGGCTTTGCCGGCGATGTCTCCAGCGAGGCCGGCATCGCGGCGCTGGTTGCCGAGGTCAAAGCGCGGACCGAGCGGCTGAACATCCTGGTCAACAATGCCGGCGTTTCCTGGGGCGCGCCGCTGGAAAGCTTCCCCTACCATGCCTGGGCCAAGGTGTTCGGCGTCAATGTCACTGCCGTCTTCCATCTGACGCGCGAGCTTCTGCCGCTGCTCGACGCGGCCGCCAGCGATGCCGATCCGGCCCGGGTGATCAATCTGGGTTCGGTGATGGGCACGCAGCCGCTGGCCGACGGCGCCTATTCCTACTCTGCTTCCAAGGCTGCGGTTCATCATCTGACGCGCACCTTGGCGATCGAGTTCGCCGCCCGCCGCATCACCGTCAACGCCTTCGCCCCCGGCCCTTTCCAGAGCCGGATGACCGCTTTCGCCACCGCGACCGAGGAACAGGCCAAGCACGTCGGCGGCCATGTTCCGATCGGCCGCATCGGCGCGCCGGATGACATTGCCGGCGCAACGCTCTATTTGTGCAGCCGTGCTGGCAGCTATGTCACCGGCGCAATCCTGCCGATCGATGGCGGGCAGTCGGTGCAGCATGGGCTGACACTGTTCAAGGAATGAAGCCGCTCGCGCTCCGGACGGTTGAAATGGAGGACATCAGCGTGGAACCGATCAGTCTCGATGTGCTTCTGGCCAGCGTCGGCAAGGAAGTCGGCGTGTCGCCGTGGCGGGTGGTCTCGCAGCGCATGATCGACCAGTTTGCCGATGCCACCGATGACCACCAGTTCATCCATTGCGATCCGGAGCGCGCCAAGCGCGAGACGCCGTTCGGCGGCACGATCGCGCATGGCTTCCTGTCGCTTTCGCTTTTGTCGGCGATGACGTTCGAGACCATGCCGCCGCTCGAAAACAGCAAGATGGGTGTCAACCATGGCTTCGATTCGCTGCGCTTCCTGGCGCCGGTGAAAACCGGATCGCGCATCCGCACCCGTTTCGTGCTGGCGGACGTCAAGGTCAGGCCGTCGGGCTGGGTGCAGACGGCGCATGACGTGACGATCGAGATCGAGGGTTCGAAAAAGCCGGCACTGACTGCGCGCTGGCTGACGCTGACATTGATCGAACGCCAGCCAGAAGCGGCCTGAACGGCTCAACGAGCCTCGGCAGAGATGATCTTCATGTGCCGGCATGCGTCGTTTCTGCCCGGGTAACACTTGTGATCGATGTTCGGGCGAAAATGGCTCGGAAAGCGGTATAGCCAATCGGAGTGCTGCGAAGCCGATTTTGGCGAAGCCGATTTTGACAATGCCCAATTTTGCAACGCCTTGTCCGATTCCGTACAGCGTATATAGTTTAGCCGGCCACTACAGCCGCTAACAGATAAAGGCAGGCGAAAATTGCCGCTTAGCGTCCAGACACGCCGCGAGAAACAAAAGGCCGAACTCCGCTCCGAACTTCTCGATGCAGCGCACAAGCTCGTGCAGGAGGAAGGCTATGAAGGCCTCACCATCCGCAAGCTGGCCAAGCGCGTCGGCTATGCGCCGATGTCGGTCTATTCCTATTTCGCCGACAAGCAGGACATCTTGTTCGCGCTAGCCGCGGACGCGTTCGAGACTCTGGCCAAGCGTATCGAGGATCACCCGGCCGACGATCCGATCGAGGCGCTGCAGGTGGTGATGACCGAATACGCGGCCTTCGGCCTTGGCAATCCCAACGAATATCGCACGGTGTTCATGACCGAAAAGGTCAAGCCCCCGGAAGGCAGGACCTTCGCCGAGATGCAAGAGGGCAACCCGTTGATGAAGGTGCTGATCAATAGGGTCGAGGCCTGCGTTGCCGCCGGCAAGCTCAAGGGCGATCCGCACGCCATCGCCACCATGCTGTGGGCGGTCGGCCACGGCACGATCTCGCTGCTGATCACCTTTCCCTTCTATCCGTTCGGCGACCAGCAGGCTTTCGTGAAGCGGATGTGCGACTTCACGCTTGCCGCGCTGGCCACGCAGGACGTGCCGCCGTTGACCGAAACACCGGTCAACTGCTGAAGGTTCTTCGGTTCGGATAGCTGAAGATCTTGTACGGCGCGACTGGCACCGCGTGCTCCGCGCATGCCGTTGTAACGCGACCCCAACATTCAAATGAAATCGTTCGTACATGTACAACTTCTTGCTTGAACCCCGCGACTGTCAGGCGTATATGTACGCTGTATCGTACATGTACGAAAAAGATTCAGCAGTTGAATCGGAGACAGACAATGAAAAAGACAATCATCGCCCTCGTGGCCGTCCTGGCATTCTCGGGCGCTGCATTCGCCGGCCAGAGCCAGCCCGGCAAGCAGGCCGCTGCCTGCGCCGACACCAACAACATCAAGCTCGATTGCGGCGCGACCGGATCGGTCGAGAAGACGGGCACGGCGACCCACAAGGGGTCGACTGAAAATAAGGACCCGCGGCTCGGCATCGACATCGATCCGTGGATCGTGCCCAGCACGTTCTGACGTTCGAAAACAAAAGGGCGGTAGGAAACCTGACCGCCCGTTTCCGTGGCCATTTCAGCCCGGCTCCGCTGGGAGTCTTCTGGAAGTTATTTCCTGCGCTTCTTCATTCCGGCCACGATCTTGGCCTTGCCGGGCCTTGCGGGAGCGCCGGAAATCGAAGTCCCGGTGATCGACACCGGATCGCTGGCCGGAAACGTATCCTCTAGCCCTTCCTCGAGCTCCTCTTCAATGTTTGGTTCTTCGTGCTGCTCGTGTTCGAGAGAGCGCACGGCCGACGTCTTCTGGACCGGTGGATTCGGCGCGGATTTCGACGGCATCGACATTCTCCCTCGACTTGCTCCGGCTCCCTCGACTTGCTCCGGCAAACGGTCGAACGCAGCGAACGTTCCTATGCCGCTGCGTCGCGGGCTGCCTCCGACAGGAAAGTAAAGACATAATCGGAGAAGGAACGCCAGCATTCAACGCGGAACGCGTCGGACGCGGTGCGCAACAGCACGATCTCGACCTTGCCCAGAATGGTGCGCGACGCCGCGCCGACCGGAAAGACGTCGAGCGACAGATCCTGCGGACAGCCTGAATTGATTGTCGCCGCAGCCGCCGGGCCGGTGACTGATATGCCGACGTTGCGATGCGAGATGCCGACCGCCGAATGCAGCGCCGTAACCTCGGCGCAGTCGGCGAGCGGGTCTTTTCCCACCTCGTCGATGACCAGCCATTCGTCCGGCCCAAGCCACAAGGCCGTGCGCCCGGCCTTCGCCGCTGAGGTTTTAGGCTTTCGCGGCAGGGTCACGCCGAGCGCCTTCGAAAGCGCCGCGACCGAGGCGTCCGGCGCGCGCAGCGAAATGCGCTCCGCCGGTGGCAGGACAGCAAGCGTGACGCCGGTCGCGGAAAGCTCCTGACCGGCGAGAGCCGGGCGGCGTTCGGCCGGCGGCACGGCAACGGCAGATTTCTTCGCGGCAGCCTTAGCCATTGAGGCGCTCCCCCTTCTCGTCGAAGAACACCATGCCGGTGACCTCCACCTCGATGGTCCCGTTGGGCATCGGCACGTAAAGCGTCTCACCCATCCGGTCGCGGCCCCCGGCGACCAGGGCCAGCGCGATCGAGCGACCGCAATTTTCCGACCAATAGCTGGAGGTGACATGGCCGATCATAGTCATCGGGATCGCCTGCTTCGGATCGCCGACGATCTGCGCGCCTTCTTCAAGTACCACCTTAGGATCCTTGGTCTTCAGGCCGACCAGCTGCTTGCGGCCCTTGGCGACGAGGTCCGGCCGCGCCATGCCGCGAATGCCGACGAAATCGGTCTTCTTCTTGCCGACCGCCCAATCGAGACCGGCATCACCAGGCGTCACTGTGCCGTCGGTGTCCTGGCCGACAATGATGTAGCCCTTTTCGGCGCGCAGCACGTGCATCGCCTCGGTGCCGTAGGCACAGGCGCCATGCTTCTGGCCCTCGGCCCACAGCGCTTCCCAGACGGCCTCGCCGTAATCGGCCGGCACATTGACCTCGAAGCCGCGCTCGCCGGTGAACGACATGCGAAACAGCCTTGCCGGCACGCCGCAGATCCTGCCTTCGCGCACCGACATATGCGGCAGCGCCTCATCCGACATGTCGATGCCTTCGACCAGCGGCGCGATGATCTCCCGTGACTTCGGTCCCTGCACGGCGATCACCGCCCACTGCTCGGTGATCGAGGTCAGCCAGACATTGAGATGAGGGAACTCGGTCTGGAGGTAATCCTCCATATGGTTCATGACGCGCGGCGCACCGCCCGTCGTCGTTGTCACATGGAAACGGTCGGGTGCAAGCCTGCCAACGACACCGTCGTCATAGATGAAACCGTCCTCGCGCAGCATGATGCCATAGCGGCAACGGCCGGGCTCCAATTTCTCCCACGGATTGGTGTAGAGCAGTTCCATGAATTTGGCCGCATCCGGCCCGACCACCTCGATCTTGCCCAGCGTCGAGGCGTCGAACAGGCCGGCCGTTTTGCGCACCGTGACACACTCACGATCGACGGCGGCGTGCATGTCCTCGCCTGGTTTGGGAAAATACCAGGCGCGCTTCCATTGGCCGACATCCTCGAACACTGCGCCTTGCGCCTCGGCCCAGGGATGGATCGCCGTCTTGCGGGTCGGGTCGAACAGCTTTCCGCGCGCATGGCCGACGATCGAGCCGAAGGTGACAGGCGTGTAGGGCGCCCGGAACGTCGTCAGGCCGACCTGCGGGATCGGCTTGCCCAGCGTCTCGGCAGCGATCGCCAGACCGTGCATATTGGAGGTCTTGCCCTGGTCGGTCGCCATGCCGTTGGTGGTGAAGCGCTTGACGTGCTCGATCGAGCGCATGCCTTCATGCACCGCCTGGCGGATGTCCTTGGCGGTGACGTCGTTCTGGAAATCGACAAAGGCTTTTACCGTCGTATCCGGCCCGGCGCCGGGCGCCGCACCCAGCATGCCGCGTGACCAGCTCTCGCTGGCGTCGACCTTCGGCTTGGTTCCCTTGACGGTGTTGGCGCCGGCATCCTTCGCCGCCTTGGCGCCCGCTGCATAGGCCTCGTCGATCGTCGCCGACAGCCCGTCCGTGCCGTTGCAGGCGCCGACGGAAACGCAGTCCTGCGCATAGATACCGGGCACGAAGCGCTTGGTCTCGTCATTGAAGACGACCTTGCCTCGCGATTGCGAGAACAGATGTACCGACGGCGTCCAGCCGGCCGACATCAGGATCGCGTCGACCGGGATGGTGCGCTCGCCGCCGCCGTTCTTCGGCTGCACGGTCATCGATGAGACGCGCAATTTGCCGCCGGCGCGGATCACCGCGCGACCGAAATTGACCTCGATGCCGAGTGCCCTCGCCTCGTCGATTACCGGCCCTGTCGGATTGTCGCGCAGGTCGACGATGGCTGCCACACCGACGCCGGCCTTCTTCAGGTCGATCGCCGCCGCATAGGCGGAATCATTGGCCGTATAGACGCCGACATTCCTGCCGACCGCGACGCCGTAATGGTTGAGATAAGTGCGCGCCGCCGACGCCAGCATGATGCCGGGCCGGTCGTTGTCGGCAAACACCATATGCCGCTCGATGGCGCCGGTTGCCAGCACCACGCGCCTGGCGCGGACCTGCCACAGCCGCTCGCGCGGCAGCTCGCGGTCGGGGTTCGGCAGATGGTCGCTGACGCGCTCGACAAGCCCGACGAAATTCTGCGCGTAATAGCCGAAGGCCGTGGTGCGGGACAGCACGCGGACATTGTCCATGGCCTTGAGCGTCGCGACTGCACCTTGCGCCCAGGCAAAGCCGTCCTGGCCGTCGACCTTCGCGCCGCTCTCGAAATGCAGGCTGCCGCCGAAATCCGCCTGCTCGTCGGCAAGGATGACGCGCACGCCGGTCTCGGCCGCGGCAAGTGCGGCGGCGATGCCGGCAGCGCCGCCGCCCAGCACCAGCACGTCGCAATGGGCGAAGCGCGCCGCATAATGGTCGGGGTCCGGCTGGTCGGGGGCGACGCCAAGGCCGGCCGCGGCCCTGATCTTGGGCTCGTAGAGGTTCTTCCAGGCAGACTTCGGCCACATGAAGGTCTTGTAGTAAAAGCCGGCCGAAAGCAGCGGCGAGGCGATGTCGCCAACCGCACTGACGTCGAAGGCAAGCGACGGCCAGCGGTTCTGTGACTGTGCCGTCAGCCCGTCATAGAGCTCCTGCACGGTCGCGCGGACGTTTGGTGTCTTCCTGGCGGCGTCGCGCTTGATCTCAACCAGCGCGTTGGGCTCTTCCGCCCCAGCGGACAGAAAGCCGCGCGGCCGATGGTATTTGAACGAACGGCCGACCAGATGGACGCCGTTGGCGAGCAGCGCCGAGGCCAGCGTATCGCCCTCGACACCGGCATAGGACCGGCCGTCGAAGCTGAAGCGGGTCGTCTCTGCCTGCTTGAGGCGCCCGGCGCCTGGAATACGGAACGCCGCGATCATTTGGCGGCTCCCGGCAGCTTCGTCGGTTTCGGCTCGCCGGCCTTGTAGGTCATCAGGAACCTGTCGCTGACGGTGTCGCGCACGGCATTGAAGAACCGCGCGCAGCCATGCATGTGCCGCCAGCGCTCGTAGATGATGCCTTTGGGATTCGAGCGGATGAAGAAGAACTTTTCGAAGTCGTCATCGCTCTCGCCGGCGATGTTGGGAGACCGCGCGATATGTGCCTCGCCGGCGTTGCGGAATTCGAGTTCCGGACGCTCTTCCTCGCAATAGGGGCAGCGGATGAGAAGCATGGGTTGTTCCTACAATTCGCCGTGGCCGACCGGGGAGCCGACCGATTGATCGCAAAGCCTCTGGCCGATGGCGACAGCGGCCATCATCAGTGCGCCACCGCTGCCGCAGCCGCCTCGTCGATTAGCCGACCGGTGCGGAAGCGCTCGATGGTGAAGGGCGCGTTGATCGGATGCGGATCGTCCCTGGCAATGGTGTGGGCAAAGACATGGCCCGAGCCGGGCGTCGCCTTGAAGCCGCCCGTGCCCCAGCCGCAATTGACATAGAGGCCCGGCACCGGCGTCTTGGCCAGGATCGGCGAGCGATCGGGCGTCACGTCGACGATGCCGCCCCAGCTCCGTAGCATCTTCATGCGGGTGAACATCGGGAACATCTCGCAGATCGCGTCGAGCGTATGCTGGAGAATGTGCAGGCCGCCGGTCTGCGAATAGGAGACATACTGGTCGGTGCCGGCGCCGATGACCAGCTCGCCCTTGTCGGACTGCGAGATATAGGCGTGCACGGTGTTCGACATCACCACGCAAGGGAATACCGGCTTGACCGGCTCCGACACCAGCGCCTGCAGCGGATAGCTTTCCAGCGGCATGCGCACGCCGGCCATGTTCATGATGACGGACGAATGGCCGGCGGCAACGACGCCGACTTTCCTGGCGCCGATGAAGCCGCGCGTCGTCTCGACGCCGGTGACCGCACCGTTCGGCGCCCGCTTGACACCGGTAACCTCGCAATTCTGGATGATGTGGACGCCGCGCGCCGAAGCGCCGCGCGCATAGCCCCAGGCGACTGCGTCATGACGTGCGGTACCGCCGCGACGCTGCAGGGTAGCGCCCATCACCGGATAGCGCGCGTCGCGCGAAATGTTGAGCGGCGGGCAGAATTCCTTGGCGGCTTCCGGCGTCAGCCATTCATTGTCGATGCCATTGAGACGGTTGGCATGAACGTGGCGTTTCAGCACCTGGATGTCGTGCACATTGTGGGCCAGCATCATGACGCCGCGCGGCGAATACATGACGTTGTAGTTGAGCTCCTGGCTGAGCCCGTCCCAAAGCTTAAGCGCGTGGTCGTAGATGCCGGCGCTCTCGTCATAGAGATAGTTGGAGCGGATGATGGTGGTGTTGCGGCCTGTGTTGCCGCCGCCGAGCCAGCCCTTTTCCAGCACCGCGACATTGGTGATGCCATGCACCGTGGCGAGATAGTAGGCGGTGGCCAGGCCATGGCCGCCGGCTCCGACGATGATGACGTCGTACTCCTTCTTCGGCTCTGGCGAGGACCACTGCTCCTCCCAGCCCTTATGGCCGCGCATGGCCTCGCGGGCGATGGCGAATACCGAGTATTTCTTCAACGTTCCAGCCTCGCGCCAAAGGTCTCGCGGATTGCCGCCGGGCAGTCAGTCAGCCTCGGCGCGCGAGGTGTATCACTAGCGAAACCGCGCTGCCACCCTTGCGCTGTTTGCGACGGCGCTTGCCGTTTTGCGCCGCGACAAAAAAGACCTGTCCGAAGCGGCATGCCGAACGACGCATCCGGACGCCTTCGCAGGTATCGGGTGGCTCGCGCCGCCTCGATCTGCGACCAAGCATCCGATTGCCGGCGAAAGCTGGCGCGAAAAAAGGATGCAAAAAATGCTCGCACTTGCCAACAAGGTCGCCATCATCACCGGCGCCAGCTCCGGCATCGGCCGCGCCACGGCAAAACTCTTTGCCGAGCAAGGCGCCAAGGTGGTAATCGCCGCCCGCCGCCAGGCGGAGCTCGATGGGCTCGTTGCCGAAATCGAAGATGCCGAAGGCATCGCTGTTGCGCTTGCCGGCGACGTTCGCGACGAGGCCTATGCCAAAGCCCTTGTCGAGCTGGCGGTCGAGAAATTCGGCGGGCTGGATATCGCCTTCAACAACGCTGGCTCGGTCGGCAAGATGGGTCCGATTTCGGAGCTGTCGCTGGAGGGATGGCGCGAGACGCTCGACACCAACCTGACCAGCGCATTCCTTGGTGCGAAATATCAGGTGCCGGCGATGGTGGACCGCGGCGGCGGATCGCTGATCTTCACCTCTACCTTCGTCGGCCATACCGTCGGCATGCCCGGCATGACCAGCTATGCCGCAAGCAAGGCCGGGCTGATCGGATTGACGCAGGTGCTTGCCGCCGAATACGGCGCTAAAGGCGTGCGGGTCAACGCGTTGCTGCCGGGCGGCACCGACACGCCTTCGGCTACGTTCAAGACACCTGAATCGCGAGCCTTCGTCGAAAACCTGCATGCCTTGAAGCGCGTCGCCGAGCCCGAGGAGATCGCCCGCTCGGCGCTCTACCTGGCTTCGGATGCATCGAGCTTCACCACCGGCGCGGCATTGTTCGCCGATGGCGGCATCTCGATCACCCGGACGTGAAGCGTTTCGCGATCGGCGCGCAAGCCGCAGTGCCTGAAAACCGCTCTTGCTTTTCCCGGCAATTTGACGATTCCGTCTTCTCCTCGAAGACGGGTTTGGAAACATGCTGCTGATCAGGACCTATATCGCCGCGAGCGCAATCGAAGGCGTCGGCGTCTTTGCCGCCGAGCCGGTCCGGAAAGGGACGCCGATCTGGCGGCTCGATCCGGATTTCGACCGGCTGATCCCGATGGAAAAATATGAGGCGGCGCCGCCACACCTCAAGGAATTTCTCGACAGATATGCCTATCCGAGCCCGGACCGGCCCGGATTCATGGTCTATGAAGTCGACAATGGCCGTTTCATGAACCACGCCGAAAGGCCGAACACGGATTTTTCGCAGTATGGCGGGGCAACCGCGATCCGCGACATAGCCGCGGGCGAGGAAATAACCTGCGACTACGGCGAGTTTTTCGACGATTTCGAGCGGCTTCATTTGGCCACGGCATCATAGCGACCCGATTTGCGTCGGTGGAGGAACATCGAACGGCCCGGAGCGGTAGATCGGCTCCGGGCCACATTTCCAGCCCCAGATTATTTCCGGTGGGCGTGCGGCTCGTCGGTGTGGCGGCCGTCATACTGCCGGTCCAGCTCGCGAATCGCCTCCTGGCCTTTCTTCGGATCGACCAGGGCGAGAAGCGCGTCGATCTTGGCCTCCATCCGGTCGGTACTTTCCTTCGATTGCGGCGAGCCGACGAAGAGCAGGAACGCCAGGCCACCGACCTGCCAGAGCAGTTGCAGGAATTCCGATTGCCAGTTCTCGAGCGTGTCGCGGCTCATCTCGATCAGATAGCCGCTGACATCGACCGGCTGGCCAAGCGCGCTTTGCTCGTCCAGATAGGCGAACCAGCCGAAAACCCAGTGGCCGACGATCGAGATGATGAAGAAGCCGAGGGTAATCCAGGCATAGCTGTAGGCCCGCCACACCGAAGGTCGTGTCATCTTGGCCGCCGGCCTGTTGTCCTCATCGTTTGGCATTGTCGCTGTCCGACTCCGAGCGAGCCAGGAACTGCTCCGTTGTCGCGGGCAGCTTGTTTTTCAGCCACTCGGCCATCGCCTCTTCCTCACGCAGATTTTGTTCGCAGGCCCGGGCGACTTCTGTTTCGCCGAGGGTTTCTGCGGCTGCGATGAGGATTGTGTATGAGGCGATCTCCATATGTTCGAATGTATAGCTCGCGAGTGAGCCTTTCATCACCTCGTCGCCGGCGAAGATACCGCTTAGGGACTGCGCCATGGCCAAAAGCTTGCCGCCGGCGTCCTTCAGTGTGGACGTATCTTCGCCCAATTGTTCCAGGCAGGTTCTGAGGCGCGCGGCTTGCCCTTTCGTCTCGTCGAGGTGCAGGCTGATGCGCTCACGGAGTTCGGGATAACTCTCCAGCCGGCGCAGCTGGCCGTTCAGCATGGTTTCGGCCTGCTCCTCCATCGCATGCGCGTCCCTGAGCCACTGGACAAGCCATTCACGGGTCTCTGACATCGGTTTTCTCCTGTGCTTGCTTCGCGAGAACAACCATTGAGGAACAAGGTTGTTCCTTCGTCGATAAGCCGGGCGAACCGTTTTGCCCGGATTGAGGCAGCAGGGGTTTATCGGTGGCGGAGAAAACGCCAACGATCGCTCATCCGCGCGACAAAGCCCCGGTCGTGGGGCCGGGTCGCGATTCGTTGCTTTGCGACGGCATTTATGCTACTGAGTGAGGCATGGTGATGATTTGCGCCGACGACCCGCCGCCGAGGCGGGTTTTTCGTTTCGGCAGTGGACAGAGCGGCATGATTCTGCTATCAGCCGCCCCAATTCGTGGTGTAAAGCGCCGCGGAGGCTAGCGGCTATGGCCACTTGCCTGTTGATATCAAACCCGAAAGACAGGATTGCCCGTGCAGGTACTCGTCCGCGACAACAATGTTGACCAGGCGCTTCGCGCGCTCAAGAAAAAGATGCAGCGCGAAGGCATCTTCCGCGAAATGAAGATGCGCGGACATTACGAGAAGCCTTCCGAGAAGCGCGCCCGCGAAAAGGCAGAAGCCGTTCGCCGCGCCCGCAAGCTGGCCCGCAAGCGCGCCCAGCGCGAGGGCCTGCTGCCGATGACGCCGCGCCCGGTGGCGGCTGGTGCTGCTGGTGCCGGTGCTCCGCGTCCGCCGCGGTTCTGACGCCAATTTTTCGTCCTTTTCGAAGGATAGCCAGGGTGGCGCGATGTGTAATCGCCGCCACCTTTTTGTTTTGAATTCCTCTCGATTCGGAGAGGGCCAGTTCGGAGAAGGCCAGCTCGGAGTGGGCCAGCTCGGAGAGGGAACAGACCTGACGGCGCGGCGGGCAGTGAGGACAGAGCAGACATGAATGCAACAAGCGTGGAGCGCAGAACCGCAATGCGCGGCTTCGCCCTGACGGCAGCCCTGCTTTCTGGCTTGGCACTCGCCGGCTGCCAGACAGTCCCGACCGGCGAATTCACTAACATCGACAAGGCACAAGGGTCGGCCGAGAACATCTCCTCGCTGTCGGCCGTTATTCAGCGCAGTCCCCAGGATCCGGAAGCCTACAATGTGCGCGGCTCGGCCTATGGCCGCGGCGGCCAGTATCAGGCGGCGCTCAAGGATTTCAACACCGCCATCCAGCTCAACCCGAATTTCTACCAGGCCTATTCGAACCGCGCTCTCATCCATCGCTTCCTCGGCGACCAGGCGACCGCGCTTGCCGACTACAACCGCTCGATCCAGATCAATCCCGACTATGACGCCGCCTATATCGGCCGCGGCAATCTCTACCGCAAAGCCGGCCGCATCCAGGAAGCGTTCAACGATTTCCAGAAGGCGATCCAGCTCGACACGACAGATGCGCGCGCCTATCACAATCGCGGCCTGATCTATCAGAGCCAGGGCCAGCACGCTTTTGCCATCGAGGATTTCTCGACCGCCATCTCGCTGGCGCCGGACGCGGCCGAACCCTACAATGGCCGCGGCCTCTCCTATCTCGCGATGAACGACGAGGATAATGCCTTCGCCGACATCAACATGGCGATCAAGCTCGACGGCAAGAATGCCGAGGCCTGGTCCAACCAGGCGCTGATCTACGAGCGGCGCGGCGACAAGGTCAAGGCGGCAAAATCCTACCGCGAGGCCGTGCGCCTCAACCCCACCTACCAGCCGGCCAAGGACGGCCTGGCCCGCACCAGCACCGGCTGACCGACGACGGCTTTTCGGCCTGATATGGCAGGCCTGCCGTTTAGCATGCCGTCGAAACCTTCAATGACTGTGCATTGACGCCCGCCTTGATCGCGCCAAGTTTTCGGCGGAACGCTCGGGACGCCTAGCCGTTGTTCAAGGCAGTTCGCGAAAGGACCCCTCCCATGATCAAGAAACTCGCCTGTGCCGCAGCCCTCGCCGCTACGGTTCTCGCCGCCCCTGCCAGCGCAGGCAGGCTGCAGCTCGGCGTGCTCGACTGCACCATCGACGGCGGCACCGGCTATATCGTTACATCCAACAAAGGGGTGGCCTGCACCTTTCGCCCCCATCATGGCGGTCCCCCGGAAGCCTATACCGGGGTCATTTCCAAGCTTGGCGTCGACATCGGCAAGACGCACCAGGGCGAATTGATATGGGCTGTCTTGGCGGCCACTCGCGACCGTGATGCCGGCGACCTTGCCGGCAGCTACTATGGCGTCAACGCCGAGGCCAGCGTGGTGACCGGCGGCGGCGCCAACCTTCTGGTCGGCGGCCTGAACAGCGCCTTCTCGCTGCAGCCTTTCAACGTGCAGGCGCAGACCGGCGTCAATCTGGCAGTCGCCGTCACCTCACTGGAGCTGATCCACTCGTTCAAATAAGCGCCATAGCGTAGCTCTGCATGCGGCGCGGAATAGGATAGGACTGTTCCGCGCCGCACGATTTTTGGGAACCGCCATGCCAAGGGCGATCATTGCTGACGCCATGATCGCCAATCTTCGATCACCCTGACTTCCCGCCCATCAGCACTCTCAGGGTACCCGCAAAAAAACCGCTTGAGCTCAACTGCGGTTGAGGTTTTACAACCCGTCCCCGAAGCGCCAAGTGCGTTTTGGAGACGACGAGCGCTCCACCAATTTTGAATCGGCGTATAACAAAGTTCGGGAGGGCGGGGGTGACCGAAACCAGCACAAACAGGGTCGATTGGCGCGCGCTGTGGGCGAGCGGCGACCTCGCGCGCTTCTGCTTCATCAGCCTCGGCATCCTGCTGCACGCCACCAACGAAACCATGGTGGCAACGGTGATGCCGGCCATGGTCGGCGAACTCTCCGGCGTTCAGTTGGTCGGCTGGTCGCTGGCGATCTACGAGCTCGGTGCCATCGTCGCCGGCGCTGCCGCCGGACGGCTGGTGAGCTATGTCGCGTTGCGGACTAACATGGTGGTCGCCGCCCTGCTCTATGCGGCCGGCGCCCTGGTCTGCGCCATCGCACCCTCCATGCCGCTGTTCCTGACCGGGCGCCTGATCGAGGGGTTTGGCGGCGGCGCGCTGGTGTCGCTGGCCTTCGTCTCGGTCGAGCGGCTGTTTCCACGCGCCATCTGGCCGCAGCTTTTCGGCGTCATGTCGGCGGTCTGGGGCGTCGCCGCCTTCAGCGGGCCCCTGCTCGGTGCGTTGATGACCCGGATTGCTCTCCTGGCGCTGGGCCTTCGGCGTCTTCACGCTGGGCGGCACGGCCATGGCGCTGGCGAGCTTCATCGTGCTCGACACACCTGAGGCGACCAGGCCGCAGGCGATCACTGGAACGGCGCCGCCCTTCCCCTTCGCGGCGCTCGGCTGCCTGGCCGTCAGCGTCGTGCTGATCGCCACGGCCGGGGTCGACATTGCCCTGATGCGCTCGTCCCTGCTGCTGGCCCTCGGCGTGGCAGGTCTCGCGCTGTTCATCCGCATCGACGCGCTGAAGCCGGGCTCGCGGCTGTTCCCGTCGCGGCTGTTCTCATGGCGCTCGCCGGTCGGCGCAGGCATGACCATGGTCGCCGCCTTTTCGGTGGCGACCTGTTCCTTCGCCGTCTACGGGCCGCTGCTTCTGACCAGCCTGCACGGCATTCCGATCCTGACCACCGGCTATATCATCGCCGCCGAATCGATCGCCTGGTCGATCCTGTCGATCCTCGTCGCCAACGCGCCGCCGGAACGCGAGAGGCTGATCATCACCGGCGGCGCGCTGATGATCGCGACGGGCATTGCCGGTTTCGCCTATGCGGTGCCGGCAGGTTCCATTCCGCTGATCCTGTTTTGCGCCTTGCTGCAAGGCGGCGGCTTCGGCATTGCCTGGCCCTTCGTCACGCGGGTGATCGTGGCATCGGCCAGGGACGGCGAGCAGACGATCGCCTCCGCCGCCGTGCCGACAATGCAGCGCATCGGCTATGCGGTGGGTGCAGCACTGACCGGCATCGTCGCCAATGCCAGCGGTTTTTCCGAAGGCCTGAACCGTGAGGCGGCGGCAAATGTCGCGACCTGGCTGTTCCTCGCCTTTGTGCCGCTCGGGATTCTGGGATGCCTTGCCGCCCTCAGGATCTCGGGGCCGGCAGCCCGGTCACAGGAAGCAACGGTTAGACAGTAATCGTCTTCAGCCGTTCGGCGATCAAGGCGGCGAGCCGCGTCGCCACCTCGTCCTTGCTCATCTCGGGCCATTCGTCGACACCGGCCTTCGAGACGATCCGCACCCGGTTGCGGTCGCCGCCCATCACCCCGCCTTCGTGGGACACGTCGTTGGCGACGATGAAATCGGCGCCCTTCTTCCTGAGCTTGGCCTCGGCGTTCCTGACGAGATCCTGCGTCTCGGCGGCGAAGCCGACGACTAGGCTGGGGCGTTTCTTGTGATGACCGACACCGGCGAGAATGTCCGGATTTTCGATCATCTGCAGCGCCGGCGGTCCCTCGCCCGCCACTTTCTTGATCTTCTCGCCGGCCGAGGTCTCGCTACGCCAGTCGGCGACCGCCGCGACGAACACCGCCGCGTCAGCCGGCAGCAACTGTTCGACCGCGTCCTTCATCTCGTTTGCGGTTTCGACATGCAGCGTGGTGACCTCAGCCGGATCGGCAATACCGACCGGACCGGAGACGAGGCGCACATCGGCGCCCAGCCGTGCCAGCGCCGCCGCGATGGCATGGCCCTGCTTGCCGGACGAGCGGTTGGCGATGTAGCGCACCGGGTCGATCGGCTCATGCGTCGGCCCGGAGGTGACGATGATCTTTCTGCCTGCCAGCGGCTTCGGCCCGACATCAAGCAGCGCCTCGATCGCGGCGACGATCTCCAGCGGCTCGGCCATGCGGCCCTCACCCGCCTCGTTGCTCTCGGCCATCTCGCCCTTCGCCGGGCCGACGAATGCGATGCCATCCTTCTGCAACGTCGCGCGGTTGCGCCGGGTCGCCGGATGCGACCACATTTTCGGGTTCATGGCGGGTGCCATCAAAACCGGCTTGTCGGTCGCGATGAGCACGGTGGAGGCGAGGTCGCTGGCGTGGCCGTTGGCAAGCTTCGCCATCAGATCGGCGGTCGCCGGCGCCACGACGACAAGGTCGGCCTCGCGCGACAGGCGGATGTGGCCGACATCGTGCTCGTCATTGCGATCGAACAAATCGGTGAAGACGTGGTCGGCCGACAGCGCGCCGGCCGACAGCGTGGTGACGAACTCCTGCGCCGCCGCGGTCATCACCACACGCACGGCGGCTCCTCGTTCGCGTAGCCGGCGGATCAGGTCCAGCGCCTTGTAGGCGGCGATGCCGCCGCCGATGATCAGCAGGATGCGCTTGCCGGAGAGGCACGCAGCGAATTGCGGAGGCCTGCGGGCGGGACCACGTTCCGGCAGATCAACATCGAATCCTCCATGAGGCTCGACTGAGCGGCGGATCGCCGCGTAAAGAGTCTCGTCTTGGAAGCTTCTGCTTGCGTCGCCAGAAACGCCATTTGCAAGGACGCTACGAGCTTCCTCTTCCATCGACACGCCCCTAGCGGCGGCGCGCTCGCGCAACGCTTGCTTCACGCTGTCATTGAGACTGCGGATGGTAAGGGTTCCCATGGCCTTGCTCCTTCGCCCTCTACATAAGTGAGGAGGGGTGCGCATGCAATGACAGCAATGCCAGCGCTGTCATTGCACTCAGAGTAGCTTCCACGCGATATAGACCAGCGTCAGCGCGATCACCCACAGCGCCACCCTACCGGAGCGGGTGTAGCGCGCCTCGGCCTTGCCGATCGCCCGCGCAGTCCTTTCATCGAAACGCAGCCCGTGTTCGGCCATCAGATCGATCTCGCGCGACAGCCGCTCGGTGCGGGCGGCGAGGACCGGCGCCTGGCGGGCCAGCGCCAGCAGCGCGCCGGCGCCGTCGCGTGCGTCGGCCAGCAGGGCACGCGGGCCAAGATTGCCTGATATCCAGCCGCCGACCACCGGTTCGGACGTCTTCCACATGTTGAAGGCCGGGTCGAGGGTGCGGGCGACGCCTTCGACCACCACCATGGTCTTCTGCAGCAGCACCAGTTCGGACCGCGTCGCCATGTCGAAGAGGTCGGTCACCTCGAACAAAAGCGCCAAGAGCTTGGCCATCGAGATGGTTTCGGCCGGCTGGCCGTGGATCGGCTCGCCTATGGCGCGGATCGCCTGGGCGAATGCCGCGACATTATGCTGGCGCGGCACATAGCCGGCCTCAAAATGCACTTCGGCGACGCGCAGATAGTCACGGGTGATGAAGCCGTAGAGGATTTCGGCGAGGAACCGGCGTTCCTTCTTGCCGAGCCGGCCGGCAATGCCGAGGTCGACGGCGACGATGGTGCCGTCGGGCTCGACGAACAGGTTTCCCGGATGCATATCGGCGTGGAAGAAACCGTCGCGCAGCGTATGGCGCAGGAACGACTGGACCAGATTGGCGGCGATCGCCTTCAGATCGTGGCCGGCGGCAGCGAGGCCGGCAATGTCGTTCATCTTGATGCCGTCGACCCATTCCATGGTCAGCACGTCGCGGCCGGTGCGTTCCCAATCGACGGAAGGCACGCGAAAGCCGGGATCGTCCTTGGTGTTCTCGCCGAGTTCCGAAAGCGCTGCCGCCTCTAGCCTCAGATCCATTTCGATCTTGGTGGTCTGAGCCAGCGTCTGGGTCACCTCGACCGGCCGCAGCCGGCGCGATGACGGGATGTATTTTTCCTGGAGACGGGCGGCGAGGAAATAGCTTTCGAGGTCGCGAAAGAAACGGCGCCGCACGCCCGGCCGGATGACCTTCACCGCCACCCGTGAACCGACCCCGTTCTGCAAGGTTTCGGCGGTATGAACCTGAGCGATCGAGGCCGCGGCGACGGCCTCGCCGAAACTGGCGTAGAGCTCGCCGACCTTGCGCCCAAGCGAGGCCTCTATCGCCGCAATGGCCTCGGCCTGCGGAAATGTCTGCATCTTGTCCTGCAGCATGGCGAGATCGAGCGCTATGTCGTTGCCAACGACATCGGGCCGTGTCGCCAGGAACTGGCCGAGCTTGACATAGGATGGGCCGAGCCGGACGACCGCCTTGGCCAGCCGGTCGCCACGCTCGTAGGCAAGCGCGCGGCGGCGGGTGAACAGCCGTGCCACCCGCCAGCCGAATTTCGGCAGGCCGAAGAGCTCGTCGCCCGGCAACGCCGCCACGACGCCTTCGCGGACAAGCACCCAGCCGGCCCGCACGAGCCTGAAACCAGCGCCGACACTGCTCATGGCTGCGTTTGTCCTGCCGATTTTCTAGACCGGCGAAGGGCACGTCGCGTATGAAAAATACAGGCTAGCCTCAAAGTTTCCAGCCCGAATGAAGCGCAGCTATGCCGCCGGAATAATTGCGAAAAGACGCGCGGTCGAAACCGGCGCGGGAAATCATCGCCGCAAAATTCTGCTGATTGGGAAATTTGCGGATCGATTCGACCAGATAGGAATAGGGCTCGCCGTCGCCGGTCACCGCCTTGCCGATCCTGGGGATAGCGTTGAACGACCACGCTTCATAGACCTTGTCGAGCAAGGGCATGTCGACCTCGGAAAATTCGAGGCAGAGGAAGCGCCCGCCAGGCTTCAGCACGCGATAGGCTTCCGCAAGCGCCAGATCGATGCGCGGCACGTTGCGAATGCCGAAAGCGACCGTGTAGGCGTCGAAACTGGCGTCAGTGAAAGGCAGCTCCTCGGCATTGGCTTCGACGAAATCGGTGTTTGCCGCCAGGCCCTTTTTTTCGGCCCGGTCGCGGCCGACGGCGAGCATCGAGCCGTTAATGTCGAGAACCGTGGCATGGGCATTCCTGCCGCTCGCCTCGACGATGCGGAAGGCGATATCACCGGTGCCGCCGGCAACGTCGAGAACGCTCCAGCCCGGTCGTTTTGGTGGATTGAGCCATGTGACCATGGCGTCCTTCCACAGCCGGTGCAGACCGGCCGACATCAGGTCGTTCATCAGATCGTAGCGGTTCGCCACCTTGTGGAAAACGTCGTTGACCAGGGACTGCTTCTCGCCTGCCCTGACACGCTTGAAACCATAGGAGGTCTCCATGCCGCCAACGGCCGTGGTTCTCTCAACCGACATTATTTTTGATCCGCCATAAAACCGGCGGGACCATAGCCGATCGATGGTGCCGACGCTATTGTTTAAGGCGCGGTGTTCGGCCGCGCTTCTCGGTCGTGGACTCATGCTTATGGGTCCACGCCTTCGGACTGACCTGACGGGATGATTGCATGCCTTTGAAAGCGGAACTGCACTGCCATATCGAAGGGGCAGCGGCACCTGAACTCGTCATCCGCCAAGCGCAGAAATACGGCAAGGACACCTCGCCCTACATTCAGGACGGCTCTTTCGTCTGGCACGACTTCACCTCCTTCCTCGCCGTCTATGACTTCTCCTCCGACCTGTTCCGCACGGAAGAGGACTATGCGCGGCTGGCCGATCATTACCTGACCAGCCTCGCCCGCGACGGCGCCATCTACTCCGAGATCTTCACCTCGCCGGACCACGCCGGCAAGGCGGGCCTGTCGCCCAAGGCCTATACGGACGCGCTCGGCGAAGGCATGGCGCGCGCCAAGGCCAAGACCGGCATCGAGGGCCGCATGATCGTCACCGGCGTGCGCAATGCCGGCGTCGAATCCATCGAGCAGGCGGCGCGTTTCGCCGCCCGCTCCGGGCATCCGCTGGTCACCGGCTTCGGCCTCGCCGGCGACGAGCGGATGGGCGATCTGGAGGACTACGTCAGGGCCTTCGAAATCGCGCGCGAGGCCGGCCTCGGCATCACCGTCCATGCCGGCGAACTGATGGGCTGGGAGAGTGTCGGGGCTGCACTTGACCACATCCGCCCCTCCCGCATCGGCCATGGCGTGCGCGCCATCGAAAACCCTGAGCTTGTCCGGCGCATCGCAGATGAAGGCGTGGTGCTCGAATGCTGTCCGAGTTCCAACGTTGCGCTGAAGGTCTTCGACAGTTTCGCCGATCACCCTTTTCCGGCACTGCAGGCGGCAGGCTGCAAGGTGACGCTCAACTCCGACGATCCGCCTTATTTCCGGACGTCGCTGAAGCGCGAATACGACATTGCCGCCGAGCATTTTTCGATGAACGACAAGGCGCTCGCCGCCGTCACCAGAACCGCCATCGAGGCCGCTTTCGTCGACAGGAAGACCAGGACAGCGCTTCTCGCCCGCCTCAACAGCGCCGCCCGCTAGCGCTCTTTTTTCCGGCAAAAGCTGTGGTCGGCGGTAGCAGACGGTTTCTTGGCCGGCGCATTGTCGATAGGGTTCGCGTAAGCAGCCGGAATTTCAGGAGAACACCATGCAGGGCGTCACTGTCGTCGACCACCCGCTTGTCCAGCACAAGCTGACCATCATGCGCAAGAAGGAAACCTCGACGGCCGGCTTCCGGCGGCTGCTGCGCGAGATCTCGCTGCTGCTCGGCTACGAAGTCACTCGCAACCTCGAACTGACGACGACGACCATCGAAACGCCGATCGAGACGATGGAAGCGCCGACGCTGGAGGGCAAGAAGCTGGTCTTCGCCTCGGTGCTGCGCGCCGGCAACGGCCTGCTCGAAGGCCTGCTCGACCTGGTGCCGGCGGCGCGCGTCGCCCATATCGGTCTCTACCGCGACCATGAAACGCTGGAAGCGGTCGAGTATTTCTTCAAGGCGCCGAGCGATCTCGCCGACCGGTTGGTGATCGTCGTCGATCCGATGTTGGCGACCGCCAATTCGGCGATCGCGGCGATCGACAAGTTGAAAGGGCGCGGCGCCACCAACATCCGCTTCCTCTGCCTGCTGGCGGCGCCAGAGGGCCTCGAGCGCTTCATCAAGGCACATCCCGATGTCCCGGTCTTCACCGCTTCCATCGACCGCCAGCTCAACGAGAAGGGCTATATCATGCCCGGCCTCGGCGACGCTGGCGACCGCATGTACGGGACCAAATGACCGTGCCGCTCGTTTACCGATCGTTTACGCAAACGGCCGCTTTCCGCATCTGTTAAAGCGGCAAACACCATGCCGCGATAAGCATGGGCCTTCACGAAGGCCGGTCCATGCTGCGCAATCTTTTCACCCTTGGTGTGCTCGCCGTAGCATCGGCGTCGTTCCCGATCCTCTATCAGTCGAATCCGCAGATGCTCGATGGCCTGCTGAAATCGGCGGTCGGGACCAGGCCGGCGGTCGAATCGCAAACGGACCTGAACCTGGCCACTGCTCCCGACAGACCGGCGGCGCCGCAGCCGCTCGGCCGCAAGGTCGTGATCACGGCGGACGCACGTGGGCATTTCACGTCGGCGTTCAAGCTCAACGGCCGTCAGGTCGACGGCATGATCGACACCGGCGCGACCCTCGTCGCCATCAACAGTTCGACGGCGCGCAGAATCGGTATTTCGCTCAACGCGTCGGACTTCAAACACCAGGTCAACACCGCCAACGGCGCGATCAAGGCTGCCCTGGTGACCGTCGATCGGCTGCAGATCGGCAAGATCACGGTTGACGGTGTCCAGGCGGTAGTGCTCGACGACAAGGCGCTACGCACGAACCTGATCGGTCTGAGCTTTCTCCAGCGGCTTGAAAAGTACCAGGTCGAAAACGGCGCACTGCTGCTCGTCCAGTGAGGCAGCGCCATGCTGACCCCATCACCCGCGCGGCAGAATCCGCCGGATGACGGTTTTTTCCGCGGGCGGCTTCGAAGCGCCGATCGCATAGGCCGAAAGCACGGCGGCCGCGGCCAACTCCGCATCCCCGGGATTGCGGGCATGGACCAGCGCCAGCGCCTCGCCGGCACGCACCTCCGCACCGATCGGCAATAGCCTGGTGATGCCGACCGCATGGTCGATCTTGTCGTCCGGCCGTATGCGCCCGCCGCCAAGCCCAACGACGGCGAGCCCGATGTCGCGGGTCGCGATGCCGGTGACGAAGCCATTTTCGGTCGCCTTGACCGCAAACTCCGTCGCCGCCTTCGGCAGGTATTTTTCCGGGTTCTCGACGAAGTCGGCCGGACCGCCGAGCGCCGCCACCATGCGCGCGAAGACGGCGGCGGCACCGCCGCCGGCAAGAGTCTCGGCGGCGCGCCGCATGCCGTCCTGGTTGGACGACACCAGCCCGGCCGACTGCAGCATGTCTGCGGCCAGTGCCAGGGTCACATCCTCCAGGCGCCGGTCGCGGAAGCGGCCGGTGAGAAAATCGACGGCATTGCGCACCTCGACCGCGCTGCCGGCTGCCGACGCCAGCGGCTCGTTCATGCCGGTGACCAGGGCTGAGGTCTTCAGTCCGGCGCCATTGGCGACTTCGACCAGGCTGTTTGCCAATGTCGTTGCGTCGCGCGACTTTTCCATGAAGGCGCCGTTGCCGACCTTCACGTCGAGCACCAGCGACTGCAGGCCGGCGGCCAGCTTCTTCGACAGGATCGAGGCGGTGATCAGCGGCACCGATTCGACGGTTCCCGTCACGTCGCGGATCGCATAGAGCCTGCGGTCGGCGGGCGCGAGATCAGCGGTCTGGCCGATGATGGCGCAGCCGGCTTCGAGCACCGCCTTGCGGAACGCCGCAACATCCGGCTGGCTGATATAGCCGGGGATGGCATCCATCTTGTCCAGCGTGCCGCCGGTATGGCCGAGACCGCGGCCGGAAATCATCGGCACATAAGCGCCGCAGGCGGCGACGATCGGCGCCACCATCAGCGAAACATTGTCGCCGACGCCGCCTGTCGAATGTTTGTCGGTGACCGGGCCTGGCAGGTCCGACCAATCGAGCACGTCGCCGGAATCGCGCATGGCCAGCGTCAGGGCCACCGCCTCGTCGCGGCTCATGCCGTTGAAGAACACCGCCATGGCGAAGGCCCCGACCTGCCCGTCCGAGACGGTGCCTGCGGTGACGCCTTCGATGAAGCTGGCGATCTCCTGCGTCGACAGCTTGTGGCCGTCGCGCTTGCTGCGGATGATTTCCTGGGGAAGCATCAGGCCGGGACCTTACGCTCCAGCAACCCATCCTGGAACACACGCTGGAGGATCGTCGCCAGACGCGCGCCGCCGACCGGCGCCATGTCCTTGGTCTCCTGGTGCGAAAGCTCCGCCCCGGTCATCCCGGCTGCAAGGTTGGTGATGACCGAGCAGGCGGCGACGCGCAGGCCGAGGAAGCGGGCGAGAATGACCTCCGGCACGGTCGACATGCCGACGGCATTGGCGCCCATGACGCGCGCCATGCGGATCTCGGCGGGCGTCTCGAAACACGGCCCGGAAAACCACATATAGACGCCCTTGTGCAAGGCGGTAGCCGTCGCGTTCGCGGCCTTCTCGATCGCCGCGCGAAGGCCGGCATCATAGGCTTCGGTCAAGCCAACGAAGCGGCGATCGCTCGGCTCGCCGATCAGCGGGTTGGAACCCGAGAAATTGATGTGGTCGGTGATCAGCATCACCGAGCCCGGCCCCATGTCCGGATCGACCGAGCCGGCGGCATTGGTGAGGATCAGTTTCGAGATGCCGAGGCCGGCGAGCACCTCCAGCGCCGGCCGCATCGCAGCCGCGTTGCCGTGCTCGTAGTAGTGGGCGCGGCCGGACAGCATCAGCACTGGCGTGCCGGCAAAATGTCCCGCCACCACCTCGCCGGCATGGCCGGTGACGCCGCTTCTGGGAAAGCCCGGCAATTCGGCATAGGAAATGCGGACAGCGTCCTCGACCCGGTCGACAAGCCCGCCAAGGCCCGAACCCAGCACCAGCGCGGTGGCGGGCGCCAGCCCGTCCAGCCTTTCGACGAGACGATCAAGCGCTTCCTTCATTTCAGCCAGCTCTTCATTTTAGCCAGATCTTCATTTCAACCAGCTCTTCATTTCAGAATGTCGCCCTGGAAGCCGTAGGGCAGCATCTCGCCCATGGTCACGGTCTCGACCACGCCGCCATTGTCACAGAGATAGAGTTTGGTTTCCGGCCGGCAGAACTCGGCCAGCCGCTGCCGGCAGCCGCCGCAGGGCGAGCATTTCGCCATGCGCTCGGCGATCACCGCGATCTCCGTGATCCTGCCGCCGCCGCCCATGATGTAGTGGCCGAGCGCGGTGGTTTCGGCGCACCAGCCTTCCGGATAGGACGCGACCTCGACGTTGGCGCCGGCAAAGATGCGGCCGTCCTCTGTGCGCAGTGCCGCCCCGACCGGGAATTTCGAATAGGGCGCATAGGCCTTGGCCATGGCCGCCTTGGCCGCTTCGAACAGATCATGCGACATCTAGTTTTTCCCTCGCATGATCTTGTCCGAAACCGGTTCCACTTTTCGAAATCATGCTCATGTTTTCCTTTTCGCATGGCCCGATCCGAAAACCAGCATCCACTTTTCGGGGCCATGCTCAGCGTTCCTTGACATAGGGCACGCCGCCGGCGCGCGGCGGGATCGCCTTGCCGATGAAGCCGGCGAGCAGGATGACCGTGAGGATATAGGGCAGCGCCTGCATGAGCTGCACCGGCACCTTGCCGATCAGCGGCAGCGGCGTGCCCTGCAGGCGGATCGACAGCGCGTCGAGGAAGCCGAACAACAGGCAGGCGAACATGGCGTTGACCGGCTTCCACTTGGCGAAGATCAGCGCGGCCAGCGCGATATAACCCTTGCCAGCGGTCATATCCTTCACGAAGCCGCCATTCTGCACCATCGACAGATAGGCGCCGGCAATACCGGTGAGCACCCCGGTGCAGATCAGCGCCCGGTAGCGCAGCCAGGCGACCGAGATCCCGGCGGTGTCGACCGCGGCCGGATTCTCGCCGACCGCGCGCATGCGCAAGCCGAAGCGGGTACGGAAAAGCACCCACCAGGTGAACGGCACGGCGAGGAACGCGACATAGACCAGTACGGAATGGCCGGAGATCAGTTCCGAATATATCGGGCCGAGGATCGGCACGCCCCTGACCGCGTCCGCGCCGGGCCAGATGATCGCCCCGAACCGTTCGCCGGGCGCAAGCGCCGGCGTACGCCCGCCTTGCTGGAACCAGGCCTGGCCGAGCATGATCGTCGATCCGGCGGCGATGAAATTGATCGCCACGCCGGAGACGATCTGGTTGCCGCGATGGGTGATCGAGGCAAAGCCGTGGACCAGCGCGAAAGCGACCGAGATGAGGATGGCCATGCCGAGGCCGATATAGGCGGAATGGAAGACGGAGGCTGCGGCTGCACCGGCGAAGGCGCCGACCAGCATCTTGCCCTCGAGCCCGATGTCGAAAATGCCGGCCCGCTCCGAATAGAGCCCGGCGAGGCAAGCGAGCAGCAAGGGCACCGACAGGCGGATGGTCGAGTCCAGAACCTGGATGATGGCGTTGAACATATCCATCTCAGGCACCCTTCCCCTTGATCGCTTCCATGCCGACAGATCTCGGGCTGAGCGAGGCGAACAGTGCCTGGACATAGGGCCGGAACATGTGCTCGAGCGCGCCGGCGAACAGGATGACCAGGCCCTGGATGATGACGATCATGTCGCGGCTGATCGCCGGCATCTCGAAGGCGAGCTCGGCGCCGCCCTGGTAGAGCATGCCGAATAACATTGCGGCGAGCACGATACCGACAGGGTGCAGGCGCCCCATCAGCGCCACGGCGATGCCGACGAAACCGGCGCCCGAAACGAATTCGAGCGCGACATTGTGCTGATCACCCATCGTCGGGTTGAGCGCCATCATGCCGGCGAGCGCACCCGAAATCATCATGGCCACGATGATGATACGGGTCTCCGAAATGCCGGCATAGCGCGCCGCTTTCGAACTGTGGCCGTAGGTGCGCATCTCGTAGCCGAGCCTGGTGCGCCAGATCAGCACCCAGACCAGAAAGGCCATGGCCAGCGCCAGCAGGAAGCTAATGTTGAACGGCGCCGAACGGATCTTGGCGCCGAACAGTTCGATGACCCAGTTGAGCTTCGGCAGTTGCGCGCCGTCGAGGAAGGTGCGTGTCTGCGGCGCCATCGAATTGGCCGGCTTCAAGAATCCGACCAGTGCGTAGACCATGACGCTGGCAGCGATGAAATTGAACATGATGGTGGTGATGACGATGTGCGAACCGCGCTTGGCCTGCAGATAGGCCGGGATCAGCGCCCACAGCGCTCCCATCGCCGCGGCGGCGATGATCGCCAGCGGGAAGGTGAGCCACCATGGCAGCACGCTGTCGAAGGCCAGGCAGACGATGCCGATGCCGAGACCGGCGATATAGCCCTGGCCTTCGCCACCGATGTTGAACAGGCCGCAATGCGCCGCAACCGCCACCGAAAGCCCGCTGAAGATGAAGGTGGTGGCGTAGAAAAGCGTGAACGCGATGCCTTGCCCACGGCCGAAGGCGCCCTCGACCAGGACGGCGGCAGCGCGGAACGGATTTTCGCCAACCAGAAGCACGACGAAGCCGGCGACGACGAAGGCAACGAACAGATTGATCACCGGGATCAGCCCGTAATCGGCCCAGGCCGGCAGCTTGGCGTAGGGAGTGCTCATTCCGCCGCCTCCCGGTGCTCGACGCCGGCCATCAGCAGTCCAAGCTCGCCTTCGGTCGCCTCCGGGCCGCGCTCGCCGACGATGCGGCCGGCAAACATCACCAGGATGCGGTCGGAAAGCGAGCGGATCTCGTCCAGCTCGACCGACACCACCAGCACCGCCTTGCCCTGGTCGCGCATGGCGATGAGGCGCTTGTGGATGAATTCGATGGCGCCGACATCGACGCCGCGCGTCGGCTGACCGACGATCAGCACGCCCGGATCCTGTTCCATTTCCCGCGCCAGCACGATCTTCTGCTGGTTGCCGCCGGAGAAATTCGCGGTCTTGAGGCGGCAGTCCGCCGGGCGGATGTCGTATTTGGTGATCTTGTCCCTGGCGTCGTCGCGGATGGCGTCGATGTTGAGGAACGGCCCCCGGAGGTAGCGCGGATCGTCGTGATAGCCGAGGATCGAATTCTCGTTCTCCTCGAAGGCCAGCACCAGCCCGACATGATGACGGTCTTCCGGCACATGGGCGAGACCGCGGTCGCGCAGCTCGCCGGGATCGGCGGCCCCGGTCAGATCGATCGGCTTGCCGTCGAGCATGACGGAGCCCGAGACGGCGAGCCTGATGCCGGAAATCGCCTCGAGCATTTCCGATTGCCCGTTGCCGGCGACGCCGGCGATGCCGACGATCTCGCCGGCGCGCACATCGAAGGAGATGTCGTCGACCATGGTGACGCCGCGGGAATCCTTCACCGTCAGGTTCTTGACCGCGAGCTTGACGCCGCCGGCTTCCGCCTCGCCCTTCTCGACCCTGAGCAGCACGCGCCGTCCGACCATCAGCTCGGCCAACTCCTCGACCGTGGTCTTCCTGGTTTCCCTGGTCGCCACCATCGTGCCCTGGCGCATGACCGAGACCGTGTCGGTGATCGCCATGATCTCGCGCAGCTTGTGGGTGATCAGCACTATCGTTTTGCCCTGCTCCTTCAGCTGCCTGAGGATCCGGAACAGATGGTCGGCTTCCGCGGGCGTCAGCACGCCCGTCGGCTCGTCGAGGATCAGGATCTCGGCGCCGCGATACAGCGCCTTGAGGATTTCGACACGCTGCTGCAGGCCGACCGGCAATTCCTCGATGATCGCATCGGGATCGACCTCCAGCCCGTATTCGCGCTCGAGCCGTTCCAGTTCGGATCGCGCCTTGGTGATGCTCTTCTTCAGCAGCGCATCGCTTTCAGCGCCGAGAATGACGTTTTCCAGCACCGTGAAATTATCGACCAGCATGAAATGCTGATGCACCATGCCGATGCCGAGCGCGATGGCGTCGTTAGGCGATTTGATCGACGCCGGCTGGCCGCCGACCCGGATCTCGCCGCTGTCGGCTTGGTAAAAACCATAGAGGATCGACATCAGCGTCGACTTACCGGCGCCGTTCTCGCCGACAATGCCATGGATGGTGCCGCGCACGATCTCAAGATTGATGTCGCGATTGGCGCGCACGGCGCCAAAACTCTTGTTGATGCCGATCAGCTCGATTGCGGCTTGCGCCATGCAGCCTGTCCCACTCGTATTTTTTATCGCTTGGTCAAAATGCCTAGCATGACGCCCCGTCTGTGCCAATTGGCCGGAGCAGCGTTCACTCTCGACAAATCACCGCGCGCTTGTCAATTTCGAACGTGGCCGCAGCCTGTCGCATGAGCCCCGAAAATTGAATTCGATTTTCGGAGTGCACGATGCAAAGAATACAGGTGTTAGAGGTTACTTTGTGGGTCCGATTGGACGCACGCCGCTCTAATGCGGCGAATCCTTCGCACCTTGCGAGTTGCGCAGCACGAGCCCGAGGTTTTTCAGATGACCATGCCCGCCGACCGTCTGACGACGCTGGAAATCCGCGCCGCCGAGCAGGAGAAAACCATTGAGGAGCTGTCCGACCAGATCGCCGAACAGTGGAAGGTGATCGAGCGCATGCAGCGCAAGCTCGATGCGCTGGCCGACCGCTTCCTGGCCTTGGAGGAACAGGCCGCACCCGACGTGCCGGTGACCAAGCCGCCGCATTGGTGAGCGACTGAGGAGGAGCAAAAAGCGTGGCCGGTAATGGCGAGCGCATCGCCGGACAGCCGCGGATACCTGCCGCCGGCCACGCGGTTCTCAGGTCAGGCAGCAGCCTCTGGCGGCTGCCAAAGTTCGATCGGATTGCCTTCAGGATCATGGATGCGGCAGAAGCGGCCGGCGTCTGAGTCCCATTCGACGCGAGTTTCGACGGCGATGCCCGCCGCCTTGAGATCGGCCATCGTCGCGTCGATATCATCGACGCGGAAATTGATCATCCACTGCTGATCCATGCGGCCGAAATAGTCGGTCTCCCGACGAAACGGTGCGAAGACGGTCGGGCCGGGCTCCTGTTTCCAGACGGACTTGGTGATGTCGGCAATGCCCAAATGCTTCTCGTACCAGGCGGTCAGCGCTTGCGGGTCGCGGGCGCGAAAGAAGAAGCCGCCTATTCCTGTCACCGTGGCCATCAGCCGTTACCTCTTCTTGCCGGATATGAAGTTGCGGTGCGCGATCGATAACGCAAAACCGCCGGGGCTTCACCCGGCGGCTTCGATCAGATCCGCGATGTCGGTCGATCAATAAGGGCAGGAATTGTCCGACATATAGTCGTGCACCTTGATGGTGCCGGCGATGATGTCAGCCTTGGCCTTTTCGACCGCCGCCTTCATCGCGTCGTCGACAAGCGCCTTGTTGTTTTCGTCCATGGCGTAGTCGACGCCGCCTTCCTTGAGGCCGAGATCGTTGATGCCGCCGGTGAACTTATCGTTCTTGGCGTCCATGAAGGTGTTGTAGACGGCAACGTCGACGCGCTTGACCATGGAGGTCAGCACCTTGCCGGGCTGCAGTCCGTTCTGGTTGGAATCGACGCCGATGCCGAGCTTGCCGGCGTCCGCCGCTGCCTGCAGCACGCCGACACCAGTGCCGCCTGCCGCCGCGTAGATCACGTCGGCGCCCTGGTCGATCTGCGTCTTGGCGATCTCGCCGCCTTTGGCCGGGTCGTTCCAGGCCGCCGGCGTGTCGCCGGTCATGTTCTGGATAACCTCGGTCGCGCCGGCCGCCTTGGCACCACCGACATAGCCGCAGCCGAATCGGCGGATCAGCGGAATGTCCATGCCGCCGATGAAGCCGACCTTTTTGGTCTTCGAGGCCATCGCCGCCATCACCCCGACGAGATAGGAGCCTTCCTGCTCCTTATAGACGACGGAGCGGACATTGGGCTTGTCGACGACCATGTCGATGATGGCGAACTTGGTCTCTGGAAACTCGACGGCGATCTTCTCCAGCGCATCTGCCCAGGAGAAGCCCGCCATGGCGATCGGATTGCGGCCGTCCTCGGCGAAACGGCGCAGCGCCTGCTCGCGCTGGGTCGCGTTGCTGACCTCGAATTCCACGTAAGGGATGCCGGTTTCGGCCTTGAACTTTTCGGCGCCATTGTAGGACGCTTCGTTGAACGACTTGTCGAACTTGCCGCCGAGATCGTAGAGAAGTGCTGGCTGAATGTCCGCGGCGAAGGCCGGAAGAACCATTGCAGCTGCGGCCATAAGGCCGAGAACGATACGTTTCATGTGATCCACACCCCTGTCGGTTATTGTCCATTATGCACCGCCTGCCGGTCCGGTTCTCCGGCAGTCATACGGCATCAGGCAGGAGTGTCTTCCTCCCCCTTCGGGCCAATCTGGCACGGCCCGAAACAAAATTCACGCGGAATTTTGACCTTATGGAAAAGCCTAGCGCCGCGTCCCGGCGCCACGGATCATCGTCTCGCCAAAGGCCTCAAGTGGAGACGGCAGCCGGAATGGCGCAGGCGACGCCGGTGCCCTGCAGATTGCAATAGCCGTAGGGATTCTTCGCCAGATATTGCTGGTGGTCTTCCTCGGCGAAGTAGAATTCGGGTGCCGGCGCGATCTCGGTGGTGATCTTGCCGCGGCCTGCGCCGCGCAATGAGGCCTCGTAGGCGTCTCGCGAGGCGATCGCCGCCTGGTATTGCGCATCACCGAACGTGTAGATCGTCGAGCGGTAGGTGGTGCCGACATCGTTGCCCTGGCGCATGCCTTGTGTCGGGTCGTGGCTTTCCCAGAACAGCTTCAGAAGCTGTGCATAGGACACGATCTTCGGGTCGTAGACGACCAGCACGACTTCGGCATGGCCGGTCAAACCGGTGCAGGTTTCCTGGTAGGTCGGGTTGGGGGTGACCCCACCCGCATAGCCGACGGCCGTGACCCATACGCCCTCGACCTGCCAAAACAGGCGTTCCGCGCCCCAGAAGCACCCCAGCCCGAACATCGCCGTCTCCAGCCCCTCGGGATAGGGCCCCTTGAGCGGCCGCTTTGAGACAAAATGCTTGGATGCCGTCGGGATAGGCTTGGCGCGGCCCGGCAGCGCCTCGGCAGGCTTCGGCAGGTTGAGCTTCTTGTTCAGCATGTCGCTGAGAAACATGTGCAGTCTCCCTTTCCTTTTGTTTGGGGACGCTGGAAAATTGTCAAGTCTAGGCGAACCGCCCGGTCGGCCGCTCCCGCCTGTAGCCGATCATGTATAGAATGAAGGCAAGCACCGCGAACACGGCGAAACCGGGCTGGTTGAGCACCCAGGCGATGGCGCCGTCCCACAGCAGCGGACCAAGCTTGTCGCGGACGAAGGTTTCGAAAGCGCTTCGCGTATCGGGCGAAACGGCCAGCCAGCTGGTGTTGAGCGGGGTCATGACCAGGGCGGAGGCCGCAACCGAGCGTGTCGTGTCGACCACCGCCATGATGACCGAAACCGAAAGCGCAACCATTGCCGCAAGACGGAAAAGAAAGCGAAGCATGCAGACCTTTCCTCCCCAGGACTTTAGCAGATTTCCAATATCTGTTTCGAACAGAGAGATAGTGTGCGCGCGCTTTGTTCGCAATCGCGATGCGCGAATTCGAAGCTCGACTGACATTCATCGACCGGGCGCGGACCGACGCCACCGGTCTCATGCTGGGGAGCCGTGGCCGCATAGGGAGCATTGCGCCGGCAGCACAACAAAACCATCTGTACCCGGCAAAGCGAATAGAGTGCCGTTATGGCTTGGCATTCGATGCCGGATCGACTAGATGAGCCCCGCGCCTGTTGCTTTGGCAGCTCAGGTGCGGGGAAAGGGTGTCCGCTGGTTGACGGCGCCCACGGTACGGAGCTCCGGACCGGAACCCCCAAGGGAGACGCATCTCCCCAACCCGCGCGGCGAAACCGGCCGACGCGAAATGCCAAGACGGAGAGGTGGCCGAGTGGTTGAAGGCGCACGCCTGGAAAGTGTGTTTACGGGAAACCGTAACGCGGGTTCGAATCCCGCTCTCTCCGCCATATCTATGAAAACAAGTGGTTTATTTCGGGCCACACACCACTGATCTGGCCAACCTGCAACCTATGGCAGCCCTCCAGCGAGCCACTTTGTCCAGCTTGCGATTGTGATCCCGCAGGCCGTGCCAGCACAGTCGGCAATCCAGTCGAATAGATCCGGACCGCGCCCTATCAGTTGCGCGCCCTGAACAACCTCAATCGCCACGCCCGAAAAAGCGAGGATCACAATCAGCTTTGCCTTGTGTTCCGTCCAGCCGAGACTTCCCAAGGCCGCCAAAACGGCGAATGCGGCGGCGTGGATGAGCTTGCCGTGATGCGTGAAGGTCACGCCCAAATCCTGTAGGAGCCACTCCGGAAAGAGGGCGAGCAGGAGAACGCCAGCCAACGCGGCAAGGAAAGCAATCCTTGCCGCGATCTCATATGAGCCTGCGCGCAACAACATAGGTCAGCCCTTCATCCGAAGTCCGCAGAGGCTACCGCCGTCCAGAGCTAAGGCAGATTTTCAATCTCTATCCTCCAGTGGACCGGCGCATCGGCCGAACAGATGAAAAACGCGCGCCCCTGGGAGCGCGCGGGCATTCCAAGACCAGCGCATCTGGCCACCGGGATAAAACTCCGCGCCCGCGAGGGGGGTCCATGCCCGCGCCACATCGAGATTCCGGCGCCCGGCAGGCATGTCATTCCCTCCCAAGCCGTTGCGGCGGCCCGGCAGCCTATGGGGGTGACCGGCCAGCCACCGGGCCTAACCGGCTTGCGCCGGCTGATGAAAACATGCGCTCACGCTAAAATAATTGCAACATCGACATGGTCGCCATACTGGGCGGGAAACACTAACCAGGACGCCGCAGGTGATCGACAAGGGCGCGCAGCTTCGGCGCGACGTTGCGACGGCTCGGATAATAGAGGTAAAAGCCGGCAAAGCGCGGGCAATAGTCCTCGAGAACTGGCACTAGCTCGCCCCGATCGATCCACGGGCGAAAGCTCTCCTCCATGCCGAAGGTGATGCCGGCGCCGGCAATGGCGAGCTTTATCATCAATGCCATGTCGTTGGTCGTGATCTCTGGCGCAACGGCGACGCTGAACTCCTTGCCGCCCTCGGCGAATTCCCAGCGATAGGGCGCGACCTTCGGTGCGCGGCGCCAGCCAATGCAGCGATGGCCCGCGAGTTCCCTCGGATGCGAAGGCGCTCCGAACCGATCGCGATAGGCCGGCGCGCAGACGGCCAGCTGCCGCTCGTCACCGGCGACAGACACCGCGATCATGTCCTGCTCGATCACTTCGCCGAGCCTGACGCCGGCATCGTATCCCTCGGCGACGATATCGAATTCCTCGTCCGTCACCGTGATGTCGATCTGAACCTCCGGGTTGGCTTCGGCAAAGGTCGCCAGGAACGGCCCTGAAAGAAAGCGCTCGGCGATCGACGAGACGGCGAGCCGCAACTGCCCGCGCGGACGCCCGCGCAGGTCCCCGGTGGTCTCCATTGCCGCGCGCATTTCGGCAATGGCGGGCGCTATCTCAGCGTAGAGGCGCTCGCCAGCCTCGGTCAGGCTGACGCTTCGCGTCGTGCGCTGGACCAGCGCAATACCGAGCGTCTCTTCCAGCCGCTTCAACGTCTGGCTCACCGCCGAGCGGGTGACGCCCATGCGGTCCGCAGCCGCGCGAAAGCTCCGCTCCTCGGCGACAAGGGCGAACACGGCGAGCGCATTGAGATCCGGCTGCATTGGTTAGCTGTGCTTTCCACGCTGTGAACAAGTGGTCGTCTTATCGCAACAGTGAAGCAGATCCATCTTCATGGCAACCGCTGCATGGCGGTTCGCAAGATCAACCAGACGGAGACGAAACATGTCCCTCAACAAAGTCGTGCTCATCACCGGGGCTTCGAGCGGCATTGGCGCCGCCATCGGCCAGGAGCTCGGTGCTGCCGGAGCAAAGGTCATGCTCGGTGCGCGCCGCACCGATCGGCTGGACACACTCGCAGAAGAGATCAGAGCAAAGGGCGGGAAGGCCATGACACGCCGCCTGGACGTGACCGACCGCGCCGATGTCGCCGCCTTTGCCGAGGCGGCGCGCCAGGCCTGGGGACGCGTCGACGTGATCGTCAACAATGCCGGCGTCATGCCGTTGTCGCTGATGGCCTCGATGAAGGTCGATGAATGGGACCGAATGGTCGACGTCAACGTCAAGGGCGTGCTCTACGGCATCGCCGCGGTGCTGCCGGAGATGACGGCCCGAGGCTCCGGCCATGTCGTCAACATAGCTTCCATCGGCGCGCTTTCGGTGTCGCCGACAGCCGCGGTCTATTGCGCAACCAAATACGCGGTCCGCGCCATCTCCGATGGCTTGCGGCAGGAGCACGACAACATCCGCGTCACCTGCATCCATCCCGGCGTGGTCGAGAGCGAGCTCGCCGACACGATCACCGATCCGGTCGCGGTGGAAGCGATGAAGACCTATCGCGCCATTGCGCTGCAGCCCGACGCGATTGGCCGTGCCGTGCGCTTTGCCATCGAACAGCCGGACGATGTCGACGTGAACGAGATCGTCATCCGGCCGACAGCCAGCAAGTAGGGAGGCAACAATGGATTTTCGTTTTCACAGCTCGTACATCGCGATTGCCGTCGCGTTGCTGCTCGGCGCGGTTCCTCAAACGGCCAAATCGCAGACGATGGAAGAGCGGCTGCAACGCGGCGACGCCGTCGTCAGGAGCCTGAACAATGGCGCTCCGCAGCCTGCGCTGGAACGCATGAGACAGGAGTTTCCGTTCCTGGCCGGAGCAACCCAGGGCTATGCGCTGGGCGACGTCTGGTCCCGCCCGAGGCTCGACAGCCGTACCCGCCAACTCGCCGCCGTCGCGGTATTCGCAGCCATGGGTGAGACTGCCTTCATGAAAATTCATGCCGGGTATGCGCTGAATATCGGCGTGTCCGAGGAAGAGCTGAAGGAAGTCATCTACATGGTGACGGTTCCGGCCGGATTCCCCCGCGCGATCGCAGCATCGCAAGCGCTCTCCGAGCTGTTCACTGAACGTCGCGCCGCTCCCGGCAAACACCCCTGAGGAGCTGTCCCATGAAACAGATTTCGATGCTTGCCGCTGCCGTGCTTCTTGCCGGCGCGGCCGTCTTACCGATGCAGAAAGGTTTCGCCCAGATGAATGTCGAGCAAAATACCGTTGCCCAACCTTCGGCAAGCCACCCCTATGTCGGGATGTGGGTCACGGCCGATGGCCATATCCGCCACAACTTGCTTCCAAATGGTCGCTATGACGAAGCGCGGGGAAGCCGCGAGAGCGCATACCAGGGACGCTATGAGATCCGAGGAAATCACATCGACTACTGGGACGACACCGGCTTTACCGCTGACGGAATGTTCATTGACGGCGTGCTGCACCACGGAGGTATGATCTTGTATCGGGAGAAGTGGTGACGTTCGTCCAATCTCGACAAAAACATTACCGCTGCACCATATGTCATCTGGTGCGAAGCCAAAAAAACAGGGGCTCACCTTGCCAACCGAACCACGCTCTCCACGGCTTGCGGTGCTGATCGACGCAGACAATGCCTCGGCCAAGATCGCCGATGGCTTGTTCGAGGAAATCGCAAAGATCGGCGAGGCAAGCGTTCGTCGCATCTACGGCGACTTCTCCAGCACCCGTTCGAAGGCATGGGCCGACGTGCTGTCGAAGCATGCGATCATCCCGCAGCAGCAATTCGCCTACACCAGCGGCAAGAACGCATCCGACATCACGCTCGTCATCGACGCGATGGACCTTCTCCACAGCGGGCGGTTCGAAGGCTTCTGCCTGGTGTCGTCCGACAGCGATTTCACCCGCCTTGCCGCTCGCATCAGGGAACATGGGATCGACGTGTATGGGTTTGGCGAGCAGAAGACACCGGAGAGTTTCCGGCAGGCATGCCGCCGGTTCGTATACACCGAGAACCTGCTTCCGACTGCGCCAGCCAACGCTCACGATGCGGCGCCGACGAAATCCTTGCAGCCACCCAGCGCCGCGACGCCGATCATCACCAAGGTCATTTCACAGATGGGAACCGAGGACGGTTGGGTGCCGCTCGGCATCGTAGGCAATCAGCTCGCCAATCTGGCATCGGACTTCGATCCCAGAACCTTCGGCTTTCGCAAGCTGAGCGATCTCGTGCGGAAGACCAATGCCTTTGAGATCGATCATCCCGAGGGTGGAGCGATGCGGATAAGGGTCAAGCCAGCTGCGAGGAGCCGAGAGAAATCGAAGTCGGCAGCGTCGCGCTGAGGCCCGCAAAAAGGCAACTGTCCGCGGTCCGATTGGCCTCTGGTCGGACCACTATTTCGCTGGCGGAAACCGCCATTCGGCGTATCATTCTCGTGGGAGAGGGTTCATGGCGGAGGAGGCCTATGAACATCGTTTCGAGAGTGCCTGTCGTTGACTTGACGGCCCAGGAACTCGTTTCATCTGCGCTTTCAAAATTCCGCGCCGGCGACACCATATCGACCAGAGCCGCAATAGATGCCATCCGCCGGGCAGCCCCGGCTTGTGAGGACAGCGACGACCATCTGGTCGAGCTTGTCGTGATGACAGCAATTGGTAGGACCATGGGCGTCGTGTTCGACCATCGGTCCCGCTAATCCATGTCGCCCTGCGGGTAATTGGCTTGCGCACTGTCTGAACGAGACCGGCGACGTAAGCCACTCAGTAACCATGAATTGTGATCGGGATGGATCACACCATTCGTCATCGGAACGAATAACCCCGATGCGCCGTTCCTGTCCTTGGAGTCAAGGAGTGGCGGTAATGCGTGATGAACAATTCGACGTTCCGGTGACAATCGAAAGCGAACGGATCGGCCGCCCCCTCTCTGTGACGAGGACGGTCCAGGCGGCCTCGCTTCTGGTCGATAACTGGCCAGACGAAAAGCGCGGGCCGAAATATCGCGCCGCCTTGAAAGCCATGATGGATGCGATGGAACAGCGGCGGGCGGTTGGCAGTGCGCGGCGGGCATTCACGGCTGCTGCCAAGGAAGCCCATGTGTTTGTGCGCGAAGGCCGGCACTAAAGCGCGTCACGCCTGAAGAGATTCATGCGACGACGCGCTTTAGGTCCTTGTTTTGTGCATGTCGTTTTCCCAAAACCGCTGCGCACTTTTGGGCGACATGCATTAAGGAACCTCACGAAATCTCCGTCGTTATGCTCCAGGTCAACGAGGAGAACTCCCCATGCCCGACGACAAGACCAAGACCGACAGCCGCGATCGCTCGCAAGTAGCCGGCGACGAAGACTACGAGGTGAGGCATTTCGCCGAGGAAGCCGGCATCACTCCCGACCAGGCACGCACCTTGATCAAGCGCCACGGCACCGATCGCAAGGTGCTGAACGAAATCGCCAAGAGCATAAAGGCGTTGTGATGGCTGAAAAACGGAACGCAATGGCCGATCGGAAGAAACGCAAACCGGACGACGAGGAAGCCCTGCGCCTGGCCGAGACCACCGACGTTTCGCCCAACCAAGCGAAGGATCTGATGCGCAAGCACGGCAAGGACAGCCCCAAGGTCGAGAAGGAAGCTAAGAACTTCAAGGCCGAAGGCTGAGCCGCCGATTTGCGGAGCGGTTGCCCTCGCCGTATCCCGGATCACGCCCGGCCATCCGCACGCTTTGCTTGTTCGGCGTCGCGCTTGTCTGGCGTCGCGGGCCGGCAATCCTGAGCGGCTTATCAATTTTCTAACAAATTCGGCCTATTCCCGTTTGAACCATGGGAGCTGGGCTTTTGGCGCAAACAGGGAAAATCGCTGCGCGACGCGCCGTCGCGCTGTCGGTTGTCGTGCCGTGCTACAATGAAATCGGTGGGATCGCCGAACTTTACCGGCGCGTCACTGCCGTTTGCCGTGAACAAGCGGAGCATTCCTACGAGATCGTGCTGGTCATCGACGGAGCCACCGACGGCACTCGCGAGGCCATTTTCGAACTCGCCAAACAGGACGGCCACGTCGTCGGCATAGACCTCGCTCGAAATTATGGCCACCAGATTGCGCTCAGCGCCGGCCTGGAGTTTTGCCGCGGCCAGCGCATTCTCATTCTCGATGCCGACCTCCAGGACCCGCCGGAATTGCTCAAAGCCATGATGGCAAAGATGGATGAGGGGTTCGACGTCGTCTACGGCCAGCGGGTGAAGCGCCAGGGCGAAGGCTGGTTCAAGCGCGCAACCGCCGCATTGTTCTACCGTCTGCTGCGCAAGATGGTCGACGTCGACATGGCGCTCGATTCCGGGGACTTTCGCCTGATGAGCCGCCGCGCGCTCGATCATCTCAACGCGATGCCCGAGCGTTACCGCTTCATTCGCGGGATGGTGAGCTGGATCGGCCTGAAGCAGGTGGCCTTTGCCTATGAGCGGCACCAGCGCTTCGCGGGCGCCACGCATTACCCATTGAAGAAGATGGTGCTTCTGGCGATGGATGCGATGACGAGCTTCTCCATCGTGCCCCTGCGGTTCGCCTCGCATCTTGGCATGATCTTCGGCTTTCTCGGCCTTGCTGCGCTCGGCTACACGCTCTTCTCATGGATTGCCGGCAGCGTGTTGCCCGGCTGGACCAGCCTGGCCGCAATCGTCCTGATCCTCGGCAGCGTCCAGCTTCTGGTCCTTGGGATTTTCGGGGAATATCTCGGGCGCATGTATATGGAGACCAAGCGGCGGCCACTCTACCTCATAAACGAGATCACCGCCCACGATCCTGCCGCCGGGAAACTGCCCGTCCATCGCCTTCAGGAAATGGCCCAAGAACTGACGAAGGGAGCCGGGCGTGCTTCAGGCCGAATTTGACCAGTTCGCGCTGGAATATCAGCAGCAGCATGCCGCAAGCATCCGGCTGAGCGGCGAAACCCCGGATTTCTTCGCGCAGTACAAGATCGACGACCTCGCGGCAAGGCTGGCTCGCTCCAATGTGAAGCCGCGGCGGATACTCGACTTCGGCGCGGGCGTCGGCAATTCACTAGGCCCTATGCGCGCCGCGTTTCCCGACAGCGAAATCACCTTGCTCGATCCCTCCTCGCAGTCGCTCGACATCGCCCGCAAGCGCTTTCCCGGCCAGGCCGATTTTAGGCACTTCGACGGCGAAACGGTCCCTTACGACGACGCGAGTTTCGACCTCGCCTTCGCCGCATGCGTGTTCCATCACATCCCCGAAGACCTCCATGTCGGCCTGATCAAGGAGATCGAGAGAGTGCTGACCGGTGGTGGCAGCTTCTTTTTGTTCGAGCACAATCCCTGGAATCCGCTGACGACGCACGCGGTGCGAAACTGTGCTTTCGACGAGAACGCAATTCTGATCAACAGCCGCGATATGCGCAAGCGAATGGCTGCGGCCGGCTTCTCCAAACCCGATGTCGTCTACCGGATCTTTTTCCCACGCGTGCTCGCAAGATTGCGACCCTTGGAGCGCTTCCTGACCAGGATGCCTATGGGAGCCCAATATTTCGTGCATGCGGTCAAGCCCGCCGTTTGAGCGGACGCCCTGCCCTCGGATGAGCGACAAGCTGAAACCGCCAATCGATCTGCCGCAGAGCGGCTTGGAGCTATGATATGAACGGGATTCAGGCAACCGTAGCCACCGTTGCGACCGCGTCGTCGGTCAACGACGCGCAGCGGGCCAGGGTGATGTTCTGTCTGTTTGTCGCGCCTCTCGTGGCATTCGCGCTTTCCGCCCACGCCCAAGCCATCCTGCAGGACCCCGACTGTTGGTGGCAGGTCAAGGTGGGGCTCGATCTGCTGGCAAATCGTACGTTCCCGCTTGTCGACAGCTATTCTCATACTTTCGCCGGCCAGCCGTGGATCGCCAAGGAATGGCTTGGACAGGTTCTCCTTGCGCTCGCTTACACGGCAGGTGGCTGGAACGGCGTGGCGGTGCTGATCATCTCAACCATCGCCCTGACGGGCGCGCTGCTGTCGTGGCATCTCAGCACCTGGTTGAGACCGACGGCGGCAGTGGGACTGGCCTTGTTCGCGGTGGCCTTGATCTCGCCGATCTTCACCGCGCGTCCGCACATCTTCACCTTGCCCATCATCGTGATCTGGACCGCAATGCTTTTCCGCGCAGCGCGCAATGAGCAAGGACCGCCTCTGTGGCTGCTTGCCCTGCTTGTCCTGTGGGCCAATCTCCACGCGACCTTTACCCTCGGCTTCGTCATCGCGGCTTTCGCCGGCCTCGATCTTCTTGTGCGAACCCGCCTGTCCAACCCCGTACTCCTTGGCAAATGGGTTGCCTTCGGACTGCTCTGCCCGGTGGTCAGCTTGATCAATCCCTATGGCGTCAAGGCCATACTTGCCACTTTCACGGTAGCCTATGGCAATGAAGCGGTTCCCTTGATTATCGAGTGGAAACCGTTCGACGCCTCGGATCAACCATTCCAGGAAGTGGGTATCCTGCTGTTCTTGTTCGCGCTGCTTGTGTCGAGACTTCGCGTCGGCTGGGCGAAGGCGCTGTTCATCATCTTTGCCTTGCACATCTATCTCACCCATTTGCGCTTCATGTATCTGTTCTTTCTGCTGGTCCCGATCGTGCTTGCGGCCGAGATTGCGGGGCAATATCCCGCGCTTTCCCTGGCGAAATGGGTGTCCGACAAGCGCGACCGGCTGGAACGGTTTTTCGCAGAGCGATTTTACCAGATCTGCGGCGTGGCAGGCGTTTTGCTGCTGGCGGCAACCGCAATGCTCACGAGCGCCTATCCGGTCGCGCCGAGCCAGAAGACTTCGGCCAAGGATGCGCTCGCATTCGCCGAGAGCCATCATCTGTCAGGCAATGTCCTGAATTCCTACAACTTCGGCGGCAGCTTGATCTTCCATGGAATCAAGACATTCATCGACGGCCGGACAGATCAGCTCTTTCTCAACGGCTTTATGATGACAGATGCTGAGACAGGACGCAGCGGCGGAAAGCCTGTCCTCGAAGCCCAGCTCCAGAAGCATGCGATAGACTGGGCCTTGCTGACGCCGGACGACAGCCGCATTCCATTCTTCGATGAACTGGGCTGGAAGCGGGCGTATGCGGACGACTATGCCGTGATCTATACGCGCGATCGTTGATTTTCGGCGGCTTCGCGCCGGTGCACCACTTGTCTTTGAACGCCGTGCGCTGAGATCGTGACGGCAAAATCCCTATAGGATTTTTATTTCTTTCCTCTTTGCCCCGGCTCGAACCTTTATGGGGTTTCGATCCATATACCGTCGGGAAGGACCTATCTCGGTCGGCATTACCAGCGCGACTGAGTGTCTTCACATGACCTCGACCTGCCGGCTTCAGGCAAGGCTGTGCAACGCGAAAATAAGGAACGCGCACGATGGACATCATCGTTCTCGGAATAGGGGTTTTGTTCTTCACCCTGTTCTTCGCCTACGTCAGAGCTTGCGACAGTCTTTAAGCGGAAGGATCACAACATGCTTGTCGATTACATCCTTGGTGGCGCTGTGACCTTGTTCCTTCTCGCCTACCTGACATACGCCCTCGCTCGCCCAGAACGTTTCTAACGGCAACCGGCGAAGGCCACGGAAAGCTATTTCAATGACTTTCAACGGATGGATGCAGATCCTCGTCTATTGCGGGATCGTCGTTTTTCTCGTGAAGCCGCTCGGCGGCTACATGTATCGCGTTTTCAGCGGCGACCGCACATTCCTCTCGCCGATTTTTGGCCCTGTCGAGCGGAGCCTCTATCGCATCTCGGGAACCAGCGAACGTGAGGAGCAGCACTGGACCACCTATGCGGCGGCCTTGCTGTTCTTCAACCTGGCCGGTTTCCTGGTGCTTTACTTCCTGCAGCGGCTGCAAGGCAGCCTGCCGTACAATCCGGCCGGTATGACCGCCGTCGAACCCGGGCTCGCCTTCAACACCGCCGCCAGCTTCATGACCAACACCAACTGGCAGAACTACGGCGGCGAAAGCACGATGTCCTATCTCGTGCAGATGGCCGGTCTCACCGTGCAGAACTTCCTGTCCGCGGCGACCGGCATCGCCATCGCGATCGCGCTGATCCGCGGCTTCACCAAGGCTTCCGGCAAATCGATCGGCAATTTCTGGGTCGATATGACCCGGTGCACCCTCTACCTGCTGTTGCCGCTCTGCATCGTGCTGACGCTGGTCTATGTCTATCTCGGCATACCGCAGACGCTCAGCGCCTATCTCGAGGCCACAACACTGGAAGGCACGCGGCAGACGATCGCGGTCGGGCCAGCCGCCTCGCAGATCGCCATCAAGATGCTCGGCACCAATGGCGGCGGCTTCTTCAACGCCAACGCTGCGCATCCCTTCGAAAATCCCGATGCGATCTCAAACCTGATCCAGATGGTTTCGATCTTCGCCATCGGTGCGGCGCTGACCAACGTCTTCGGCCGCATGAACGGCAACCAGCGCCAGGGCTGGGCGATCTTGACCGCGATGGGTGTCCTGTTCATCGCTGGCGTCGCTGTCTGCTACTGGGCGGAAGCATCAGGCAATCCGCTGGTGCATGCGCTGGGCATCGACGGCGGCAACATGGAAGGCAAGGAAACACGCTTTGGCATTGCTTTGTCGGCGTTGTTTGCGGTCATCACCACGGCCGCGTCCTGCGGCGCCGTCAATGCGATGCATGACAGCTTCACAGCACTTGGCGGCATGATCCCGATCATCAACATGCAGCTCGGCGAGGTCATTGTCGGCGGTGTCGGCGCCGGTCTCTACGGCATCCTGATGTACATTGTGATCGCCGTCTTCGTCGCCGGACTGATGGTCGGACGCACGCCCGAATATCTCGGAAAGAAGATCGAGGCCAAGGAGGTCAAGATGGCAATGCTCGCCATTCTTTGCCTGCCGCTGGCGATGCTTATCTTCACCGCGATCGCCGTGGTGCTGCCGACAGGCGTCGCTTCGATGGCCAATGCCGGCCCGCACGGCTTTTCCGAGGTTCTCTATGCCTACACCTCGGCTGCCGCCAACAACGGCTCGGCCTTTGGCGGCCTGACCGGCAACACGCCCTGGTACAACATCACGCTCGGCATCGGCATGCTGATGGGCCGCTTCCTGGTCATCATCCCGGCTCTGGCGATCGCCGGTTCGTTGGTCGCCAAGAAGACGGTGCCCGCCTCCGCCGGCACCTTCCCGACCGACGGGCCGCTGTTCGTCGGGCTGCTGGTCGGCCTCATTCTGATCGTCGGCGGCCTCACCTTCTTCCCGGCGCTGGCGGTCGGACCGATCATCGAGCACCTGGCCGGCATCCACGGGCAGACATTCTGAACCGCCATGTCCTGGTGATGACTATGTCCTGGTTCGAAACCATACGTCGCAAGATTCGGCATCGAGCCGATCCGAAAGGGGCAACCCCGCCCCCTTTCCCGACCTTGTCCACGTTCTTCGGCATTGCGGCGGTCATGTTCGTGATCTGGTTGCTGGCCTCCGGGCTTCCGCACCTTCTTTCGGCATACGATCGATCGGCGCCGTACAACAACATCGATACTGGAGCCACTAAATGAGCCAGTCCAAATCCGCTGTTATCATGGATGCCCGCATCCTGCTGCCCGCCATCGACGGCGCCTTCAGGAAACTGAACCCGCGCAGCTTGATGCGCAATCCGGTGATGTTCGTCGTCGCCGTCGTCTCGGCGCTCACGTCAGTCCTGTTCGTCAAGGATCTTGTCACTGGTGGCGGCGACCTCGGCTTCTCGCTGCAGATCATCATCTGGCTGTGGTTCACCGTGCTTTTCGCCAACTTCGCCGAAGCGGTCGCCGAAGGCCGAGGCAAGGCGCAGGCCGATTCGCTGCGCAAGGCGCGCACCGAGACCCAGGCCAAGTTATTGACCGGCGACGGCCGCATCAAGTTCAAGCTGGTGCCCGGCACCGGCCTGAAGGTCGGCGATGTGGTGCTCGTCGAGGCCGGCGACATCATTCCCTCGGATGGCGAGGTGATCGAAGGCGTCGCTTCGGTCAACGAGGCGGCGATCACCGGCGAATCCGCTCCGGTGATCCGTGAATCCGGCGGCGACCGTTCGGCGGTGACTGGCGGCACGCAGGTTCTGTCCGACTGGATCCGCGTGCGCATCACCGCGGCGTCAGGCCATACGTTCCTCGACCGCATGATCTCGCTGGTCGAAGGCGCCGAGCGCCAGAAGACGCCCAACGAGATCGCGCTCAACATCCTGCTCGTCGGCATGACGCTGATCTTCGTGCTGGCGACGGCGACGATCCCGAGTTTCGCCTCCTATTCGGGCGGCTACATTTCGGTGACCGTCCTGGTCGCCCTGTTCGTCACCTTGATCCCGACGACGATCGGGGCACTGCTTTCGGCTATCGGCATCGCCGGCATGGATCGCCTGGTGCGGTTCAACGTGCTGGCCATGTCGGGCCGCGCCGTCGAGGCGGCTGGCGACGTCGACACGCTGCTGCTCGACAAGACCGGCACGATCACGCTCGGCAATCGCCAGGCGACGGCGTTCCGCCCGGTCAAGGGCGTCACCGAGCAGGAGCTGGCCGACGCTGCACAGTTGGCCTCGCTTGCCGATGAAACGCCGGAAGGCCGCTCGATCGTCGTGCTGGCGAAGGAGAAATACGCCATCCGTGCCCGCGACATGGCAACACTGCATGCCACTTTCGTGCCCTTCACCGCGCAAACCCGCATGAGCGGCGTCAACATCGATGGCTCGTCGGTGCGCAAGGGCGCGGTCGATTCGGTGCTCGCCCACGTCAATCAGTCGACCGTCGCCACGCATGGTAGACGCCCCAGCAGCGACACCATTCGCGACCTGCAGGCGATCGCCGACGACATCGCCAAATCCGGCGGCACGCCGTTGGCGGTCGAGCGCGACGGACGCCTGCTCGGCGTCGTCCATCTCAAGGACATCGTCAAGGGCGGCATCAGGGAACGCTTCGCCGAACTGCGCAAGATGGGGATCCGCACGGTGATGATCACCGGCGACAACCCGATGACGGCGGCGGCGATCGCGGCGGAGGCCGGCGTCGACGATTTCCTTTCCCAGGCGACGCCCGAGGACAAGCTGAAGCTCATCCGCGACGAGCAGGCCAAGGGCAAGCTCGTCGCCATGTGCGGCGACGGCACCAACGATGCGCCCGCCCTTGCGCAGGCCGATGTCGGCGTTGCCATGAACACCGGAACGGTCGCCGCACGCGAAGCCGGCAATATGGTCGACCTCGACAGCGACCCGACCAAGCTGATCGAGATCGTGGAAATCGGCAAGACATTGCTGATGACGCGCGGGTCGCTGACGACCTTCTCCATCGCCAACGACGTTGCCAAGTATTTTGCCATAATCCCGGCCATATTCGCCGTCTTCTACATCGCGCCGGGGCAGACATCTGGTCCGCTGCAAGCGCTTAACATCATGCATCTGGCAACGCCGCAGAGCGCCATTCTCTCGGCCATCATCTTCAACGCGCTGATCATCATCGCGCTGATCCCGCTGTCGCTGAGAGGCGTCAAATATCGCGCGATCGGCGCGGGCGCGCTGCTCAGCCGCAACCTTCTTATCTACGGTCTCGGCGGCATCATCGTCCCCTTCGTCGGCATCAAAGCGATCGACATGGCCATCACCGCGCTTGGCCTCGCCTAAGGAATTAAGTCCATGCTCAAGCAAATCAGACCCGCGATCACCATGATCGTTTTCTTCACCATCCTTACCGGCCTAATCTATCCGATCGGCATGACCGGCATCGCCCAAGCCTTGTTCCCGCGCCAGGCCAACGGCAGTCTGATCGAGAAGGACGGCAAGCTCGTCGGCTCCGAACTGATCGGCCAGGCCTTCGCCAGCGACCGCTATTTCCATGGCCGGCCATCGGCTGCCGGCGACGGTTACAATGCCGCCTCATCGAGCGGTTCGAATCTCGGTCCGACCAACCCCAAGCTGATCGAACGCATCAAGGGCGATGCCGACAGGCTGAAGGCGGAAAATCCCAACCAGCCGGTGCCGATGGATCTGGTCACGACTTCAGGCAGCGGCCTCGATCCGCATGTCAGCCCCGAAGCCGCCTATTTCCAGGTCGCCAGGGTGGCCAAGGCCAGGGGCGTTGATGAAGCCAGGGTTAAATCCCTTGTCGACAGCCATGTCGAGGACCGCGAGCTCGGCTTCATGGGAGAGCCGGTGGTCAATGTGCTGGCGCTCAACCTGGCGCTGGACGAGGCTGTCAAGCAATGAATGATGGGCCGGGGATCGACACCATCCCCGGCGCCCTTCATGATCGATTTCTGATGCCGGACGACAGCCGCAAGGAGACCAGACCCTCACCCGACGCGCTGCTTGACCATGCGGAGCGGGAGGCGCGCGGTCGCCTGCGGATATTCCTGGGCGCGGCACCCGGCGTCGGCAAGACCTATGAAATGCTGATGTCGGGCCGTGCAAGACTGGCCGACGGGGTGGACGTGGTGATCGGCGTCGTCGAAACGCACGGCCGCAAAGAAACCCAGGTGCTGGTCGACGGCTATGAGCTGATCCCTCGTCGCCAGGTCGACTATAAGGGGCGCATTCTCGAGGAGATGGATCTCGATGCCATCCTTGCCCGGCGTCCGGCGCTGGTTCTCGTCGACGAGCTTGCCCATACCAACGCGCCGGGCAGCCGCCATCCCAAGCGCTATCTCGACGTCCAGGAAATCCTGACGCACGGTATCGACGTCTACACGACGCTCAATATCCAGCATGTCGAAAGCCTGAACGATGTCGTGGCGCAGATCACGCGCGTCAGGGTGCGCGAGACGGTTCCAGACTCCATCATCGACCAGGCCGACGACATCGAGATCATCGATCTCACGCCCGACGACCTGATCAAGCGGCTCGAGGAAGGCAAGGTCTATATCCCCAGCACCGCCCAGCGCGCCATCGAGAACTATTTCTCGCCGGGCAATCTGACAGCGCTCAGGGAATTGGCGCTCCGCCGCACCGCCCAGCGTGTCGACGAGCAGTTGCTGATCCACATGCAGGCCCACGCCATACCCGGACCCTGGGCGGCCAGCGAACGTGTCCTGGTCTGGGTCGACGAGGACCCGCGCAGCGCGTCCCTCGTGCGCTATGCCCGCCGCCAGGCCGAGCGACTGCGCGCATCATGGCTCGCGCTCTACGTCGAGACGCCGCGTTCGACCAGCCTGTCCGAGCAGGATCGCGACAGGCTCGCATCAACGCTTCGCCTTGCCGAACAATTGGGCGGCGCTGCCGTCACCATACCCGGTCAGGACGTCGCCACCGAGATTCTGCGCTATGCGGCGGCGAACAACGTCACCCACATCATAACAGGCAAGCCGCGCAAGCCGCGCTGGCGGCAATTGTTCGACGGCTCCGTTACCTATGATCTGATACGCGACGCCGGCAAGATCAGCGTTCATGTCGTCTCCGGCGACGACCAGGCGCAAGTCCAGCCGTCACGAGGTGTCATCCCGGCTCAACCGGCGCGCCTCGACATCAGGCCCTATCTGATCGTTACCGGCTACGTCGTCGCAGGGTTGCTTTTCGGGCTGCTCCTGTCGCGCGTGCTCGACGTGCGCAACATCGCCCTTGTCTTCCTCATGGCGGTGCTGGTGTCTGCGGTCACGGCGGGTCTGTGGCCGGCAATATTCGCTTGCGTCCTCAGCGCGCTTGCATTCAACTTCTTCTTTCTCGACCCGCTCTACACGTTCAACATCAGCGCTCCGGAAAGCGCCGTCGCGCTCGGCTTTTTCTTCTGCGTGGCGATCATCGCCAGCAATCTGACGGCGCGGGTACAGCGCCAGGCCGTGGCGGCACAGTCTCGCGCGCGCACCACCGAGGACCTTTATCTGTTCTCAAAGAAGCTGGCCGGCACGGGAACGCTCGACGACGTGCTTTGGGCGACTGCCTTTCAGATAGCCTCGATGCTGAAGCTGCGCGTGGTGCTGCTGCTACCCGAAAACGGCACGATCACGGTCAAGGCCGGCTATCCTCCAGACGACACGCTGGCCGAGGCAGACATCGCTGCAGCGCTCTGGGCCTGGGAGCACAACCGCGCGGCGGGGCGCGGCGCGGACACGCTGCCCGGGGCAAAACGCCTCTATGTTCCGTTGCGGACGGGGCGCACTGCTGTCGGCGTCGTCGGGCTCGACAACGACAAGCAAGGTCCGCTGCTGACGCCCGAGCAGCAGCGCCTGCTCGACGCCCTCACAGATCAGGCGGCGGTGGCCATCGAGCGTATCCAGCTTGTCGCCGACGTCGACCGGGCCAAGCTCGCGGCCGAGGCGGACCGCCTGCGCTCGGCGCTGCTGACCTCGATTTCCCATGACCTGAAAACGCCGCTTGCCGCCATCATGGGCGCCGCCGGCACCTTGCGGGAATTTGCGTCGGCGCTTCCCGAGGCGGACCGGGCGGACCTGCTGTCGACCGTGCTCGACGAATCGGAACGGCTGAACCGTTTCATCGCCAATCTGCTCGACATGACCAAGATCGAATCCGGTGCGATGGAGCCGAATTACGCGTTCCACTACGTCGGCGATATCGTCGGTTCCGCGCTGCACCGGGCCAGGAAAATCATCGGCGAACACAAGACCGAAATGGACATTCCCGCTGACCTGCCAATGCTGAGGCTTGACCCCGTTCTGTTCGAGCAGGTGCTGTTCAACCTCTTCGACAATGCCGCAAAGTATGCGCCGCCTGGTTCGACGATCCGCTTGCAGGGCTGGCTCGACAATGGCTTTGTCACCCTGCAGATCATGGACGAGGGCCCGGGCATTCCGCGCGCCGATCTGGAACGCGTTTTCGACACGTTCTACCGGGTGCGCAAGGGCGATCAGGTCCGTGCCGGCACCGGGCTCGGGCTCTCGATCTGCCGCGGCTTCATCGAGGCAATGGGCGGGACGATTTCGGCGGCCAGCAGGACCGACCGCTCGGGTGCGGTTTTCACGATCAAGATGCCGGTGCCGACGGAATTGCCCGCCGTGGACGACGACCCCAGCGGCGATGACCAAAATGTGGGCGACCCCGACGTGGATGACTTGCCATGACGAACCTGGACGTCAGGATATTGGTCGTCGATGACGAACCGCCGATCCGCAAGCTGCTCCGCGTCGGTCTTGGCAGCCAGGGCTATGCGATCAGCGAGGCGCCGAACGCCAAGACGGCGATCGAACTCATGGAGGCGGAAAAGCCGGACCTGATCCTGCTCGATCTCGGCCTGCCCGGCATGGGCGGCCATGAATTGCTGCGCAAATGGCGGGACGACGGCCTTGATGTTCCCGTGGTCATCCTTTCCAGCCGCACCGACGAGGCCGGCATCGTCTCGGCGCTTGAGCTCGGCGCCGACGACTACGTCACCAAGCCGTTCGGCATGAACGAGCTTGTCGCGCGCATCCGCGTGGCGCTCCGCCACAAGTTCCAGCAGCAAGGCGAGAAGCCGGTATTCCACACCGGCGATCTCACGGTCGATCTGGTGAAGCGCATCGTCACGATCGAGGGCAGGGAGATAAAGCTCTCGCCGAAGGAGTACGATATCCTGCGCATCCTCGTGCAGTACGCGGGCAAGGTTCTCACCCACCAGTTTCTTTTGAAGCAGGTCTGGGGCGATTCGACCGACGTGCAGTATCTCAGGGTCTATGTGCGGCAGCTCAGGCAAAAGATCGAGAAAATACCCGACCAACCGCGTTACATCACCACCGAAACCGGGGTCGGATATCGCCTGCGCGAAATCGACTGAAGCGAGGGACGGGGCGACGCTCAATCGGCCGAGAGCTCCGCGGATCGGGTAACCGCGCCGCTGAAGCCGGCCAATGAGATGGTTAAGCTGACCGGCGGCCCGGTATCGGCCGTAACCGCATTGATCTTCAACGTGGAGGCGACCTCGAGCAGCGGCGCGATCTTCGCATCGAATGCCAAGGGCACCAGGCACCGGCCTGGCACGTGCTGAATTGCAGAATGCCCTCCAGCTTCTTGTTGTCAACCTCGACATCGATGCCCTTGGCCTGCACATGAGGGTCGACGCGCCTCGAGCTCCCGCCAATTCCGCTTCGGCGAGCTTTAATCATGGCGTCACCAGACAAACGCCCTATATTGATTGGAGGGTTCTGTTTCGTGCGGGAATGAACGGATGTCGCAGCTTCGCCTATCGACGATCGTCATCTCGGCAATGCTGGCAACAGCGATGCTGTCGGACGCGGCTGTCTCCGCGCAGATCGTCACTCCCACCAACCGCAACGCGCTGGTCCTGCAAAACGAATTGCAGATGCTGGAGAACAGGCTGCGACGGCAGCAATATCAACAGCAGCAACAGCAGTTCCGTGCCCAGGATCGCGAGGTAGCGCCGCAACGGCCTGATGTGCCGCTGATGAGGCCTACTTGCCAGTTGCGGCGGTCGGGCAGCCGCTTCGTCAGTATCTGCCGCTGATAAGCCGGCGCTTTTCATTTATTTAGCCGACTTATATGCTTGAACGCCGCTCGACTTGAAGTAGCATCAAGGCGGTTTTGATTTTGCAACGTGCCTTTGTGCTTGGGCACTGCCCTGATTGGATCGTCGGGAATGGCAGCCACCAAGAAGAAGGCCGTACGCAAGGCGAGGAAGGGCGGGCGGATCCGTCAGGTCGCGGCGATTCCTTTTCGGCTGGGCGAGCATGGCGACGTCGAGGTGATGCTGGTCACCTCGATATCGACAAGGCGCTTTATCGTGCCTAAGGGCTGGCCGATGAAGGGCAAGAGTGGGCGCAAGGCAGCCACTATCGAAGCGCAGGAGGAAGCCGGCGTCCTCGGCAAGACGCTGAAGCAGCCGGCCGGCACCTATTCCTACTGGAAACGGCTGACCAGCCGCTTCGTCCGCGTCGACGTCACTGTCTACCTGCTGGCGGTGACGGAGGAGCTGGCCAACTGGCAGGAAGCCAAAAGGCGGCAGCGAGCATGGCTGACGCCGGCAGACGCAGCAGTGCTTATCGACGAGCCCGACCTTTCAACGCTGCTGAAGAACTTGAAAATTCCCCGTCCAGCGCCCGCTGGCGAACTTGAACCAAGGTCTCATTTGGCGTCGTCTTCTCCGTGAGGGAAAGGCCGCACCGGCGTGCCGGTATAGGCCCACAACCATTCGCGCGGCAGCGGTCCCTTGTTGCGGTCGCTCTGTTGCGACTGTTCCCACGCATGCGCCAATATGCCGACCGAGCGCGAGAGCACGAACAGGCCGCGTGTCAGCGGCGGCGGGAAGCCGAGCTCGCCATAGATGACGGCGGTGGCGCCGTCGATGTTGAGCGGGATCTTCTTGCCCTTGCGTCGCGCCACCTCGGCCTCGACAGCTTCGGCGATGTCGGCGAAACGTCCGCTGACGATGCCGCGCGCGGCAAAATCGCGGGTCAGCTCGATGAGGCGCGGCGCTCGCGGATCGACCGGATGGAAGCGATGGCCGAGACCCGGAACGTAGGATTTTTCCTCGGCGAAAAAACGATCGAGCCGCGCCACGACGGCGTCTGCAAGGGTCACTCCTGCGTCCAGTGCCGCCGCAATGTCACCATAGAGGGCAAGCGCCTGCTCGCCGGCGCCGCCATGCACGTCGCCAAGCACATTTATGGCTGAGGCCATGGCGCTGTTGATGCCGACGCCGCAGGTGGCCGCCATGCGGGCAATGGCGATCGACGGCGCCTGCGGCCCATGGTCGACGGCGGCACTGAGCGCGATTCCGAGCAGCGCCGCCTGCTCCTCACCAGGCAATTCGCCGCGCAGCATCAGCCAGATCATCGCCGGAAAGCTGACGCGGCCGATCAGACCCTGGATCTCATAGCCGCGCAGCCGAATAACGCCGGGGCGCATTTCGATGATATCGGTCTGCCACCACTCCTCGCCGCGCTCGCGGCCAGTTTTTTTCCCAGCGTTGCTCATGTCCTCGCGTCGCTCATGCCCGCGCTCTTTTCTTGACGCGCGGCGGCAGGCTGGCAAACACCTCGTCCATATGCTCGCCCAGCGCCGGCGGCGGCTTGGTCGGGAAGGGTGCTGCACCATCGACCATGAACCCGCCGCGCACGACGGTCAGCGGCCGGCCGATGTTCGGCATGCCATCGAAACGGGTGGTCATGTCGCGCTCGATCACTTGCTGCTCCGCCAGCACCTGCGGGATCGTCAGCACCCTGCCCGCCGGCACGCCTGCGCGATTGAACGTCTCCTCCCAGGCCGCGGCCGAGCCGCTCGCCAGGGCGTCCTCGATCAGCGCCTTCAAGGCGACGCGATTACGTTTGCGCGTCTCGCGCTCGGCAAAGCGCGGGTCCGACGCCAACTCCGGCAGTCCGATTAGCCGGCAGAGCGTGACGAACTGCTGCTGCTTGTTGGCGGCGATGTTGAGCAGACCGTCGCCGGTGCGAAACGTTCCGGAAGGTGCCGCCGTCATGTTCTCATTACCCATAGGCTGCGGATCGACGTCAGCCGTCAGATAATTGGAGACCGGCCAGCCCAGCGCGGAAAGCGTGCATTCGAGCATCGACACGTCGAGGAAAGCGCCCTCGCCCGTCGTCTTCTGCTTGACCAGAGCCGCGGCGATGGCGAACGCCCCGACCAGCCCGCCCAGCGTGTCGGCGACGGGATAGCCGACACGCAGCGGCGCGGTCTCCGGCGTCCCGGTGATGCTCATGATGCCGGAAAGGCCCTGGATGATCTGGTCGTAGGCCGGATTGTCGCGCATCGGCCCGGTCTGGCCGAAGCCCGAAATCGCGCAATAGACAAGACTGGGGCGAACCTCTTTCAGGGTCGCATAGCCGAACCCCAGCCGGTCCATCACGCCGGGGCGAAAATTCTCGACCAGCGCGTCGGCGGAGGCGACCAGATCGAGGAAGCGTTCGCGATCGGCCTCGTTCTTGAGATCGAGCACCACTGACCGTTTGCCGGCGTTCTGCGCCAGGAACGAAGCGCCCATGCCAATGCTGTTGAGTTCCGGCGAGCCGCCGAGCTGGCGCGCCAGATCGCCGCCTTGCGGCGCCTCGACCTTGATCACATCGGCCCCGAGCAGCGCCAGCTGATAGGCACAGTAAGGGCCAGCCAGAACGTTGGTCAGGTCGAGGACGCGGATACCGGACAGCAGCTCGGTCATAGTGTCACAAACAGGTCAGGCATCGCCCGGCACATGTTCCGGTCCGCGCATGCGCCTGCGTTCGATGTAAGCGTAGATTTGCGGCCCAATCAGCCCGATGAACGCTAGCGTCAGCAGCGTCAACGACAGCGGATGTTTGTAGAACACCGACCAATCGCCGTTCGAGATGGTCATCGCGCGGCGGAACTGCGTTTCGGCGAGCGGCCAGAGGATCATGCCGATGATGACCGGCGCCGTCGGGAAATCGAAGCGCCGCATCAGGAATCCGGCACAGCCGAGCAGATACAGGATGACGAGGTCGGTCGGCGACTGCGAAATGCCGTAGGTGCCGACCGTTGCGAACACCAGGATGCCGGCATAGAGCTGCGGCGCCGGGATTTTCAGCAGCCGCACCCACAGGCCGATCAGCGGCAGGTTGAGGATGACGAGGATGACATTGGCGATGAACAGGCTGGCGATCAGCCCCCAGACCAGATTGGCCTGCGTCATGAACAGCATCGGCCCGGGATTGATGCCATAGCTCTGGAAGGCCGACAGCATGATCGCCGCCGTCGCCGAGGTCGGCAGGCCGAGCGTCAGCATCGGCACCAGCACGCCGGCGGCCGATGCGTTGTTGGCGGCTTCCGGTCCGGCAACGCCTTCGATGGCGCCGACCGTGCCGAACTCCTCCTTGTGTTTGGAGAGCTTCTTCTCGATCGCGTAGGACAGGAAGGTCGGGATTTCGGCGCCGCCGGCCGGCAGGGCGCCGATCGGGAAACCGAGCAGGGCGCCGCGCAGCCAAGCCTTCCACGAGCGTGCCCATTCGGCCGCCGTCATGTAGAGCGATCCCCTCAGCGGCACGATCTCGTCCTTGCCGGCATAGCGGCGCGAGGCCATGTAGAACGTCTCGCCGACCGCAAAGAGGCCGACGGCGACGACGATCACGTCGACGCCGTCAAGCAATTGGCTCATGCCGAAAGTGAAGCGCGGCTGACCGGTCTGCAGGTCGACGCCGATCATACCGATGACGAAGCCGACGAACAGGCTGGTCAGACCACGCACCGACGACGAGCCGAGCACCGCCGAAACCGTGATGAAGGCCAGCACCATCAGCGAAAAATATTCGGCCGGGCCGAAAGACAGCGCGAATTTGACCACGACCGGGGCCAGGAAAGCGACGCCCAGCGTGCCGAGTGTGCCGGCGACGAAGGAGCCGATCGCCGAGGTGGCAAGTGCAGCGCCGCCGCGGCCGGAACGGGCCATCCTGTTGCCTTCCAGCGCAGTGACGATGGTCGCACTTTCGCCCGGCGTGTTGAGCAGGATCGATGTCGTCGAACCGCCATACATGGCGCCGTAATAGATGCCGGCAAACAGGATGAAGGACGCTTCCGGAGCCACCTGATAGGTGATCGGCAAAAGCAGGGCGATGGTCAGCGCCGGTCCGAGACCGGGCAGCACGCCGATCGCTGTCCCCAGTGTCGTGCCGAGCAGGCACCACATGAGATTGACCGGCGTAAAAGCGACCGAAAATCCGTGCGCGAGATGGCTAAGCGTTTCCATGGCTTCAGCCTCTCAACATGCGAATAATCGAATCGAGAACCATGTTCAGCTGGTTCTCGATGAAGCCGGCGCCGATGTTGACGCCGAGCGCCCTGGCGAAGCCGAAATAGGCGGCAAGCGCCAGGATCAGGCCGAGCAGCACATCACGCAGCGGGCGTCTGCTGCCGAACCCATGGCAGATGAGAACGAACATGATCACCGAGGCTGCGGTGAAGCCAAGCGGCTGGATCAGAACAAGGTTCGCGACCAGTCCGACGGCGACGATGCCCATCGCCTTCCAGTCGGTCGGCGTTTCCTTTTCTTCTTCCGGCTGCCAGCCGCCCCGCAGGGCGGCAACGATCAGCAGGAGGGAAAGGACCGTCATGCCGACCATGGTGATGTAGGGGAAGACCGTCGGGCCGACCTTGGAGTAGAGCGGCGACACCGGAATCGACAGCGTCTGCCAGGCAACTGCGCCGGCGCAGGCGAGAAGCCCGATGCCGATCAGCAATTCGGGCACGGCAAGGCGCGGCCTCTCCGGCTGCTGGTCGCTGGTGCTCATGAATGTCCTCCCTGGATAGGCCGGTCTCCCACAGCCGACCTCACCGCAGTTTCACTCGCGCTGGATCGTGTGTCCATGCGGCTGGCGAACATCGGAAAGGGGCAGTGGAGACCGCCCCTTTCCGAGGGACATCAGGCAAGGCCGAGGTCCTTGAGGATGGCTGCGATCCGGGCCGTGTCTTCGGCGAGGAATTTCGCATAGTCGTCGCCAGTGAGCAGGATTTGCGTCCAGTTGCGGTTTTTGCATTCGGTCGCCCAGGCATCGCTTTTGGCCATGGTTTCGATCAGCGTGGTCATCGCCGCCTTGTCGGCGTCGGAAACGCCCGGCGGTGCGAAGACGCCACGCCAGTTGAACAGTTCGACGTCGATGCCGGATTCCCTAAGCGTCGGTGCGTCGATGCCTTCCTGGCGCTTGTCCGCGGAAATGGCGAGCAGCCGAAGCGCGCCTGCCTTGACCTGTTCGGAGAACTCGCCATAGCCGGAGATGCCGGCTGCGACCTGATTGCCGAGAAGTGCCGACAGTGCCTCGCCGCCGCCGGCGAACGGCACGTAGGAGAGATTGGCTGCCGGAACACCGGCCGTTTTCGCGATGAGGCCGAACAATATGTGGTCCGAGCCGCCGGCCGAACCGCCAGCCACCGGAACCTTGGTCGGGTCAGCCTTGAGGGCGGCGACAAAATCGGCCGCTGTCTTGAACGGCGAGGCCGCCGGCACCACAAGCGCCTCGAATTCGCCGGTGAGGCGGGCGATCGGCGTGACTTCGGTGAGATTATTGGCGGATTTGTTGGCGATGATGGCGCCAACCATGACCATGCCGGCAACCATCAGCGAATTGCCCTTGCCGTTCCACTGGCTGATGAATTGCGGCAGGCCGACCGTGCCGCCGGCGCCGCCGACATTGGTGATCTGCGAACCGGAGATCAGCTTCTCACTGCGCAGCACCTGGTCCATCGTGCGCGCCGTCTGGTCCCAGCCGCCGCCGGGCGCTGCCGGCACGAAGATCTGGATCTGCGGTGCGTCCTGCGCGAAAGCGGGCGAGAGATGCAACGCTGCGAATCCGGCGGCGCCGGCGGCGGTGCTCATTAAAAATCTGCGTCTATTCAGCATGGGATTCCTCCAATCACGACACCTCCTCCGGTGCCTGCCAGCAACGTAGCCTGAATTCAGACCCGCTCGACAAAATTCATGCAGTCTTTGCCTCGTTCTGTCAACAGGAACGGCATTCTACTAGACAGAACTATCTATACGCGGCATAGTTGTTCCCATCGGCCCTTCTGTCCAGCTGGGAACGGAACGACGTGGTCAAGCAGACGACCGTACCACAATCCAAGCCTGCGTCGACCAACGGCGTTGCAGCGCTCGACCGTGCGATCGCCATCCTCGATGCTTTCGCTACCGCCGACCAGTCGCTCAGCCTGGCCGAAATCGCGGCGCGGACCGGCCTCTACAAGAGCACGATCCTGAGGCTGGCGAACTCGTTGCTGCGCGGGCAGTTGCTGGAACGTCTCGACGATGGCCGCTACCGTGTCGGCCCTGCCACCTTCCGGCTGGGTGCCCTATACCAGCGCTCGGTCGTAGCGATCGACATCCTGCTGCCGATCATGCGCGATCTGGCCGAACGAAGCTGGGAAAGCGTCGCTTTCTATGTCCGTTCGGGTGACGTGCGCACGTGCCTCTACCGCGTCGAGTCCAAGCATCCCATCCGCTACACCATACGGGAAGGCGACGTGCTGCCGTTGCTGGCCGGCTCGGGCGGCCGCGTGCTTGCGGCATTTTCCGGTCAGAAGGGCGAGCCTTACGAGACGATCCGCAGAACCTATTATTGTTTATCGGTCGGCGATCGCGACCCCGAGACGGCGGGCGTCTCTGCACCGGTGTTCGGGCCGGGGCCCACCTTGCTCGGTGCATTGACGCTGTCCGGCCCCAGCACGCGCGTCGACGCGGCCTTTCTCCAGCGCATGAAAAATCCGTTGATCGAGGCAGCCGCGCGCGCCACCCGCGCTTTTGGCGAAGACGCTTCGATGCTCGAACAGGCGGCCCGCGAAGCCGGTGCCGAAGCGGAAGGCCCTGTGCTGAAGCGGAAGGCGTAGAAAGCCTCGATGGCCTGATCAGAACCACAGGATGGCAGGCAGCACCCCTAGGGCTGCCGTTCCAGCAGGATCGTCGCATCGTCGTGATAGGTCGTCCGCAACACTTCCCTGTAGCCGCATTTTGCCGCGACGTTTAGTGAAGCGGTGTTTTCCGGATCGATGATGCAGACAGTCCTTGCGCGCCCGAATGCCTCGTCGCCCCAGGCGAGAGCCCGTCCGACGACTTCGCTGGCGAACCCTTGGCCATGTGCGCTCGGGGCCAGTGCCCAACCGGCTTCCGGAACGCCTTCGATCGACGGCACCATATCGCGCTTCAGATCGTGAAAGCCGGCTCGCCGATGAAGCGGCCGGATGCCTTGTCCTCGATCGCCCAAAAGCCGTAGCCCAGCAGCGACCACAGGCCGGCATGACGCAGGAATCGCATCCAGCTTTCCTCCCGCGTGCGCGGCTTGCCGCCGATGAAGCGGGTGACGGCCGGATCGGCCCACATGGCGACGTAGGCATCAAAATCATCGAGCTGGTGTGGTCGCAGGATGGTTCGCGGCGTTTCGAGGACGGGAGCGACAAGCGCCTGTGGATTACCCATGTGTCATGCCTCGGTTGTTTTTGCCTGTGTGCTTAGTGAATGTCGCCCAAGCCGCCTTGGGGTGCTCGGCGGTTTTGGGGATAACGAAATATGTGACAGAGATCCAAATCGCCTGCACTAACAAGAGCCAAAGCCTGTGCAGATCATCTTCCAGCCCAATGTGAATCCTGCCCAGCGGTGCTACTTTTCACCAGCAGCTGATTCAGCGTCCGCTGTGCCGTCCGACGGAGGGAAAAGGGCATGGATACCACCGATCTTCTGCTTGCCATCTTTCATCATCTGCTGGTGTTTTCGCTGGCGGGCATCATCGGCGCCGAGTTTGTCCTGATCCGCGGCGATCTGCCGGCCGCGACGCTCCGGCGGCTTGTCGGCATCGATCGCCATTATGGCATCATCGCCATGCTGATCATCATCATCGGCATCGGCCGCGTCATCTACGGCCTGAAGGGTTGGGAATTCTACGTCTACAACTGGGTGTTCTGGGCAAAGATGGCGGCCTTCGTCATCGTCGGCCTGCTGTCGATCATTCCGACCGTCCGCTTCGTGTCGTGGAACAGGCAGGCCACGGCCAGCCCCGGTTTCCAGGTGCCGACAGCGCAACTTGCATCGGTTCGAACTTATGTTCGCGCCCAAGCCTTCATCTTCCTGCTGATCCCGGTCTTCGCCGCAGCGATGGCGCGCGGCTACGGCTACTGAATTTCGCCTACGGGTTTGAGTGGCGCAATTTCGACCGGCGGCGCCGGAACATCATTCGTCTTCTCCTCGGCCTTGCAGATGTCGGCGATGACACAGACCGGACAATCCGGTTTGCGGGCCTTGCAGACATAGCGCCCATGCAGGATCAGCCAGTGATGCGCATGGCGCATATATTCGTCCGGAATGATCCTCAACAGTCCCTGCTCGACCTGCTCCGGCGTCTTGCCGGGCGCCAGTCCCAGCCGGTTGCCGATGCGAAAAATATGCGTGTCGACCGCCATCGTGTGCTGGCCGAAGGCCATGTTGAGCACGACATTGGCGGTCTTGCGCCCGACGCCCGGCAGCTTGACCAATTGGTCGCGGTCGTCGGGCACTTCGCCGCCATGGTCGCGGATCAGCGCCTCCGACAGCGCGATGACGTTCTTGGCCTTGTTGCGCCAGAGACCGACGGTGCGGATATAATCGCCGACCTTGGCCTCGCCGAGCGCCAGCATCTTTTGCGGTGTGTCGGCGACCGTGAACAGCGCCCGCGTCGCTTTGTTGACGCCGACATCGGTCGCCTGTGCCGAAAGCACCACCGCCACCAGCAGCGTGAAGGCGTTGACATGTTCGAGCTCGCCCTTCGGCTCGGGCCGCTGAACGGAAAAGCGTCGGAAAATCTCATGCACCTCGGCCGGGCTGTAAAGTGAATGGGACCGCACCGGCCGGGCACGCGGTTTGGCGTTCGCGGCGTCGCGTCGGCCGGAGGGCAGTTCATTTTTGGGTGTAGAGGAATTTTTGGGCTTGGGGCTCGTCATCCCCTTCCTATAGTATCCCGGCATGAGCGACACAAACGCCTCATTTCAGGCCGACGAGCCATTCTTCCAGGCGTTGCTGATACCGCATCGGTCGCTGGGCAAAACCGGCTTTGCCATCCTGATGGGCGCTCTGCTGTTCGGCTCGTTAGTGACCGGAGCGTTTTTCCTGTCGCGCGGCGCCTGGCCGGTGTTCGGCTTCCTCGGTCTCGACGTCATTGCCGTCTACATCGCCTTTCGCGCCAATTATCGTGCCGCCCGCGCCCGCGAGGAAGTGTCGGTCTCGCGCACCAGTCTCGACATCCGCAAGACCGCGCCATCAGGCAAATCTGAAGCGCATCGCTTCAATCCGTTCTGGGCGCGTTTTTCGGTCGCCCGCCACGCCGAGATCGGCATCACCAGGATGGCGGTAGAAGCACAAGGCCAGAATGTGCCGATCGGCGGTTTCCTCAATCCCGACGACCGCGAGAGCTTTGCGTCAGCCTTTTCGCGTGCCTTGGCGACTGCGAAAGCGCGCTGAATGTGAGTGAACCGTTTGGTTCGCGAATGATCTTTCAGCGATTGAGACAATCGGCTCTCCAGTGCCTTGCCATAGATCAGCAGCGTCTCCTTCTCCTCGGTGAGAGCACCTCTTCGCCAGCCATCGCCGGCTCCTTCCTCGAAGCCAGATCTATCTGGGCGCACATGACGAGAAGGCAAGTTTCGGGTGGTGATCGGAGCCGCGAAGGGCGATATTCACGCTCAAGGAGATAGTCCCATGAACGCACAGACAGCTATTCTGAAGAAAGACATCACACCCGAAGGCAGTGACTACGAAGTTGTTCGGCGCGCGATCGAGAAGATCAGCCTTGACTACCGTGACCAGCCTTCGCTCGAAATACTGGCCGAGGAAGTCGGCGAGACGCCGACCGGGCTGCAGAAGCTCTTCACCCGCTGGGCCGGCCTGTCGCCCAAGGCATTCCTCCAGGCGGTCACGCTCGACCACGCGCGCAGACTGCTCGATTCCGGCATGCCGCTGCTCGAGGCTTCTTTCGAAGTCGGCATGTCAGGCCCTGGCCGGTTGCACGACCTTTTCGTCACCCACGAGGCGATGTCGCCGGGTGACTACAAGACGCGCGGCGCCGGGCTGACGATCCGCTACGGCTATCATATTTCGCCCTTCGGCATTGCCCTGATCATGGTCACCGACCGCGGCCTTGCCGGCCTTGCCTTCAGCGATGCCGGCGGCGAGCGTGCGGCCTTCGCCGACATGTCCGGCCGCTGGCCGAACGCAACCTATGTCGAGGACATGGCCGCGACAGCGCCCTATGCGGCGCGCATCTTCGATCCGGCGCTGTGGCGCGCCGACCAGCCGCTGCGCGTCGTCATGATCGGCACCGACTTCCAGGTCCGCGTCTGGGAAGCCCTGCTGCGCATCCCGATGGGCAAGGCCTGCACCTATTCCTCGATCGCCGCCCGCATCGGCGCACCGAGCGCCAGCCGGGCGGTGGGTGCTGCGGTCGGCGCCAATCCGATGTCCTTCGTGGTGCCGTGTCACCGGGCTCTCGGCAAGTCCGGCGCGCTCACCGGCTACCACTGGGGCCTGACCCGCAAACGCGCTATCCTTGGCTGGGAAGCGGGAAAGGTTGGATCTTGATAAAACGCCATTTCCGCGTTTCGCCTCGCTTTGTAAACAATCTGATCAAGCTGTGCCAGC
>SAQG01000037.1 GCA_004020315.1 Mesorhizobium sp.
ATAGCTCACAGAGGTCCACACCCTGTCTTGACCTTGGCCAGAGGCCTCGACCACCGTGTCGCCGGCATTGTCGACATAGTATTCGTCGTTGCCGCGATAGCCGATCATGGTGTCGGCACCGCTGCCGCTTAGAGTGTTGGCACCGGCATCTCCCTCGATGGTCTGGGCAGGGTCGTCGGATGGGGGCGTGCCAGGATCGCTAGCTGGAGGCGTGGCAGGATCGCTAACTGGAGGCGTGCCAGTGGTTGGGGGAGTGACGTTCGCGCCCGTGACAGTGTCGCCGCTGCCTGCCTTTTGATAGAGCTGCACCTCGTCGATCTGCATCTGCATCGACGAAGGGGTCGAGCTATCGAGAGCCGTGTGCCATCCGGCCGCGTTCGAATTCGCGACCTGATTGCTCATGATCAATTCCATTGGCTGATCCGGGATCGAGGCCTGTGCGCTGGTCACTTGCGCCATCTGTTTCCCGTCGAAATACCAGGTGATCGATTGACCGGGCACCCAGTTGATGCCGTATGTGTGGAAGCCGGCCGTGAGGTCGACGCCGCTGTCGACGACGCCACCGGTTACCCCTGACGGCCCGTGGAGGTGGTAGGAGAACGCCTGGTTTGCCGGTCCCGAACCGGTAAATCCACCCTCCTGTATATCGATCTCGAAATTGTCGCCGCTGTTGCCTGCGCCTTCGCCGGGCATCAGCCAGAGGGCTGGCCATGCGCCGTCGCCGCTCGGCGCCTTCATGCTGATCTGAAGATAGCCGCCATTGAATTCGAAGTTGCCATAGCTGCTGACGGCGCCGGACGTGACAGGGAATGTCTGTGCCGATCCCTGAGCCACGCCGTTGACGGGCTGTTTGATTGCCGTGAGATTCAACAGCCCATTGCTCACCGTATCTTGGCTCGGCATATCGTATTCGGCATTAAACTGGTTGCCCATCCCACTTCCGCCCGATCCATTGCTGTTCCATGGCCAGCCGTTGGCGGCATTGCTGGTGAGGTAGGTATTCCAGTCGCTGTCGAGCGCCGTACCGGAGAAGTTTTCCTCGAATACGAGATCGCTAGAGGCAAAGCCTGCGGGTGCGGAAAGAGTCATTCAGTGTTCCTCTTTGGCGTTGAAAACAGGGAATTCCACTGCCGCGCATCGCCAAGGCGCGCGACATATCGCATGCTCGCAGTTGGGCACCGCGAGCGGATTTCAAAGTAGCGGAGATTTGGAAGTCCTCGCCCAGACATTTATTGTCGAGCAAGCTTAACGTTGAACTCGCCATCGAAGGCGAGTTTTGTCGACGGGAATGCTCATCAGGCTCTCCCTTGAAAGGGGGGCGCTGCCGCGCACGCAAGGTGCTCAGCGGTTCCAGCTGCAGCCAAATTTAAGTCTGCAGCCAAATTTAAGTCGAGCGCAGCTCTTCCGGCGGACGCGCCGCCAAGCTTGCCATTTAGTAAAAGCACAATAGACCCTTAGTTAATTGCGTTTTTTTGTTCTAATTCCACCCGCGCCCTAAGTAAAACGCAGGCATTTCCGCTTGCTGACTTATCAGCACACCACCTTGTACTATCGCGCATTGATCACTCAAGGACGATGTACCTAACCCAATCGACCCTACTGCCATTTGCGGCGAGAATGAGGCTAGGCGAGAACTTATTAACACCTTCTAATGTAGGGGTGTGTCGAACGGCCGCACCGAAACAGCCTTCCGGACATCCTACGAAAACCGTGTCCGTCGGCTGAAATGTTGCGCTGGTTTGGGCGCCCGTGGTTCGCATATGAGGTCGTCGAGAAGGACGGCCGGGATGTCTTCCGATGCTGCGTGGCGGACGAGCCGTCGAGCCTATGGCCGGAGCTGCCGGCCCGGATGTTCGACCGTGCCGTTTGCGCTCCGATGCGCTTGGCCGAGGTCCGCCGTTGCGGCGTTGGCTACACGCCAGTCTCTACACGTGTTGCTGAGCGACCACGGTGGCGATGTCCGCACCGCTTTCAATGATCGAAGGTGGAAGGCTGGGCACCGTTATGCAGCGTAGCCCTACAGCATCGAACAGGCCGTTCAATCGCAACGCCAACGCACAGTTCAAACGGGTTCAGCGGTTCAAAACTTAATTCTCCGTGCTCACTAGCGGTGCGAGCGGTTATCCTGCTGGGAGAAATCGCCAGCCATGGAATGGAACCGTTGTTTCCGCTCTTCGAAAGCGATCAGCTGTGGCTCCTCCTGCGACCGCGATCGGCGTTCCTGGTCGCGGCGAAAAAATGCAACGGTCGGCTTCAGCCCGTCTTTCAGTCCTATGGTCGGTTTCCAGCCCAATTCGGCTTTGGCGAGGGAAACATCGGGTCGACGTTGTCTTGGATCGTCGCGGGGTAGCGGCAAATTGACGAGTTTTGACGACGAGCCGGTTTCAGCGAGCACCAGTTCCGCAAGCTCTCGAATGGTGAATTCTCCACCATTTCCCAAATTGACTGGTCCGGTAAAGGAAGCTCGACTGTCCATGAGGCGTACAAGACCATCTATCAAGTCATCAACGTAGCAGAATGAACGAGTCTGGGTGCCGTCACCGTAAAGCGTAATCGGCTCGCCGCTGAGTGCTTGAATAATGAAATTGGAAACAACTCGACCGTCGGCCCGATGCATCCGCGGGCCGTATGTGTTGAAGATGCGCGCAACCTTGATTTCAAGGCCGCACTGTCGGTGATAATCGAAGAATAACGTTTCGGCGCAACGCTTTCCCTCATCATAGCAGGACCGAGGACCAATGGGGTTGACATTGCCCCAATAATCCTCGGTTTGAGGATGAACCGCGGGGTCGCCATAGACCTCACTTGTCGAAGCCTGCAGAATTCGACATTTGAGCCGCTTGGCGAGGCCCAACGTATTGATCGCGCCTTGCACCGAGGTTTTTGTGGTCTGCACCGGATCGTGCTGGTATTGGATGGGCGATGCGGGGCAGGCCAGGTTGTAAATTTCATCGACTTCGACGTATAAGGAAAACGTGATATCGTGGCGCAAAAATTCAAAGCGCGGGTTTGCGTGCAGATGTTCAATGTTGTGCTTGGTTCCTGTGAAGAGATTGTCCACGCAGAGCACCTCATGACCGTCGGAGAGCAGTCGATCTATTAGGTGGGAGCCCAGAAAGCCGGCTCCCCCAGTGACCAAAACGCGTTTGCGACTTTCATAAATCCGCGGCATGTGAATCTCCTTGCGAAACGAATAGGTTGACGCTGCATTGTGCCAGTAGCGGCGCCAGTCACGTCCTGGACGTAACGCCCTTCTGTTCCGAGGCTATCTTTGGACCCTGCGAGATGGCGGCCCGTGCTCGCGCCTGCGTGTAAGCAATTGAAGTGGTCGCCAATCCGACAAGGATGGCGAGCGCCTGGCCGATCCTGCCGGTCGCTGCGTATTCGAGTACCGAGCGCCCCAGAGTAAGAACGTAAAGCCGCTCGGAATCCAGCCCGTCCTTAGTCCCCGCTAAGCCTACGAGTACCGCTTTGGAGGTCCCCTCCATGCGGCACCGATGGAGGAAATACTTCCAGGTCGTGCGTTCCGCTGTAACCACATGGCGAACGCTGGCCTCGGGTTTGTATATCCATACGCCTCCAATTTTTTTTGTGGCGCGGATACAAAACTCGGTGTCGTCGCATGTATTGGCTGAGCCCCTACCGCCGCCGATGCGTCCCATTTGACCGGCAAACCCGCCGCAGCCATGCAGCACTTCGGCGCGCACTGACATGTTCGCGCCTATCACATTACGCACTTCGCCACCATTTCGTACCCGCATTCCGCGATAGGTGCAGCCGATGATCCAGTTGAATTCAGGCGGGAACCACCAGGGCCGAGGTTTGCGCCATAGAGGCTCAATGCGTCCGCCGACGCCAAGCACGCGCGGATCGGCGTAGGGCACCAGCAACTCTTCTAGCCAGCGCTCATCGGCAATCGCATCGTCGTCGAGAAATGCCACAACCGGTGCGGTTGCCAATCCGGCACCCGTGACGCGACCGCCGCACAGTCCACGCACGTTATTGTTAGGTGTGACGACGATACCCTCGATCTCGCGCCGGGCTCGCTTTAAGAGAGCCTTATTGTTGTCGACGACGAGAATGATCTCGCGGGCGGGGCTGGTCTGGTTGCGCACCGACGCGATAGCCGCGTTCAAATCGTCCCAGCGATCGAGTGTGTAGGCGCAGATGACAACCGACGCATCGATCATGGCTGCCGGTTCCTTTCGCGGGCCTGTTGAATTGCGGCTATTACGACGATATCGCGCGGGGCGCGCATTTGGGTGCTGACGGACCCGACCGCACGCTTCAACTCGTCCCAGCGGTCGAGCGTGCGCGCGCAGATCACGACGGAGACTTCGGTCATGGGACTTCCCGGATGGTTTCTGAGGCCCGGCGGGTCTCGCGGGGCTGCGCCGCCCGGGCCGTCGCGGCTTTGAGGATATTCCAAATCGCGCTTCCGTCGTTGCGGATATCGAACTGGTCGTATTCGTCGACGGGATAACGTCCGCTGTCCTGCCGGGATACCAGCCGCCACACCATCCAGCCGGCGCAGTTGCGATCACGCGTCAGCGTGTCGAGCCACATGGCGTAAGCTGCAGCCACGTTCTGATTGGAGCGGGCATGGCCGAACTCTTCCAGAAGCACCGGCTTCTTGGCGCGGGCCGCCAGCTGGCAGAACTCGGGGATCATATCGTTGAATTGCTGGACCGTCAGCTTGTTATAGAGCGGGTAGCCGTGCCAGGTCCCGAAATCGAGAGTCGGGATCGTCAAATCGGCTAGCTTCGGGTCGAGAATGTTAGCATGCCCTGAGCTGACAAGGTGATTGGAATCGAGGGACTTGACGTAAGCCGACATTTCGCCAGTCCAGGCCAACCGCAAAGCCTCTGGCTGCGCATTGCCTTCGTTCATCAGCTCCCAGGCCATGATGGTCGGGTCGTCCCGGTAGGCGAGCCCGGTGAGCGGGTTGACGCGTTGCACGAGGTGGCGGACCCAGGCCCTGTAGTCCCGCTTCGTGCGTGGGTCATCAAAGAAAAACGTGGATTCGTCTTGGCTCCCATACCAGGCCCGCATCTGCTGGGCGCCACCCGTGTAGGCCCAGAAATCCAGGACGGCGATGATGAGCCTGAGGCGTCGCTTGCCGGCCTCGGCGATGAGGAAATCAACCTTCTGCATGCCGTTGGCGCCGTCATTGATCGCCATCCTGTTTTGACTCGGATCCCAGTGGAGCAGGTATGTGCCCTTGACCGCGAGATTGCTGGCTTCGCCTTCAAGCCGCCAATCCCAGATCGTGGGCTTGCTTCCGTCGAGCGACCCGATCACCGGCTGGAGGAAGGTGCGGACCACATTGGCGCCCATCGCCACCGCGTCGTCGAGAACGCGGGTGACCTCATCCTGCGACCCGTAGGTCAGATAGTGGTTGTTCACGCCGGTCACGAAGAACGGCCTGCCGTCCAACGTAAAGTGCGTTCCGGAAGTCTTGATGAAGGACGTTGCAGACGGATCATCCGCGGCGCTCACGACTGCCGGAACGGACAGCAACGCGAACACGAGCGCACACAACCACGCCCTGCGCAGCCCGTATTTCGCCCGTCGCCACTCGATCATCATCCCTCCACATGACCCTTGCCGAAGCCACAGGGCAAGAACCCCGAAGGATTACCTCCTCTGACCTCGCACAGCCCGGCATCGTTCGGGCATAGTGGTGCTTGGCCGATTCCGGTCGCTCGAGTATGGACCCGTGCTGTCAGGCATCTCCCAATCAAGTGTTCGGCTCCCCACATGGCGAGTCCCCGCAACCGCAGCAGGTGGAAACCATCCTCCCGCTGCGGCTTTCCATCTGCCGCCTTTGGTTCGCCGCCCGCGGCGGAGTCCAGTATAGGCGGATCGCCTGAGGTGGTTCTCGTCGAAGCTGTGAGCTGGCGTCCTTTTGAAATCCGCCGTGAGAACAACAATGCGCATTTGCCTGAGTCTCGATCCGTCCCGGCTACTGCGGTGGCACCTCTGGCTGGCAGAAGCGCTCGCTGAAGTGCCCGGCAACGAAGTCTTCTGCGCTTTGGCGGCCGGCCGCCGCCCGCTGCCGTTAATCTGCCGTCTGCTGCTCGAACTCGAACGACTGGTCTATGGCTTTCGCGGGAACGGCGCCATCGACCCAGTCGAGGCGGCGCTGCGGTGCCTGCCGCCGCCTCCGGCCGACCAAGTGGATGTGGTGATCGATTTGAGCGGGGCAGATTCGCTCCCGGCGGGGCGGCGCGTGCTCACCCCGGTCTTCAACGGCGCACCCGGCGAGATCGGAGTCGTGGCGGCCTGGATGAATCATCAGGATCTTCTCGTCGACCTGCATGACACGGCGCGCCCGTTGCGGCCGTGGACGGCGCGTCCGGCCAGTAGAGACCGTGAAGTGTTGGCAGCGAGGCTCGACAGCGCCCTTTCCTGCGCTGTGCCGCTGATCCTCAAAGCCCTGTGCGAGGAAACTGGTTCAGCTGCGTCCGGTATCCCCGGTCCACGGACGGCAGTGCCTTCGTTTGGCGCGCTTTCGGCGCTTGCAAGGGCGACCGGCACGGTTGCATCGAAGGCGATCGGGCTTTTGGATGTCCTGGCGAGGGGCGGCAGGATGTGGGGGATTGGCTGGCGCTTCGATGAATCGGCGAGCCTGCTCGACAAAGGCGAAGCAGCCTTCCGGGTGCTCACCGGAAATGCCGACAGCTATCTTGCCGACCCGTTCCCGTTCCGGCACCAGGGGCAGGATTTCATCTTTGTCGAACAGTACCTCTACTCGAAGAACCGGGGGTGCATCGCGGTCGTGACAGTGAACCGGGACGGGACAGCCGGCGCATCCCGGATCGTCGTAGAAGAACCGCATCACCTCTCGTACCCGTTCGTGTTCGAGCAGGATGGGCAGATCTGGATGATCCCCGAATCGGGGGCGGCCAAGAATGTCAGCCTCTACAGGGCAGTGGAATTCCCTTACCGGTGGAGGCGGGAGGCCTGCCTCATGGAAGGCATCGAGGGCTACGATACCACGCCGCTCTGCCATGAGGGCGGCTTTTGGTTTTTCGTCAGCCCAAGACTTTGGAGGTCCACCTCCTGGGATGTCCTCAGCCTCTACCGTGCCGAGAGCCTGACCGGGTCTTGGACGCCCCATGCCGCCAATCCCGTCCTGCTCGATGCAAGGATCAGCCGCCCCGCAGGCGCCGTCATCCGACACGGCGGACGCACGCTGCGCCCGGTCCAAGACTGCGCGCGCGGTTATGGCGGCGCGGTGACGTTCTGCCAGATCGATGCGCTCGGCGCGTCGGAGTTTGCCCAGACCCCGGTCGGTCGTATTTGGTCCGGAGCGTTGGGGTGTCACACCTACAACCGCCGGTCTGGCTTGGAGGTGATCGACCTGTTCGGGCATATCCGGGGTTTGCGAGAGGTCACGACCTCGTATCGTTTGCTGGTACCCGACGCGCCAGTCTCGGGACCGCGTGGGGTCTCGGGACCGCATGGGCAGTCCCTCTCTTGGCCTGTCTCGTCCGGGTTAGCTACCCGTAGCCAGGCGGTCGAGCGCAAGGTACCCCGCCTGCGAAGGGTCGGGCGCGCTCGACCCTTCTCGGGCACAGAATAAGCTCGGAAATCACGGCCGAGTGAAGGAGCGAGCCCACCTGCACTTCGCAGCTTCTGGCTCGCTCAGTAGAAATTGTCGCTTGTGAGCTAGTGCCGGCCGCGGGTCGATGGATGTCCTCGCTGGCGTTGAAGGTGGCCCCAGAGGTCTAAACGGGTTTGGCAACGCTGCCAACACAGCTGCTGAAGATGATCGGTGCCGCTGCCGTACTATCCGCGCTGGTGGTATGGGCTGGAAATAACCTGAAGGGATACCCCAAAAGAGCTAATCATCTATTGTCTTTTCCTAATCATCCATCGTCCTTCCATTTCAGATCTGCATAAGTAATGCTCGCATAACAAACTAAGATTAGGGGGCTGCACGCGTACCGATCTTCTTTCATCTCATCTTCATTTCATTAGGCCGGAGCCCGCATATGGTTGGATCAAGCACATCCGTGGCTGTGGCGGTCATTGGAGCTGGCCCCCACGGCTTGTCGCTAGCCGCGCATTTGCGTGCGCGCGATGTCGAGCACCGGACGTATCACCCGGCCCATCATCTCGCCCGATACCTATCGGCAGTCCTGGCGCGCTTTCAGCCCGCCCTCTGGGTTTCATCGTACGACCTCAAAGCGCTGCCATGAACGCCCGTCTTTCCAGCATTGTCGCCCCCATCGGTGCCGCATCGCCGCCTGACCCGATCAATTTCGCGCTGCGGCGATCGTTGACTCTGCCCCGAGTCAGCTTCGTCGTCCCGACGCTCAATGAAGCCGAGAACCTCCCTTGGCTTCTGCCGCGCATCCCCAAATGGGCGCATGAGATCATTATCGTGGATGGTCGTTCGACCGACGACACGGTCGCGGTCGCGCGCCGCCTGCGCGAGGACGTGAAGGTTGTCATGGAACCCCGGCGGGGCAAGGGCGCTGCACTGCAAGCGGGATTCCTGGCCGCCACCGGCGACATCATCGTCATGCTGGACGCCGACGGCTCCATGGTCCCGGAGGAGGCGATCGTGTTTGTCAGTGCGCTGATGGCCGGCGCGGATCTCGTCAAGGGTTCACGCTTTATCCAGGGCGCCGGCACCGGTGACATGTCGCTGTTCCGGATGTTCGGCAACACGGGGCTGACCCTGTTCGTGCGGCTGCTCTATGGCGGTTGGTTCTCCGATCTATGCTACGGATACATAGCCTTCTGGACCAAGCACGTCGCCACGCTGAACTGCGATTGCGACGGGTTCGAGATCGAGACCCTCATCAACGTGCGAGCCTTGAAGAACCACCTCAATATCGTCGAGGTGGCGAGTTTCGAGGCTCCCCGCATCAGCGGTGTGAGCCATCTGCGCGCCATCCCGGACGGCTGGCGCGTCCTGAAAACCATCCTGCGCGAGAGGGTGCACTCACAGCACAGGGGGAGCGCGACTGCCTGTGATGCCGGTGGACAAACCCGATGCGAATCCTGATGGTTGCCGCTCGCTGCTACCCCTTCACGGGCGGCATCGAAACTCACATCCAGGAAGTCGGTCCCCGCTTGGTGGCGCGTAGCCACGCGGTCGACGTGCTCACCACCGATACCTCGGGGGAGTTGCCCGTTGAGGAGGAGGTGCGCGGCATGCGCGTGCAGCGCGTGCCGGCCTGGCCGAGGGAGCTGGACCTCTATGTTGCGCCCGGCATTTATACCGCGATCCGGCGCGGGGCTTGGGATCTGATCCATTTCCAAGGTTACAACACCTTCGTGGCGCCGATCGGGCTGCTCGCGGCCGTCCGCGGGGACCTGCCGTTCATCCTGACCTTCCACAGCGGCGGGCATTCCTCCCGGCTGCGCAATGCCGTGCGCGGCACACAGCACGCGCTGCTCCGGCCGCTGGTGGCCCGGGCCGCGCGGCTGATCGGCGTCTCCGAATTCGAAGCCAGCTTCTTCAGCGGGAGGATGGGCGTGCCGCGGGAACGGTTTGTCGTCATCCCGAACGGCGCCGCGATGCCGGCTGCGAGCCCCGGCATCAAGGTCGATCCGCACCTGATCGTCTCGGGCGGCAGGCTGGAGCGCTACAAGGGCCATCACCGGGTGATTGCGGCCTTGCCCGAACTGATCCGCAGGGTGCCGGACGCGCGACTGCACGTCGTCGGTACGGGCCCGTATGAGAGAGAGTTGCGGCGCCTCGTCGCGACGCTCGGCCTCGAGAAGCGGGTCACTATCGCAGCCATCCCCGGATACGAGCGGCAGAAAATGGCAGACCTCCTGGCAAGCGGCGCGCTGTTCGTGCTGTTCAGCGACTACGAAGCCCATCCGGTCGCCGTAATGGAAGCCCTGTCACTGCGCCGTCCGGTCCTTGTCAGCGACACGTCCGGGCTGCGGGAGCTGGCCGCCAATGGCCTGTGCAGGGCGATTCCGCGCAACGCTGGTCCGAAAGAGCTGGCGGCAGCCATGGCCGAGGAGCTGGAGGCCCATCGGGAGGTCCCGGATTTGGCGCTACCCGACTGGGATGCCTGCGCTCAAGCGCTGAGCGACGTTTATTGTGATGTCCTGGGCCGCCGATCCACGGTCCGCTTGCCCCCCAGCGGCGTGATGTCGTGGCCTCCTGTGACGAGGGCATGACGCTGATGATGCGGGCTCATTTCACCGCGGGAACCAGGATCAACCCACTCCAGGGCGGGATACAATTCGTTTCGGCCGTTATCGGTCCCGACCTTCGCGGCGGCAGCGCCGATGCCCCGCCGCAACGGTTCAACTCCGGATGGATCGCGGTTCTGTGCCTGACGGTCGCCACGGCTCTGCTCCTGGTCGTGGCCGGGCACGCGGCCGGGCGCCGGGGCTATGACGTGGCGCCGCTGCTCTTCTGGTCCGGTGTCGTCCTCCTGGTCGTTCCGACCAGCCTTCGCATCACCTGGCCGATGGTAGCCCGGGGTGAGCGCTTGTTCCTCCTGTTTCTGCTTGCCGAAGCCCTGTTCTACTACAAGGCGGTCTACTCCCCGACGAGCTTCATCAATCACGACGAGTTCTTGCACTGGATCGCAGCCGACGATCTTATGACGGCCCGCCGGCTATTTCTGTCCAACCCGCTTTTCCCAATCGGGCCAACGTATCCCGCCCTGGAAATCCTGACGACGGCGATCGTCAATCTGACGGGCTTGCCATTGTTTGTGGCGGGGACTCTATTGTTGGCCGTCCTCAAGGGCACGTTCATCGGTGCCCTGTTTCTGTTCTTCGAAAGCATCACCGGATCGCCGCGCATCTCGGCCATCGCCTGCCTGGCCTATATGGGCTGCTCAACCTTCGCCCTGTTCGAGTCGATGTTCTCCTACGAGAGCCTCGGCATCGTGCTGTGCGTGCTGGCCTTCGCGGTCGAAGCAGGGTCCAAGGATCTCGTCGGGCGACCGAGACTGAAGGCGCTCGGGCTGATTGCCTTGCTGTTGGCGAGCCTCGCGGTCACGCACCACCTCTCGGCCACTTTCACCGCCACCTACTTCGGAGCGCTGGCGGCCCTGGAGGCTTTGCGCCGGCAGGGGCCCTTGCGGATTGAGGCCAGGACCGCCGCGGGCTTCACGGCGCTTCTGGCTATAGCCCTGCCGTCCCTTTGGGTGCAGGCCCGTGGCATCTCTCTCACAGGCTATCTCGGCCCGATGGTCGAATCCGGCTTCGACACATTGCTCGGGAAGATCCTGGGCGCGCCCACTCAACGGTCGGAGCACCCCGGAGCGCCGACCCAGCCCCTAGGCATGCGGCTGACCACCTTGCTCGCGATCCTGCTGTTGGCACTCGCGCTGGCGACGGGGTTCTTTCGGTCGCTAGCCATGGCAGCGCCGAGTGATGCGCGGGCAGGTTGGCGTTCGATCCACGACATTCTCAAGCGCCGCTGGCGCGACAGCCGCCTCGTGCTCCTCACCTTGCTGGCCTTCGGGTTCCCGCTTTCGGTGGCCTTCCGGCTGACCATCGCCGGCTGGGAAATCGGCAACCGCATGGGAACGTTCGTGTTCATCGCCGTCGGGCTGGTCGTCGCGGTGAGCGTCGTCCACTTCTGGGAGGCCCGCAGCCCACGCCGGTGGCGCCGCATCGCACCGGCCGTTGCTCTGTCGGTCATCGTCCTGGGCGGCGTCACGAGCGCTACGATTAATCCGATCCATGGGCGCTACAGGGTGGCGGCAGATCAGGCATCAATCGAGCCGATGGGGATCGAAACGGCACGCTGGGCCAAGGAATGGCTCGGTGCCGGCAACCGCTTCACCTCCGACCGCATCAACCGCCTTCTGCTTGCGAGCTACGGCCGGCAGGACGTGAGGGTCAGGATCATCGAAGGCGTCTATTCCGCGCGCATATTCGAGGCCGAGACATTGGGGCCCGACGAGTTTTGGGCCTTGGCGCGAAGCGACATCGATTTCCTGCTGATTGACCTACGCCTGACGACGGCTCCCCCGGTGCTCGGCTTCTACTTCGAGCCGTGGCAAAGGCAGGGAACGCGGCTCTCGGGCGCAGAGCTGCTCAAGTTCAATGACATCAAGGGCGTCACCCGCATCTACGACAACGGCTGGATCGTCATCTATGACGTGAGAGGATTGCATGAGAATTTGTAGCAAGCTGGACCTTCTGGCCGCGTGCCTGTGGGCGGGGGCCGCGGTGGCGGCTGTTGCGGTCAGCGACAGCTTGCTCATCCGTACTGCCGTGGGCGCGCCCATGGTGTTCCTCGTCTCGGGCCACGCGGTGCTGCGGGCCATTGGCGTGAGGACTGGCTCCGCGTTGCAACACTTCGTCTACGCGGTCGGAGCAAGCCTCGCCGCCGGCATCGCCGGGGGATTTGCCCTGAACGCCGCGGGCTCCCTTACGCCGCTCGGCTGGGCGCTGTGGTTCTGGGCCGTGACGGCCGCCGCGGCACTGGTGGCCGCCGGCCGCCGCGACACTCCCGATCTGCCAGCCTGGCCGGCTCCGGCGCGGGTCCGGCTCTGGCAGGGGGCCGCGTTCATGCTAGCGCTGCTTGTGGCGACCGGGGCCTATGCGCTGGCCGTCCGGGACGAAGCGGCCTACCGGGAATTCAAATACACCGCGTTCTGGTTGTTGCCGTCGGCCAGTGGCGAGTCCGGCCGGATCACCGTCGGCATCAGGAGCGCCGAGACTCAACCTCAGCTGTTGGACCTGGAAATCACCCTCGACGGGCAACCGTTCGCCATCTTCCGATCGCTCACCATCGCGCCGGGCGAGACCTGGGCGCGGGAGATCCCGGTGCCCGTTTTGGCCACCCCGCAGAAGGCGGATGCCCGGCTCTATCGGCCGGAAGACAACCGACTCTACCGCAGCGTTTCGACGCTGGTGCCGCACATCTGAAACGGGGGCCCGATCATGCGCATCCTGCTACTGTCGCAGTTCTATCCTCCGGTGATCGGGGGAGAGGAGCGGCACGTCCGCAACCTCGGCGCGGCGTTGGCGCAGCGGGGCCATCACGTGAGCGTCGGCACCTTTATGCATCCCGGATCGCCCGAAACCGAGCTGGACGGCGCGGTCCGCGTGCACCGCCTGCGCGGCACGCTCCAGCGCCTGTCAGACCTCCACAGCGATCCCGAGCGCCGCCACGCACCACCCTTCCCGGATCCCGAACTGGTGCTAGGCCTGAAGCGGCTGGTTGCCCAGGAGAGGCCGGACGTCGTCCACGCCCATAATTGGATTTACGCGTCCTTCCTGCCGCTCAAAGTTCTGAGTGGGGCACGCCTCGTGGTTACGCTCCACGATTACAGCCTTGTCTGCGCCAAGAAGAACTTCATGCACTTGGGCACCCGTCTCTGCAGTGGCCCAGCACTGGCGAAGTGCCTGCCTTGCGCCGCCGGGCATTACGGGGCCGTGAAGGCAGCCGTGACCACGTTTGGCAATTGGGGGTCGAGCTTCGCCGCCCGGCGTGTGGTGGACCGTTTCATCGCGGTGAGCCACGCGGTGGCGCGTCACAACGGCCTGACCCAAGGCCGCGCCCCCTACGAGGTCATCACCAATTTCGTGCCCGACGATGTCGAGGTGCTTGGCCCGGAAGATCCCTGCCTGCGGGAGCTACCCGGGGATGGATTCATCCTGTTCGTCGGCGATATGATGCGCCTCAAGGGCATTGACGCTCTCCTGCAAGCCTATGCCGACCTCGAGCGCGCGCCTCCGCTGGTCCTGATCGGGCGCCCGCTCGCCGATACACCGACTGAGTTTCCGCCGAACGTCCATGTGTTCACCATGTGGCCTCATTCCGCCGTCATGCACGCATGGCGGCGCTCACTGTTCGGCGTGGCGCCATCGGTCGGGCTGGAACCCTGTGCGACCGTCATCATGGAAGCGATGGCGTCCGGCAAGGCCGTCGTCGCAACCGACGTCGGAGGCATGCCCGATATGATCGATCACGGCGAAACGGGGCTTCTCGTGCCGCCCGGTGATGCGTCAGCCTTGGCCCACGCGATGCAGACACTTCTGGACGACCGCGCCTTGCTTGCCCGCTTGGAGGCGACAAGCCTCGCCAGGGTTGGGCGCCTCCAGGCCGGAGCGGTCGTGACCCGGATCGAGCAGGTCTACCGGGACGTCCTGCGCCCAACCGCCAGCACGTCCGCGGTGCCGGCGCACCAAGGTTCGGGAGAGTCATCATGCCGGTAGGCCTCGTCGGGACGGCCACTATTCGCGCCCGACGAGAGCTTCGAAAGAGCGCCACGCTCGTCATGAATTCCGGCGCTCTGGCGATCGGAACGGTGGCAACGGCCGGTCTTGGGTTTGTCTATTGGTGGCTCGCCGCCCGGCTGTTTCCGCCGGAGGTGATCGGCAAGGCCTCCGCCCTCCTGTCCGTGATGGGCCTCGTCGGTCTGCTGGGGGAGGCCGGGCTCGGGACCCTGCTGATGGGCGAGATCGTCCGGCATCCCGGCAAGGAGCGCGGCCTCGTGGCCGCAGCAGCGTCCGTCGGGGTGGCGCTGACGGTCGGCCTGGCCTTGTTGTTTGTCTTCGAGGAGGCGCACCTCAATAGCTCGACCGGGCTGATCGGCGGCTGGTTCGTGGGCGCTGCGTTCGTCCTCGGCTGCGGCCTGACTGGTCTCAGCATGGTGGGCGACCAGGCGCTCGTCGGCCACTTGCGGAGCAGCGGCAAGATGATGCGGCAGGTGCTGTTCTCCGTGGTCAAGCTGATGCTGATCGCCGCCCTCGCGGCTGCCGGCTACGCCTCCAATTCCGCGATTCTTCTGTCGTGGGTGGCCGCGCTGCCGGCGTCCTGGATCGGCTTTGATCTCCTGACCCGGGGCGGTGCGCGTCGCCTCGTTGGGCGCCCCGATTTCCGGCTGCTGCATACGCTTCGGCGCAAGGTATTCGGTCACTACGCGCTCGATGTGGCCGCACAGGCCCCGGGCGTCATCATGCCCTACCTTGTGCTGGTTCTCCTGTCGCCGACCACCAATGCCGCCTTCGTGCCGTTGTGGATGCTGGTCTCCATGGCCTCATTGATTCCCGCAGCCATGGCCACGGTGCTGTTCCCCGTGGTCAGAGCAAGCCCGAAACAATCCAGGCACGATATCCTTTTGTCGTTGACGGCGTCATTGCTCTTCTCACTGGTCTGCGCCGCCTTCATCTTCACCTATTCGCAGGAGATCCTTGCGGTCTTCAATCCCGTCTATCCTGAGATCGCCGGTTCGAGCCTGCGCTTCCTCGGCTTCAGCCTGTTGGGATCAACGCTCAAATTTCATGCCTGTACGCTGGCGCGGTTGCGCGACAGGATGCGCAAGGCATCTCGCTGGTTCGCGCTTGGCGGATTGCTGGAGCTGTGCTTCGTGGTCGCGGGGGCGAAGATTGATGGACTTCAAGGCCTGGTCCTAGGCTGGACGCTTGCCGTCAGCATCGAGGGTGCATGTGCCGCCCTGAATTTGGCCTTCGCGATGAAACTGGATTCTGCCGCCGGCCCCGCGCACGAACGACCGACCGCGTCGCCGCTCCAGACTTGAGGAGACACCGATCATGGCGCTGGGTTATCGATCGCAATTGGATGGCCTGCGGGCCGTCCCGATCGGACTCGTCGGCGTCGAGCTCTTCGGCTGGCCGTGGGTCAGAACGCACTTCCCCATCGGGGCGGGAGCGCTGCGGGTCCAACTGTTCTTCGTTTTGAGTGGCTTCCTGATCACGCGCAACTTGCTGTTCAGACTGGAGCAAGCCCCTGCGGGCGAAGTCATCCGCAGGTTCTTCCCTATAACTCGATCGGAGACCCGGACAAGGCACGCTGGATTTCAACCAGTACATTCCCTAGCAGCAGGACTGGTTAAAACCTTTGTTACATAGGCACACCCAATGACGACGGCGAATATTGCTCTGCAAATTTTCACCGATATGGATGCGGTGGAAGCTCAGTGGAGAACATTAGAGCAGCATGCGGATTGTACCGTATTCCAATTGTTTGATTGGCAGATGGAATGGTATCGCCACATCGGCTCCAAAGAGAAACTGATTCCGGTGATCGTGCTGGGTCTCGACGATACCGGCGTCGCGGTTTTTATTCTACCATTGGCGATCGAACGCCATGGTCTGATCCGCCGGCTGGTCTGGTTTGGATCGGAATTGTGCGATTATAATTCGTCCATACTGGCGAAAAATTTTAGCGATCACGTGAAACCCGGGCAATTCGGCCGCCTGTGGAAAGACATAATTCGGGCGATTCAAAACTATCCTCAACTTCGTTTCGACGCTGTTGAACTTTACAATATGCCTAGTGTTGTCGGCTCCCAACCTAATCCCTTTCTCGACTTGCCAGTCTTGCTGGCTAATTGCGCCGGACATGTCGCAACCCTCCCGGAAGCGAACTGGGATCGGTTTTATGCGTCAAAGTTTTCGAATTCGACGCTGCATACCCACCGGCGCAAGGCCAAAAACCTCGCCAAGCAAGGTGGCGGGGCGATTCGCTTTGTAGACGTGCAAGATCAGGCCGAGATTGAGTGCACCATTGCAAAGCTGATCGAACAAAAACGGAGCAGCTATGCCCGAATGGGTGTTCATGATATGTTCGTACGTCCGGGTTTTCGCGAATTTTATTTGGCGATTGTCGCCAATCCTCGGTTGCGCGAGGTCATCCATGTCACGCGGCTGGATGTGGACGGGATTCCGGTGGCGACGGGTCTGGGTCTCCAGTTCAATTCCAGTTATTCACTGGTGATGTCGAGTTATCAGGAGGAGTTCGCCAAATACAGTCCAGGTCGGCAGCATATTCAGGAAATGATGCAATATGCCATTGGCCAGAAGATGCAGAAATTCGATTTTACGATCGGCGACGAGCCTTATAAGCTTTCATGGTCAGATATAAATTTGCCTTTGTTTTTCCATTTTGATAGCAGAACTTTGCGCGGTCGTATTGTCATCGCGATGAAAATGGCGATCCGTTATATAGGTAGATGGTATAATCAAACGCCGTTATTAAAGCCACCGCTGCGACAGGTTCTTCGTAAGACAAGACGATCCTTGCATCGCATGTTTCTCTGACCGGACGATCACGAGTTTGATCTCGGTGTGGGATACAATCATGGAGATTCGCGAAAGAGTATAGTATAATGCGATTTATTTACGGGAGACGATGATGTATAGTGCAGATATTGGGATTGTCGGCGGCGATCTGGGGCGGCACCATCGCCGCCGCGACGCTCGGGCGAGCCGGATTTCGGTCGTCCTGATCGACGTGCATCAGCCCTATCCGGAGGATTTTCGCTGCGAGAAAATTGAGGAGAAGCACTTCAACTTGCTTCGCGAGACTGGCGGGTTGATGGAGGGGATTGTTGGCGCGTCAACCCTGTTCACCGAACTGTGGATTGCGCGGTCTGGTCGCGTGATAAACAAGCGCCCCCGGTTTGGTTTTGCAGCAAAAGACGGAGTCTTGAATTTTCTTCGACACCGTTTGGTTCGCCGTCATGATCGTGTTGTCAATGAAGTGGTGGGCGAAGGAGCGGGAATTGAATAATATTGATGTAGCGGTCCTCGGGGGTGGTACCGCCGGCTCGTTAGCCGCTGCGATGCTTGGCCGGATGGAGATTTCGACCCTCCTTGTTGATATCCATCAAGTCTATCCGGTGGAGTTTCGCTGCGAAAAACTCGATGACGATCAAGTCGACTTGCTCAAAAAAACCGGGCTGGCGGATGCCGTATTGGCGGCTGCGACACCGATGACTGAGATATGGGTGGCCCGTCACGGTTATGTCATTGGTAAAAAGCGTGGGAAACACGGCGAGCCCTGCGAATATGGGGTGGCTTATGAGGATTTGGTAAATGTTATTCGCCGCCAGATTCCAGATAGTGTCCAATTCATCTGCGCGAAAGTGACCAAAATAACGACGAGTTCCGACCGGCAGAAAATTACCCTGTCAAATGGTGACACATGGTCGACCCGATTGATTGTGGTGGCGACCGGCTTAAACAATGTCGTCCGGGGTGCGATCACGCGATCCGAGATCAGCAAATGCCACTCGATCAGTGTTGGTTTTGATCTCACCTCTAAAGCTGGTTTCAAATTTCAAGCTTTAACGTATTTTGCGGAAAAGCCAGGGCCTATGGGTTATGTGAGCATGTTTCCGATTGGTTCAAGAATGCGCGCCAATGTGTTCGTCTACCATGGTGATATACGTCATCCGTGGTGTCAGGAAGTGCGCACATCGCCGTTATCTGCATTGTATGCGGTAATGCCCCGATTGAAGCGTCTCCTTGGTGATGCTGTCGTGTCAAGCGATATTCAGATTCGACCCGTTGATCTTTACGCCGCGCAGAATCACGAACAGCAACCCGGTCTGGTATTGGCTGGTGACAGTTTTGCTACCAGCGATCCGGCGGCGGGTACCGGTCTCAATAAAGTGCTAACCGATGTTGATCGGTTACGCCATCATATTCCGACATGGCTAGCCACGCCCGGAATGGGGGTCGAGAAAATTCAGACATACTACAGTGATCCCGTCAAAGTTGCCTGTGATGAATGGTCGCTTGGTGAAGCATTTTACAACCGATCACTGGCGTCCGATACAACGCTTTTATGGCGTATTCGTCGGATGGGCCGGATTGGTCTCGATATGATGGGAATCTCGATCCCACAACTTCGCTTGGCGGCAAGCGCAGTTCGTTGAGGAGCAGGCTGAGCTTGGCGGTATCGACAGCGTTGTTGGTCTTCATGCCGCGTCTCCCGCCTGCCCGAGCAGGTGTCGCCGAGGCCCCGCGATTGTGATGCTCTGGTCCATCCGCTACTTCGTCGGCTCTCTTTTAAGATCGGCACCTGGCGGTCACGGGGCCTGTTCTGGGTTCGTCATTTCGCGCGAGGGCAGTCTATTTGGCAGCCGCGTTCGGAGCGTGCAATGAAACCGAAGGACATCATTGGCGCGCAGCGATACGAGGGCATCGAGTGCCGCTGACGACAGCTGTCTTACGCACGAATCCTAATCCAAGTGCCACGCCGTCGATTGGCTTGACGCACTGAGAGAGCGTAAGCTGCCAGATTTTCTCGTAAGATAGCAGCGCGGCTACCATGCAGCCTAGAAAGTAGTGACCGCAGCACCTGGCAGGAGCCAGCAGACGAGCAGCCACATCAATTCGGACCGATCCTCTCCTCCCTCACCACGCGGGCAGGGTCGACATCGCTTGGGTTGCACGCGGCCGGCAAGCCCTCGCAGGTCGGCGACAAGATCGGGACCGACGAATCGGCCGGCTCTCTTGGCTCGCTTTCGCCCACAATGATGTTGACGAGGTCGCCTGGCTGCAACAGGGTCATCCCAACGGTCTCGATGCTGACCGGCCCGGCTGCCGATTGCCGCACGATTTGATAGGTTGCGCTGTTTGCGTCCTTCGCAAACTGGGTGCGGGTCACCGGCAACGTGTACAGGACGCCTTCGCTGACGTTCAACTCGCGCGCATTGGCCGCGATCTGGCTCTCCGTGGCCTCGATCTCGACCTCCAGATCGTTTCTGAGGTCGGCCCGGGTCCGCAACACCTCAAACTCCGCCGACGCGAGGCGCTGCTTGGCGCTCGCGTATTGGTTGAGGGCGTCCTGCCGACGCTGTTCCGCGTCGGACAACTCACTCTGGATCTGATCCATCACCGTCATGCTGAGAATTTTGCGGTCCACGAGCGTGCGCATGCTGTTGACGCGCTCCTGGCGCAGCTTGACGAGTTCGTCGAGCGACTCCATGCGCCCATAAGCGACAACATCCTGCCTGGCCGCCTCCAGCGCACGCATCGTCGCGCGCTCGCGATCCTTGCGGGCCGTGGCGACGGCCTTGCGCCGGTCGCTCTGCTCGTTGACGAGGTTGGCAGCTTCGGTCGCGCCGGCCAGCTCCAGCAACTGGCGCGGGGTAGTGGGTGCCGTGCCGTCGCGCTCGGCCTTCAGCACCGCCGCGCGCGCGAGCAACTTGAACATGACATCGATCGCCCCGCTCCGCTTCTGGGTCTCACGCACGGCTTCGATCTTCTGCCACGGCTCGCTCTCGGCCCGATCGAGTCCGCCGGCCAGCGCGATCGCGTGCAGGATCGTCATGCCGGACGCGTACTTGAACGAGCCAGGATTCTTGACCGGCCCCAGCACGTAAATGGGCGGGCGCTCCAGCGCCAGGATGTTGACCAGTCCCTCGCGGCCCAGCAGTTGATTGAAGGTTTCCACCAGGTCGGCCTGTACCTGTTGCGTCGACCGGTTGGCGACCGGAATGGAGCCAAGCAATGGCACGGAAATCGTGCCGTCCTCTTGGATCACATATTCGCCGCTCAATTCCGGACGCTGCAGGATGCCGTGCAAGGCCGAGGACGCGCGCCCCCACTTGTCTTCCTCGACTTCGACGCGCTCGTAGAACACGATCTTGAGGCGGTCGCCGACGCCAAACAGGGCTCCGGTCGGCACGCCTGGCGCCTTGCTGAGGGTTCTGGGGCGCTCGGCACTCGTGGGGAGGGCAGGGACGATGCTCCGCTCGACCAACGCCGCGGCCGATGCATCCCGCCCCGTGCTGAGGGTTTTGGGGGGCTCGGCACTGGTGGGGATTCCAGGGGCGGCGCTCTGTTCGGCCAACGCCACGGCGGACGCGTCCGAAACGATCGCGCGGGAGGGTTCGGCCGTGGCTTGAACCGGTTGCTCTAGCCAGCTATCGATAGCAGCAGACACCTTCTGCACTACAGCTCCGGAGACATCCGCAGCCTTGTGCACCACGGCGCCGGAGACGTCCGCGGCCTTGTGCACCACGGCGCCGGAGACATCCACGGCCTTCTGCATCACGGCGCCGGAGACGTCCTCGGCCTTCTGCATCACGGCTCCGGAGACATCCTCGACCTTGTGCATCACGGCTCCGGAGATATCCTCGACCTTCTGCATCACGGGTCCGGAAACAACCTCCATGGCCCCGCCGTTTCTGATCGCGACCCCTCCCAGGGCGGCGGCCCCGCAGAGCCCAAAGGCAAGCAGGACAGCCTTCATTCCCCTGCGGCGAGCCGCTCGTGACGAAGGAGCGACGGGATCGGAATTGTATTTTGTATCCATGGCCATGGCGCGTGGCTTTCAATGGTGGCCATCCCGTCCCGAACTGGTCGAGCACGGGTCGACGGGCAAGGCTCTGCCTATCGTGAGCCTTCCCCGCCAGCGGCACAACTATCCCTTTGTGGGCACTCCTTCCGGATAAAGCGCGGCCTTGGGAGAACTCGTCCAATGGCCAGATTGCTGCGCTGCTGGAGAACTTCTTTGATGGCAAACCGGGACAAAGCGATCGAACGCAACGAAGAGGCGGAAATCTTGGTTTACCGACGCAGCGCCTCGAACGGTCTGCGGCTCCGGCATGCATTCGCAGGATAGCTGGGCTGTTTCCAACTTCATCTCCAGGCCCTGGAGAACGAGCCGATCACCATCTACGGCTCCTAGTTGCAAACACGATCGTTCTGCTACGTGGATGACCTGATGCATGGCTTGACGCGCCAGATGAATTAAGACGCGAACATCGACGAAGCCGTCAATCTTGGCAATCATATCGAGGTAACCTGGCCGCCTCATGGTTTTCTTTCATCGGCCCGCGGGAAACCAAGCCCCGGTAATCCTGACGGCCGCGCATCGGCGCCACGATGGCCGCCGCCCGGAGCGGCTGAAAACCAGGGCTCGTGCCCTTCCCCAAGGTCTCAGGTTTGAGAATCCGGATAGGCCCCGACGATGCTGCCCTACGCCTAATGAGGGTGTTTTGGTGTAGGGTTTTCCTAGCGTAAGGTAAAAAAAAGAAACTATGCGGTTGGCGCGTGGAGGGCCCTACTCGACGCGTGTACCTCAATCGCGCTGGAGCGAGAGGCAATCATGACAAGACAATCTTTTATAACAGTACTTGTCGGGCCGAGCGAGTTACTCCGAGAAGGCCTTAGTCGAATCCTGGATGCGGCAAAGTTTCGTGTTCTTTTCTCTGCGGCTTGTGTTCACGATCTTCTGCAGAAGCCGCTGGCCCAGCACCGGTCCATCTTGCTCATCATAGATGTCGGCGGTGCTGATGCGGATGCTGAATTCGCACAAATTGCAGAATTTAAAGCGATCTATCCGACCAGCCATGTCGTTGCACTAGCCGATCACTGTCGATCGACCGATATAGTTTCAGCTTTTCGTGCGGGGGCTGACGGGTATTTGACCAAAGTCGCTGCTTACGACACCTTCATCAAAGCTCTCGAATTGGTTATGCTAGGTCAGACGGTGTTACCTGCCGAAACTTCGACGTTTATTCAAGATATAAGACATGGTCTGAAACATGACGCGGTAGTTGATGAGTTAACAAAGGTGGTTCTAAAAGTGGAGAATGAGGATCAAGAACTATCAATCTTGTCAAATCGGGAAAACTGTATTCTACGTCGCTTAATCGAAGGGGAGTCTAACAAGGCCATCGCGCGCGAGATTAACATTGCCGAAGCTACGGTGAAGGTACACGTCAAGGCCATCCTTCGAAAGATTCGGGTCCGCAACCGTACACAGGCTGCAGTTTGGGCGATGAACCATGGCATGCTTGCTCCCGCGTCTGGCAATGCGCCGTCGGGGAACGAAAAGATGGCAACTCAGCCGTCCCACCGTCCGCACGATCTACTTGAAGCACAAAAGGGGTACCTCTTTCTCGACAATCATCATCCGAACTGACCTGCTAGCTCGTCCTGGTATATCGTCATTCCGGCTGGTGCATTCTTTTGCATTTTCGTTCAGCGAAGTCCGGATCGGAACGGTCGAGGGCGGAGAATCGGGGTTCTGGTGTGGAAATGCGACCAACTGGTGGCGGTCCTCACCCAGATCGACGAGACAAAAAACAAATGGTTTCTCGAGACGAGCTTCGGGCTGCTGAGCGGGCAGCACAAGTCGAACACGGCCCACCGGGATTCACCCAAGGCGGGCCGCGTTATTGCTTGGGCTCACTCTTCAGCCAGAGTTCCTTCCGCGAGAAGATCGTTGACCATGTAGGCGACCTCCGTGCGGTTGGTCGCCTTCAGCTTCTTCATGATATTTCGGATGTGGACCTTCACGGTGCTTTCGCGCAGGTTCAGTTCGTAGGCGATGATCTTATTCGCCTTGCCGCGCCGGAGCGCTTGCGCAACCTCGGCCTGCCTGAGCGTGAATATGCCTGTCAAAGGCTGCGTGTCGCGGCTGCTCGAATCTATCAGGTGCCGCATGGAAAGGACACTGCTCGCCGGCACGAAGATGCCTCCCGCTGCCGCAAGGTTGATCGCCTCGACACAGACATCGATGCCGACCGAGGTCGGAATGTAGCCGCGTGCACCGCATTCGAGAGCGGTCAGTATCTGCGCAAGGTCTTCGGTGTCGGCCAGGATGACCACAGGGACTGATTGGAACTCGGACGAAATATGACTGATCTCGTCCGCGATGCCATGATCGGTGACCTTCCGGCTGCCAAGGTTGAAGAGTATGGCTGCAAGGGGAGGGGCCGAACCCTTCTTCACGCGCCATTCATCGATTGAACCCATGGCGGCGACCTCCATGCCGAGTTCGTGATCCGCGAGAGCCGCGGCGAGACACTCGCGGTCTAGGGCCCTTCCGTCAAGGATGAGGAGGCATTCCCTACCTGGTTGTTCGCGGACGCTTTCCGTTCCGCTGGACGGAACCCCTGACCGATTGGCCGAAGTGAAATTATGCAGTCGTGCTGTGGAATCCATATCAATACCCGCTCTTTCCCCACACAAGCCGCCTCGCGGCGGCCGATATATCTCCTCGTTTCCAGCATTTGAAAGTTTGATACCCAGCCATTGCGAAGGCTTAAGGCTCGATGCCCCCCGCTTTGAGTCTACAGCAGTTCCTCGCTCCCCCATCAGCGAGAACAGCTTGGGCAGTGTAAGGTCTATTTATAAGCAGTCTCTAACATAGGTTGCTTTTTCGGTAAATTTCGCCGCAAACGGACGCCAAGTTAGAATCCGAGGGCGCGGCAATCTGCCTGAAGACGCAGGGATGGGACGGCTTAGCCATCTCAAGCCGCTGGCAGTCGAACGACGATCGGGATCGTGCCTGCGGCGATGGCAGCGATAGGCGAGGATCCCTGAAGGTGGAGTAGGCATGGTCAGGTCGCAGCGCTTCGATATCGGTTGCCCAACGCTTTAGTTGCTAGAACATCCGGTGGGTCTGCCGCAGTGTGTGAGACACCTGCACTTATTCGGCAGCACGCTCTCGTCGTGTCCCCGTCGGTCATGACGATCAGGCCTTTTTGCATATTGCTCAACACGAACGACGTTGAGTTCCGCTCGGTCCGTCCTTCACCGCAAGCCGGATGCGAATACCATGTGGTCGAGATAGACCACGGCCGCGCCGGGCCGCGCACGACCAGTCGTCTTGAAACATTGGTTGGAACTGTTGCAGCGACGGCGGAGAGTCCAGCGGAAAATTTGCTGATGGCTCATGCGCTGCCGCTCCAGGAGATAGCCGCTACCTGAGATACTCGTTGTCGAATCCGGCTATTTCAACCAGTTTCTTGCGGTTGATCACCTGTACATGGCCTGCCTTGAAAGAGACGAGATCGGCCTTGCGGAGTTCCCTCAACGTTCGGTTGACGTGAACGGTGGTCATTCCGAGGATGTCAGCCAGTTCATGTTGCGTAAGAGGACACTCATATCTTCCATGGGCCGACAAGCGAACCATGGAGAGCCTCTCCTCCAACTCGAGCAGGAAATGGGCGGTGCGGCTCATCGCGTTTCGCCGCCCAGTATTCATGAGATGTTCGGCAAGGATGGCGTTCAGGCGGGCCAGGGAGCAGGCGATCTTCTTCCCGAGACGGCCTTCCGACAAGATGGCCTCGACAAGTTCCTTACTGGAAATTTCATAAACAGTTAGTTCGGTTATGGACGCCAGCGATGCTAAACGTGGTCCGTCCACAGAACGGAAACCGACAATGTCCCCCGTGAGGGGAGTGTCGATGATCTGCCGTTCTCCGTCCAGTAGCCCGTGGTAAAGGATGGCCCAACCCGATTTTACGATGAATATCTCACTGTTGTCGTCATCCTGGCGGCCAATCACCGAATGTGGTTTGTAGATTTTTGCGGTAACACTTAGAAAATCATTGTTCTCCCAATCGTTCTTCGACAATGTCCCCCCTATGGGGTGCGAGCGCATGAACTGCCATAGTGTCTGCATGAAGAATCGCGAGTTTGCTTCTATTTCCGCACAATAATTGCCCCCCCGGACGAGTTCGACAGAACGACGTCCTACCGTAGGGGCAGGCTGGCCTACTGTCCTCGTCTGTTTGAATGAGGCAAATTGCGCCGCGCCTTCGATCTTGACCCTTGATGAGGAATGGCAAGAGTTAGCGCGTTCACTTTTGGGGCAAAGCTGACGCCTGCCGCACGCCAAGTCTGGTTCTGGGCGCGATCTCGTCGTCGTATGCACGTTTCCTCGATGCTACCGCCTGTCTACGATCAGGGCTTGCAGGCCTAGGCGAGGGGCAGGGGCTACGCGAGCTTACCCCTGACTTTGATCGGGTTCCCTGCCGTTTGGTGGCCGACCATCGGGAGTGAAGCAGATCGTAGCGTAGTGGAAATTGGCACGCCGGCGCACAGCATCGCGCCCTGGCGTAGAAAAGGCGGTGGCTCCCCGGGCCGGATTCGAACCAGCGACCAACCGGTTAACAGCCGCTCTTATGAGAGCCAACCAGCGCACACTACCGGTTGTTCCTTGATCGCTAAAACCCTTGTGATGCATGGCTTTCGCTTTTGCGCTTGCGCATTAGCGCACACTAGGGCTACATAGGCAGGACAGACAAGTTGTAGCCCTGATGTAGCCCAAGGAGGCGTGTATGCCCAAGGTTCTGCTTTCGGATTTCAAGATGAAGAGCCTCAAGGCGGCCGACAAGGGCAAGCGCTATGACGTAATGGACTCCGACGTCCGAGGCTTCGGCGTCCGCGTGAATGACAAATGCGAGCGGGTGTTTATCTTCTACAGCCGCTTTCCCGGCAGCCCAGCGCCGCAGCGCAGAAGCATCGGCGAATACCCAGCAATGACGCTGGAGCAAGCGCGGAAGAAGGCGTCCGCCTGGCGCGACCTGATCAAGAACGGGATAGATCCCAAGGAACAGGAAGAGGAGGCCCGCCAGAAGGCGGAAGCCGACAAACGCGAGAAGGACAAGGGAGCGGCCGAGCGGCGCGCCAGACAATTCGAGCGCGTCTTGGTGCGTTTCATCCGGGCTCGTAAGCGGGATGGCATTCGAAAGTGGAGGGAAGACCGCAACGACTTCAAGCGCGAATGTCTGCCGGTCTGGCGGGGGAAGGACGTCGGGGCGATCCGCAATCCCGACATCATGGCCGTCCTCGAAAAGATCAACGACCGCGGCGCCACCCGGCAGGCGCTGAATATGGCGCAAAAGATCGGCACATTCTTCAACTGGTGCGTGGATGACGAACTGATAGACGCCTCACCCTTCCGCGCCAAAAAAGTCAGAACGGCGATCGGCGAGAAGTCGTCACGAAAACGCGTCCTGACCGACACCGAGATCCGAACGCTGTGGAAGGTGACAGACGGCACGGCCAAAGGCGTGGGCGCTGTTGAGGCGGCGGTCTATCGGCTGCTGCTTCTGACCGGGCAACGCCTCAATGACATCGCTCGGGCCTCATGGTCGGAAATCGATCTCGAAAAGAAGGTTCTGACTATCCCAGCGGCGCGGTTTAAGTCAGACCGCGACCACGCTGTTCCTCTTACCGATGACGCGGTGGAAATCATCAAAGGTCTGCCGCGTTTTGGCAAAAAGAACGACAGTTGGCTTTGTTCGCTCGACGGCGAGAAGCCGGTGACCATCGGCCACAAGGTTAAGCTGCGGGTTGTTGCCGCCATGCTCGCGGCGATGCGGGAAGGAGACCCCGAGGCGCAGTTGCCGGCATGGGTCAACCACGACATCCGCCGAACGGTTCGCACCCGGTTGTCCGAGCTCGATGTAATGGACGAGGTAGCCGAGGCCGTCATCGGGCATGTGCCTACAGCGCTGGTCAGAACCTACAACCAGTCGGAACGGCTCAAGGTCAAGCGGGACGCCCTGGCACGCTGGGAGGGCGCGCTGAATGCCATCGTTGGGCGTAAGCAGGCTGATAACGTGATCTCGCTGACGGGGAGGGCATCGTGAGCTTTATCACCTTCAACGAGGCTGTGACGCGCGTTCGGGCTCGCCTGAATGTGCCTAATCCCGATGACGTACTGTGGGAGGCCGTCCGCGACCGGCGCATCAAAGCAGGCTTTCCGGGTGATCGCGACGACGAAGATTCGGCAGCCGACGCATGGACGGATCATCACCTCAACACGCGCGCGGCCCACATGACGAAGGCTGACCGCAATGCCCACACCAAGGTCGATCTCGATAGCCTGATGGCCTGGCTCGATTCATTCTTTGCGCCGGCAAAAGCCGCCCCTCAAACATTCACCACGGGGCTACCAGGGTCGCCCGAGAAAGGCCGCGCCGAGATACTGCGGGAGTTCGAGCGTCGGAAGGTGTCTGGCGAGACACTGCCGGTGCTGGCCGCCGAGGTGAGGGCGATCTTGAATTGGTACGGGCAGCGCTATCCAGACAGGTCGTGTCCTAAGCCGGCATCGACAGAGAACCTGCTCCGGAGCCTGCATCGAGAGGCCACAAAACGGGGCATATAATTATCGTTTTGTGCCGAGTTTTTGTGGCTCGGCGGATTGGCGACTTTGGAGTGGTCTACACACCACACAAGGGCCAACACCATGCCTCTTATCCCCCTCAATGACCTGCCCACCAAAGGCATCACGTACAGCCGCAACTACATCGATCGGCTGATCAAGGAAGATCGCTTTCCGAAGCCGGTCTTTCTCTCGCCCCGCCGGCGCGCCTTCCTCGAATCTGAAATTGACGCCTGGATCAAGGCCCGCGTCGACCAGCGGGACGAGGTGGCTGCATGAGCTTTGCCCCGTCTCCGGAAATGATCGACGCGGTTGTTGAGTGGCGCCAGCGTCGCCCCGACGAGCGGGTAAGGCGCGCGCTTGTGCCGCTGTTGCGCGACCGATTCGGAATCGGCCCGGCTGAAGCAGTCGAGGTCATCCGCCAGTGCCACGCTGGAGGCGCCGATGCGACTCTCTGAAAGACGAAAGCCGGCCGCGTATCTGGCGCGAACCGGCCTTCAGGAAATGTCACGCTTGGCGGCTGATGACGTTTTGGAAATTAACTGTAATCCGGTTTATTTTCAAGCAAAACGATTGCAGTCCCGGTTTGACATGTCGTGGCCGCTGGCCCGTGTGGTGGCCGATCTTGCCTACGGGCGGGCGCCCGCATGAATGAACCGGTTCCTGGCCCTGTTATCGCCGCTGTCCGCGTTGCTCGCACCTGCCTGCTCGACGCGCAATTCCGTCTGGATGACCACGGCTACCATTGTCGGCTGCTCGACGGGCTTCAAGACGGCGCCGCAGCCCTCCTGGCTGAATGGGCGGGCAGGGATAGGCCGAACGTTGCGCCTGCCGTGCCCCTCTACTTCACCGAGGCCGCGCAACAGTATCGCCGGGCGGCAAGGAGAAGCTACTGATGGATCATCCTTACCGCCGCGTAGACTATGACGGCAGATCGGCGAGCCGGCCCGTGCTGCACCTACTCAGCTATGCCGAGATGGAAGCAATGCCGGAACCGGAATGGCTGGTTGAGGGGTTAATCCAGAAGCGCAGCACAGCGTTGATGTTCGGCAAGTCGAACTCGTTTAAGTCGTTCTTGGCGATCGACATCGGCCTTTCCATCGATACCGGCATAGATTGGCACGGCAACGCAGTGAGCCCTGGTGGCGTCCTCTTTGTCGCAACCGAAGGCGCCAACGGTGTCGGCAGGCTTCGCATCCCGGCTTGGTATCAGCACCACAACGTTTCTGAGGAAGACCGCCGGGCATTTCTCTATCCGCAGGAAATCTGCCTGGACGCAGCCGACGACGTGACGGCCTTGATTGCGGCCATGAGCATCCGGGGAAACTTCGCTCTCGTTGTCATCGACATCTTCGGCGGCTCAATGAAAGGATCTGAGATCGAAGACAAGACAGCGCGGGCATGGGTGCACGGCATCCAGCGCATTCTCCGCGAAACCGGGGCATCCGTCCTCGTGGTCGCTCATACCGGCTGGCAAGACGACAGCAGGGCAAGAATGCACACGCATTTCTGGGGCAGCTTCGACAGCCGCGTACGCATGGAGGGCGACAAGGACGCGCTGACGGGCACGCTGACCGTCGAACGCCACAAGGATGCCGACAGCAACGGCTCATGGGGCTTCAGGATGACACAGGCCGGCGGCAGCCTCGTTCCCGAGTTGGACGAGAACGTGAAGGCTTCGAAGGTCCGCAAGTTGTCACCGCAGCAGCGCACCGGCCTGGATGCCCTGGACGATGCCATCGTTGCCAATGGTGTTCGGAAGTTCGGGCAGGAATGGCCACCCTGCAACGTCGTGCAAATCGATCACTGGCGAACCCACTGCGACAAACACGGAGTGTCAGAAAGCAGCAAGGCGGATTCACAGAAGAAAGCTTTCCAGCGGGTGCGAGCTTCATTGCAGGAGCGCGGTCTCATTCGCTTCTACGATGGCTTCGTCTGGCGGTGCTTCGATGATTAGGAGATCGGCTGTCCGGGACGGGACACGGGACACCCTTATAGGGGTGTGTCCCTGTCTGTCCCGCCTGTCCGTACACGGGACCACCAGGGGACATGTCCCGTTTTGTCCCGTCTGTCCCGGCAAAATGGGTGATCATTCAAGGGCTGAAAATGGCCCCTGATATGCCTGCGAGGCCATTCGTTTTTTCTCCGAAGCGGCAGGTCACAGAAATCAGCGCACTCTAGCGCAAACCGGGTAACAACCGGTTGATCTTTGAGCCTGAAAGCCTTGTAAATCAACGGTTTTGGCCGGATACTAGTTGCGAGTGATTTGCGCAGGGCTACATCAGGGCTACAGAAAGCATGGATATGCATATCGAAAGCAGGCCGAAAGCCACCAAGAAGGCTCCAGCTAGAAGCCGCGTCACGAACGGTTCAAAGCTTGGCACTGACATGGACGGCAGGACGATCTGGGCGCGCCGTCTCAGCGACTTGATTGACCTTTACAGCAGCGACGTTGGCCCGGCCGAAACCATCAGTCAGATGAAGCGTTCGCTCATCCGCCGCGCTGCCACGCTGACGGTTGAACTTGAGCGAGCAGAGGCCGGCTTTGCCAGGCTAGGGCAGGCCGATGCTGATGCCCTCAACGCTTACCAGACCACGGCCAACAGCCTTCGGCGCCTCATTGAGAGCCTGAGCCTCAAAGCCTCTGTGAAGGACGCGGCAGAGGTGCAGCGCACCATCGAAGGCACTCGCATATGCGAAGCCGTGGTGGATGGCTTTGACCTCAGCATGCACGCCGTTGGCGTCGGTCGCGACAGGGCAATGCTTGAAGTGGCCCGTCGCATCGCCTTCGCAGTTGCACGAGCCAAGGAGACCGGCGAGCCGATACCGGAGAGCATCGCCAATCTAGCGGTTGAACTGAGGATGGCCGACTTCGCTGGCGAGGGTCCGCCCGTCGAGCAGGACAACGTCGTGCAGGATAAGGATCTCCTCTGATGGACTTCATGGAACGACGCGCGACGGTCGAGGGCCGGCTGACCACACTGCGGCAGGCCAGAGGCGTTGCGATGCTCGACGGCGCCCGGTTCGATGCAAGGGAACTGACCGCACTGGAGAGTGAGCTTGACGCCCTCAATGAGGCCGAAGGTGAGAACACGCGCCGACAGCGCCAGGAAGCCGCGCGCGCCGAACAGGAACGTCTCGCAAATCTGCGCAAGACCCTGACCGTTGTGGAGGAAAACCGCCTTGAGGCCGTCGACCGTGCCGAGAAGGCAGCCCGCGACCTCTGCGACGCCTTGAACGAGGTTCGCGCCCGCAGCGCCGATGGAACGCGGCTCTTACGCGCCCTTGGTGTGCGACCGGCTGTGCTGCTCGATGTCTTCGAAACTGAATTCCGCATGAGCTTGCGTTTGGCCGCGGCAATCAAGCCCCTGGTCGGTCTCGGCCGGCGCTTCGGGCAGATCACCTTCCCTGAAGGCCGCAGCCCCTACGACAAGCCCTGGCGGGCTGAAGAACAGGCACTCGCAAACCCCGACATTTCCCGCGCTTTGAAAGGGCCAGCTGCGTGACGACAGTTCCATGCAATGGCTGCACCGCCTGCTGCAGAGATGGCTTCATCCGACTGCGGCCAGAGCTAGGAGATGACCCCGCCCGCTACCTCACGCGTGAAGCTACCTATGGAGGTGAGCGGGTTCATGTTCTTCAGCGCAATGACGATGGCTCATGCATCTATCTCAACAGCAAGGGATGCCAGATCCACGGCAATGCGCCCTCGGTCTGTCGATCTTTCGATTGCCGGGATCTCTTTTCCAAATCCAACCGCGACGAACGACGACAGCAAATCAAGCAGCGTGGCGCCAGTGTCCGAGCGATTTTCAACGCAGGCAGAGTCCGCGTGTCGCCATCCGCAAATCCAATCCCGAAAGGAACATCGAAATGACCAAGGCAATTGACCCAGCTTCCTTGAAATCTGCCGATCGGCAAACGCCGGAGGTCGACCCCGCCCGCGTGACGCTGCAGCACGGTGGGCAGTTGTGGCGCGAATACATGGTGCGCGTTCCGGCTGATTTCGTGGCGGATGACCTCAAGACCCCTTCGGTTTGGCGCAAGGTGCAGGCGGGCAGCCGGAACGCTCTCCGAAAGTTCGACCGTGTTTTCGTGGTCAGCTACGACGAATCCTGGGTTGCAGAGGCGATCGTCGCCAGCGCTGATTCCAAGGGGGTGGTGCTGGCAAAGCCGCGCGTGACGACCATGCCGGCGCGCTATGACGCCTTGTTCCAGGACGAGCTCTATCGAGTGGCATGGAACGGCTTCGGCTACGTGGTGGAGCGCAAGGCAGATGGCCATGCGATGACCCAGGCCACAGCGAATCCCGAACTTGCGACGCGGCTGCTGGTCCAGCTTTACCCGGCGAGGGCAAGCTGATGAGCAATGAACTTACGGTTTCAGAGAATTCTGGCGCGGCCGCTGCGACTGGCCCTGCGACAGATGGCCTTGCGGGTGACGGTGGGCGGGCGGGTTTTGCCTCCTTGTCCGTCAACCCCACCCGCAAGGCAGAAATTGAGCGGATCATGAATGAGGATTTCGACCTCTACGAGCGATCCGGCCTGAACAAGGAATACCTCGCCCTGCTCGAAGCAGAGCAGTTCGAACTGGATCCTGATTCGATGCCGGCGACACGTCCGCTGCCGGCCGATGTGTCGCGCTCCGAGATGTGCAGTTCCGAAGCCGGCCGACGCCTCGTCAAGGATTGGGAGCAGTCTGGCGGCTTCAAGGTGCACCTGGCCCATGTGCAGAACGATGTCGGCGAAATCGTCCGATCGCTCGGCAGCGTGCGCGAACAGCGCGTGTTCATGGCGAAATTCGACAGGGATATACCTGAGCCGGCGCGTTATGCCGTCTATGACGAGATCGCGGCAGGCAGGGGGCTCTATGTGGCCCCGGCGAGTTCGGCAGAGGTCAAACTGTTCGCATCGACGCCGGCCGGTCGCACACTGATGGAGGAATGGGGAAGCGTCGCGGCCGAACGTGTTGCGATGCTTCGCAGCCGTGCGGCACGCATGACAGCCAACATGAGCGAGGACGAAGCGGACGATTTCTGGACATGGTTCGACAACCTCGAACCCGGTCCCGTCGCAGCCATTTTCCGAAAACTGGCGGGGTAAGGATGACCTACACGTTTTTCACAGAGGGTCACTGCATGGGCGGCTTCGTCCCGACCGGCGCCCAGTTGGAAGCGGACCCGACGCCGGAGATTGAGCCGGGCCAGTTGGTTGCTGTGGTCCTGAAAGAAACAGGGCCGATGCGAGGCCTGGCCCAATCTCTGCACGGAAATAGCTGGCTGGGGGTCGTGAAGATGTTCCTCGGTACGACCACAACCCGAGCCGGTCGCAAAGCCTACATGCTGGGACAACTTGAACCACCGATCGTGCTTGCCGTGGAAGAAGCCCACATGGCTGCGATGCACCTGATCGTCGGCGCTAAAGAAACCCCTTGGACGCTTGAAAACACCGACGAGCAGGACGCCAACCTGGAGGCCGCGCTCGACCTGATGTCGCCTTGGATGTGTGGAGGCGCAACCCAGCCGATCGGCCCAAATTGGCGGCCTGTGGACGTTGAAGCGGTCGTGGAAGCGGCAAAGCTATTGGAGAATATCGATGCATAAATTCCACTGCGGACTTATCGAAACCGCCGCCGGCCCGGCCCTCGGGGCAATCGCTGACCTTGGCGAGCTTGCGCTGAAGGCGCGCGATGCTGGCCTGAGCGATGAAGAGCAGGTGAAGTTTTCCGATCTGTTCAACTTTGTGACGCAGAACCTCCCGTACGCCAATCTCTACTATGTCCGCCCGACCTTGGATTTTCTGTTCCTGAACTCAATGCGGGAAGTCGCTTCACCGGGTGCTTACCGGCGGCAAGAGAGCCGCCGCCGCAAGCAATACGGTCAACAAAGCGTCGTGAAGCCTCTCGACCCATTCGGGGCCTTCTGATGGCCTCAATTCAAGTTGAAATCAATGATGGCCTGTCATCCTCAACGGCCATCAAAGGGCCGTGCAGCGTCGCCACAACGGCAAACATCACGCTTTCCGGTGAGCAGACCGTTGATGGCGTTGCTGTGGCCACCAGTGATCGCGTGCTGGTCAAGAATCAGACTTCGGCGTCAGAAAACGGAATCTATGTCGCCGATACCGGCACCTGGCGCAGGTCGAAGGATTTCAACAAGACGCGGGATGTTCGCAAGGGAACGATGGTCGTTGTCGCCGGCGGTACGCTTGGTTCCGGATTGTGGCAGATCACAACGGCTGACCCGATCTCTGTCGGGACGACGAATATTGCCTTCCAGCTGGTAAACCCGGATTCTTCGACCTTCGTTACCCTGGCCGGCACGCAGACGCTTGAAAACAAGACGTTGACCAGCCCGACGATCAATACCCCGGCGCTCAACAATCCGACTCTGATACTCAAGCAGAGCGCCACGCCGACGCCGACCGCGGAAGGCGACTTGCAGTGGGACACTGACGACAACGTCCTGGTCGCTGGCGATGGCGCCGCCACAAAGCTTTTCGTTCCAATCCCGGCCAGCACTGCGGCCGGCGATATCGAGTATTTCACCGGAGCCAAAGTCAAGGCTAGGCTTGCCAAAGGCACCGCGGGCCAAACACTGCGCATGAATTCCGGCGCCACAGCACCTGAATGGGTCAGTATCACCGGTGCGCCAGATGCTGTCCTCGAAGATCAGAAGGCGTCCGCCACAGAAGGCGGCACTTTTACCTCCGGGGCTTGGCGCACGCGTGATCTGAATACAGAAGTGCGAGACCCTTCGTCGCTCGTCTCGATCGCCGCGAACGAGTTCACCCCGACAGTGGCGGGATGGGTGGAATGGACGGCGCCTGCAAGCAACGTCGGGCAGCACAAAACCAGGCTATTCAACGTTACCGATGCCACAGTGGCAGGGGTTGGCTCGTCGGAGCAGAGCGCCGGGAGTGCCGGTACGGCAACGAGGTCAGTCGGCGGCGCCCCTGTCGTTGCCGGGAAAGCCTACCGCATCGAACACCAATGCAGCAGCACGGCAGCCACGCTTGGCTTGGGTCGGGCGGCAGGCTTCGCCAGCACGGTTGAAGTCTATACCCGCGTCCAGTTCTGGAGGACGGCATGAAATACGCCCGCATATGTTGGTTTAGGGCTTATACCCCGCCAGAAGCACGGCGATTCACAATTCGAGTGATCGCGGCTTCCTCCACTCGCTTGTCTACGATGCGGTTGATGTCTTGCCACGTGGCGGGCCGGTAAACCCTTGAAATAACGTCTGCGACCTCAGATCGCTGACGGGCACAGGAAGCCTTGGCTGCGAGGGCTAAGTAGTAAGGATCTTCAGGCTGCCGCGCGAGCTCATCCGCTCTGGCAACAACACATTTGGCATACGGGCCGGCCGCCTCCCATAACTTGTCAGCTTTGGCATCTGCCTCTTGAGTGGGTGTTTGGCATCCCGCCAGGGCAAAGCACATGGCGATGGTTGCGGCAAACTTCTGCATAAACAATTCCCCCCCATTCGGGGGATCATGCCTTGCTTAGTCCACCATGTCACGCAGCGGCTTCCTGCGCTTAGGCGGCCGGTACTTCTCGACCAGCCTAACCTTGTCGGTGTCGACCGTCACAAGCGGTCCCATGGCGATTGTGACCCTGCCGCTTTCCTCGTCTATGCGCGTAACCTCGCCTAGCAGCTCGATCTGCTGGCCCTTCTTCACCTTCGTATGGTCGATGATCGAATGCGGGAAGTTGTAGCTCGGGATAGAAACGCTGACGAGATCCTCAGTGACCCGCCTCCGGACGGTGGCCGTGATCGCCACCAGATCTCCAATCCCAATTCCCCGCGCCATTCCATGAGTCTGGGGCGGGCGGCATTTTAATCAAGATGTCGCTAATATGCAGGCGCGGTCACGGTTGTCGGTCATTTCCTCAATCTGACGCCTGGGCCTCCGTCGACCAACTCGCCGTCCGCCAAGAAGACGACGCCCGCGGCCTCAAGGGCGAGACAGAGCACCTGCAGCGTTGCGCTTCGCGGTTCCGATCCCCCGCCTTCAAACACCCGGATAGTAGCGACACCGATCGCCGCCGCGTCGGCTAGCTGCTGCTGCGACCAGCCAATTAGCGCTCGGGCGGCACGGCACTGTTCACGCGTCATTAATCATCCCCATTATTTTCAGTAGAACTATATGAAATATATTGACACAAAGTGAATGACGCAGCAACTTCGCTAGCGCCGCCAACAATCTCGTTGTCGATCCCAAAGGGGGAAATATCAATGCCGAACACACATGTTCGGGCTGCCGCCGAAGGCATGCCCGATGTCAACCGCCGCCGCCTTCTCAACCTGACCGGGGCGGGGCTCGCTCTCGCCGCCACCGCTGCCACCGTGCGCAATGTCTCGGCCGCGCCGATCGACGCCCCTGCCGAGCATCCCGACGCCGCGCTGTTCCAGCTCGAACAAGAAATGGAGGAAGCCCACGCTCGGATGGAAAGGGCGTCAAAGGCCAACACCAGAGTCAGCAGAAAAATTGAAGCCCTGCTGCCACCAAGGCCGATTCATCCACGCGACTGGGAAAAACAAAAGTCGAAAATGCCGGCTCATCTGAAGCAACAATGGGATGATGGGCTTAAAAACGTGCTCTTCGCTGATATAGCCAAGAGGGACTGGCAGTCGGAACCGGTACGCGCATGGTTCGAGGCGATCGATAGAGAAAAAGCGCAGGTCCAAGCCTCGTGGGACGAATGGAAAGCCCTGAAAGACGAGCGGTACCGTGAGCGCAACTATGACGCCCTGGAAGAGGCATTCAACACATGCGTCAGCGAGGTTGACGAGTTCACCAAGCGTATCTGCTCAATCCCGGCCCACACCTTCGAGGGCATGGCGGTGAAGCTGCGCGCCCATGTCAGGTCTGGGGGCGAGATCGAGAAAGAGGAAATGTATCTGGACGATTACGCCCTGGCCTCGATCGCCGCCGATATCAGGCGCCTTGCAACCGCCGGCGGTGCCGCATGAACGCGCTTACTTCCGCCCCGACCGTTGAACCGTTCTGCGTCTCTGACACGTTCATCACCGGCGCTGGCCCGCTCCAGTTCATGGGCGACAATCTCAGGCTGACGCTGCATGTTTTGCAACGCTCGACCTATGACGGCGGCACGGAAAACGCCGTGGTTTCAAAGATCGTTGGAAGTCGCGCCGACATGCTGAGAATCGCGGCCGCGATTCTCAGTGCTTGCAACTCCCGATCAACACCAGCGGATAAAGTGGTGGAAAACTTCATGGAGTTTCTTGAGGGGCCTACGGGACGGCACTGAAACCGACCCTGGACGGGGGGAACTGCTAAGCCCGCTGCCTAACGGTGGCGGGCTTTCGCCTACCTGTCCCAGCACGCGTTCTTTAATAGGTGGCTCTCCGAGCGCCTTTCCTCCTTGTCCGGGAATGGCGACTGAAATTCGCGGATGACGCGCTGCTCCGTCTCTTTTGACATCTGGAGACGAGAGTCCTGGGGCTGCCCTGCAGTTTCCTTTTCCGGACGTAGCTGGTCAGACATGGTCGACCTCTCTGTTCAGGTGTTCAGGATAGTAGTGCTTCCGCTTTATCCAGCGAAAATTCTCGAATGGCGTAATGGTTGCAACATCAATGTCGCCGGACACGTACTCCGGCACGGCGCGAAAGCGAAAGACCTTTTTCGTCAGATCTGCAAGAAATTCGGTCAAGTCGATTGCGTCCTGTATTGGCATCACAGGTGACAACAGTGGGAGATACAACTCGGGCGCGACGCTCTTGTATAGGTCTGGGTGGCTGTCGGGTGTCACTCCGTTGTCCATCAGTATTTTCTCAAGCTTCCATCCAAATCCGTTAATAAGCCGTTGGATCGGATCGGGTTGACCGCCGTAGTAGATGCCGACCTGGCCGGTACCAGCTCGTAGCTCAGGCTCCTCGATCTTGCCCTGAAACACCCGCAGACGCCATAACTCTGGAAACATTTCGCCAGCTGAGTAGCCACCGATCCAGAGCTCGAAACCGCCATCAAAGCCTTCGATCTTCCCAAACGCCTCCGAGTACTTCTCCTCGAGAAAGAATTTGTGCGCAGCGGCGACAACCTCTTTCATGGTGTACTTTCCAGGCAAAGCTAGGTCACCACCTTCCGCGATCATCCTTCGGAACTGCTTCGCTAGCATAGCGATCGAAGCTTGCCCGAAATTGCCTAGGCCGCTGGTCATGGCCATGATCGGAAATTCACGATGCAACTGGAACAGTTTATTCCCATGCCGATAGACTTGTTGGATCGGAACGCCGTCGCCGTCTTTCTCGCCCAGCCCGTCAAACGACGTCGCGCTGTCCGCTGCAAAAACCATGCATTCGTTTACTTTGACGCAAACGCAAACCGTCATGATCGATCCCCCTCCTTTCAGAAAGGCTCCGATTCCGTCGATGTGTCAACTTTGCGGCTACAACAGTGCAGGGGGAGAATCGCATCTGTAGCCCCCTATGTAGCCCTGAAGCTAGTTCGCCAGATTGGCGAAGGCACCGAATGTCAGCTAAGTCTTTGAAATTGTTGGCTCCCCGGGCCGGATTCGAACCAGCGACCAACCGGTTAACAGCCGGTTGCTCTACCACTGAGCTACCGGGGAACAGAGGCTCTCATGTGAGTGGCGCAGCCTATAGCAAACCCGTTTCGGCTTTGCAAAGAAGCATTTCGTATTTTTCGGCGCTTTTTCGCGCCACGATTTCTCGCAATCATGTGCCCGCGTCCTCATATGAGCCGTCTGACGGGGTGCGCGGAACCGAAAACGCGGTTGCGGCTTTCGTCAGCTGATGCTTTTACTTTGCCCGAACGGACCACTAACCCGACATGAGCGCAGCAAGCCACAACCATCCACCAGCACGGAAAATATCGGTCTTCGGCCGTCAGTTCACCATGCCGCGCTCGCGCGGCCTCAGGATTGCGATCGGCGTTGTGCTGATCTTCGGCGGCATTCTCGGCTTCCTGCCGATCCTGGGCTTCTGGATGATTCCGATCGGATTGCTGGTGCTCTCCTACGAGTTTGCCTTGGTGCGCCGCCACCGGCGCCGGCTCGTCGTGTGGTGGGAGCGGCGGCGGCGGCCGAACTGACGGGCTTGCACCGCGTGGCAAGCCTCTGTGAAGGGGCGTCTTCCGTTTCGGCTCAACTGGCTAATGTCTGGAGCGCTTTTCCCGGCCCTCGCAATTCTCCTTCAGAAAGGCGGACTTGCTGCTTACCTGACGTAAGGTCCAGGCCCGGCTTTCTTTGCCATATTCCGTACTTAACAGTTAACTAATATCTTAATTGCAGCATGCGTATCGACGATTCGATGCGTGGCCATCATGGCGAGGGGAAACCGTCCGGAATGCACCATGGCCGCTTGACGGCATTTTCGCCGCAACCTATTGGAACCGGGTGGAACGCCGGGAGCAATGAGGCCTCGTGGCGGAGTGGTTACGCAGAGGACTGCAAATCCTTGCACCCCGGTTCGATTCCGGGCGAGGCCTCCAAATGCCCAAGCTCCCGCGCACCAGCGCCAGAGGGCTTGAGTTCCGGTCGAAATAAGCCGCGGTTTTGGCGCGGCAAGCAGATTGGTTTTGAGCGGATTGGTTGGAACATGAGCGCTGATTTTGCCGAACGTCGGGTGAAAATGGTCGATGGCCAGATTCGCACCACCGACGTTACCAGCGCGCCGCTGCTCGAGGCGATGCTTGTCGTGCCGCGCGAGGCCTTTGTCGCTCCCGGCCAGCGCGATCTAGCCTATATCGACGAGGACATCCGCATCGCCAGTGGAGCGGATGGTCCACGCTATCTCATGGAGCCTTCGCCGCTGGCCAAGCTGATGCAGCTGGCCGAGATCGGCCCTGGCGATTCGGCGCTCGATGTCGGCTGCGGCACCGGCTATGCGGCGGCGATCCTGTCGCGGCTGACAAAGTCGGTCGTTGCGCTGGAAAGCGATCCGGCATTGGCCGAGACCGCCATGTCAACGCTTTCGGCGCTGGGCTGCGACAATGTCAGCGTGGTCAAGGGACCGCTGCCGGAAGGCCATGCCGCGGGAGCACCCTACGATGTCATTTTCATCGGCGGCAGCGTGGAGAAGGTGCCGGAGTCGCTGCTCGATCAGCTTGCGGAAGGCGGTCGGCTCGTCGCCGTCGAAGGGCAGGGGAATTCGGGTGTGGCCCGATTGTTTCTGAAAACAGGGGGGGTTGTAACCGGAAGAGGCGCATTTAATGCGGCAATTAAGCCACTACCGGGATTCGAACGTATTCGTGCGTTTGAGTTCTGAGTGATTTTGGCTTGCAGCAAACGCGTTGTCATGTTCGCTTGCGCTTGAACAATCGTTGCTGATCCGCACAACCGGGGTGTTCTTTTTGGGGGCTGACAGCAGGGAACCTGAAACACACCGCGCCGGCTGCTCGAATGAGAGAAGCCGGCGCGGTGTGGTTCCCATGCAAAACGAATGAGGGAATAACGTGCCGTCTTTACGCAAGAGTCTTTTTGCCGCCGTCCTCTTTTCCGCGACCGCGCTTTCTCCGCTGGCCGCCTCGGCGGAAACCATTCTTGGTGCACTTTCAAAAGCCTACCAGAACAATTCCCAGCTCAATTCGGCCCGCGCCGGCGTCCGCGTCACCGACGAGGGCGTCGCCATCGCCAAGTCCGGCTGGCGCCCGACCATCACCGGTTCTGCGGACATCGACTTCTCCAGAAGCCATTTCGATGCCCGTACCAATCTCGGCTCAAACCGAGGCCTGACGTTAACCACCGGCAACTTCGGCGTCCAGATCGACCAGACCCTGTTCGACGGCTTTCAGACCAGGAACAACGTTGCCGCTGCCGAATCGCGGGTCCGCGCCTCGGTCGAGAGCCTGCGCAACACCGAAGAGAACATTCTGTTCAACGCGGCGAGCGCTTATATGGACGTGATTCGCGACCGCCAAGTGGCGGTGCTGACGGAGCAGAACCTGCAGTTCCTGACCGAACAGGCGCGTGCGGCGCGCTCGCGATTCGAAGTCGGCGAAGGCACCCGCACCGACGTGGCACAGGCCGATGCCGAACGCTCCTCCGCTGTGGCGGAACTGGCCGCCGCCCGCGCGCAGGCGCTGGCAAGCGCTGCTACCTATCGCCAGATCGTAGGCGACGAGCCGGGCAGGCTCAGGCCCGCATCGCCGCTGTCGAAGCTGTTGCCGTCGAACCTCGATGCGGCGATCGCGATTGCATCCAGCGAGCACCCGGCCATCCTCGCCACCCAGCATCTGGTCGACGCGGCGGCGTTTACGGTGAAATCGGCCGAAGGCGCGCTGCTGCCGCAGCTTTCGGCTTCCGCCGGCGTTTCCAGCGCCTATCGCAGGACGAGTCCGGGCTCTGCCGATACGGGGCAGGACGGCAAGACCAATTCGGCCAGCATCGGTGCCACGTTGACTATACCGATCTATTCGGGCGGGCGGACGTCGGCGATAGTGCGTCAGAATAAGGAATCGCTTAGCCAGGCCCGGATCGAGGTCGATGTCAGCCGCGACACCGTGCGGCAGGCCGTGACCTCGGCGTGGACGCAATATATCGCCGCCCGGCAAACCGTTGTGGCCAACAGGCAGGTGATCGCCGCCGCGCAGCTTGCCTTGAGCGGCGTCATCGAGGAGCGCAATGTCGGCCAGCGCACCACGCTCGACGTTCTCAACGCCCAAGCCACACTCATCACCGCCAAGATCAACCAGGCCAGTTCCGAACGCGATTTGGTGGTGGCGAGCTATGCCATCCTCTCGGCGATCGGTCGTCTTTCGGTCGAGCGTCTCGCCCTTCAGGTGACGAAATACAGACCCGAAGAGCATTACAATGCGGTCAAGGACAAGTGGTTCGGCCTGCGCACGCCGGACGGCCGCTGATCTCTACCCGTATCAAATTCCGTCGAGTTTCAACAGATTAGGGCCCGCGCGTTCAAAGGAACGCGCGGGCCCTAATCTGTTGAAATCCAACACGCCCTCAGATTGGGGATTCTCGTAAGGCGATCCGTCGGTTACGCTGTCGCCATGATTCGAATCCGGTTTGGCCGGACGGAAATCTGCAACGAGTCACAAGGGCGGCGGATGTGACGATGGCGACGGCAAGCAGCGTACAGCGCGAACCTTCCATGGAGGAGATACTGGCTTCCATCAGGAGGATCATCGAGGACAACGATACCGGCCGCAAGCAGCCGGACGAAGCGGATGACCTGCCGCAGGATTTGACGTCGGTCGCGGCACCGGCGGCAGGCGGGGCGCCGCCGGCGGCAGGCGGGGCGCCGCCGGAGGCAGGCGGGGCGCCGCCGGGGGTGAGCCCGTTTCTCGCCGAATTGCGTCCGGGATTCGACGCCAGGAGGCCGGCCACGCTGACCGAGGTGCAGGCGCAACCGTCGACCGCCGAGCCTGTCGTCGCACGCGTGGAGCCGCCGGTGCGTTCCGACCCGACTCCGGTCAATGCGCCGGCGACGCTTGCTGAAGTAAGTGCCAAGGTCGCAGCCGAACCTGCCCCGGCCGCCAAGCCGGAGGCGCCTGCGACGGCAGGGATTGCGGAGACGCCCGACAGCATCGTTGCCGATTGGCGGCGTGAGATCGCCGCAGTCGGCGAGGCGATGACCGCGGCCAAGCCGGACAGGGCCGAGGTGCGACGGACGCCCGACGCCGACCACAAGGCCGAGGTTTTCGAGAATGCGGCCGAACCTGCTTTCGAGCCGGCCCCGCCACGAAGCGGGTTGGCGCGCCCGGCGACAAGCGAGGCACCGTCCACTCGTCCGGCGATCCTTTCCGAACACACGGGCCGGCAGGTGGCCGCTGCCTTCGGCGAGCTTTCGGATGCGTTCGCCAGCCGCAGCAAGAAAACTTTCGACGAGATGGCCGAGGAGATGCTGAGGCCCATGCTGCAGGACTGGCTGGACAATAATCTGCCGACGCTGGTCGAGCGGCTGGTGCGCGAGGAAATCGAACGCGTGGCGCGCGGCGCGCAGTAATTTCAGGGGACCTGTCGAGAACAAAACGCCGCCTCAGGGCGGCGTTTTGTTGAATTTGGACTCAGCCCCTTCCGGCCAATGATTGCGTCGACGATCACCAAAGCAAATTGCGTCAGACAAAGGCAAGCACTCGACCGGCCAATTGTCGAAATCGGCGCCGCCCCTCAGTCACGATCCTCGGCGCTTTTCTGCAGCGTTCGCGATTGGCGAAAGCCCAGTGCAGGCTTCTTTTCCCCGTCACTATACGGGGAGAAATGCCCGGCAGCGCAATGAGGGGCAGCGCCAACCTGGAAGCGATTGCCCTGCGACGCTCATTTCCGTGAGTTGCCCAAAGCCGCCCCGGCGCTATCTATTGGCACGGCCGTCCGCCGCTCGCTTGCGGTTGACTTGCCAACTGCCTTCCGATTTACACCGAACCCAACACATCCCGAAAGCTCGGAACCTCTTTCCATGCTCGAAAAAACCTACGACGCCAAAATCGTCGAGCCGAAGATCGCCAAAATCTGGGAGGAGGCCGACGCGTTTCGTGCCGGCGCAGGCGCCGAAGAGGGCGCGGAAGCCTTCACGATCGTCATCCCGCCGCCGAACGTCACCGGCTCGCTGCATATGGGTCATGCGCTCAACAACACGCTGCAGGACATTCTGGTGCGCTTCGAGCGCATGCGCGGCAAGAACGTGCTGTGGCAGCCCGGCATGGACCATGCCGGTATCGCCACGCAGATGGTGGTCGAGCGCCAGCTCATGGAGAAGCAGATCCATCGCCGCGACCTGACGCGCGATGAGTTCATCGACAAAGTCTGGGAGTGGAAGGCTGAATCCGGCGGCGCGATTCTTAACCAGCTGAAGCGGCTCGGCGCCTCCGCCGATTGGAGCAGAGAGCGCTTCACCATGGACGAGGGCCTATCCAAGGCGGTGCTCGAAGTGTTCGTCACGCTCTACAAGGAAGGCCTGATCTACAAGGACAAGCGCCTTGTCAACTGGGATCCGAAGCTCTTGACTGCGATTTCCGACCTCGAAGTCGAACAGCAGGAGGTCAACGGCAATCTCTGGCATTTCCGCTATCCCGTCGAGGGCGAGGTCTTCGATCCGGAAAATCCAAAAACCTTCATCACCGTGGCGACGACGCGGCCCGAGACGATGCTGGGCGATACGGCGGTGGCGGTGCATCCCGACGACGAGCGTTTTCGGCATCTGGTCGGCAAGAACCTCGTCCTACCGATCGTCGGCCGCGAGATCCCGGTGGTGGCGGACCAATATTCCGATCCGGAAAAGGGCAGCGGCGCGGTCAAGATCACGCCAGCGCACGACTTCAACGACTTCGAGGTCGGCAGGCGCCACAAGTTGCCGGCGATCAATATCCTCACCGTCGAGGCGGCGGTGACCCTCACGGACAATGAGGATTTTCTCGCCGGGCTGGAGGTGACGCCCGAGCGCCAGGCCGTCTGGGATGAACTCGACGGCCTCGATCGTTTCTTCGCGCGTAAAAAGATCGTCGAGCTGATGGAGGCAGGCGGTTTCCTCGAAAAGGTCGAGCCGCATCGCCATACCGTGCCGCATGGCGATCGCGGCGGCGTGCCGATCGAACCGTTCCTGACCGAACAATGGTACGCGAACGCGGCGGAGCTCGCCAAGCCGGCGATCGCATCTGTGCGCGAGGGCCGCACCAAGTTCGTGCCGAAAAACTGGGAAAAGACCTATTTTGACTGGATGGAGAACATCCAGCCCTGGTGCATTTCGCGCCAGCTCTGGTGGGGTCACCAGATCCCGGCCTGGTACGGGCCGGACGGACGCATCTTCGTCGAGAAGACCGAGGAGGAGGCTCTCGCAGCCGCCATCGAATATTATCTAGCGCTGGAAGGGCCGTGGAAGGCCTGGGTCGAGGACAAGCTCGAAAACTTCAAGCCGGGCGAGATACTGACCCGCGACGAGGATGTGCTCGACACATGGTTTTCGTCGGCGCTGTGGCCGTTCTCGACGCTCGGCTGGCCGGACCAGACGCCGGAGCTGAAAACCTATTACCAGACCGACGTGCTGGTGACCGGCTTCGACATCATCTTCTTTTGGGTCGCTCGCATGATGATGATGGGCCTCCATTTCATGGACGAGGAGCCGTTCCACACCGTCTATGTCCATGCGCTGGTGCGCGACAAGAACGGGCAGAAGATGTCGAAGTCGAAAGGCAACGTCATCGACCCGCTCGATCTCATCGACGAATACGGCGCCGACGCGCTGCGCTTCACGCTGACGGTGATGGCGGCGCAAGGGCGCGACGTGAAGCTCGATCCGGCTCGCATCGCCGGCTACCGCAACTTCGGCACCAAGCTGTGGAACGCGACCCGTTTTGCCGAGATGAACGACGTCGCGAGAAACGATGAGTTCTGGCTGAACGACGCCAAGCTGGCGGTTAACCGCTGGATCCTGACCGAATTGACACGCGCCGCGCGCGAAATCACCGATGGCATCACCTCATACCGGTTCAACGAGGCTGCGGGCGCGGCCTACCGCTTCGTCTGGAACCTGTTCTGCGACTGGTACCTGGAACTGCTGAAGCCGGTGTTCATGGGAACGGACGAGGCTGCAAAGGCCGAAAGCCGGGCTTGCGTCGCCTTCGTGCTCGACGAAATCTATAAGCTGTTGCATCCGATGATGCCGTTCATGACCGAAGAGCTGTGGGCTGAAACGGCCGGCGAGGGCAAGGAACGGCCGTCGCTGCTCTGCCATGCCGCTTGGCCGTCGCCCGACTTCGAGGATGAGGCAGCGGCCGCGGACATCAACTGGCTGGTCGATCTCGTCTCGGGCATCCGCTCCGTGCGCTCGGAAATGAACGTGCCACCGGCGGCGATCGCGCCGCTGATGGTGATCGGCGCTAACACCGCGACCCACGAAAGGCTTGAGCGCCAGGCATCGGCCATCAAGCGACTGGCGCGGGTCGGCGACATCTCGCTGGTCGATACGGCGCCCAAGGGCTCCGCCCAGATCGTGCTCAACGAGGCGACCATCTGCCTGCCGCTCGGCAGCCTGATCGACCTTACCGCCGAGGCGGCGCGGCTGCAGAAGGAGCTGGTTAAGGTTACCGAAGAGATCGCCCGCCTGCACAAGAAGCTGTCCAACGAGAAATTCGTCGCCAACGCGCCGGAAGATGTCGTGGAAGCCGAGCGCGAAAAACTCGCCGAATATCGCGAGGCGCAAGAAAAACTTTCGGTGGCGCTGACACGAGTGCGCGAAGCCGGTTGACCTCGCTGGTGTTTGAGAATCGGACTGTCTGAGCATCGAATCGTCCCAAAATCGGCTTCCGCTTTTGGGTCTGATGCTTGGGATTCGCAAGCCTCCGAACTTGCTTTTCGGACGGAATTTCTGCCACGAAAATAGGCATTCCGCAGCGTAAATCTTGACGTAAACGGAATGTTTTGGCCCTATTGTTGCCATAATGTAACAACCGGCTTGATTTTCGCCAAAACGACCGTTTTTGCGCCGTTCCATGAGTTTTTCCGGCTTTTTTTCTCGATTTTCAGCCAGGTGAGCCCGTTTTCCGGCTCTGCGATGAAGCAGTCACTTTGTCTAAAATGCGGTCGGCGAAGGCGTACGTGTACGCATCGAGAATTCGTTGTTGCGCCGTTAACCTGAATTGGTTCTAGCTTAGTCCATTCGTATCGGGGAGGAGATTCATGAACAATTTGCGTCTGAAAGCGCTGCTGGGGGCGGGGTGCTTTTCGCTATCGGTTTTGGGCGTTGCAAACGCCGGCGGCTTCGACCGGGGCGGTGTCAACATTGACCAGTTGTTTGATGCTGCGCCATATTCGTTCGATGCTGGCGTCACCTATGTTTCGCCACAGCGCACACTGAAGAATGTGCAGCGCCTGGATGGCTCGGGATTGTCGACGTCGGAAATAGACGTTGATGGCGACTACGTGGTGCCGCGCATCGGTTTCAAGGCCAACATCTTTGAACCAGTGGATTGCCTTGCGACCTATACGAAACCGTATGGTGCGGAGGCAGACTTCGGAATGAACAACGCCTATTCGCCAACGGCGGTCAAATACTACGTCAAAACAAATGATTTCGGCCTTACCTGCTCCTACAAGATAAACGTCGGCAAGGGCTCCCTGCGATTCATCGGCGGCGTCTCCTACCAGGAGGTCGATGCGTTTCTGTCGCGCCAGACCTTGCTGGCCTTCGGCAATACCGGCCTCGGAAAATTCAAGCTTTCCGACGAGGCATGGGGTTGGCGCGTGGGCGCCGCTTATGAAATTCCCGAAATCGCCTTGCGCGCAAGCTTGATGTACTCTTCGAGCTACAAATATGACGGACTGTCGGGAACCGTCGACACGACCGGATTTGCAGGTGGGCCGCTAGGAAATGTTACCGGAGTGTTCCCTGTCTCCGCCTCGGCCGAGATACCCCAGGCCGTGGAATTCAAGCTGCAGAGCGGTATAGCGCCTGGCTGGTTGGCCTTTGGCTCGGTTCGCTGGCAGGAGTGGAGCAAGCTTGGCATTATTCCAATTAACGGCGTGATTCACCCGGTTTTCGGTACACCCTCGCCCGTTTCTTTCGACCTGCTTTATCGCGATGGCTGGACGGTTTCGGGCGGCATAGCTCACAAGTTCACCGACCAATTGTCTGGTGCGGTTTCGCTGACCTGGGACCGTGGAACCTCGACGACCTCCGGCTATCAGTCGGATACATGGTCCGTGGCCAGCGGCATCTCCTATTCGCCGAACGACAAGATCGAGGTCAGGCTTGGTGGCTCGATCGGTGTTCTGACCGGCGGGTCGTCGACCTTTACCGGTGTTGGCGACACCGCAAATGCCATCACCTACACATACGACGACGATCTGCTCCTTGCCGGTTCAGCTTCGGTTAAGGTCAAGTTCTAAGTATAAGTTTTCAATAGCGAAAAAACCGGGCAATGCCCGGCTTTTTTTGTTTGGAGTGGCTCTCCCGGCACCCAAGCAGCTTTGCAAACACGGCTTTCCCCTGCCTCCTGCGACTGTGACGTTTTGGCAACAGTTTCCGAGCAACCCTCGCGCCACAAGGGCGCCCGGGGACATTGCCTATTTCCCGCCATAAACCCGGCGCACCTCGGATTTGTCCCAGGGCACTGCCAAAAGGCTCGGCAATGGGGCAGGTCGCACCGCCCGCGGCAAGGAAGAGTATGAACGCCAGAGTCATCTCCAAGGCCAAGCTGCCCAGCCGCCATGTGACCGTCGGTCCCGCGCGCGCGCCGCACCGCTCCTATCTCTATGCGATGGGATTGTCGGCGGCCGAGATCGCGCAGCCGCTGGTCGGCGTCGCGAGTTGCTGGAACGAGGCGGCTCCCTGCAACATCTCGCTGATGCGCCAGGCGCAGGTGGTCAAGAAGGGCGTCGCAGCGGCTAACGGCACGCCGCGCGAATTCTGCACCATCACCGTCACGGACGGCATCGCCATGGGTCACCAGGGCATGAAATCGTCGCTGGTGTCGCGCGAGGTCATCGCCGATTCAGTCGAACTCACCATGCGCGGCCATTGCTACGATGCGCTGGTCGGCCTTGCCGGTTGCGACAAGTCGCTGCCCGGCATGATGATGGCCATGGTGCGGCTCAACGTGCCGTCGATCTTCATCTATGGCGGCTCGATCCTGCCCGGTTCCTATAAGGGCCGCCAGATCACCGTGCAGGATGTGTTCGAGGCCGTCGGCCAGCACTCGGTCGGCACGATCGGCGACGCCGAACTCCTCGAAATCGAACAATCCGCTTGTCCGTCGGCCGGCTCTTGCGGCGCCCAGTTCACCGCCAACACCATGGCCACCGTCGCCGAGGCCATCGGTCTGGCGCTGCCTTATTCCTGCGGGGCGCCGGCGCCCTACGAGATGCGCGACCGCTTCAATTTCGCCTCCGGCGAAAAGATCATGGAGCTGATCGCAAACAATATCCGTCCGCGCGACATTGTCACGCTGAAGGCACTGGAGAATGCGGCGACCGTGGTTTCGGCCACCGGCGGCTCGACCAACGCAGCGCTGCATTTGCCCGCGATCGCTCATGAGGCCGGGATAAAGTTCGACCTGTTCGACGTCGCCAGGATCTTCGAGAAGACGCCCTACATTGCCGACCTGAAGCCGGGCGGCAAATATGTCGCCAAGGACATGTTCGAGGCCGGCGGCATTCCGCTCTTGATGAAGACGTTGCTCGACCACGGCTATCTGCATGGCGATTGCCTGACGGTGACCGGCCGCACTTTAGCCGAAAATATGGAGCATGTTGCCTGGAATGATAGCCAGGATGTGGTCCGTCCCGCCAACCGACCAATTACCCAAACGGGTGGCGTCGTGGGCTTGAAGGGAAACCTTGCCCCCGAAGGCGCGATCGTGAAGGTCGCGGGCATGTCGGAGCTGAAATTCTCTGGCCCGGCGCGCTGCTTCGATTCGGAAGAGGAATGTTTCCAGGCGGTTACGGATCGCAGCTACAGCGAAGGCGAGGTCCTCGTCATCCGCTACGAGGGTCCGCGCGGCGGTCCGGGCATGCGCGAAATGCTATCGACGACGGCGGCTCTCTATGGCCAGGGCATGGGCGGCAAGGTTGCTCTCATCACCGATGGGCGTTTTTCGGGCGCGACACGAGGTTTCTGCATCGGCCATGTCGGGCCGGAAGCCGCCGTGGGTGGCCCGATCGGACTGCTCAGGGATGGCGATTTGATCTCGATCGACGCGGTGAACGGTACGATCGAGGTGGCGCTGTCCGACACCGAACTGGCAACCAGGGCAAAGGCATGGAAGGCGCGCGCGACCGACTATCAGTCGGGCGCGATCTGGAAATATGCACAAACGGTAGGGCCTGCCCGCGACGGCGCAGTCACCCATCCCGGTGGTGCGAAAGAAACACATTGTTATGCGGATATCTGAGTTGCTGAGGTTGTCTGTCTTTTCGGCACTGGTCGCGATCGCCACTTTTGGCGCGACCTTGGGCGCCGCGGGCCAGGCCATGGCCTTCGACGACAAGGTGTTCGACGACAAGACCGGCGTGAAGCCGCAGTCGAGCCCGTGGGCGGTGTTCCAGTTCGGCTTCTCCGCCTACAAGAACGGCCGCAAGGAGCAGGCTGCGGAGGCTTATAAATACGCAGCCGAAAACGGCCAGATCGGCGCCACCTGGAAGCTTGCGCGTATGTATGCCGAGGGCGACGGCGTGGAGCGCGACGACTATGCGGCATTCAAGTTCTTCAGCGAGATCGTCGACCAGGACGTCGAGCCCGGTTCGCCGGAAGAGAGCTATGTGTCGGACGCGCTCGTGGCGCTCGGCGATTATCTGAGGAAGGGCATCCCCGGCAGCCCTATCACAGAGAACGAGGTGGCGGCCCAGGAATATTATATGCGCGCCGCTGCCAACTACCGCAACCCGAATGCCCAGTTCGAGATGGGCCAGATCTTTCTGAACGGCAAGGGCGGCGTCAAGGCCAGCATCAAGCAGGCCGGACGCTGGTTCCAGCTCGCTGCGGAAAAGGGCCATGCCGGCGCGCAGGCAACGCTCGGCCATCTGCTTTTCCAGAGCGGCAAGATCGTTCGGGGGCTGGCGATGATGACCGCGGCGCTTGAAAGGGCCTCACCTTCCGACCGGCCATGGATACGCGGCATGCAGGAAGAGGCGTTTGCCGCCGCTGGCGAGGCCGACCGCCGTACCGCGATTTCGCTGGCCGACGACATCCTCACCAAGGGTGGCGGCGACCAGTAGTCACGGAGCCAATAGTCCTCGAAAAATCAAGTCGAACAGCCGAGATCAGTTCTCGGTGGGTTCCGCCGGAACGAGGCCGGACTCCGGCGTTGAAATCGGCGTGGCAGACGGCGCCAGCGTGGTTCGCGGGCATTCGTCCCGAATCTTTGTCCATGACGTGTTGTTGAGCACCATGTCGCAGCGGGCGAGGTGGCTCCGGCCGGAAAGCGTCAGGCAGGCGACTTGGCCAATCTGGAAAGCTTTTCCGTTGGCCAGGCATTCAGGATCGGCAAAAGCCGGCGTCGCCGCGAGGGCGAGCGCGGCGGCACATGGGCAAAGCGCAAATCTGATCGTCATCCTGAACCCCGGCCGAACCCGGATTGCAGCGGAAACCCCGATTGTGGCGATATGACGGTCCGTCAACCGGGAATCCGGCAGTCCGGGCCTCAAAATGATCAGATTGGCGCGAAAGCCAGTTGGACGGCCACCGGCACATGGTCGGAGGGTTTTTCCCAGGCGCGCACATGCTTTTCGATCGAGGCCGAGGAAAAGCGGTTGGCGGCTTCAGGCGAGAGCAGCAAGTGATCGATGCGAATGCCGTTGTTCTTCTGCCAGGCGCCGGCCTGATAATCCCAGAAAGTAAAAATATCCGGCGCGTCGGTGACCGCGCGCACGGCTTCGGTGAAGCCGAGATTCTTCAGCCGACGGAACGCCTGCCTCGTCTGCGGCTGGAACAGCGCATCGCTCAGCCAGTTCTCCGGGAATTTCGCGTCAATCGGTTCGGGGATGACATTGTAGTCGCCGGCCAGCACCAGCGCCTCTTCTAGCATGAGCCTTTCCTCGGCCCAGCGCTCCAGCCGCGCCATCCAGGAAAGCTTGTAGGAAAACTTCTTCTCGTCATCGATCGGGTTGCCATTCGGCAAATAGAGCGAGGCGACGCGCAACGCGCCCTTGTCGGTGGAGAACACGCCCTCGATGAAACGCGCCTGCTCGTCCGTGTCGTCTCCCGGCAAGCCCCTGATAACCTCGTCGAAGCGCAGCTTCGACAGGATGGCGACGCCATTGAAACCCTTTTGGCCATAGGTTTCGACGTTGTAGCCGAGCGCTTCGATCTCGGCGCGCGGAAACTGCTCGTCGACCGTCTTGATCTCCTGCAGGCAGGCGATATCGGGTGCGCTTTCCGTCAGCCAATGGGTCAAATTGCCGATGCGGGCCCGAACGCCGTTGATGTTCCAGGTGACGATTTTCATGACGGCCTCATTGCTGTTCCGGCGGATGACGTTCGACGAGGCCGATCGTATTGCCTGCCGGATCCTTTAGGAAGGCCATCCATTCGCTTTCCCCGGCCGGCCCGAACAGGCCCTCGGTATCGCGATGGACGAGCATCGGGGGCGCGGTGAAGGGGACACCGGCGGCTTTTGCCAAGGCATGGAAATCGCCGAGGCCCGATATGTCGAGATAGACGGTGCCGGCCGGCAGGCCGTCGGTGAACAGCAGCCGCACGTCGCCGGCCATGATGAAGGCGATGCCTGGCGGATCGAAGCGCACGTGCACTGTCATGCCAAGCACGTCGTGCCAGAACGCCAGCGTTGCATCGAGATCGCGCCCGGCTGAAAGCGCGACCTGACGGACCGCGCCGATGGCAGGCATTCTATATACTGAAGCTGGTGCCGCAGCCGCACGACGCGACCGCATTCGGGTTCCTGATCTGGAACGACTGGCCCATCAGATCGTCGACGAAATCGATCACCGAGCCGCCCATATAGACCAGCGAGAGGTCGTCGATCAGCACGGTGGCGCCGTCCTTCTCGATGGCCACGTCGTCTTCGTTGCGTGTGTCGACCAGGTCGAACTTGTAGGAGAAGCCGGAACAGCCACCGCCTTCGACCGAAACACGCAGCGCCGTCTTGCCGGCTTCGCCAGATACAATCTTCGCGATCCGCCTGGCGGCGGCGTCGGTCATCTCGACTTTCATGGCAGTCTTGGCATCAGCGCCCATGGGCGTCACCTTGCTTTCGGTTTCACATGATAGGTATGAAGCGCGAGTGGGCAAGTCAACTGCGGCAGCGGCGATGACAAATGAGTTGGGCGACATCGGATTTGGCTATCGGCCGCGCGCGGCCTATGCCTGCGATCCGGCAAAGTCGCGCGGGCGGCTGTTCGACGAGGTGGAGAGCCCGACACGCACGCCGTTCCAGCGCGACCGCGACCGCATCATCCATTCGACGGCATTCCGCCGGCTGAAGCACAAGACGCAGGTGTTCGTCGCGCATGAGGGCGACCATTACCGCACCCGGTTGACGCATTCGATCGAGGTGGCGCAGATAGCGCGCGCCCTGGCGCGGGCACTGCGCGGCGACGAGGACCTGGCCGAGGCGGTGGCTCTGGTGCACGATTTCGGTCACACGCCCTTCGGCCATACCGGCGAGGACGCGCTGAACGAGAAGATGGCGGCCTGGGGCGGCTTTGATCACAATGCACAATCGCTGCGCGTGGTGACGCGGTTGGAGAGCCGCTATGCCGAATTCGACGGGCTGAACCTCACTTGGGAGACGCTGGAGGGGCTGGTCAAGCACAACGGACCGCTGACCGACGCCAGCGGAAAGGGGCTGAGGGGGCCAGTGCCGCAAGCGATCCGCGACTATTCGGAGCTGCACGACCTCGAACTCGACCGCTTCGCCGGTATCGAGGCGCAGTGCGCGGCGATCGCCGACGATATCGCTTACAACACCCATGACATCGACGACGGCCTGAGGTCAGGCCTCCTGACGCTGGGAATGCTGGAAAAGGTCTCGCTGCCTGGCTCGATCCTCGAAGGCGTGCGTCAGCGCTATCCGGCGCTGGACGATGTAAGGACAGGGCACGAGCTGATGCGACGGCAGATCACGATGATGGTCGAGGATGTCATCGTTTCCACCACCGCCAATCTGGCCCGCATCCAGCCGGACAGCGCGGACGCGGTGCGGGCGGCAGGCGAGACGATGGTGACCTTTTCAGCCGAAATGGCCGCGTTCGAAAAGGAATTGAAGGCCTTTCTCTACAAGCATCTCTACCGGCACAGCGAGGTCATGCGCGTGCGCAACGAGGCCGAGCAGATCGTCAACGACCTGTTCGAGGTCTATTTCGCCGATCCGCGCGCCATGCCCGATGGCTGGCGCGAAGGGCTCGACCGGGCCGACGATCGCGTCAAGGCGCGCAGCGTCGCCGATTTCCTGGCCGGGATGACGGATACCTACGCTTTGAAAGAACACCGCCGTTTGTTTGACCGTACGCCTGAATTAAGCTAGGCCGAGCTCGATTTTGCCGGCCAATAAGCCGGATCCCTGCAAAGCCGCCAGAGCACACCCAGAGCCAGCCCAATGAACATCTTCGCCGATTTCAACGCGCGAATCACAAAAGCCGTCGAAGCGCTTGATTTGAAAGACAAAGACGGCGGTTCGCTGGACCTGTCGCGCATCGCCGTCGAGCCGCCGCGCGACGCCAGCCATGGCGACCTGGCGACCAATGCGGCAATGGTGCTGGCCAAGCCGACCGGCCAGAATCCACGCGCACTGGCTGAAAGGCTGGCGCAAGCGCTGCGCGCCGACCCCGACATCGCCGCTGCAGACGTTGCCGGTCCGGGCTTCGTCAATCTCAGGCTCAAAGACGCCTTCTGGCAGGTGCACCTGACTGCGCTGCTCGGCGAAGGCCGCAATTACGGCCGTTCAACCGTCGGCGGCGGCAAGAAGGCCAATGTCGAATATGTCTCGGCCAACCCCACCGGACCGATGCATGTCGGCCATTGCCGTGGCGCCGTGGTGGGTGATGCGCTCGCCAATCTGATGGCCTTCGCCGGTTATGACGTGACCAAGGAATATGTCATTAACGACGCTGGTTCGCAGATCGACGTGCTCGGCCGCTCTGCCATGCTGCGTTACCGCGAGGCGCTCGGCGACGACATCGGCGAGATTCCTGCCGGGCTTTATCCGGGCGATTATCTCGTGCCGGTTGGCCAGGCGTTGGCCAGCGAATTCGGCCGCTCTTTGCTGCAGATGGCCGACGAGGAGGCGCTTGCCATCGTCAAGGATAGGACGATCGATGCGATGATGGCGATGATCCGTGAGGATCTGGCGCTGCTCAATGTGCATCACGACGTCTTTTTCTCGGAGCGCACTCTGCACGCCGACAACGCCCGGAAAATCCGCTCGGCGATCAACGACCTGACGCTCAAGGGCCATATCTACAAGGGCAAGCTGCCGCCGCCCAAGGGCGAGAAGCCGGACGACTGGGAGGATCGCGAGCAGACGCTGTTTCGCTCGACAGCGGTCGGCGACGACATGGACCGGGCGCTGGTCAAGTCGGACGGCACTTTCACCTATTTCGCCGCGGACGTCGCCTATTTGAAGGACAAGGTCGATCGCGGTTTCGTCGAGCTGATCTATGTGCTTGGCGCCGATCATGGCGGCTATGTGAAGCGCCTGGAAGCGCTCGCCCGGGCGATTTCCGGCGACGAGGTGAAGCTTACCGTGCTGCTTTGCCAGCTGGTGAGGCTTTTTCGCGAGGGCGAACCGGTGCGCATGTCGAAGCGGTCGGGCGATTTCGTGACGCTGCGCGAAGTGGTGGAGGAGGTCGGCCGCGATCCGATCCGCTTCATGATGCTCTACCGCAAGAACGATGCGCCGCTCGATTTCGACTTCGCCAAGGTGACCGAGCAGTCGAAGGACAATCCGGTGTTCTACGTACAGTACGCCTCGGCGCGCTGCCATTCGGTGTTCCGGCAAGCAAGCGAACAGTTGGGCGAAGCCAATTTCGACCGCAACCGGCTGGCCGCCGCCACCGCTTCGCTGACCGACGAAGGCGAGATCGGCCTGATCAGGAAGCTTGCGGAATATCCGCGGCTGATTGAATCCGCGGCACTTGCGCTCGAGCCGCACCGGCTGGCATTCTACCTCTACGATCTCGCCTCCAGCTTCCACGGACATTGGAACCGCGGCACCGAGAATCCCGACTTACGTTTTGTTAAGGTTAACGACCGACAATTGACGCATGCCAGACTAGGGCTGGTGCAGGCTGTTTCGGACGTTTTGACGTCCGGCCTGACGCTGATCGGAGCCGATGCGCCCACCGAAATGCGTTAGGTTTGACTAAAAAACCTGTCACCTTTTGCCCACATTGCGCTGGTAAGGGCCAACCCTACGCGACGTCCATGGCGTCCGAATGAGTGCGAGTTCGGGAACAATAATGGCAGACAGAACCCAGCTGAGAGCAGCCGATATCGCTGACGATGATCCGTTCGCGGAACTGACCAGGATCATGGGGTTCGACCCGCGTCAGCCGGTCAAGCCGCAGGGCCAGCCGAAGGCGGCTCCCGCCAGCCAGCAGGCGGACGAGGGCGATTTCGACATCGACCTCGAGAAGGAGTTGATGGGCGAATTCGGCGCCGACGACAATGACCGCGCAACCGAGGTTCGCGAGCCGGCTTTCGAAGCGGCTGCCACTGACGCGGTGGACGACGAGCTTGCCGCCTCGCTCGAACAGGATCTCCTGCTGGACGACGATGCGGCGGACGATACCGCCCATGCCGTTGCTGCCGACAATGTGCGCTCTGGCATTGCCGAAGCATCCACGCCGGCTGTTGAAGCGGCTTTCGATGACGATTTCGAGGATGCGCTCGCCAGTTCGCTCGAAGACGTGTCGCCATTCGAAGACGATTTGCCGGTGAACGACAGGCTTGGGAACGACGAGCTTGCCGCGTCGCTCGAACAGGATTTCCGGCTGGACGACGATACGGCGGACGAAACTGCCTATGCCGTTGCCGCCGACGAGGCGCGTTCTGGTGTTGCCGAAGGATCCGCGCCGGCTGTTGAAGCGGCGTTCGATGACGATTTCGACGATGCGCTCGCCAGTTCGCTCGAAGACGTGTCGCCGTTCGAAGACGATTTATCGGTGAACGGCGAGCTTGGGGACGACGGGCTCGCCGCGTCGCTCGAACAGGATTTCCGGCTGGACGACGATGCGACGGACGAGGCCGAACAGATTACCGCCGCCGACATATCCGCGCCGGCCGCCGAACCCGCGTTCGACGATGAATTCGACAACGCAGTCGCAAGCTCGCTCGAAGACGAGCTGATGCTCGACGAGCACGTGCCGGTGGAGCAGGCTGCCGAAGCCGAAGCCGCCGACATCTCCGCGCCGGCCGCCGGACCCGCCTTCGACGATGAGTTCGACAACGCCGTCGCAAGCTCGCTCGAAGACGAGCTGATGCTCGACGAGCATGAGCCGATGGAGCAGGCCGCTGCTGAAGCTCCTGCTGCGCCTGTTCGGGCCGTTTCGGATGAGTCCAATGAGGACTTTGCCGGCCACGACACCATGGCCGATGTCGACATGGATTTCGATGTTCGCACGGCTGAACCGGTCGAAATCGACGAGCCAGAAATTGACGAACCGGAGGCTGTCGCCGCCAAGCACGAGCCTTCCGCCGCGACCCCGGAAGATGCGTTCGACGACGATTTCGATCTGAGCTTCGACGACGCGCTTGCCGAGGCAGCCGAGGAGCCGGTTATGCAGGCCTCCGGCGTTGCAGCCCAACCGACGGTGCCCGCCGCCGTGGCCCAGCCGACAGCGCCAACCCCTGTCGCTGAGGAGCGGAGCCTCGAAGACGAACTGAATGCGCTGTTGGGCACCATGAGCACACGGGCTGCCCCCGTGGCGGCGTCCGCGGCCAACGAACCCGCCATGGTTCAGCAGCCTGTAGCCGCGGCTGGAAAAGCTGTCGACAAGCCAGTGGATCCCATCGACGAACTGGACTGGAGCCTTGACGAGCAAGACCTTTCGGAGTCGCCGAATGATGACGCGGTTCAGGCCGCCGACGCCGATCTCGACACGGTTCTCCTCGATGGGCTCGAGGGCCAGGACTTCGGCGCTGAAGATGCCGCCGGGCCGGCCGATGTCGATTTCGACGATGATGCATTGCACACCGCCTTTGCCAAGGACATCGGTCTGGATCATGGCGACGGCGATGACGTTGCGGCCGCCGCTCCCCAGCAGGATCCGGATGATTCGCTCAGCTGGATGGCGGCAAGCTCCGCCGCGCCGGCGCCGGCCCGCTCGTGGAGCCGCGTAACGCCGGTCGCACAGTCGCAGCCTGCCTTTGCGGCCCAGCCGACGGCTTCGGCGAGGACCACGGAAGTGGCCTCGGTGAAGACCACGGAAGCGACACCGCCAATGGCTGCGGCACCGTCCTATCAGGATGAGCCGGCCGAAGACGATGCCACCAATGCGGCATCTGCGCCGGCGCAAAGCGACCAGCCCTCTGCATATGACGAGATGCCCGATGTCGAGACGGTCGATGTGCCCGAGCGCGTCGTGGCGCTGGCGGACGACCTCGATATTCCGGAACTCGACTTCCATGAAGACGAACCGGCGGCGCCTGCCTATGACGATCTCGACGCCGAGTTCGCCAGCCTTCTCACGGAAATGAATGCCGTTGACGTCGCTGCCGCCCCGGCGCGCAGCGCGGCGTATGACGACGAATCCTACAATTCCGGATTCCAGCCAGGGGCCGGATTCCAGCCAGGCTATGAGCCCGACCGCGTTGAAACGCGGACTTATGCGGCGAGACCAGCAGAAACGCCCGTCGGTGCGTCTTATGCCGATGCCGCCAGCGGCTTCGATCTGGGCGACTTGCCCAGCGGCCGGCCGGTTTCGCAGCCCGACGACTTTGGCTTGGACGAACTCGACTACGACCCCGAGCTGGATGAGGCCATGTCGGTTCCAGGCCTGGCCGAGCAGGAGCCCGCGAGGCCCCGGAGCCGCGGCCTGCTGGTCGCCGCAGTCGTCGGCGCCGTGGCGCTCGCCGGCGGTCTCGGCGCCTTCGCGCTGTCTTTCGGCGGCAACGGCGGCATCGATGCGCCGGTCATCGTCAAAGCGGACAACGCGCCGATCAAGGTCAGGCCGGAAAATCCGGGCGGCACCGTCGTGCCGAACCAGGACAACAAGGTCTACGACGCCGTGGCCAAGGGCGGCGCGAGGCCTGCCGAACCGGTCCAGGAAAAACTGGTCACCAACAACGAAGAGCCGGTGGACGTGGCGGCCAAGGAGCCGCCGCAGAACCGTGTGGTCGATCTTTCGCCCGACGACATCGACACGGCTGAAGCCGCCGATGCGGCCGGCGACACGCAAGCGGCCGGCGGCACGCAAGTGGCGGCCGGAAATGCCGACATCGCCGCCGCGCCGACGCCCAAGTCCGAGGATCGTATCGCCCAGGTTCTGCAAGAGGCGGACCAGGGCATCGACCCCGATGTCGTCGCCGTTGCGCCGCGCAAGGTGAGAACCATGGTGGTCAAGCCGGATGGTTCACTGGTTGCGCGTGAGGATCCGACGCCTGCGGCATCGCAGGTGGCTGCCGTTGAGCCTGTCGATCCGGCGCCGCAGCATGTGGCCCCGGCGGGCCAGGCCGACGTCGCGGCGCAGACCGGTACGGTACCGCCTGTTGCCGATCAGGCAAGTGGCGACCTGTTAGGCGGCGACCCGGTGGGCGGCGACCAGGCCGAAACCGCCAAGCTGGAAGCAGCCAAGCCGGATTTAGTCAATCCGGCAGCCGCGCCCGAGGTTGAGGCTGAGGCCCAAACCACACAGCCTGCCAATACGCCGGCCACGGTCCCGGTGGCGCCGCAGCGTCCGTCCGACCAGCCGGTCGACGTCGTCGGCGAGGTCAAGCCCGACCAGGTGGCGTCCATCAGTCCGGCGGCGGCCTCGACCGGCGGTGGCTCGTGGTCGATGCAGATCGCCTCGCAGCCGACTGTCGAAAGCGCCCAATCGACTTATCAGGATCTGCAGCGCCGCTACGGCAGCGTGCTATCCGGCCACACCGCCAACATCGTCAAGGCCGAGATCGCCGGCAAGGGAACGTTCTATCGTGTCCGCGTCCCGGCGAAGTCGCGCAACGACGCGATCAACCTGTGCACCAATTATAAGGCTGCCGGCGGCAACTGTTTCGTGTCGCGGTAACCGTTTCGCCCTTGGGCGGAAAGAACCGGCGCGGTCACCAGACCGCGCCGGTTTTCTATGTGGAAGGGAGTTCTTTGTGTGGAAGGGATTCTGACTCGACCGCATGTCGTTGACGCGATTCCCTTTGTCCGCGTGAAGCTCTAAACTCCTGCCCATGACCGAATCAAAATCCATGATCCTTGGCTGCGCCGGGAAATCGCTCACACGCGACGAAATCAATTTTTATCGCAACGAACGCCCGTGGGGTTTCATCCTGTTTGCGCGCAACATCAGCGAGACCGAGCAGATCCGCGATCTGGTCGCTGCGATGCGCGACTGTGTCGAGCGCCCGGACGCCCCGGTGTTCATCGACCAGGAAGGCGGCCGGGTGCAGCGCCTGCGGCCGCCGTTGGCGCCGAATTATCCGGCCGGTGGCGCGCTCGGCGCCTTGTGGCGCAACGACCACGATGCCGGCACCCGCGCCGCCTGGCTGATGGCTCGGCTGCATGCGTTCGACCTGCTGCGCTACGGAATCACGGCTGATTGCCTGCCGGTGCTCGATGTGCCGATCGAGGGCGCCAGCGATGTAATCGGCGCGCGCGCCTATGGCAAGGAGCCTCGTGCCGTCATCGAACTCGGCCGCGCCGCGGCGGAGGGCCTGATGTCGGGAGGCGTGCTGCCGGTGATGAAGCATATTCCCGGGCATGGACGGGCCTTTGCCGACACGCATTTCGAACTGCCGACCGTCGATGCCTCGATAAGCGACTTGCAGCGGCATGATTTCGCTCCGTTCAGAGAGCTAAATCATTTGCCAATGGCGATGACGGCGCATGTCGTCTACAGCGCGATCGACCCGAAGAACCCGGCCACGACGTCCGGCAAGGTCATCGACGAGATCATCCGCGGCGAAATCGGCTTCGACGGGCTGCTGATGAGCGACGACACCTCGATGAAGGCACTTTCTGGGGATTTCCCGACAAAGGCGGCCGCGATCCTTGCGGCGGGCTGCGATCTGGTCCTTCACTGCAACGGCGTTTTCGAGGAGATGGCCGGCATTGCGTCGCGCACAACGGGGCTTGAAGGCACGTCGCTGCAACGCGCGCAACGGGCACTGACCTATATCAAGAACCGCGATCGGGCTGATGAAGCCGAGATACGCGCCGAATTCGCCACCTATTTCGATGCGGTGGCCTAGACCATGAACCGAAGGTCACCGTAGCAAAAAGCGGGAGCCGATTTTTCGGAACAGATCATGGTCAAACAAGAAGATAGAAGGAAAGCGACAGGAAGTGGCGGAAACATTGGACAGTAAGGCCGGCAAGGCCGCACCGATGGACCGTCTGTGGGCCGAGAACGACGATTCGCGGCTGACCGGCGATCCCGCGCTGGTCGTCGATGTCGACGGTTTCGAGGGCCCGCTCGATCTCCTGCTGCATCTTGCCCGCAACCAGAAGGTCGATCTGTCGCGCATCTCGATCCTGGCGCTGGCTGAGCAATATCTGGCCTTCGTCGAGAAGGTGAGGGCGCTCAGGCTGGAGCTTGCCGCCGACTATCTGGTGATGGCGGCGTGGCTGGCGTTTCTCAAGTCGAAGCTTTTGATCCCCAAGCAACCCGGCGACGACGGCGAAAGCGGCGAGGAACTGGCGGCGGTGCTGCAATTCCGGTTGAAGCGGCTGGAAGCCATGCGCGACGCAGCGGCACGCCTGGTCAACCGCAACCGGCTCGGACGCGACGTGTTCGCCCGCGGCATGCCGGAAATGGTCATCGTCGAGAAACGCAACGCCTATTCGGCCTCGCTCTACGATCTGCTGACCGCCTATGCGGCGCAACGCCAGAAGCAGGCGATCACCAATGTGACGATCGCCAGGCGCGGTGTGTGGTCGCTCAAGGATGCGCGCGACATCCTGAACAGACTGATCGGCTCGTTTCGCGACTGGACGGCGCTGGACAGTTTCCTGGTCGAATATCTGACCGGCCCGGACGAGCGGCGTACCGCGATTGCCAGTTCGTTTGCGGCCACGCTGGAACTGGTGCGCGAAGGCAAAATGGAAATGCGGCAGGACGAGGTGTTCGCGCCGCTCTATCTGCGCGGCCGTGCGCAAGGCATCAGGGCAGTCGAGGTGGCATCATGAGTGAGCGCGCCAACGCTTCGGTCATTCCGTTCAAGGTCGATGACGAGACCGAAGAGGGCGTGCTCGCCGGGCTACCGGCAGAAGATCAAGCCCAGAACTTGTCCCAGAATCCTGGCGAGCGACTGCACATGGCGGAAGCCGTGCGCATGGCCGAGGCGATCGTTTTCGCCAGCGCCGAGCCGGTCAGTGAAAAGCAGCTTACCGCGCGCCTGCCCGACGGCATCAACATTGCCGCGGCGATGGCCGAACTGCAGCAGATTTATGCGCGGCGCGGCGTCAATCTGGTGCGCGTTGGCGATGCCTGGGCGTTCCGCACCGCCGGCGATCTCGCTTTCCTGATGAGCCGCGACACGGTGCAGCAGAAGAAGCTTTCCCGTGCGGCGCTCGAAGTGCTGGCGATCATCGCCTATCACCAGCCGGTGACGCGCGCCGAGATCGAGGATATCAGAGGTGTCGAGACCTCGAAGGGCACGCTGGACACGCTGATGGAGACCGAATGGGTGAAGATGCGCGGCCGGCGCCGCACGCCCGGCCGTCCGGTCACCTACGGCACTACCGACATCTTCCTCGACCATTTCGCGTTGGAGGAGATCCGCGATCTCCCCGGCATGGAGGAATTGAAGGGTGCCGGGCTGCTTTCGGGCCGCATGCCGTCGAATTTTTCCATTCCGCTGCCGCCTGCCGACCCGGATGCGCTAACCGACGACGAGGATCCGCTGACCGACATCGACCTCGAGGAACTCGGCCTGTTGACGCCGCGCGTCGAGGAAGATTGACCGCAAACGACGTGCCGAAGCCGTTGTTTTTTGCGGCTGCGCCGATTGGTAGCGGGCTATGGCGCCGAAAGTGCGTGACTTCGGCCACTCATTTATAAACTCTGTCGCGGTTGTGTTTGAATCCCGACGCGAAAGCGCATAGATCATCGTCAGAGAAAACTTTCGAGAGAGATTGTTATGGGTTCATTTTCGATTTGGCACTGGCTGATCGTGCTGGTGATCGTGTTGCTGGTGTTCGGCCGCGGCAAGATTCCCGAGCTGATGGGTGACATGGCCAAGGGTATCAAGAGCTTCAAGAAGGGCATGGCCGACGACGAGGTTGCCGAGGACAAGCGCACCGTCGAACACCGTGCCGACGAAACCGTTTCGGCAGTGAAGGAAAAGGCCAGCAAGAGCTGAGCCCAAAACTTTAGTCGGAACGCATCGCCATGTTCGACATCGGCTGGACCGAGATGCTGGTGATCGCGATCGTCATGATCGTGGTCGTCGGGCCTAAGGATTTGCCCAAGATGCTGCGCACCTTCGGCCGCACGACGGCGAAGATGCGCGGCATGGCGGCCGACTTCCAGAAACAGTTCAACGATGCGCTGAAGGAGGCCGAGCTTGACGACGTCAAGAAGTCGGTCGATTCACTCAGAAGCCTCAACCCGGCCGCCGAGATCAGGAAACAGCTCAACCCGTTCGAGCAGGCGGCAGCCGATGTCCGTTCAGGCGTCGACGCGGTGATGAAGCCGAAGCCGGCCGCAGACCCGGTCGCGCCGGCGACGCCGCAGGATCCCGAGCTGAAGAATGGCGCGACGGTGCTGCCGGGCGTCAAAGCTCCTGAAGCGGCACCGGCGGCGCCGACCTTTCCGGCGATGACCGATGAGTCGGTGGTGACACCGCCGGCCGCGACGGCGACGCCGGCTGCACCGCAAAGGGCCGAGGCAGCGAAGAAGAAGGCTGCGCCAGCGAAAGCGATGCCGGCGCCTAAGGCCGCAGCCAAGCCAGCGGCAGCAGCGGCAAAACCTGCCGCGACAAAGACCGCAGCTAAAAAAGCCGAGCCGAAGCCTGCACCGGCAGCGGTGAAGAAGCCGGCTGCAGCCGCCAAAAAGACGGCGGGAGCCGCCAAGTGAGCATTTCGGAAAAGGACGAGATCGATAAATCGGCGGCTCCGCTGATGGAGCATCTGATCGAGTTGCGCCGGCGGCTGATGTGGTCAATCGGCGGGTTCTTCGTCGCCTTCCTGTTCTGCTTCTTCTTCGCCAAGCAACTGTTCAACCTGTTGGTGATCCCGTTCAAATGGGCGACCCAATGGGCAGGGCTCGACCCGCACAAGGTCGAGCTGATTTACACGGCGCCGCAGGAATTTTTCTTCACCCAGGTCAAGCTGGCGATGTTCGGTGGCATGGTTATCGCCTTTCCGCTGATCGCCACGCAGATCTACAAATTCATCGCGCCCGGCCTCTACAAGAACGAACGCAACGCTTTCCTGCCGTTCCTGATCGCTTCGCCGATCCTGTTCCTGATGGGCGCGTCGCTGGTCTATTTCTTCTTCACGCCGATGGTGATGTGGTTCTTCCTCGCCATGCAGCAGGCCGGCACCGACGACCAGGTGCAGATTTCGCTGCTGCCGAAAGTGTCGGAATATCTCAGCTTGATCATGACGCTGATCTTCTCCTTCGGCCTGGTGTTCCAGTTGCCGGTGGTGACCAGCCTGATGACGCGGGTGGGCATGCTGTCGTCCGAGGCGCTGGTTGAAAAGCGCAAATGGGCGATCGTCATCGCCTTCGTTGTGGCGGCTGTGCTGACACCGCCCGATCCGATAAGCCAGATCGGCCTGGCCGTTCCGACGATCCTTCTCTACGAGGTCTCGATCTGGTCGGCCCGGCTGATCGAGCGCAGCAAGGAACGGGAACGTCTGGCGCGCGAGAAGCGGGAGGCTGCGGAAGCGGCGGCCGAAAAAGCAGCGGACGCTTCGTCTACATAGGCTGCATCTCCATAGGTTCCATCCTGTCGCACCCCTCTGTCCGGCAGAACAGAGGGAGCGCGAAAGGACTCGGCCCTGACATCTTGCATCGATCAAAGATGCGGTTTACGCCCTCTGGCCTAAAACGCGATGCGTTTTAGGTCTTTGCTTTTGGGCATATCGTTGTCCCAAAACCGCTGCGCACTTTGGGCGACATGCCCGCCGAGGACGAACAAACCATGCTCGATATCAAATGGATTCGCGACAACCCGAAGGCCCTTGTCGAGGCGCTCAAGAAGCGTTCGTGGCCCGGCGATGACGCGCAGTCCACGGTCGATGATCTGATCGCCAGGGACGAGGCGCGGCGCGAACATCTGACCGAGCTGCAGACCAGGCAGGAGCGCCGCAACGCCGCCTCGAAGGAGATCGGCAACGCGATGCGTTCGGGCGACGCCGCCCTTGCCGAAAATCTCAAAGCCGAGGTCGGCGAGATCAAGGCCTTTATCCAGAACGGCGAGGCGCGCGAACGCGAGCTCGACAAGGCGCTGAACGACGCGCTGGCGGTGCTGCCCAATGTGCCGCTCGACGACGTGCCAGTCGGCAAGGACGAGCACGATAACGTCGTCAAGCGCGTCGTCGGCAAGGTGCCGACCCGCCCGAACTGGGTGAAGGAGCATTTCGAGACCGGCGAAGCGCTCGGCATGATGGATTTCGAGCGGGCGGCAAAGCTCTCGGGCTCGCGCTTCACCGTACTGAAAGGCGGGCTGGCGCGGATGGAGCGCGCCCTCGGCCAGTTCATGCTAGATCTGCATACGACCGAGCATGGCTACGAGGAGATCCAGCCACCGCTGATGGTGCGCGACGAGGTCCTTTTTGGCACCAATCAGCTGCCGAAATTCGAGGAGGATCTCTTCTTCGCCCGGCATGGAGACGGCAGGCTTGGCCTCATTCCCACGGCCGAAGTGCCGCTGACCAATCTCGTCCGTGAAGAAATCACGCCGCATGAAAAACTGCCTCTGCGTTATACGGCGCTGACGCCGTGCTTCCGTTCGGAAGCAGGCTCGGCCGGGCGCGATACCCGCGGCATGCTGCGTCAGCACCAGTTCTACAAGGTCGAGTTGGTCTCGATCACCGACCAGGACTCCTCGCTCGCCGAGCACGAGCGGATGACCGAATGCGCCGAGGAAGTGCTGAAGCGGCTCGGCCTGCCGTTCCGCACCATGACGCTGTGTACCGGCGACATGGGCTTTGGCGCGCGCAAGACCTATGACATCGAGGTCTGGCTGCCGGGCCAAAACGCCTATCGCGAGATTTCGTCCTGCTCGGTGTGCGGCGATTTCCAGGCGCGGCGCATGGACGCCCGCTACAAGGACAAGGACGGCAAGGGCAACCGCTTCGTTCACACGCTGAACGGCTCCGGCACCGCCGTCGGCCGCGCTCTTATTGCGGTCATCGAAAACTACCAAAATGAGGATGGCAGCGTAACCATTCCTGAAGCGCTTCGGCCTTACATGGGCGGTCTGGAAAAGATCGAATCGAAATAATGCGCATCCTCCTGACCAATGATGACGGCATCCATGCCGAGGGCCTTGCATCGCTCGAACGCATCGCCCGCACGCTGTCGGACGACGTCTGGGTGGTGGCGCCGGAGCAGGACCAGTCCGGCTACGCGCATTCGCTGTCGATCTCGGAGCCGCTGCGCCTGCGCAAGATCGGCGAAAAGCACTTCGCCGTGCGCGGCACGCCGACCGACTGCGTCATCATGGGCGTGAAGAAGATCCTGCCCGCAGCACCCGACCTGATCCTGTCCGGCGTCAATTCCGGCGCCAACATCGCCGACGACGTCACCTATTCGGGCACAGTTGCCGGCGCCATGGAAGGCGCGCTGCTCGGTGTGCGCTCGATCGCGCTCAGCCAGGCCTATTCCTATGTCGGCGAGGATCGCGTCGTTCCCTATGAGACCGCCGAGGCGCTGGCGCCGGCGCTGCTCAAAAAGCTTGTCGCCATGCCGCTGCCGGACGGCGTGCTGCTCAACGTCAATTTTCCGAATTGTGCGCCAGAAGAGGTCGCCGGCACGGTGGTCACCTCGCAAGGCAAGCTTGTCCATAGCTTGTGGGTCGACGAGCGCCGTGATGGGCGCGGACTTCCCTATTACTGGCTGCGCTTCGGCCGCGAGCCGGTCGAGGGCAAGCTAGGCACCGACCTCCATGCCATGCGCAACCGGCTGGTATCGGTAACGCCGCTGCAGCTCGATCTCACAGCTCATGAAATCCGCGATCAACTGACCAAGGCGCTCGCATGAACCTAAACCACAGTCCGACGCTCGACGACCGCGAAGGCTTCGCCGCTTTCCTGCTCCGCTTGCGTGGCAAGGGCGTGGTGCCGAAGGCGCTGATCGCCGCCTTCGAGGCGACGCCGCGGCGCGGCTTCCTTTCCGCGCAGTTCCATCCGATCGCCTGGTCGGACCGCATGCTGCCGATCGAATGCGGCGAGGCGATCGAGGGCGCCGATCTGCAAGCCGCGGTGATCGCAGCGCTTGCCATCGAGCCGGGCAACCGCGTGCTCGAGATCGGCACCGGGTCGGGCTACACGGCGGCGGTGATGTCGCGGCTTGCCGCGCGGGTCGTCACCATCGACCGCTACAAGACGCTCGTTGAACAGGCCAAACAGCGCTTCGAGGCGCTCGGCATCGGCAATGTCATCGTACGCCAGGCGGACGGCTCCAACGGACTGGCGAATGAAGCGCCGTTCGACCGTATCGTCGCGTGGGCGGCCTTCGACAGCCTGCCGCGCTTCCTGCTCGATCAATTGTCGAGTGGCGGCATCGTCATCGCCCCGATCGGGCCGGAGGAGGGCGAGCAGGTGCTGGCCAAACTGACTAAGGTCGGCAGCCGCTTCGAACGCGAGGACATCGGTCTCGTACGTCTGCAGCCGATCCTGCGCAGCGTAGCCGCGGTGATCTAGGGATCTATTCAGGTGATGCACCGACCGGTCTGGTCGCTTCGCGCCGGTCTACGACTCGGCCTACCTGAACCTCAACACGACCAGCTCCACTCCTTAAATATTTTAAGAAAATTTGCGTCTGATTCTAGAGGTTTAACCGACCAGTAACATTAACGCGCTTTAATCACGCTCAGTCTGTACCGGGTATCTGCGGGTAAAAGCGATGCAATTCAGTATTTTGAAGGCAAACGGACGCAACCTGGCGCGGGGCTTTGCTGTCCTTATGGTTGCGGGCACCGCGGCGGGATGCAGTTCCCAGGTCTCGCGGTTCAACAGCGTCGACGACGTCTTCACCTCCTCGACCAACAACCAGCGCGCCATCATCGACAAGCAGAACGCCGCGCAGCCTTATCCCGGCGATGAGCCAGTTTCGGCGGCGCCGATCGACGGCAGCCATACCCCGTCGGTCAGCCGCTCAAGCCTCGAACCGGTTACGACGCAGCAATTGCCGCCGGTCAGCCAGTCGCAGCCGGCGCCCGCCAATCCGGCGCGCACGGCTTCGGCGCCAGCCGCCCCGCGGGTCGACCAGACCGCTACCGGGACAGTGGCAAAGCCGTTCAAGGACGCACAGCCTGATGCTCCGCGCGTGGCGATGGCAGGCGGTGCAGCACCGCGTGCAACCGAGATCATCGTCAAGGACGGAGAGACCATTTCCGGCCTGTCGCGGCGCTATGGCGTGCCCGCCGACGCCCTCATGAAAGTCAATGGGCTAAGCGCGACCAACGGGCTGAAGACCGGCCAGAAGCTCGTCATTCCGGCCTATGCCTATTCGGGCAAGAAACCGGCGCCGAAGCTTGCGGACGCCAAGCCTGCGAACGACACCAAGCACGATTTGCCGGCCAAGGCGCCGGAGATGGTGGCCGTGCTGCCGCAGCAGCCGAAGCTCAAGGAGGGCAAGTCCGCCGCGCAGGTGGATGCGTCGGCTGCAGCAAGCCAGCCGAAGGACGGAAATGCCGCGCCCAAGACGACTGCTGCCGGTGGCACCTACACGGTCCAGCAGGGCGATACGCTGTCGGCCATCGCCAGGAAGACCGGCGTCGGCGTGGTTGCGTTGAAGCAGGCGAACGGCATGCAGGACGGTCTGCTCAAGATCGGTCAGACCCTGAAGGTGCCGTCCGGCGGAACCGCGACGGTTGCCAGTGCCAAGCCCGCAAAGGTCGATCCGGTAACGACGGCCACCACCCCGCCTGAGGCAAAGACCACCCCGTCGGAGACGCTCGCCGCCTACACGCCGCCCAAGAAGGATGCGAAGGTCATCCAGCAGGCCGAGGACGACGATGCGGTGGCTCCAAACGCCACCGGCATCGGCAAGATGCGCTGGCCGGTTCGCGGCCGCGTTATCTCCAGCTTTGGCGGCGGCAAGGACGGTGTCGACATCGCCGTCCCGGAAGGAACGCCGGTCAAGGCGGCCGAGAACGGCGTGGTCATCTATGCCGGCGATGGTCTCAAGGAATTCGGCAACACGGTGCTGGTGCGCCACGAGAACGGGTTGGTTACTGTCTATGGCCACGCCCGTTCGATCGAGGTCCAGCGCGGCCAGAAGGTCAAGCGCGGCCAGGAAATCGCGCAGTCCGGCATGAGCGGCACCACCGACTCACCGAAACTGCATTTCGAAGTGCGCAAGAATTCGGCGCCGGTCGATCCTTCGACCTACCTTGAATAATAGAAAAGTCGATCCTTCGACCTATCTCGAATAGAACAAGAAAAGCGATTGCGCGCCGCCTGACCTCCAGTCCGGCCCGCCGGCTCAGCCCGCTCCGCAAGGGGCGGGCTTCTCTTTTGGGGCTGGGTTTGTCAAGCAAAGGGATCCTCACCGTGGC
>SAQG01000038.1 GCA_004020315.1 Mesorhizobium sp.
AATTGGTCTGCGATACGTCCAAGCGGCCCAGAGTCTTGGTTTCCATCCAATTACCCTGTCGGCTGATCCTGCTCGGTATGACTACCTTGCGGCGGAAAGTGTCGAGACAATCCGTGTCGATACAGACAATCTCGATGCGCTGATTCACGAATGTTCGCGGCTACGTGCGACGTATGACATTGCTGGCATTACTGGCTTTGCGGGCGACGACGAGTCGATCTACGCGACAGTTGGCAAGCTCTGCCTGCATTTCGATCTACCGGGACCGAACCCCGCATCGATTGAACAATGCTGCGACAAATTTACTCAACGTCAGCTCCTCGCGGAGGCCGGCATTCCAATACCTGCTTATCGCTTAGCAGCGAATGCAGCGGAGGTTGAAATCTCTGCCGCCGAGATCGGCCTGCCGGTGATTCTGAAGCCAGTCATAGGCAGCGGCAGCATCGGTGTGCGATTATGCAGCACCGTCGATGAGTTAGCCGAACATACCACCTACCTATTGGGTGGGAAGCATATTTGGCGATCTTCACCGAGGATACTTGTTGAAGAATACGCGAATGGTCCAGACTACGGCGCTTACGCAATGGGAAATGAAATCGTTGGGATAGAGGCTGCTGTATATGGCGGCCAGCCGCATTTCGTCTGTAGTGAAGGAACCTTCCCAGCCCCGCTCATTGATGACGAGTACAAACTTATGGCCGATGTTTCGCTGAGTTGCTTGCGATCTCTCGGCCTTGGCTGGGGGCCAACCAGTATCCAATTCCGATGGACGACACGTGGTCCAGTCGTTATTGAAGTCAACCCGCGGCTTGGTGGCGGTCCTCAACCGGTTCATCTGGCTTACGGAGTCGACCTCGTCACCGAACACATCAAGCTTGTCATCGGTCGCGAATGTAACCTGCGCAAAAGCCATTCACATATCGCGGCCTGGCGCTCATTGTTTCCTGATCGCGATGGCATCCTCGATTGGATCCATGGCGGCAGTCAGGCTGCTGCTGTACCGGGTGTCGCCGAAGTCAAATTTTATGTTGAGCCCAAGACGCCGATCATCAGGAAGGGCGATTACCGAGACTCCATGGGGTACATTATCGCCGTTTCATCCAACCGTTCTCGGACAAAGTCGATACTCCAGCAAGCCATCGACCTAATCGACTGGTCGATCACACCATTTCCGACTGAACAGGAACAATAATCGGTTCCTCGTCTCTCCGCACCAGCGCAGATGTCCCAGCCAAAGAGTGATCGTTGCCGAACATTGGTGCGATTGAGAGCACGAAAGAGATGCGGAGCCATAGCTATACTTTGCGATCCGTGGCGAATCGCGATCGGTTGATTTTTGCTGATCCACAGAAGCCTCGTGCTTTGCTGTCTGCGACACGATCGTGAGTGGCGACTGATTACCTGCGCTCCAAAGGGGCTTTGCGCGAGCTAGGCTTCGCTTGATCAGGCGGCCGCCACCTCCTGAACAAGTCTCTCGGAGACATCTTGCAGCCAGATGACGTCGATATGGAAACTGCATTTGACCATGGCCGCTGGGCGTTCAATCGTCTGACTTCTCTAGCCGCGAGTTGAACAACAAGCACAGGACGATCAAGCCTCAGCGACCGGATTGTGCTGGCCAGTCTTAGCGGAGGCTGTGTCATTGTTGCGCGAATGCAAACCTCAAAAATCAATGGAGTAGACTCATGACGATCCCAAAGGGTGTACAGGCATTTCCACGCACTGAATACCTGCGCCGGCTGTCCGCCGTGAAGGCTGAAATGGAGGGACGCGACGTGGACGTACTGCTCGTTTTGGACGCTTCCAATATCACTTATCTTTCAGGCTATACCACGCCGTCCGGATATGTTCCTCAGGCGCTTGTGATTGACGGGGTGGCTGAGGAGCCGACATTCATCCTTCGTCGTTGCGATGCGCCGGCGGCCATGTACGAATGTTTCATGGAACAGGATAAGATCATCGGCTACCCGGAAGCGCTCATTGGCAATCTAGCCAACGACGGATACGATGCCGTCATCGACTTCCTGAATGAAGCTGGTCTCGCGAAACGGGGGCTGGGTATCGAGATGTCGAGCCTGCCTGCAGCGACATCGGAAAAGTTCAAGTCACGGCTGCCTGAGGCTCGCGTTGTAGACTGCACCAAGCTTGTCAGCTGGCTCCGCCTAGTCAAATCCGATCTCGAAATAGAAGTCATGCGGGAAGCCGCCGCCATTTCCGACGCCGCGATGAAGCGCGCCAGCGAAGTCATACGTGCCGGTGTAGCGGAAGCCGACGCGGCGGCAGAGATCGCGGCGGCGTTAATCCGGGGAGCGAATGGCAAGCCGGGAACGGCGCTGAAGGCCTTCTATCTCTGCGCCTCGCCTCGGATAGGTACCTGTCACATTCCGTGGACGGGGGACGTGTTCCGCGACGGGTCCCAGATCAATCTCGAACTCGGCGGCACTCGCCATGGATATTCCGCGGGCCTCATGCGTACTTTCTCGATCGGCGCCCCGTCCGAACGCCTGCGCCGCATTCATGAGGCCCAGGTCGAAGGCCTTGAGGCGGCACTCGCCGCAGTCCGGCCGGGATCAACGTGCAGCGAAGTGGCCAACGCGTTCTACAAGACGCTCCGCAAACACGGTTTCGAAAAGGAAACGCGCTGCGGCTACGCGCACGGCATTGGCTGGCTCGAACCGACTGCAAGCCTCCGGGATGGCGACACGACTGAGCTGAAGCCGAACATGACCTTTCATTTGATGCTGGGCAACTGGATTGAGGACGACTTCGGTTACGTGATCAGCGAGACATTCCGGGTCGCCGGCACCGGCGCTGAGGTAATCACAAACACGCCGCGGAAGATCTTCGAAATCTGAACGGGCAATCGTGTCCGGTCGCCTATCTATTCGATCGTGTTGATGTCAGGCGCTTCTAAGTTGTCCGAATCGCCGGCGTTTTGATGTCCTCCGGAGGGTCTTGCTTCTCTCCGGATTGGCTCTTGGGATTAGAAGAATGGCGGAAAGATCTGTTCGGCGTCTGATTCAATGATGCGATCAGCACGTGGACCGTAGCGAACTCCCTCCGAAGGACTTCTGTCCGCCAGTTGGCGGATTTGAGGTGACACTAGTTGCGATGGCTTCTGGAGCGATTGCGGTCAAGCTTGTTAGTGCTTCATTGTCCTATCCGATTGTTCGATCGGTTGCGACCATCTCCTCGTCCTGACTTGGCTTCGGCTGTGCCGCGGGGGACTGGCCGGTCGTGTTGGCCGGCAGGTCATCGCGTGCGCGACGTGGCTTTGATGGAGCTACGAGCCCGATGGCTGCGATCGCGGCTGGTCTCGCGGCGCACCGCGACGATTTCCAGATCCGTGCCTTCCTCATCGAACAGGGTATTGCCGTGCTGCCCGGCGCGAGAGCACTTCGCAACTCGCAGTTCGCGATCCTGGAGAACCGTGCCGACGAGATATCGCCGCGCATGAGCGATCCGATCGTTGGACTCTACGAGGACTGGCTGTGGCTCGACGAGCTCATCGAAACGGTCAGCCAGGAGATCGAGGAGATCAGCCAGAACGAGGCGAACTGCCGTCGCCTGATGAGCGTGCCGGCGTCGCGCCGATGATCTCCTGGTCGCGGCGATCGGCACAGCGAAGCCTTCGATCGCTGTCGGGACTTTGGCGCATGGCTTGGCCTCGTGCCACGGCAATACAGTACCGGAGGGAAGCCGACTGTCCCCCGCATCTCAAAACCAGGAAGCCGCTTATCTGCGAATTCTGTTAATCCAGGCGGCCAGCTTCGGCGCATGGCTGCAGAATGCCGCGCCGCGGCTTCATCGCAGCAAGCTCGCCACGGCACTGGCTATCGCTGAAGCGTGCTGCGCAATGGCTGGACATTCGGCAGCACCGAAACGAGGTGACGGCCATCTAAACCGCCACCCCCCAGTGCGCGAGAAGCATGGAGCGAATATGAACGCACCCGGAATCTGTTTGACCCAAATGGTTGCCTGGCAACCTATCCGCTAATGAGATTAACGGTGCGTGCGAATTCCCCATCAAGGCCATGACACGCGAGCCGACCAAAAGGGCCGGATACATATGAGCGACTTCCGCTATCCTCCACGCCTCACTTGCGATCAGCAGCCGGTCCATACAATTGGGTCAGGTGGCCGCAAGCATGGTGTCTTGCCGTTTCCAGCGAAGTTCGGTGGCGTCCAGCCACGTGCGAGGCATGATCACCGCCAGTCTTCTGGCAAGCGCGACAATGGCTTTTTGCGTCCCTCGCCGATTGGCGACGTTCTTCGCCCCGGCCTTAAACCACGACCAATTTGCCAACGCGTCAGCGGGACTGGGCGGCCTCGAAGGCAACGTCCTCTTCATGCCTAGGCCCGCAGGGGGACATGCATTCAACGCGCTCCCTTTCTCCCTGCTGAAATTACCCGGTCATGGCCGACTTCATTATCTCCGGAGGGACAACCCCGGTCGCCTACGAAACAAGATCGATCACGACCAAACAATTGCCCTAGCCACCTGACGGCGATCATCGATGCTGTGATTTGCGACAATGACGCTGCTTCCCGGACCCTTTTTCGATCGCAGCCTGATTATGATCGATGTCGGAGGGAAATCCTAGCTTCCGCCGCCCCGTGACTAGTGCCATCGCCGAGGCCGCGGTCCACGCTGTCATGGATGATCTGGTCAGAGAGGGCCTCACGATCTGAATTCGGTGGGCCGGGCCGCCGCGCGAGGACGCAGACATCCAAGGGTCAGTTCCGTAACCGACTTGCCCCACGGCGACCTAGCATGTGCTGCCGGGACCGACCTCTGTGCTGAAAAGCGAGCCTCGGGTCCATCTCGTTACTAGATGTCGATGATACACAAAAGGCATTTGACGAAATCGTGCTGCGGAATGATGCTCGCTTAAATAAGGCACTAGGACAGAAAAAGCTGGGAACTAATAGATGTACAGCGTCGACACTTTCCGACATCTCCAGGAAGAAGCCACGCAATGGCGCCGCTACCTGCACCAGAATCCGGAACTGGGATACGAGGTGCACAATACGGCGAAGTTCGTTGCTGAGAAGCTGGCCTCCTTCGGTATCAATCACATCGAGACGGGCATCGCCGAGACCGGCGTGGTTGCCCTGATCCAGGGTGAGGGCGGGGAGGGGCCGACGATCGGACTGCGCGCCGATATGGATGCCCTGCCGATCCTGGAAGCGTCGAACAAGGCCTGGTCCTCGCGGATACCCGGCAAGATGCACGCGTGCGGCCATGACGGCCACACCGCGATGCTATTGGCGGCTGCAAAACACCTCGCCGCGACGCGCAACTTCAAAGGCTCAGCGGCTTTGATCTTCCAGCCCGCCGAGGAAGATGGACGAGGTGCTTTGAAGATGGTCCAGGAAGGAATCATGGAGCGCTTCAACATCTCCCAGGTCTACGGCCTGCACAACTCACCCGGCACTGACATTGGCCAGTTCGCCATCCGGGAGGGCGGTATGATGGCGGCGCTTGACGAGTTTGACATCATCGTCAAGGGGAGGGGCGGGCATGCAGCTTCGCCCCACAGGACTGTCGACCCTGTGGTCACCGCCGCACAAATCATCGTTGCCCTCCAGACCGTGGTGTCCCGCAACACCGACCCCACTGACGCCCTCGTCGTTTCTGTCACGAAGTTCACGGCGAGCCAAGCCTACAACGTCATCGCGGACCAGGTCGAAATGGGTGGGACTGTCAGGAGTCTGACCTCCGCCGTGCGCGATCTGGCGCAGCGGCAGATCAGGTTATGCGCCGAGGGCGTGGCCCACGGGATGGGCGCGGAAATTGAGTTCAGGCATCGGCGGCTCGAACCCCTTACATTCAATCACACGGCCGGAACACATTTCGCGATCACCGCAGCCCGCGGCCTCGTGGGCCATGACGCCGTAAACGACAACGTCAAGCCTTCGATGGGATCCGAAGACTTTGCCTACATGCTGGAAGCGCGGCCGGGCGCGATCATCCTCTTGGGGAACGGCTCGACGCCGGGCTTGCACAATCCCGCTTACGATTTCGACGACGAGGCGATCCCGTATGGCGTGGGCTATTGGGTAACCCTCGTCGAGAAGATTCTGGCGGCCTGACTTGTCGGGTTACGGCTCGTGAACCGGGCTGAACGGCGAGAGATGCTTCAGTTGACCGTGAAACGCGCAGGACAGGACCGCGTCGGCACCGCCACGTAGATCACTTCGCGAAGTCTCGATTGCGGCCGTCCGCTGGGTCGGCGAAAATTGCATATTCAATTATGCTCAACATTAAAAAAGGGGAATGGCCATGAGCTTCTCTATTATCATTAACCGCAGGCGTTTCCTGCAGGCAGCATCAACCGCCTTGGCTGCCGGCGCACTTCCTTCCATTGCCAGTAACAAGGCATCGGCGCAGATTCCTGGCGAACTGCGCGTCCTTGTCTACGGTGGCGATACCGGAAAGGCGATGATTGAGGCCTATGTAAAACCATTTGAAGCCGAAACAGGCATTAAGATGACCCCGATTACCGATCAGGGCGACCGGGCATCGATCGAGATGATGGTTGCGCAGAATAACGTCACCGTCGATGTTGTCACCGCTAACCAGGGATCTTCGTTCGAGTTGTCCCAAAAGGGTCTTTTTGAGCCGATCGATTATTCTATTTACAGGAATGAAGACCTAGACGGGCTCGCCGACTTCGCAAAGCAGCCGTTTGGCGTAGCTAACGTAGTTTATGCGTTCGTCATGGTCTACAATACCGAAAAATTCCCAGCGGGTAAGCTGCGGCCGACCACATGGGCGGAATTCTGGGACGTGAACAGTTTCCCGGGTGTCCGCAGTCTTGTCAGCGGCCAATATGGTTCAGAAGGCCCTTGGGAGGAAGCCCTTCTCGCCGATGGCGTAAATCCAAAGGATATATATCCTATGGACATAGATCGTGTTTTCAAAAGTTTGGACAGAATAAAGCCCGATATTCGCAAATGGTGGGGAACAGGGTCCGAAATCCAGCAGATGATGCATGACAAGGCAGTAGATCTTGTAAATGCCTATGATGGTAGGGCCGGCACGTTGATCAAGCAGGGAGCACCGCTTGAAATTAATCGTAACCAGGCGAAAATAACTTGGGACTACTGGCAGATTGTGAAGGGGTCTCCTAACGCGCACGCTGCGCAACAGTTTGTCGCATTTACCGCGCGCGCCGACCGTCAGGCAGCATTTTCACAACTCATGCCGTTCGGCCCGAGCAACCTCAACGCGTTCAAGGTTCTACCGGAAGATATTGGGCGCTCGCTGGCCAGCCACCCCGACTACCTGAGGTCAAGTGTGCTAATCAACTCGAAATGGTACGCCGAGAAGGGATCGGACGGGCTCACGAACACCGAAAAGCTGGTCCAGCGCTGGAACGAGTGGATCCTGCTTTAAGCCCCTGTCGGCCTTTTGCGACGGCATTTACCGATGACGTGCCGCACCGAACCAGCACGTCATCGTTCGGCTTGGAGTGACGAACATGAATGCACCAGTCAGAACGCTGCATCCGCTAGCTAAGGATAGACCATTGGAGAAACTCGCTCTTTCCGAGCAAATCGAATTTCGGAACGTCACCAAATTATACAGTCAGGTCACCGCGGTCAGGAGCCTGTCGTTGACCGTTGGGCGCGGCGAGTTCCTCACGATCCTTGGTCCGAGCGGTTCTGGCAAGACGACGACACTCATGCTGCTGGCGGGGTTCGAGGCGCCTACCGAAGGTGATATCCGCATCGCTGGGAAGTCCGTCGCCTCGGTACCTTCCTATCGGCGCGATCAGGGCGTCGTCTTCCAAAGCTATGCGCTCTTCCCGCACCTCACCGTTCGCCGCAACCTTGAATTTCCGCTCGAGATGCGCGGCATCAGGTCGGCTGAGCGGGCCGCGAGAGCCGAACGCATCCTGTCACGTGTCCATTTGGACGGCTTGGGTGACCGCATGCCATCACAGCTCAGCGGTGGGCAGCAGCAGCGCGTGGCGCTCGCCCGGGCCCTCATAGCCGACCCTCCAATCTTGTTGCTAGACGAGCCGTTGGGAGCACTAGACCGTAACTTGCGTGAGCAAATGCAGGGTGAGATCAAGGGGCTTCACAAAGAGTTCGGAATCACTACGGTGTGTGTCACACACGACCAGGAGGAGGCGCTCACGCTTTCCGATCGGATCGTGGTGATGAACGCTGGACGAATTGAGCAAACTGACACGCCTGAGGCGCTATATGACCGTCCTGTCTCCCGGTTTGTCGCGAATTTCCTTGGGGACGCCAACATCCTCGATGATCCGTCATTCGCTGTTGAGTCGGATACGCCGCAACCGGACGGCACCGTCGCGATGATCCGGCCGGAACGTATACGGATCTCCGCCCCTGGCGCCACGAAGAGTGCCGACGCCGATCAGCGCCAGCATGTCGCCGGCACCGTGACCGATATGATCTATGCCGGCCCGCTGCGAAGATACCATGTGGCTGTCGGCGATAACGACGTGGTCATACGCGAACACGTCGCCGCGGGGCGTCAGATTTTCCAGATCGGGGACACCATTCAGCTCGACTGGTTGAGATCGGACATCCGCTTCGTCACGACGTGATCTCAGGGGACTCGCAGATGTTGACTTTACAAAAGCTTACGCGGGCCTCTGTTGTGCTGACCTTTCCGGCGCTCTGCCTCCTGCTACTCGTCTTTGCCATACCGATCGTCCAGCTCTTCTTCAACAGCATCAACGCCCCCGCGCTCTCCCTCGTCAATTACGTGACGTTCTTCGTGCATCCTGCGAACGTTCGCGTCCTCATCCAGACCATCGAGGTAAGCATCGTAGCCACGGTCATCTGCGCTATCATCGGCTACCCGACGGCCTACCTGATCACGGCTGCTTCGAAGCAGGTCCGGTCTGTCTTGGTCATCCTCGTCCTGATCCCGTATCTCACGAGCTCGCTGGCCCGAACCTACGCCTGGGTCATGATCCTAGGTGACCGCGGCCTTATCAATAACCTGCTGCTCGATCTGCGCGTCATCACCAGTCCTCTGCCTCTGATTTACAACCGTATGGCCATGTATATCGGCATGGTCCACATCATGTTGCCGATCATGATCCTGCCGCTAGTGAGCGTGATGCTCGGCATCGATAAGTCGCAAGTGGCAGCCGCGCGCAGCATGGGCGCGCGTCCGTTCTCGGCCTTCTGGCGCGTGTTCTTACCGCTCAGTCTGCCCGGCTTACGCAGTGGTGCGTTGCTCGTCTTCATCCTGAGCCTCGGATTCTACATCACGCCCGCAGCCCTTGGTGGCCTGCGCGATGCCATGCTCTCGACTTTCATCGCGGCTGAGGTGCAAAGCTCATTCAATCTCGGCCGGATAGGGGCAGCGTCATTTATTCTCCTCGCGATCGCGATGACGGTGCTCGCCGTCCTCAGACTCAATCCGGCCGGCCCCAAAGGCAATGCTGCGTCGGATCGGCGAAACCGTTTTCCCGCAGCGGGGGCCTTGGTGCGACATCTCACTGAGCTCGGCACGCTTCGGCGGGCGCGTCGCTGGAACATGCATCTTTACCGCGCTGGCGACGCCACCCATGTGTGGAGGTTCATAGGGATCACGGTAGTCATATTCACCCTACTCTTTCTCCTCTTCCCGGGCGTGGTGGTGATCATCGTGTCTTTTAGCGCCGGAACGCAGTTGGAATTCCCTCCATCCGGCTTTTCCGTGCAATGGTATCGTTCGTTTTTTGCCGATCCGTCGTGGAACCGGGCCGCGCTGAGCAGTTTCGAAATTGCAATCTCGGTAACCATAATCTCGACCATACTCGGTACGCTGGCCGCCTATGGACTCAGTCGCAGCGCGCCAATGCTGCGCAACGTGCTCACGTTGGTCCTCCTAGCACCGATCACCTTTCCGGTGATCGTGGTCGGCATCGCAGCCTACCTTGGTCTGGTATCCTTCGGCCTAGTCGGATCGAAGACAGGCATCGTCTTGGCGCACAGCATTGGCGCTATGAGCTATGTCGTAGTTGTCGTCGCGGCAACGCTGGCCAACTTTGACACTAGTCTTGAGCAAGCCGCTAAGAGCATGCGGGCCGGGCCGTTCCGGACATTCATGAGGGTGACTCTGCCTTTGATCCGGCCAGGCATCCTCGGCGGGGCGGTTTTTGCGTTCCTCCATTCGTTCGACGAAGTGGTCATATCCTTGCTCGTCAGCGGTCTATCCATACGCACGCTTCCCTTAAAGATGTGGGAAAACATCCGGCATGAAATCGACCCCACCGTCGCCGCGGTGGCGTCGCTGCTGATGCTTCTGCCCGTGCTCTGGCTCGTCGCCATGTACTTCATCTGGTGGCGGTCAAGATCCAGAATGCAAGCTGCCTCAGCCCGCATGCTCGCCGCGGTCTGAATCCGCACTACTCGTTAGGGCTCCCGGGCAGTGCCAGCGTGTCAACCGCACGGCATGTTACGCGCCTTGGGGCCGCGGTCACTCTGCGCCTGACCATTCAGAACTCTATAGGAAGAAACACGATGACAGAAATCGAACCTACCGTTGCCGTAACAATCGCCCGTGCGTTGTCGCGCCACGGCGTGAAGTTCATATTCGGTCAGAGCCTTCCTTCCGCCGTGATCCTCGCTGCGGAGGAAATCGGAATCCGTCAAATCGCCTACCGCCAGGAGAATATGGGTGGTGCGATGGCCGATGGTTTCGCGAGGGCCTCGGGACAGGTCGCGGTGGTCACCGCCCAGAACGGTCCAGCAGCGGCACTGCTCGTTGCACCGCTGGCCGAGGCCCTGAAGGCCAGCATCCCCGTGGTGGCTCTCATTCAGGAGGTAGAGCGACTGCAGGTGGATAAGAATGCCTTTCAGGAACTCGATCACCTGGCGCTTTTCGCATCCTGCGCCAAGTGGACGCGCCGTATTGGCACCGCGGATCGGGTTGACGACTACGTGGACGCCGCGTTCGTGGCTGCGGCGAGTGGCCGGCCGGGGCCTGCCGTCCTTTTACTGCCGGCTGACCTGCTCCGCGAGACAGCCCAGCCCAGCGCCCACAAGCGCGAGGCATGCCTCAGCGCCTGGCCCCTCGACCGGACCCGGCCGTCGGATGCCAGCATTGCCGAAGCGGCTTTCCTAATCGCGAAAGCCCATTGCCCGGTGGTCATGGCGGGTGGGGGCGCCCTTTCCACCGGCGCGCCATCGGCTCTGGCGAACCTTCAGGAATTTGCCTCGCTCCCTGTATTCACGACGAACATGGGGAAGGGTGCCGTCAATGAATTCCACCCCCTTTCATTCGGCGTGCTCGGATCCCTCGTAGGGCCAACATCGCTTGGCCGCTTCACGCGGAGCTTGGTCGAGGATGCCGACCTGATCCTGCAAGTTGGAACACGAAACAACCAGAACGGCACCGACAGCTGGCGCCTCATTCGTCCGGGTACAAGGATCATCCAGATCGACCTTGACCCGCAGGAGATCGGGCGCAACTACGAGGCAGTCCGCCTCGTCGGGGATGCAGCAGAAACCCTCAAAGCACTCACGCAGGCCCTCAAGACCCAAGATCTCAAGGCAAGGTCACAGGCGCGCCCCGGTCTGGCCGAGCGGATTGCCGATGCCTGGCGCCAGTTCGAGACGGTCAGGGCACCCCTTCTAAAGCAGGCAACCGGAGGGATCAGGCCAGAACGCGTGATGGCGGAACTGCAGAATCTGCTCCAGCCAGAGATGATCATCACTGCTGATGCAAGCTACTCATCGATGTGGGTCGTCGGTCATCTGCGAGCGCCACGGGAAGGGACGCGCTTCCTCACACCCCGTGGGCTCGCCGGGCTCGGATGGGGCCTTCCGCTCGCCATTGGAGCAAAAGTCGCGCGGCCTTCGGCACCTGTTGTGGCGCTTGTCGGTGACGGCGGCTTTGCCCATTCCTGGGCCGAATTGGAGACGATGGTCCGCATGGGAATTCCGGTGACGGTCGTCGTCCTGAACAACGGCATCCTCGGCTTCCAGAAGGACGCAGAAACCGTGAAGTTTGGGGCCTATACCACAGCCTGCCATTTTGCAGCGGTTGATCACGCGGCGATTGCGCGCGCCTGTGGCTGCGAAGGGATAAGAGTCGAGGACGCTGCGGCTCTGCCGGAGGTCCTCAAGCGAGCCCTCGTCGCCGAGCGGCCGACACTCATCGAGGTGATGACGGATCCCGATGCGCATCCTCCGATTTCGCTGTTTGCCGGGACCCTGGATCACTGAGCGGAATGGCGTTACGTGGGCAACCGATGGAACAATAAGCCGGAAGGCGCAAACTGGGGCCTGTTCGGCGCCGACGACGAAGTCGGGCGCCTCAACCTGATCACGGATGACATCCGACTGAAAGCGGCCGCCGAGATCAGGACCGGCCGGGCTTTCTGCCTCAGCTTGCCACTGGATCTCCCCGGCGGGACTGCGCTCAATCCGAACCGCAAGCCGCCGCGTCGTCATGTGGCGATACGCAAGCAGGGACTGCCGGCGGTGAACTATCCCCTATATCTGGAGAATACTCATTACATTGACGCGTCCTGCGATGACAGCGTGACACTATTCACACAATATTCGACGCAGTGGGACGCCCTTAGCCACATCGGGCAGCATTTCAACACCGACGATGACGGCACCGCTGAGATCGTCTATTATAATGGCTTCAGGGGCGGCACGGATGTTCTTGGACCCGATGCCGAAGGCGGAGCTCGCGCGCGCCGATTAGGCATCGACAAGTTCGCCGAGACCTGCGTCCAAGGTTGGGGCGTGCTGCTTGACCTAGGCAGGATCTATGGACGGGACCGAACCCTGGTCGGCTACGATGCCCTAGTGCGTGCTATGCAGACTCAGTCCGTTGAAGTCGAGGCGGGCGACATACTGTGCGTTCACACCGGATTCGCCAAACTTGTTGTCGACATGGACGGCAGCCCGGATCCGCGTGTTCTGCACAATGCCTGCGCCGTACTAGAGGGGCGGGACGACAGGCTGCTCCGGTGGATCGACGACTGCGGTATCGCCGCGCTGGTTGCCGACAACTTCGCGGTGGAGGCGTATCCGAATCGCGTACCGGACGGCTGCGACCACTGCGCCGGCCTGCCGCTGCACCAGCATTGTCTATTCAAGCTTGGCCTTCCCCTTGACGAGCTCTGGTATCTATCGGACTTGGCTGCGTGGCTAAGAGATCATAACCGTAGCCGGTTTTTCCTTACCGCCCCGCCTCTGCGCCTGCCCGGCTCGTTCGGCTTGCCGCTGACACCCGTCGCCACAGTGTAGGAGAAGTAGGTCGTGGACCAGGTTTCGCACGCGACCGCATTCGCCGGCAAGGTGGCTCTGGTGACAGGCGCCGCGCGGGGCATCGGACTTTCGATCGCCACCCGGTTTCTCAACGCCGGCGCCAATGTTGTGCTGGCGGACCTCTCCGAGAGTGACCTGAACGCCAGCATTTCGACCCTGTCTTCGGACTGTACTGGGCGGGCCTTGGCGGTGCGCGTTGATGTGTCCACAGACGCTGATGTCACGCGAATGGTCCAGGCTACATCGGCTCGATTCGGGCGGGTCGACATCCTGGTCAACAACGCGGGAATCTCTCCGAAACACGGCGGACGGAAGGCAACGGTTGAGGAGATGCTCGCCGTGGAGTGGCGTCAGGTTCTCGAAGTAAATCTGACAGGCGCCTTCCTCTGCTGCCGGGCTTGTCTTCCCCACATGCGGGCGGCGAAATGGGGCCGGATCATCAACATCGCATCGGTGGCCGGCCGAACGAAAACCGAGATTGCAGGAGCACACTATGCCGCGTCAAAGGCCGGCATGATGGCCCTTGCCCGCACCCTTGCGGTTGAAGTCGGCTCAGCGAACATCACGGTGAATTCCATTGCGCCGGGTCGCATCGAAACTCCGATGGCTGCCGCGGCTGGTGCCGAACTTAACCAGGCCTACGTCGCCAGCATTCCTGTCGGCCGACTGGGCACCGGTGACGACATCGCCGCTGCGGTCGCCTACCTGGCATCTGAAGACGCTGCCTTCCTCACGGGTGTCACGCTCGACGTTAACGGCGGCTCATTCATGATCTGATCCGCCTGGCGGCTGAATACTTACAAGACTTGAAAGTGGAGCTCTGGGTATGGGTGTACTTACCATGATGCCGGAGGGACTGGCCGTTCCTTCTCTTCTGATCGAACGCGCCTATGTCGCCGGCGAATGGATTTCGGGCGGACGTCGCTTTGACATGACCAATCCCCTCGACCGGCGCGGTCGTTTCGTCGGTCCCCGATGTCGGAAGGGATACGGTGGAGCAGGCCATCGACCCCGCGCACCGCGCGTAACGGGAATGGACCCGACGCACAGGCAAGGAGAGAGCTGGGGTCCTGCGCGCCCTCCATGACCTCATGGTCGCGAATGCCAACGATCTCGCGGCCGTCCTCACCGCCGAGATGGGCAAACCGTTCGCCGAAGCGCGCAGCGAGATCCTGTACGGCGCGTCCTACGTCGAGTGGTTCGCCGAGGAAGCAAGCGTCCTACGGCGACGTCATTCCCGGACATCAGGACGACAAGCGCATTATGGTAATACGCCAGCCGGTCGGCGTGGTCGGTGCGATCACCCCGTGGAACTCCCCGGATGAGATGCTAGCGAGGAAGGTGGCGCCAGCGCTTGCTGCGGCTGCGCCATCGTCTCCAAGCCCGCCGCCCAGACACCGCTCTCGGCGCTGGCACTGGCGCTGCTCGCCGAGCGCGCGGGACTGCCGGGCGGACTGTTCTCGGTGATCACTTCGAAGGACGCGGTCATGGTGGGCAAGGCGTTCTGCGAGAACACCAAGGTTCGCAAGATCACGTTCACAGGCTCTATGCAGGTTGGCCGCACGCTGATGCGGCAGGCTTCCGGCCGGATCAAGAACCTTGGCCTCGAACTCGGCGGCAACGCCCCTTTCATCGTCTTCAACGACGCGGACCTGGATGCTGCCGTCGAAGGCGCGATCCTGTCGAAACTCCGCAATGCCGGGCAGACCTGTGTGTGCGCCAACCGCCTCTACGTGCAGTCCGGGATCAATGATGCCGCCGCGGCGGCGTTGACGAAGCGCGTCAGGAGCCTCAAGGTCGGCGACGGCTTCGAGAAAAGCGTGGCGATCGGACCGCTCATCGAGGAGAAGGCCGCCGCCAAGTGAAGGAGCACATTGCCGACGCATGTGCAATGGGTGCTCAAGTCGTCGCCGGCGGCGAACCGCACGAAAGAGGTGGGCTGTTCTTCACGCCGACGATCCTGACCGATGTAACGCAGGAGATGAAGGTCGCGCGCGAAGAGACATTTGGGCCGGTCGCGCCTCTCTTCCGATTTGATACGGAAGAAGAGGTCATCAAGCGCGCAAACGCTACCGAGTTCGGTCTCGCGTCCTACATCTACACCCGCGATGCATCCCGGATCTTCCGTGTCTCCGAGGCGCTGGAATAGGGCATGGTCGTCATCAACACGGGGCTCATCTCCACCGAGGTTGCGCCGTTCGGTGGCATCAAGCAGTCCGGCATCGGCCGCGAAGGTTCGAGTACGGCCTCGAGGACTACACCGAGTTGAAGTATCTATGCCTGTCCCTCCAGGATCCCGGGCAGAGAGTTATCTCCTGCACTAAGCCGGGTAGGGACCGCGTTGCTGCAGGTCATGAGCGGTCTGGATGATCCCAAGCTGTCGACCTCGAGCGCGGGACGCTTGTTGCCGGTCCGGCCGGATTGCGTCTCCTCGAAGATCTACTCGCAGCCGGCGCGCATCAGAGCATCAGAGCATTGCAGGTCCAAGTTCTGGCCGTCGAAACGTGCGCGTAGCCGATCTGCATGTCCGGATTGAATTACAGAATTACAGAATCGATTCCGTAAGAGCTCACGTCCGGACATACAGACGTTATTTCGGCCGGATGCCGCCAACGCGCATGACGCTCCGCAGATGCCGGGAAACGGTCGCTATGCAGATATGCGGCTGGTTTGCTGCGTGAAGACAGCCGCGACGTCGCCGGGAAAGCCATCTGGCCTCACGATGGTGCCGCCTGCATTCGATATTTGACCGGCCGGCACAAGTGCGATCACATGGGCACGTGACCACCCGCAAGGGCGGCGCTGCCTCCGATGATGATGATATAGAATACTGCTCGAGGTTCCCCGCGTGACATCACATAGACCTCCTGCCTCCTTAGGCTTTCTCGAGCTTGAGCGCGGGCTCGCGCCGGGCGAGAAACCTCCGCAAACGTATCCCGGTTCCCTGCTCAATCCAGATACTTACGACTTTCCGATCATCATCGAGACAGTGGAGGGTGCTTGGGCGGATCGCGTCATCCGAGGCGATCCGTCGCTTGAACCGGCCTACGTCACGTCAGCGCAACGCTTGGTCGAACGGGGCGCCGTTGCCGTGATCGCCAACTGTGGGTTCGCCATCCGACATCAGGCAGCGGTGGCCGCGTCGGTGAACGTACCCGTGGCGCTGTCAAGTCTCCTGCTTATACCGACCCTGCTACGTCAGCTTCCACCCGGCGCCAAGCTCGCGGTACTGACTGCCGATTCCACGCATTGCAGCGAAGGCCTATTCGGGATCGACGACCCGGCCGAGCGTGCGCGGATAGTGGTCGGCGGTATCGAAGGTGGAAAGCTCCTGGATAACGAAATGCAGCGCCCGCCGCGGCGCACGCTAGTGTCTGAAATCGAGGACGATGTCACGGCGTGCGTCACGCGACTGAGAAGGAGATATCCGCACATCGCGGCTTTCCTGTGTGAATGTACCGCATTCCCTCTGGTGTCCCCGATCATACGCCGGTTGACTGGGCTGCCTGTTTTCGACACGGTGATGCTGAGCCGAATGTTATTCACCAGCGCGGCGTGGACCGAATCATTCGAAACCAATCAGCGGACCCTCGCAGAAATAGTGAAGGACCGGGATGAAGGCGCTTATCTGGATAGGCGAGTGAAAGTCTTCACGGCGTCGCGATGGGCACCAGCGGCCGGGTCGCCAGCTCCCTCAAGCGACGCCTGTCAGTCGACGTCGACCATGAGCGATGGCAAGACATCGTAGTTATAGCGTCACCTTTAAGCGTTGGCCGTGCAGGAAAATCTGTCGGGCGAGACGCTGCACATTTGGGGGGAACGGCATGACATCACCCGCACCCTGATCCTTGTCTGGATTGGCAGAGGCAGGTGGAGTGGTTCGATGAATATACGGCTTCGGCCGCTCTGATCACGGAAATGAGGCGCGAATCGCCGCAGCTGATCGGCAAGCAGGCTCAGGAGCTGGAATTTCTAGGGCGATCACGGCCTGCAACCGAAGGTCAGACGCCGGTTCGTCGCCGCGACCGACAGCATTCATAGCAGTCCGATCTACTCCAATCTGGCAAAAGGACATTGTCCCGACCTGCCAACCAACTCTAGGTCGGCGATATCACCTATGCCGCGCTACGGCCCGCTTCGTCTACGTCGCCGTCATTCTCGACGTCTGGTCGCGCATGATCGTCGGCTACGCCATCGCCCGCGCGATCGATGCCCCCCGACGGTCGCCGTTGCGCCGCAATCGAGCGCAGAAAGCCGCCGCCAGGCCGCGTCCAGCGGCTCCCGGCCCGCAACGATCGAGGATTAACACATCCGGCAGACGAGCAAAACCGCAGCCCGATCGGTGTAACCCTAGAGCGCACTCCAGATCGCGGTCAGTTTCTGCAGTCGAGCATTGCGACCAACATCTCATGTCGACCGCCGTCATCACCGCCGCCTCGCACTCGGCGCAGCACCGAAATCGGTTGGCGACGTCTCGGCTGCCACGCTGATGGGGCACCTAGTGGGCGCCGACTCGACGCGTGACCGGCTACGGGATGCCGATCCCGAAATACCGCTTGTGGGCCACATCAAGGATGCGATTGATCAAGCTCGAATAGCTGTGCCCAGCGGCGATTGCGGCTAGGACATATTCGGATTGCATACTGAGCCCAGGCATCGTGTTGATCTCCAGCACAAAGGGTTGGCCGGAGCGGTCGATCCGGACGTCGAGGCGTGCATAGTCCCGGCACTCGCAGGCACGGAAGGTTGCAATCGAAATATCCCGCAGCAAAGTCGCAAGACTGCTCCCGACTCGCGCCGGGCAAATCGTCGACGCCTGCTCGGCAGGCAGGTACTTCGCTTCCCAAGTCAAAAGGCCAATTTCGCGTTCGCCGAAGTCGATCTCTGCGAAGGGCAACACCTCGGGTTTTCCGTTTCCCAGCAGCGCGACATGGATTTCCCGCCCATCGATGTATTCTTCCACTAGCGCATCCTGCCCATATTGCCCAATGATCATTTCGACGGCTTGCGCCAGCTGAGAGGGCTCATGCACGAGTTGCAAACCGAAGCTGTTGTCTTCACGGCGCGGCTTCACCACAAGTGGGAATCGCAAATCGCCGGTGCTGTCGGTGCCGCAGCGCATGATGCGAAAGTTCGGCGTCGGCACGCCGCAACTGCGCATGAGCGTCTTGCTGATAACTTTGTCGTCCGTCAGTCCATGCCCGAGTGGGCTCGATCCGGTGTATGGAACGCCGGCCATCTCAAGCATGCCCGGAACGTGCGTGAAACGGTAGTCTCCTTGAATCCCCTCCGCCAGGTTGAAAACAAATCCTGAAGGGCGGGCTTGCGGATCGGGTGGCATGAAGCGCTCGAGCGTATTGAGCAGTCCTTTGTCGCCTTCACACAAAAGCGTTTCATGGCCGCCCTCTTGCAGTGCCGCCACCGCCCTTTCGACTGTCTCGCCGGGCGGCCAAGGCTGCGGGGGCTGTGGATAAGGCTGACCGAATCGGTTGATCACGCCTGTAAAATCACGATTCCGGACGACGGCTACTCGCATGACGTACTCCTTGATGGTTCGGTTCTGCACTTCATTCGCTCGGATTTGTTTTCTCGAGGGAACAGCCCGCTTTATCCGCGCTCGCCTTCACGGAGTCCTATGCAATCCGCGTGCCACCAAGAGACGGTGCGAATAAAGGGGCAAGCGCTATGTGTCTCGCGCCGCGCCCGCGCGGGACACTTGTGCCTATGCCGCCGCTTGACTTCTGCCGAGGGACCAGCCCGAGCCAGGCGGCGAAATCGCGACCGCACTTGAAGGTTTCCATCGGTGGCGAAAATGCCAAGGGCAGCAATAGGGCCGACACCGGGCATGGTTTGCAAGCGCCGAGATGTTGCAGCTTGCTTGGACAGCGTGTCGATCGTCTTCTTCAATGCCGCGAAACGGCTGCTCAACTGTTTGATTTGGTCAAGAGCGCTGCAGATGTCGCGGACCAGATCCGGCAGGTCTGCACTCTCGTCCTCGACGATCTCTGCCAGACGTGGCAGGTGGCCGATGCCTTGCGGAACAACATAACCGAACTCCTAGAGGTGCGCGCGCAACGCATTCACCCATTCGGTTCTCTGATTCACGAACTGCTCTCTGGTGCGAAACACGATAGCCCGGGACTGCTGCTCCTTGGTCTTCGGTTCGACAAAGCGCGTTGTCGGTCGTTGCGCTGCTTCGACGATCGCCTCCGCTTCGGCGACGTCGTTCTTCTGCCGCTTGACGGACGGTTTGACATAGGCCGGGACAATCAGTCTTGGCTCATGGCCAAGCCGAGCCATCTGACAGGTCTGTAGTGGGAGCTGCCGCACGCTTCCATTGCCACGACACATGCCGGTTGACTCGCCATGAACTTGCAAAACTGCAGGCGCGACAGCTTCTTGCGGAATACAACCGATCCATCAGCTGCCGCCCCGTGCAGCTGAATGCCGTTCTTTCCCAGATCGACCCCAATGATAGTAACTTTTCCATCGATGCCTGCCTCTCCTTTGCGTGGCGCTAACACCACAAACTTGGCACATTGCGATGCCGTCGGAGAAGGCTGGCATCCACCCCATCAGTAAAATGGGACAGCCATGGTGCTGGTCGCGCGGCTTGGCGCAGAGCATGTTTCTTGTGCTCACGCAGATCGTCCATGTTGATCTAGCGGTTGGCCCCATCCAGTTTTCGTTGGTTTCGACAGCCAATGTCCTGACTGGGGGCGGCATCTCTATGTTTTGGAAAGATGAGCACGACACAGGTGCGCCGGCGGATTTCCTCGTTGAGGCCGCCCTCGTCCATCTCGGCCTCGAGCACCTCCTGCATCCGCACGGATCACTTCGTGCGGACCCTGCGGGGCTGGAAGCAGAATGTCTTTGGCGGCAGCGCTGGTCGATTACCGGGGAATCAACAGGTGCGATTTTCAGAGCTGCACCGTCGACAGAAAGCGTCCATCTGGGCGGGGAGAGTCGTTAGCCATCTACTTATTAGATGGCGATTATATCGAGTCTCTATTTGCCAATTCAGCAGCTGTCGAAGAAATCTAACTTAAGACTATAAAGGGGAACCGCCACACCAATTACCTTAGTGCACGCGCTGGCCATCAGTTCCAAATGGGCGCGACGAGGTGCGGGAATGCGGCGTGGCGAGGCTTAAAGGAGGACCAGAATGAATGATTGGTCTATGAATCGCCGTGCGGTCGTCAAAGCAATGCTGGTGGGATCGGTTGCCCCGTGGGTCATTAACTCAAGGGCGTTCGCTTCGTCTTGTAGCGACCATATTGTGCGTGTCGGCTCGATGGGTGCTCCCGATTCCATGAATCCATTCGCCACCTGGAGTTCGTTCTGGCCGCTTGTCTTGTCCTACGATTCGCTGGTCGGCGTTGACGCCCAGCGACACCCTGACCGGAGGGGGTTTGCGAAGGCGTGGGCCGTTGCTGATGACGGGCTCACTTGGACAATCAAGGTATGGCCCGGCATGAAGTGGTCGGACGGCCAACCCGCCACCGCCAGAGACGCCGCGTTCACCTATAATTATCTGCTTGGCTCCGTGGGCAAGCCAGACGAGCTGAATATTGGCCAAAACAGCACAGACGGCATGGAACAAGTCGCATCCGTTACGGCCATTGATGACGAAACTCTGCGGATCGTGACCAAGGCTCCTACGCGCTGGCCAATTGACAACTTCGTTCTAATGGTCCCTGAGCACGTTTGGAAGGACATCGGCTACGCGGATGCGCGCAGCACTTTTCGCAACGACCCGCCGCTGGTGGGAACTGGGCCTATGATCGTTGCGGAGTTTCAGCAAGGCCAATTTGTGCGCCTTACGCCAAACGCGTATTTTCGCACTGAGCAGCCGAAGACGGCCGGGATGATTATCCACTTCTTCACCACGCAGGATCCAATTGCCCAGGGTCTGAAGAGTGGGAGCTTCGATTGTGGGGGCGTGACAGCCGCACAGTGGGCTGCCTTCTCGAAGGAGAGCGATATCGGGGTCTATGAATCTCGCGTGGAGCAGCGGGACTATCTGGCATTTAATACGGCCTCCGGGAAGGGGGCGGGCAGCACCAAGGCCCTGCAGGATCCAGCGTTTCGCGACGCGATCGGCTATGCGATCGATCAGAAAGCGATCGTGGATCGCGCCTACCGCGGGCACGCAGACCCTGGTGTCGGAATTGTGATGCCGGTAGCCGCCGACTATTACTCAGACCTAAGCGACATCAGGCGCCGCTTCGATCTAGCCGAGGCGGGTCGTCGGCTAGACGCGGCCGGATATCGGGACACGAACGGCGATGGTGTCCGGGAGGACAAGGAGGGAAAGAGCTTACAGCTTGAGCTAATCACAGGAAAGGCTTCGGGTGTGAGCGAGATTCCGATTGCAGCCGTGCAGCTTGTTGCGGGCTGGCTGGGACAAATTGGCATTCCCGTGTCGGTGACCCAGCTCGATTCCGGTGCGCTCACCGCCCGCACGACAGCGCCGACGGACGGCGGCGGAAGCTGGGATCTGCTTATCGCCAGCAACTGGCTGTCTTCCTCGCCTCACGACCTGCTCGTCTTGGGCAGTAGCAAGTCCATCGGCCTCACTAACAGATCGTACTGGACAAATGAGAAGTTCGACGCGCTCCTGACTGAGGTCGACCGTACCGTCGACCTGAAGAGGAGCCAGGAGCTGGTCGATCAGGCAGCGCGCCTCATCTATGCTGAGGCGCCGTATATCATTCTGAGTCACCCCTTAACGCTCGGTGCCTATCGTAAGGACTGCTTCCAGGGCTGGGGACCGGAGGACGCGATATCGGATTGGAGCTATTTCCCGTTCGATCGGTTGAGGCCGATCTAACGTGGCTGGCAACGCACAGGAAGGGCGAACAAGCCGCATTGGGAATGTCCTGATCAGGGCGGCCATAACTCTTTCGATGGTGGCCACACTGAACTTCGTCCTGTTCAGGGTCATTCCCGGTGACCCTGCAGCGCTTCTGCTTGGCGGTGCTCGGATGAGCGTGTCCGCTGAACGGATCGAGGCGCAGCGCCAGAACTGGGGACTCGACCGGCCGCTTTTCCCGGACCAGATACTTGACTACCTGTCGGCAACTCTACATGGCGATCTCGGCTACAGCTTCAAGTTCAGGGGTAGACTTGTCTCTGACCTTATTTGGGAGCGCTTGCCGGCCACCATCGCCCTGGTTGGCTTGGCCCAATTAATCGCCATGCTATGCGGTGTCATGCTTGGGCTCTATGCGGGTTGGCGCAGAGGAGGAGCTGTCGACCGTATCGCCATGGGAGCATCTCTAGCGCTCTATTCTACGCCGTCTTTCTGGCTTGCTATGGTACTAGTAGTCATTTTTAGCACGGCATTGGGGTGGTTTCCGGGTTATGGCATCTATTCACCCGGCGCTAGCATAGGTTCAACTGATAAGATCCTAGACTACTTGCGACATCTCGCACTTCCGGTCGCCGCGGTAGCCCTTGGGCTGATCGGGCAATACGTTGTGGTCGCGCGTGCAGCGATGAGTGACGTCGTTACTGAGGACTACATGGTGACCGCACGCGCCAAGGGACTTACCAACGGTCAGATGCTGATGCGCCATGCATTTCGTAACGCAATGCTGCCGCTCGTGACCTTGATTACTCTCAATCTTGGCTACGTGGTCGCTGGTGCGATCACCGTCGAAGCCGTCTTCGCCTGGCCGGGAATTGGTGGTCTCACGGTCGAAGCGCTCAACGCGCGGGACTACCCAGTTCTTCAAGGGATATTCCTGTTGCTTGGTGTATCGATCGTTGCCGCGAACCTCCTAGCCGATCTTGCCTACGGCATTCTTGATCCGCGAATCCGGCAATGAGTGAAAGTATCGTGCGATATTCCTCGCGTAGCCGGGCGAGAGCGATCAAGAGCTTTCTATCCAATCTTCTTGGTCACGCCGGGGCTCAGCTCGGCCTGTTGTGTCTGGTGTTTTTCCTTGTCCTCTCTGCTGTGCCCAATATCCTCGTAGGTCCACTTGAGACCGTAGCCACCGCAACTGGTGATTTCCTCGTTCCACCATCAAGCCAGCATCTGCTGGGGACCGATGAGGTGGGGCGTGACGTGCTCAATCTGGTCGTCCATGGTGCCCGGATATCGCTCACGATCGCGCTGCTGGCGACCGTCATCAGCCTCGTCGTCGGCACTACGGTTGGTATCACTGCTGGCTACTACGGTGGCAGAGTTGACGTCTGGCTGATGCGGCTGACGGATTTCTTTTTCGTCATGCCGTCCTTCGTCCTTGCGCTGGTCATCACACCCGTGGTGCTCGAAGTAATGGGGCGGGGCAGAGAAATCCTCGGCTTCCGTCCTTCCCTCTTCGTGATCCTTGTCGTCATCGGCATAACAAGCTGGGCGTTTGTCGCCCGTATCGTTCGCAGTCAGACACTATCGCTTAAGGAGCGAACATTCATTGATCGCGCACGAGTTGTGGGCAGCAGCAATTTGAGCATCATGGTGCGGCATATCCTCCCCAATCTCGTTCCGCAAATCGCAGCGAATGGTGCGCTGGTCGTCGCTGGCGCAATCTATGTCGAGACGTCGCTCTCGTTCCTCGGGCTTGGCGACCCATTGCAGCCTTCATGGGGCACTTTGCTTTCGCTCGCTCAGCGCGCCGGTGCGGCCAGTACCGGAGCTTGGTGGTACCTCGGCGCCCCCGGGCTGTGCGCCCTCGCGGTTTCCCTTAGCTTCGTCCTGGTCGGCAATGCCCTCGACGACACGTTCAATCCACGGCAGAGGGTGATCCCATGACAAACCTCTCCCAAGACAAGGCATCGCTTTTGGAAGTCGACGGGCTTTCTGTTGAGTATCGGCTCAAGGGCGTTTCATTGCGAGCGATCGACCGCGTGAGCTTCGCGCTCCAGGCTGGAGAGGCCGTTGGCCTCGTCGGTGAATCGGGCAGTGGCAAGACTACCACCGCCATGGCGATCGCTGGTCTACTATCGCCCAATGCACGGGTCAGCGGCGGCCAAGTGCGCTATCGTGGTAACCTGCTGCCGATCGACAATGATGCGGCGATGCGGCCACATCGCTGGACCGAGACGTCCGTCGTTTTCCAGGGCGCGATGAATGCGCTCAATCCCGTTCACCGCATTATCAAGCAAATCGCCGAGCCATGCATCCTGAAGCTCGGCATGTCGCGTGCCGAGGCGACCGCGCGGGCACGGGAGCTTCTAGAACTCGTCGGCATTCCGACGGATCGCGGCACTGCCTATCCCCACGAGTTGTCGGGCGGTATGCGTCAAAGAGTGATGATTGCCATGGCGCTCGCATGTCGCCCCTCGATCATCATCGGTGACGAGCCGACCACGGCGCTCGACGTCATCACACAGGCTCAGATCCTCAAGCTGTTGGGGAAGTTGCGATCGCAGCTTAACCTAGCGCTCATTTTAATCACCCACGACCTGTCTGTCGTCGCTGAGTCGTGTGATCGCGTGATGATCATGTACGCCGGCCGGATAGTCGAGGATGGAACCGTCGCGGAGATCTTCGCTAAGCCCAAACATCCCTACACTCGCCTGCTGATCGAATCGATCCCCAACCCGGCGAGCGGCATACGGATAATTCGCCCTATCCCCGGCGATCCCCCCAACTTAATGAATCGACCGTCAGGCTGCGCCTTCCATCCACGTTGCCCGTCAGCAACGGGGGTCTGCACGACCGAAGTTCCCAGCCTCGAAAAGTTCGGGTGGGGACGCGTCGCCTGTCACCTTCACCGTTCCTCGCAAGAAGGCAGGGTTGCAGTTCATGCCTGACACCTCCGACATCCTGAGTCTCGAGAGCCTGAAGGTCCATTTTCCTATCCAGGGCGGACTGTTCGACCGGGTCCTGGGGCGATCTGCCGGGGCGGTGCGTGCGGCGGATGGAGTCGACCTCAACATTGGACGAGGTGAAATCGTCGCCCTGGTTGGAGAATCCGGAAGCGGCAAGACGACAGTGGGCCGCGTCATCACCAAGCTAGCCCAGCCCACAGGAGGCAGGTTGCTGTTTGAGGGCCGCGATATGACGTCTGCAAAAGGCTTCTCGGCTCTGCGTCCCTACCGGCGACGCGTGCAAATGATCTTTCAGGATGCTTATCAGGCGCTCAACCCGCGACACACCGTGTTCGACAGTGTGGCAGAGCCGTTGCGCTCCCTGCGGCTGGTCAAGAACCATGCCCAACTCACAGAAAGGGTCAGCGAAGCGCTTTCGGCGGCCGGGCTCAATCCTCCCGGTGATTTCTTCGCCCGCTTCCCACACGAACTCTCCGGCGGCCAGCGCCAGCGCGTCGTGATTGCCGGAGCGCTTGCCGTGAAGCCGGAGCTCATCGTTGCCGACGAGCCCGTGTCGATGCTCGATGTATCGATACGCGCACAAATTCTTCAGGTCCTGGTTGACCTGCGCGCCAAGCACAACATGGCGCTACTGTTCATCACCCACGACCTGCCGCTCGCCTGGCTGATCGCCGACCGGATTGCAGTCTTATATCTTGGGAGATTGGTCGAGATCGGCAGCGCCGATGACATCACATTCAACCCCCGGCATCCCTATACGGTCGCGTTGCGCAACGCCACGCCGCAGATTCGCAGCGACGCAAGTCGCTTCGAGCTGCCGGCGTTGCAAGGAGAGGTTCCAAGCGCCGCACGCGTGCCGAAGGGCTGTCGTTTCCATCCTCGCTGCCCGCTTGCTTTCGACCGGTGCAAGGAGGAGGAGCCGCCGGCCATCGAAGTCGGGCCGCAGCATATGTCCGCATGCTGGCTGCCGACGTCAGGTGCGAAAGCAGGATTGTCGACACCCAACCTGAAAAGTGCCGACCATGGTTCCGTCTGACAGTAAGTAATAATAGGGCACTCGAAGCGCTATTCTGCCAGAACGGAATTAACGGATGTTGGTAATAACGCGCCGTGGCTCGTTAAACGGTTTACACTATATCGCCTAGGAGCAACATTGATGCACAAACTGTACTGCTCGCGGACTGCCGCGCCAATTCCTTGCTCTTTTTTCCTGAGGGCCTTGTGATGGTAGACAAGCACCTGCAGCCACCGCTTCCTCGTTCCGAGGCACGGATCCGGGTCCTTCATGGCGACGTCACGATAGACTCGTATGGCTGGCTCAGGGACCGGGAGAATCCCGACGTCCGCGCGTATCTTGAAGCCGAGAACAGCTACGCGGAGCAAGCGACAGCCCACCTGGAAGGGCTCAAGGCGGAACTTATCGCCGAGATCGAAGGGCGTCACACCTGCGAGGGCGCCCCACCAACCTTCCAGGTTGGACCTTTCGAGTACTTCGAAAGACACGGGCGGGGCCTGTCTCATCCTGCGTGGTGGCGCCGGCCGGTGACCGGAGGCTCGGCCGAGCTTGTTCTCGACCCGAACGCGATCCCGGGGGCCGAGATCTTCTATTCGCTCGGTGTCTTCGAGCCGAGTGACGACGGGCGTTACGTGGCGTTCAGCTTCGATGTCATCGGGGACGAGAACTTCGAGCTTAGGGTGCGGGACATAGAGACCGGCCATGACGTCTGGCAGGGCTCGAGGCGGGCTGGGATGGTTACTTGGACCGCGGACGGCAACACGCTCTTTTTCACGCGGGAGCGGGCGGACCGGCGGCGGCAACGCCATGAGCTTATACGCCTGGACGTCAACGATTCGCACTCTGAGGTAGTGTTCGAGGAGGCGGACGAGCGACTGAACTTGCGGATTTGGCGCTCTGATAGCGGCGCCTGGCTGTTTTTGGACGTTATGGACAACGCCGGGGCGGTGGAGGTGTGGTGCCTTCCTGCCGACCAGCCGGGCGTTGGGTGGCGCCGGATTGTGGCGCGTGATCTTGGCCACCATGTCTTTGCCGAGCACTGGGGCGACAGGTTCTTGTTTCGGGTAAACGACGCTGGACCCTACTGGCGGCTCGTGTGTGCGCCAATAGGTGACCCGTCACCATCGTGCTGGGAGGAGGTCATCCCGCATCGAGCGGGCGTGACGCTTGAGGAGGTCCACGTGCTCGACCAGCACCTGGTTGTCCTGGAACGAGAGGGCCTTCGTCCTCGCCTCGTCTCGCATAACCGAAGCGGGGGGGTCGCCGCCACGATCGTTCCCGACGAGCCGAGCTGCACTCTTAAGGTCGGCTTGTCTGCAGGGGGTAGCTATTCGGTCGCACGGCATCCGTTCCGAAGCTCGAAGTTGGTCTACTCGGTTAGCTCATTCGTGACGCCCGACACGTTTGTAGAGCATGATCTCGCCGACGACCGATCGGCAGTCCTGTACCAGGCCCGCGTTCCCGGATATGACCCGGCTCAATACGTGGCGACGGTCGTCATGGCGCAGGCGGAAGACGGGGTGGATATACCAATTTCGCTCGTCGCGCGGCGCGATCGAACCACCCCAGGGCCGGTGTTATTGAATGTCTACGGCTGTTATGGAAAACCGAGATGGCCCTCGTTTTTCACTTGGCCCTCATCCATGACCAAACGTTTGAGCCTGCTCGATCGCGGAGTTGCTTTCGGCATCGTGCACGTACGGGGAGGCGGGGAGCTTGGACGTCCGTGGCACGAGGCGGCTACCCGCGATCGAAAACGTATCACCCACACAGATCTGATCGTCGCTGTCGAGGCGCTTGTTAGGCAGGGGGTCGCCACCGGCGACGGCATCGTCATTGAGGGAGCGAGCGCTGGCGGGGGTACCGTGCTTGCCACGGCCGACTTGCGGCCCGACTTGTTCCGCGCCGTACTCGCCGAGGTTCCGCTCGCCGACATCATAGATACCGAGCTGGACTTCACGATGCCGTACGCGCTGCCGGAAATAGCGGAGTACGGCGATCCCCACATAGCCGACGAATATCGGCACCTGCGCAGCTACGATCCTTACTACAACCTCAGTGCCGATCGCCCGCGCCCGCCAACTTACGTCGACGCCGCGCTCGACGACAGCCAGGTGCTCTACTACCAGCCTGCTCGGTACGTTGCCCAGCGACGTTCCTTTACGGCCGGTCGAGACCCAGGTCTTGTTTTCCACATGCGTATGGTCGGTGGCCACGGCGGCGCTTCACATGGGCCTAGTGTAGCCGAAGAAGCAGCACTTCGTATGGCTTGGATTCTAGACCAGGTCCGATGCTCGGGCAATTAGGCATTTCTATGTTACAATCGGAATCAAAGCTAGGGTCAGGACCCATTAATCTATTGAGTTGATATCTGTTTGGTGATTCAGGGTGGCAGGAGGTGCTGCCTTGAGTGATTTGCTGATGTTGACGCCGGAGCAGATGCGCCGGATCGAGTCCTATTTTCCTTTGTCGCATGGTGTTCCGCGTGTGGATGACCGCCGGGTGCTGAGCGGCATCCTGTTCGTGATCCGAAATGGCCTTCGCTGGCGAGATGTCCCTTCCGACTACGGTCCGTACAAGACCATCTACAACCGCTTCATCCGCTGGAGTCGGCTGGGTGTGTTCAACCGCATCCTAGCGGAACTGGCCGCGCAGGGCGGCGAAACGGACAATCTGATGATCGTTGCCACCCATCTCAAAGCGCACCGCACTGCCGCCAGCCTCCTTAAAAAACTCTATCCCGATGTATCGGACGCAGCCGAGGCGGACTGACCACCAAGGGACGTCCGCGGCTGCTGCATCTGAGCGAAGGGCAGACCAATGATCACAAGACTGCTGCGGCCGTGATCGAGGATTTGCCCGCCGCCAACGCCCTGCTGGCCGATCGGGCCTACAGTTCAGCGGCCTTCCGCCAGGCGCTCGTCGAGCGCGGTATCAGGCCATGCATCCCACCCCATGCCAAGCATCGTGTTCAGCACAGCTATGATCCTGTCCGATACCGGCAACGTCACAGGATCGAGAACATGTTCGCACGCCTCAAAGACTGGCGACGCATCCACACCAGATACGACCGATGTGCTCACACCTTCCTGTCGGCTATCGCCTTCGCTGCAGCCTTCATCTTCTGGATCAATGAGTCCTGACCTAGCTACATGTTTGATCCGGGGCTTTGATGGGGCATCCTTATCTTTCGAATCAAAGGATGCGCTATGGACCAAGTTCTCCATGGGAGCGCCATAACGAAATCAAAGGCGTGCCTTGCCATCATTCATCTCGCTGCTGCCATCAAAGTCTAACGCCTTACTCCTAGGGGTCGTAGGTAACAAGGAAGAATTCAGATACCGTCTTGTGCAACCAGCACCTAGGCGGGTTAAGACTTCGTGTGGGCTGAGGCCCACAGCTTCTGCAAGGTCATCTAAGGTAAAATCATTTCCCAGTAATTCCACAAAGTTACCTGGCCCACAAAGCGCTTCGGGAACATCTGTTATATCAATTGTCATGTTCTCCATGCATATTGTTCCGATTAGAGGGGCCGAATAACCTGCGAACCGAGCTGATATCTTGTTCGCGCAGGCCCATGGAAGGCCATGTGTGTAGCCGATCCCGACGGTCGCTACGCGGGTAGCTCGACCCGTACGAAATGTCGCACCGTAGCCAACAGCCTCCCGCCTAGCGACATTGCGCACGTCGAGTATTTTCGCTCGGAGCCTTGCAACCGCTTGCAGCGGATTTGGTCGAATGCCAGCATCGTTGAGCCCGTACAGGGCTGAGCCCACCCGTACCATGTCGAAATGATAGGATTTACCTAGCCAGATACCGGCGGACGCTGCGAGACTGCCGCAGGTGGGCTTAATCAGATCGTAGATCGCCCGGAAGCGGTTCCGTTGCAACACATTAGTTGGGTCCGCAACGCTTTCGCTGCACGCTAGATGGCTGAGTACGACCGAAGGGGGATACATGTCGAACGTACCAGAAAAATACGCGCGACGCACGTCCGCAATGGCGAGCCCAAAGCGGGAAAATCCCGTTTCCACGTTAAGAAAATATGTCTTCGTTCCTGTTGCAATAACGGCTTCCAATTCGGCGCAATTGTTCACAACCGGTATGAGGTTATTGGATTGGTAGAATCTACCAAATTTCGCGAAATCATCGCAAAAAACCGCGATTGCCTCGTCTACATGGGACGATCTTAGAAGCAGCGCTTCCTCAAGATTGCCGACGAAGAGCAGATCGCAGCCGACATGAATAAGCGCCCTTGCAATCTCTACAACACCAAGTCCATAGGCGTCGCTCTTGACGACAGCGGCGACCCTTACGCCTAACCCAACGAGGGCCGTGATGGCCCGGAAGTTCGCCTGAATAGCCCCAAGATTGATTTCAAATATAGCATTTCTGGGGCGAACTAACGGCAACATCTTTTGCTCTCCAACAGTCCCGTTTTTTATAAACCTCGCCGCCCCGCGATGCAGCCTACTATCCTAGGTAGGCGCGCGAGCTGAGATTGCCGTTTAAAAAGGGGCGCCGTCGAAGCACGGATTAGACACTGGTTAAAGCGGACTGAGACGCAAGCAGTCGCTTCGGCAGGGCACTTGCACGCAGATGACAAAGCATAGTCGTTCAACTGACTAGCTCTAAGCTGTGTTCTGGATAGGGCAGTTGCTGCGCAGCTCTTCGTGCCAAAATCCGCCACAAGCTACTGCTGGTTTCACGCAGTCAGGGCGAAAATCTCGGCACCGGCTGCGAATACAAGGTATTGCGTAAGCTTAGATCAATCAATTTTTGTTAAGGGGTTGGCATGAGCGAACAATCTGAGATCCTTTACGTTAGTGAGCCGAACCTTGACCCGGCCGAATTCTGCCGCGTGTTGGCCGAATCCGGCTTCGGGGCGACCCATGGCGAGCTTCGGCTGAATGCGATGCTCCGCCAAGCCGACTTGGTGCTGACGGCCCGGCTCCATCGGCCGGGGCGGAAGCTGGTCGGAGTACTTCGATGCGTTACTGACTTTTCCTGGATCTGCTACGTCTCCGAGCTTGCCGTATCGGCGTCGGCGCAAGGCCTCGGCATCGGCAAGGGCCTCCTGTATGAAGCCCGCCGGCAACTCGGGCCTGCTGTGGCCATAGCTTTGATCTCTACACCCAACTCTGTCGGCTTCTATGAAGGGATTGGATTGACGCGCATTTCAGACGCATTCTGGTTAATGCGCGAATGCTAACCCAAATGAGGTGAGTACGACGTTGCAATGTCCACCTATACAATAATTCGACGTTCGTCGAATGCTTGCCGGAATACGGGGTGCATGTGTCTGACGCCGGCCATCTGAAAACGCGATGGGACCGTCCGGGACATTATGTTGGCGAACTCAAGATCAAGTGGTGCATAGTCGGCGCAGCAAATCCAACTGCCATCAACGATGTCCGAAAATCGAGCGAAGTGAAATGCAGATCAAAGACGTCCTCCTTGCGCCTGGCAATGGCGCTTTTTTCTATGACGATCAGGGTGCCATCAGGGCCGGCGCGCCCCAGGACGGTTTCGTCTATAGCGGCGAGGCGACAGCGATTGGGTTCACGTCCATCCGCGTTCCGGCATCTTCGCTCAGCATCGGGCTTGCTCTCACCGACGGGGCCGTGGTTTGGGGTGACATGATGAGCGTTCAATATTCTGGTGCTGGAGGACGAGATCCTTTGTTTGAGAGTGCTCAAATCTCGGAGTTAACCTCGCGTATAGTCGTGCCCCGGCTTCTCAATGTCGACGTATCTCGTTATCTCGATGCCTGTGCAAAGGTTTTTGAGCCTCTCCAGCACCAGCGGTTACCTCTCGCGATTGAGTATGGCGTTAGCCAGGCGCTCCTTCGCGCCTCGGCCCATCTTCAAAGTACCACGATGGCGGAAGTCGTTTGCAGTGAATTTAACCTGCCGCTGCCAACTCGCAGGGTTCCGATCTACTGCCAAAGCGGCGATGCTCGCGAAATCAACGTCGACAAAATGATCTTGAAAGCCGTAGATATACTTCCCCACGGCCTGATCAACTCACGGCAGAAATTCGGCGTCGAGGGCCAGGCCTTCATGGAGTTCGTGAAGTGGGTTGCGGCGCGGACGCGCGAAATTGGCCGCCCGGGGTATCATCCGGTGCTGCATTTCGATGTGTATGGCTGGATCGGCCAGGAAATCAGCCTGGAGCCGCAACTCATCGCCGACTTTATCTGCAGGGTCGCCGACACTGTTCCGGGTTTCACCCTCAATGTCGAGTCCCCGGCGGATTTTGGTTCGACGCAAGCTCAAATTGAGAACTACGCCAAGATCGTATCAATTTTGGACAACCGGGGTTCCACCGCTCGCATTGTCGTGGACGAAAGGTGCAACACGCTCGAGGATATTCGGCTCTTTGCCGAAGCGAAGGCCGCGCATCTCATTCAAATCAAGACGCCTGATGTCGGCTCATTGGCTGACACGGCACGTGCTGTGCTCCTGTGTAAGGAGAACAAGGTAGGCGCGTACGTTGGAGGAAGCTGTACCGAGACAGATCTCTCTGCCCAGGCTTCCGTCCACATATCGATGGCGACCCAGGCAGACATGATGCTTGCGAAGCCTGGAATGGGAGTCGACGAGGCATTCTCGATCGTGGGCAATGAACAGAATCGGTTGCTTGCGATGCTGAATCGTCGTCGGGCTCAAAACGAAAATGTTGGATGAAGAGCGCGGTGTTGCATGCAGAACTCTCTTGAGGGGATCACTGTCGTAGCTGTGGAGCAGGCCGTTGCTGCACCGTATGCATCGTCTCGTCTTGCCGATGCAGGCGCCCGGGTGATCAAGGTTGAGAGGCCTGAGGGAGACTTTGCCCGGAAATACGATAAGTTGGTGCGGGGGCAAAGCGCCTATTTCGTTTGGCTCAACCGGGGTAAGGAGTCAGTATGCTTGGATTTGAGGTTGGAGGCGGACCGTGCCGTGCTGGACACGCTTGTTGCTGCTGCTGACGTCTTTATCCAGAATCTGAAGCCAGGCAGCATCGAAAAACTCGGCTTCGGATCTGCGGATCTGCGTCGCCGTTTTCCGCGGCTAATCACCTGCGACATTTCGGGGTTTGGGGAGGGGGGGCCATTTTCTCACCTCAAGGCCTATGATCTCATCGTCCAAGCCGAAACTGGTCTGTGTGCGATCACCGGTACGCAACAGGGTCCCGCCAGAGTAGGGGTGTCGGTTTGCGATATCTCGGCAGGTATGACAGCACATAGCGCCATACTCCAGGCTCTGTATCATCGCGAGGTCACTGGCGAGGGGGCTAGCATTCAGGTGTCCCTGTTCGATGCCGTCGCAGACTGGATGAATGTGCCGGTTCTTCAGCACGACTACAGCAGCTACCAGACGGTACGCGCAGGCGTGAAACACCCCTCACTGGCGCCGTATGGTGCCTATCGCTGCTCCGATGGCAAAGACGTCATCTTCTCCGTCCAGAATGACCGGGAATGGGTGAATTTCTGCGAGAAATTCCTGAAGCGACCTGAGCTCACTCGTGCACTTGGTTTCGCCGACAACATGGAGCGCCTGGGTCACCGTGAGGAACTTGATGAGATCGTTGAAAGACGATTTTCCAAATTGTCCAGCCACGAAGCAATGCAGGAGCTTGAGGCGGCCGGTTTGGCATATGGGCGACTGAACGAAGTGGCGGACATTTCAAGGCATCCACATGTTCGCAGGGTTGAGATTGGCACACCAGAAGGAACAATAGAGACGATCGCCCCGGCGGCGATCTTCAACTCTGAGCGCCCCTCGCTGCGCCCAGTTCCGGGCCTTGGTGCGCATACGGAGGCTGTCCGCGAGGAGGTTCGAGCAGGTTTGCGCGCAAGAGCGGCGTCAGCATGAGCGTGCCTGTTGTCGGGAGGGGAGCGCGATCGCGATTTACAGAGTGCATGCCTGGTCCTGGCCGCTCCGAGTGCCACGGCCGCCCAGCAAGCTCACTGACTGCGCCCGCGCTAGAATCGACCGCAAAGGCGATTTCATGAATGACGCCGTTCAGGCCGTTGAAAGCCCGATGGCTGTTCCCCGCTGGAGATCTCTGCTCTTCGTTCCCGCTCATGTTCCGCGCTTTGTGGAGGCGGCTCATGAGCGGGGGGCAGATGGCGTCATACTCGATCTCGAGGACTCCGTTCCCCAGGATCAAAAAGATGAGTCACGGCGCCAGCTTTCTGCGTCCGTGGCAAAGGTGGGCGGCAGGGGCGCATATGTTTTAGTTCGCGTGAATCGCGGTTTGCGTGCCTTGGCGGCCGATCTCGATGCAGCCGTAGTGGCGGGTGTTGATGCACTTGTCCTTCCGAAGACGGATTCGGCAGCGTGGGTAATAGAGATCGCGAATGCGGTATCGGAACTTGAACGAGAAAGAAACCTTGCGCTGGGTCGAATCAGGTTCCTAGCCCAGATCGAGACTCCGGCAGCATTGCAAAGTCTCTCAGCCATTGCGTCTGCCCATCCCAGGATGGTTGGAATGGCGCTGGGTCCTGAAGACTTCAGTGCCTCTGTTGGCGGTGCCCCGGAATTCGACCTTCTTTTGACACCGAATCTTTCCGTTCTGTTTGCGGCTCGCGCCGCTGGCTTGCTACCGCTTGGTTTCATAGGAAGTATCAGCGAGTTCTCAGACAATGATAGACTTCATGAGGCCGCGGCCCATGCGCGGCGGCTTGGCTTTACCGGAGCTTTGGCGATCCATCCAAATCAGGTTGCCATATTCAATGAGGCTTTCTCACCAAGCCCACAGGAACTCGAGTGGGCCCGTCGTGTCCTCGCCGCGGAAAAAGATGCGACGGCGCAAGGCAGAGGCGCGTTCGCATTGGACGGAAAGATGGTCGATCCACCGGTTATTCAAAGGGCCCGAGAAATCATCGCGACGGATCCGGGCGCCGAGTTGGCCGTTTGAGTCCTCAGCGGGTTGATCAACAAGACTGGGACGACGACAGCAAGCGTCAGCAGCTCGGCACAATTATTGCTGTCGCGCCATCATGTTTCAAGATAGATTACGTCAATTGCAGTCCCGCCCTCGGAAGAGTACCCGTGGAAATCAGGCAGTTAAGATACTTCGTTGGCGTGGTCGAAGCAGGCAGTTTCACGAAGGCCGCTGGCATTCTGAATGTCGCCCAGAGTGCGCTGAGTCTGCATGTACGCCAATTGGAGGAAGGCTTCGGCACTCAGCTGCTGATACGCGACAGGACCGGCGTGAGCGTGACGGCGTCAGGAGCCAAACTGCTCGAGCGGGCGCGGGCAATTCTCAAAGAAATTCGACTTACCGAGGTGGAATTGACCAACACAGCCGCTTCCCCTGCCGGGGAGGTGACTATTGGCATTCCGTCTGGTGCTGCTCGCGTCCTGAGCGGCCCGCTGCTTGAGACGGTAAGACACGAACTGCCCAAGGTGTCCCTCAAGATGGTCGAGGGTATGACGGGACCGCTAGAGGAATGGATGGCGGCTGGACGCTTCAATCTGGCGGTTCTGTACCGCACAGCAGACAGTGTGGGGCGAATGACGGTGCTAGCGCGCGAAGACCTTTGTCTGGTGGTTCCGTCCGGCGAGCCACCGTTTGAAGATGCGATATCTCTGGCCGACCTGCATGCATTCCCCCTGGCGGTTCCCATGCGCAACAACAATGTCAGGCGTTCGGTGGCTGATGTCGTCGCACAACACGGTTGCGCGCTGGACGTCAGGTTTGAAGTGGACTCCCTCTCAACGATCATCAACATGGTCGTAGAGGGAAAAGCGCATTCTATTCTCGCCCCGTCTGCGGTTCAGAAAGAAGCCTCCCAAGGGCTGGTCCGGACTGTCAAGATCGTCGATCCGGTGATTACTCGGTCCGTGGTGCTCGCTGTAAATCCCAAAGATGAGCGTTCTGCGGCCGTTTCTGCGGTCCGCAAGCTCATTCCGAAGGTCGCCAGAAAATTGATTGAAATCCGGGACTGGGCGGCGGTGGCGCCTGAGGCGACCTGACAACCTAACCTGTAAAGCTGGGCATGATCTTTTGCGGCCATTAGGACCAGCCCGATCTGGATTCCAGATGGATTTCGGCAATATTCGATATTTGACCCGCCGCGACCATCGCGATGAAACTGGCTCAAGCGAGTTCAGCAGTTTCGATATCGAAACTGCGCTCGTATGCAAGAATTCCGTCAGGTGGAGCCCGCGATGTCCGACGCCAAGAGCTACGAGCTCTTCATTAATGGCAAATGGCGAGCCGGTGGTAGCCGAGCCACTTTGCCGGTGATCAACCCGGCGACAGAGAAGGTATTTGCCTCAGTGGCCTCGGCTACGGTTTCAGACTTGGATGAAGCTCTTGCTTCGGCAGAACGCAGCCGCAAGGCGTGGTCCTCACGACCCGCCAAAGAGCGTGGCGAGATACTCGTCTCTGCCGCCAGCATTCTGGCAGAGAAAGCTGGCGCCGCAGCCAGGGACCTGTCGTCCGAACAGGGAAAGACGATTGCCGAAGCGACAGGAGAATATGCGCGCGCAGTCGAAACGCTGGAATGGAATGGCCGGCATGCCGATGAGTTGTCGACCCCGATTCCGTTGGGTCCGAACAGGATGATCGTCCCGGAGCCGCTCGGTGTCGTCGCTGCCTTTACGCCATGGAACTATCCGGCCGTTCTTATCGCCCGCAAGCTCGCCCCTGCACTGGCGGCAGGCTGCCCGGTGATCCTCAAAGGGGCCGAGGAGACGCCAAGCGTGGCTGTCCGTATCGTGGAATCTTTGCGTCAAGCAGGGATACCGGAAGGCGTGGTCAACCTGGTGTTCGGAGTGCCTGTGCATATATCGCGGCATCTGCTCAGTTCGCCAATTGTGAAAGTCTTGACGTTCACGGGGTCGACCGCTGTTGGAAAACAGCTGGCCACGTTGGCCGCGAATAATCTGCAGCGCTGCATCCTTGAGCTCGGTGGACATTCCCCGGTTATCGTGTGCGAAGATGCGGATCTGGCAAAGGCGATACCGGCTATTTCGGAATACAAATTCGAGTGCGCGGGCCAGAGTTGTAATGCGCCCAGCAGGATTCTTGTCGCCCGATCCCGCTATGAGGAATTCCTGTTCCGGATGACGGAGGCGGTCCGAAAAATCAGGATCGGACCACCGGATGACCCTGCAACGCAAATGGGGCCAATGGCAAACGCGCGGCGAATAGAGGCCATGCAGCGCCTGACCAAGGATGCGGTAGAAGGCGGCGCCCGCATCGAGACCGGTGGCATCCCCCTTGACCGACCGGGGTTTTACTGGCCGCCAACCATCCTGACGGGCGTACCGAAGCAAGCGAGAGTGCTTCATGAAGAGCCGTTCGGACCGATGCTCACCGTGGCGCCTTTCGATACGATCGAAGAGGCGATCGAGGAAGCCAACGCCACCGAGTACGGTCTGGCCGCCTACTTGTTTACTGGCGCGGCCGATACGCAACAGAAGCTTATCAATGGTCTCTCTGCGGGCGCAATTAGTGTGAATTACCTGAAAGGGGTTTCCGCGGATGCGCCTTATGGGGGCGTCAAGCAAAGCGGCTATGGATATGAAGGCGGCGAGCAGGGGGTGCGAAGCTTCCAGATTCTGAAAATGGTCAATGGCCTCGGTTCGTTTGGATAAAATCCGGTGGGAAACAGAACACGGACCATCGCCGGTCGCGACATCACAAGGAGCGTCGCCGACGCCCTTCAGTACATCTCGTACTATCATCCTCCAGATTATATCCGGTCTCTTTCTCACGCATACACGCGAGAACAGAGCCCGTCGGCGAAGAATGCCATAGGTCAAATTCTGCTGAACTCCCGCATGGCGGCCTTTGGGCGGCGCCCGATTTGTCAGGACACCGGACTTGTGGTTGTCTTCGCAAAGGTCGGCATGGATGCCCGCATTAAGTCAACGGTCAGTTTCGCTGATCTTGTGAATGAGGGCGTACGTCAAGCCTATCTCGATCCGGACAATCCCCTTCGCGCATCGATCGTTGCGGATCCCCTCGCTAGACGGGTCAACACCCGCGACAACACACCGGCAGTTGTCCATGTCGACCTGGTGCAAGGTAACCAGATTGAGATCACCATCGCCGCGAAAGGCGGCGGGTCGGAGAACAAGGCACGTTTTACCACTCTCAATCCCAGCGCCTCCGTTTCCGACTGGGTGGTCAATACCGTTTCGACCCTTGGCAGCGGGTGGTGTCCACCTGGACTGATCTCTGTCGGCATCGGTGGTAGCGCTGAAAAGGCGATGCTGCTGGCCAAGGAAGCCATGAACGAGCCCATCGATATGGCGGAACTGATCGTAAGGGGGGCGTCAAGCGCAGAGGAGGGGCTGCGGATTGAGCTTTATGAGCGGATCAACGCGCTTGGTATCGGCGCCCAAGGCCTTGGTGGTCTGACGACAGTCGTTGACGTCAAGGTTGCGACCTATCCTACTCATGCAGCGTCCAAGCCTGTGGCGCTCATCCCGCAATGCGCCGCCAACCGGCACCTGAAGTTTACTTTGGACGGCTCTGGACCCATCAGCCTCCAGCCGCCCGATTTGCGCGAATGGCCCGACATCGGAGCCGACGAATTGAACCCAGCCGGCGTCCGGCGGGTCAATTTAGATACGCTGACGAAGGAAGAGACGGCATCGTGGCGCTGCGGTGAAACGCTCCTGCTGTCTGGAAAGATGCTGACGGGCCGTGACGCTGCCCACAAACGAATGGTCGAACTGATCGATGCCGGCAAGCCGCTTCCAGTCGATCTGCGGGGACGGGTGATCTACTACGTCGGTCCCGTCCGGGCAGTGAGAAATGAGGTCGTTGGACCTGCCGGTCCAACAACCTCCAGCCGCTTGGACGATTTTACGGACAAGGTGCTCGCCGAAACCGGCCTTTTCGCGATGGTGGGCAAAGCGGAGAGGGGACCGGCGGCCATAGCGTCGATTGTAAGACACAGAACGCCATACCTTGCTGCAGTGGGTGGCGCTGCTTACCTGATTTCAAAATCGATCAAGGCGGCGCGGATCGTTGCCTTTGAAGACCTGGGCATGGAAGCCATCTATGAATTCGAGGTGCAGGACATGCCTGTTATCATGGCCGTCGATGTTGAGGGAAACTCCATTCACAATTCCGGGCCTCTTGAGTGGCGTAAGCGTATGGCGGCCGACAGCATCGCACGCAACATCGGTGTTTGAGTCTTTCCGTTGGGCGATTTCGGCCAGACTCCCGCGCCAAATTGTCGGGCAAGCCGTAAGACGAGCGGCATTTGCGGTGCCATGCGCCTCGGCGAGCCGGACGAGCAAGGCCTTCAATTCACTCCAATAGCTGAATGTGCCAGTGAATACTGCATTGAATATGCCGTACACGCGATCGAGGCTCGAATGCCGTCGCGGCGTCTATCAAGTACGGCAGCGGAGTTCAGTAAATGGGTTATCTATTTTATCAGGAGGTCTCCGCCGCGGCCGGCTATCCTCTCCAGCTGCATCATTGCCCCGTTAGGCGTCGGGGCGATAGCCAAACTACTTCTGCAGCTTTTCTCAGCTGATCGCTCTCCCTCAGCTGATTTTCGTACCCCATTCTGCCACATCTCGGGCCTGGAACGGATGCCTTCCACTGCTACATTCGGTCGTTTCAATTGATGATAGAATTGATCGGCACACAACGCGATGTCGATCGCTGCTTGAGAGCATAGGTTATGAAGTCGAAACCCGATCCCGTGCAACTCGACAGTTGGGACGTCCGGATTCTCTCCGAAATTCAGGCAGACGGTCGGATTTCAAAAAGTGAGCTTGCAAAACGAGTTCATCTTTCGGCATCGGCCTGTTCGGAGCGGCTCCGAGCACTCAAGGCCGCAGGGATTATTGAGGGATTCTATGCGCGACTGAGTCCTGCCCTCATTGGCGGCATGATCTTTGTGATGGTAGAGGTCGTGCTGGATCGTCATCGTCTTGAGGACCAACGACACTTCGAAACTGCAATCCAAGAGATTCCGGAAATCCTGGACTGCTGGGCAATTGGGGGGCGCGTCGATTATCTGATGCGGGTCGCATCTCGTTCTATGGCCGCCTATCAGGATTTCATGGAGGGACTGCTGCAGGCAGGCTTGGGGATTGATCAATACTATAGCCTTGTCGTCACGAAACCAGTGAAGTCCAATTCACCGATACCTTTGTCCGCCCTGAGGCAACGGTGAAACCGAAAGTTTAAGTTTCAACGGCGTTTGGCACGGATCCCGTAGATTCGTCGGCAAAAGGCGCCCATTCCGACGAAACTCAAGGGACATTTGCGGTATACTAATTGCTGGAAAAAGGTGGCCGAGCGCTATCCGCCAGTTGATGGCGAGGAAGGACGATGCGCTTGAGCAATCTGGAACCGATCATTCCAGGAGACGGATCGAAGCAGCCATCGGACGCACTTGGCCAGCACGGTTACGGCGAGAAGCCAAACCGGATCGTGCCTGGTTGAGGAGGCGTCCATATCTAAGATGCGAAGTGCCGAAAAATGCCTCTACCGCTACTTCAAGGGGGGAACTTTCGCCCTGGATCAGTGGCGATTGAGCTTAGTCGCGGTCAGCGCATCCGTGTAGGGGGCGAAATCTACAGCGAGGGTTTGGCAAGCCGACGGGTAGCGGGAGTGCAAGCTGGCCCGCTCGGCCTTGGCGACCAACCCGGCCCTCGACGCCTGCGGACATTCGGAGATCGCTCCATCGCGTTTTTACGTCCTAAGTTCGTTGCTGATCGAGATTAGGAGATCGTCTGTCCTGTTTGACATTGCTGGTCTCCGCAGCCTTCTAAGCGAGGAGCATGGCTGTGCCGGGGTCGCGTAGGTGGGTGACAAGGCCGGTCACTCCTGCCAGCCGACGTGGTCTTTGAGAAGGTGGAGGTTGCGCTACCGGCTGGAGAGCATGGTGCCAGTTTTCACAAGACAAGGGTCGCTTAATCGAATGGGCGTCAAGTTCATAGATTGCGAACAGATCATGGGGGGATTTGAATAGTGCTACTGACCGAGGCAGAGCTGAAAAGAGTTGCGAATGCCAGTCGAGGACATAGAGCCGCATCGATCGTTCTAAAGGAAGAGACGGCCGCAGCTACAGCCAGATCGTCATTCGACGTTTTTCTGTCACACTCTTTCAAGGACGCAGAGATCGTTCTCGGTGTGAAGCGAATTTTCGAGGAGCTTGGGTTCACTGCTTACGTAGATTGGGTCGAAGATTCACAACTGGACCGCACAAAGGTCTCCTCGGCCACCGCCGAGTTGCTGCGGACCCGTATGAGGCAGTCAAAGACGCTAATCTATGTGCATTCAAACAATTCTCCAGGATCCAGATGGATGCCTTGGGAGCTTGGCTTTTTCGATGGGTTTCGGACCGCGGTAGCGGTTCTGCCCGTGGCAAAAAATTCTTCGGAAACATTCTCCGGGCAAGAATTTTTGGGCCTATACCCTTACATTGATGGGACAGGACCTGCATTCCTGTTTATGAACAGAGGGACCGCGCCTCGCTCAAGAATAGGCTCTGTAAGCTCGACTGCTAACCTCACGTTTGCCAAATCCTGGCTTAAAGAATTTACCGCCACAAAATAGACTGGTGTGCTTCAAAAATGAAATATCCTGGACTCTATAATAGCGCCGACGTGGCATCAAACGAGCAGCAGGCGACGTTTCTTCGCTTGATCCGGGCAGAGTACGTTCTTCTTTTCCTTGCGTCGGTTCTCTCTTTGGATTTGTCGCTATCAAAGATCTATTTCGGTGTGTATGCTGCCGTGTTTCTTTGCTCAATGGGGATCCTCATATTCCGTTCGGTCACAAAGCCCGAGCAGGTCTGGTATCAAGCCAGAGCTTTGGCAGAGTCAGTAAAGACATTGACTTGGCGCTTTGCGATGCGAGCACAGCCGTTCGATGACGTGCGCGCCGCTGACGCCAGAGCTGATTTTCGAAAGCTCATGGAAGACATTCTTGATAGCAATCGTCACCTTGGTAGCGCGTTGAGCGGCACCGATTCAGCATCCCCCCAAACAACCGACCAGATGATGTCGATAAGGGACTCCCCGCTAAAAGAAAGAAAAGACCTGTATCTGCAGAGACGAATCTGCGACCAACGGAAGTGGTACGAGAAGAAGGCGCGCTCGAACAAGAGATCCGCGAAAGTCTGGATGGGCCTTGGTATTTTTGCATACGCTCTGGGATTCTCGTTCATCGTAGTACGCATCGCTGACCCAGCGATACCAGGCTGGCCGACAGAGCCGTTAATCGTTATTGCCGCCTCGCTTATCGGGTGGACCCAAATCAAGAAATTCAACGAATTGGCATCGGCTTACACGTTGACAGCTCACGAGATCGGATTGACTGCCGACCTTATTACGGACGCCAACTCTGATGAGGCATTCTCCGCGGCGGTGAACGAAGCCGAACTGGCTTTCTCAAGGGAGCACACCCAGTGGGTTGCTCGTCAAAACAACTAAGAGACAACAATGGCATACAGCGATCCGACCTATGTAATATTTGACGGCGATGAAGACGCTTGGGCATACCGCTTTATGAAAGGGTGGAATGCCAGCGAGAATGTGAGTTTTGAATTCGCGAACGCTCACGATCTGGACAATATGACGAGCCGAGCACAGGACGAAGATTATGTTAAACGCAATCTTCGCAACAGAATGAATGGATCGAGCCAGGTACTTGTCCTGATCGGTGAGAAAACGAAAAACCTTTTTCGCTTCGTGCGCTGGGAAATGGAATTGGCCCTTGATCTAGGTCTGCCGATAATCGCAGCAAACCTTAACGGCTCGCGACAACAAGATGCGAGCTGTCCGCCCATCATCAGGGACAAATGTGTTGTGCACGTGCCGTTCAAGATGAAGGCTATCAAGCACGCGCTTGCCAATTGGCCGAGCGAATTTCATCGGCTTTCAAACGCTCAGCGTGGCGATGGCGCCAGGAGCTATGGCGAAAGCACCTATCGGGATCTCGGCTTATAATCGCCCACTTAAAAGTACTTAGCCGTCAAAACATCCTCGCCATCCGCTGGCGGCGACTAGCCTTAGGAGCGTCCGCCAGCGTGTTCCGAGCTTGCCGAGCCGATGATAAAAAGAGACGTCCGATTTGCTGAGTTTGGCTGAAGGGTGCAGGTCATGAGCGCAACCATTGGGAGGAGCCCTGCTCGAAGCATCAGATCGAGTGATCACGTCGGTCGAGGGGGCGCTGGTATCGAGAGGAAAAGGAGCGGCTGCTCGACGTTTGAGGCTTGAGCCAGCGTTTCAAGACTGCACGATCGGCCGGCATTGATCGAGGCAGCTTTTCAGGCGGCGCAAAGAGTTCGTCGGTTCGCCCGCGTCCCGCGAGCCGCAGCTCGGCTCGCCCTGCGCAGCAACCAAGAATTTGCGATCGCAAGAAGGGCAACACACTGACGACAGAACTTGGCGGCGCTGGTCGGCTGCGAATCAAGATGTCGATGGCGAGGCGCTCTCGCCGCGCGTCTTTGCCGGGCCGAACCTGCTGGCTATGTTCCTTTGAGAAGTCTGCCGAGCACCAGCCGCTGCACCGACAAAGCGATCGCTATGCGCGAGGGCACGACCTCAGCCTATCAGCGCTGGCCAACCAGGTTGGAGCCTGTGCCGCGGCACGGAACCCGCTGCCTGCTGATCGAGGCGAATGTGATTTTCCCCCTGATCACCTGCGTTACCACCCTGGGGAAGGGCAAGACCGATCCGGACCATCAGAATGTAAAGGGATGACCGGCAGTTCGGCGGAACATGGCCGGCGGCGCTCTATCGTGCCTCGTGCGGCCGGCGGGAACAGCATCCCGAGCGCTATTCATCCTTCAATATTGCCCGCGACCTTGCCCCTCAGATCTAATCCGGTTTGAAGTTCGTTCTGGCCCATCGAGAGGACCAGGACCGAAAGGTAGCCGCTTCTCTGAAGAGCAGATCATCGGAATTTGAAGGAATTTGAGGCCGGGGTATCGGTTGCCGATCTGTGCCGCACACACGGGGTCGGCGACGCCTCGATTTACAACTGGAAGGCCCGCTTCGGCGGGATGGATGTCTCCGAGGCTCGGCGACTGAAGGCTCTGGAGGACGAGGACACCCGGCTGAAGCGGCTTCTGGCCGACGCCATGCTCGACAATGCCGCGTTGAAGGATCTTGTGGGACGAGACGCTGTTCACCTCGCTGGCTCAGGCGCGCGTAGCCATCGCCCTGTGGCGCGCCGACTACAACACTGCGCGGCCGCACTCCCAACTCGCCTGGCAGACACCGGCCGAGTTCGCCAGCACCTTCAATCCGCGACGGTCGCTCGCGCTGCGCTATGCCAAAGCTCCGCGCCAGCGCCCGTCGCTTCACCCGCCCAGCAGAGCACAACCCACGCCGGAAACGAACAAAAACTGTTTAGAAACTGGGAGCAAGGTCACCCGCTAATCGGGCATGCTGGGCGCATGCGCGTCGTAAGCTGTTCGTGTTTGCAGTACGCGCCCTGAGGTCGCAAAATCAGTGAGATCCAATTCAACGCTCCCTCGGCCAGGCGAAGGTGGCGCCTTAGTTTTCACGGCAATTCGGGCCGATCCCGCGAATTCCGCGGCGAATGACCTGCATTCCCGAGAAACTCGAGAGACGTTTCCGGTATGCTATTTGCTAAACAGGTGGCTGGCCGAGTGCCCTCCGCCAATTTATCGCGAGGAGAGGGACGATGCGCTCGAGCAATCTGGGAACCGAGCAACTCCAGGAGAAGGATCGAAGCTTCGTCTTTCATCCGTCTACACATTTGGCCAAGCACAGTCGCGGCGAGACGCCAAACCGGATCATGGCCGGAGCGGACGGCGTCTATATCTGGGACACCGAAGGCCGACGGAGCCTCGACGGTTTCGGAGGGCTCTACTGCGTCAACATGGGATATGGGTGCACGGAGATCGCCGAGGCCATTGCCAGGCAAGCACGCGAATTGCCGTTCGCGCACGTCTATGCCAGCCAAGGTACGGAGCCGGTCGCCCTGTTGGCAGAGGCCGTGGTCGAGTATTTCGGTCAGAACATGCGAAGGGTCTATTTCGGCCTCTCCGGTTCCGATGCTAACGAAACCAACATCAAGCTGGTCTGGTACTATAATAACATTCTTGGCCGGCCCGAAAAGAAAAAGATCATCTCGCGAAATCGCGGCTATCACGGGTCTGGATTGGTCACGGGTAGCCTAACTGGCCTTCCCTTCTTTCACAATTTCTTCGACCTGCCTCTGGATTTGGTGCGCCATACAACCACGCCGCACTATTACCGCCAGGCGCGTATCGAGGAGAGCGAGGAAGCGTTCTCCCGGCGCTGTGCCGATGAGCTTGAAGCCTTGATCCTGGCCGAAGGACCGGAAACGGTTGCAGCTTTTATCGGAGAGCCGGTACTTGGGACAGGAGGTATTGTGCCGCCCCCCACAGGGTACTGGACGTCCATTCAAGCGGTGCTCGACAAATACGATATCCTTCTAATCGCCGATGAAGTGGTGTGCGGCTTCGCGCGAACCGGCGAGAAGTTCGGTTCCCACCTGTATAACATGCGTCCGGATTTCGTGACCATCGCAAAGGGTTTGAGTTCCGCCTACCTCCCCATCTCCGGGTCAATCATTGGCGACCGTGTCTGGTCGGTTTTGGAACAAGGAACTGAGAAGCACGGCGCACTCGGCCACGGCTGGACATATTCGGGGCACACGCTTTGTGCCGCAGCCGCGCTCGCCAATATTCGACTGCTTAACGAAAAAAATATTTTGGAGCATGTCCGCGATGTTGGACCGTATTGGCAAGACCGGATGAAGGCCGAGCTGGCGGGACATCCCATCGTTGGTGAAGTTCGCGGAGTGGGTATCCTGTCGGCCGTAGAGATGATGCGGGACCCAAAACAAAGGATACCATTCGAACCCGACCTTCAGGTCGGGGTGCGCACTGCAGCTGCTCTGTTTGAGAATGGTGTCATCGGACGGGCCATGCCACATGGCGACATCCTCGGTTATGCACCCCCCCTGATCATTACCCGAAAAGAGATCGATATCATTGTCGACGCGACGGTAAAGTCGGTCGACACCACCTATCGCGCGCTGAAGGCCGAGGGTGCCGTATGATTTTGCGATCGCGAAGGAGTGAGTCCGGAGGCAGGCATGTCCCTGCGCGCTACTGCGCCGAGCAGACCCAAAACTGTTGAATTCCAGATATCTGATCTTGAGCATGCTCCGGACTATTTCAGTCACGAACCGAATCAGTTCTGCCGCCGCTGTCCTGTTGCCCAACGACCAGGACCTCTGTGCGGCGCGCCCTGCGGGTGTACCTCCCCGCCGGCAGGGCGCCCTTTTTGACCCACGTAATCAGAATCATTATGGCCCGTCCGGAATCGAGGGTCTGGTAAAGGTCATCTGCACGTTCCGATGCAGATTGAGCTTAGACGCGCCCTTTACATCATTGCAGCGGGCCACGGTCGCCGGTTCCAAAGTGCGGCAACGCCGAAGATATCTTCCTTCACATCACAAAGAGCAGAATAATCATTGCGGTGAATTTTATCACGTCAGGTATATAAAAGGACGATACTCACACGCCCATCCCGTTCACAAGGAAAAGGCATTTTAATATTGTTGAGACGATTTGCCTATCAAAGAAAAGAAAGCATCGCAACACTTCGTTCCGGATCACGGCGCCCCGGGTGGGGGATGAGCGGCTATCCGAATTGTTATGCTCGTGCCGACCCAAATTCCTGCAAAAGCTGGGTCAATGATGGCTTTTGGTCAGCGCAGGATGATTTCTCCTGATTTGGACGGTGCAGGGGCGGTCATGATTTAATGCATGGAGATTCTCTGATTGAGCTGTTGAAAGATCAAGAGGCGTCTGCCAGACGCCCAACGGGCGAGCCCAGCATGATTGGGATGACCGGCGAAGATCGAAAGTGTGGCAGCATTCTGGAGCCTGGTCAGCGCAGCGACGCCCGCGAAGTCAATCGCGTTTGTCGGGACATACATGACGCAGCCGGAAGGCGTGCAGAAAGAGGAAGAATCGAGCGCGACGATGACGAGGGACCTGCCACTTGTTTTCGAGACATTCCTTGAAAGACTGTCACAGAGTATCGATGAGGCAGATTTCCGGGATGCCATGGCTGAGGCGGCCGGACGACTTGACCTAATCTCCTTTGCCTACCTCTCCTTGCCAGCACGGCCTTCCGGCAAACCGAGGCTAATTTCGAACTATCCACCCCGCTGGACCAGACAGTATCTGGAAAATCAGTATGAGAAACTCGATCCTGTGGTCTTGCGTGCTCGAAATGGCGGCTGCCCGTTTCACTGGGGATCGAATTTGGGAGGCGATAAAATGTCGCCGGCTCAACAGCAGCTATTCGATGAGGCGGCTCAATTCAGCATCTGCTGCGGTTTGACGATCCCAATTGTCGATCTCCGCGGCCGCATCGCTGCGGTTACTTTTGCCGCCGATGAGCCTCGTCCAGTATTTCTTCGGGTCGCTGAGCGGTACGAACAAGCTCTTCAGCTGATGGCGGCCTGCTTTCATCGTTGCGTTCGCCGCAAACTGCCGAGCGATCGAACAGTGGATGGGATTTCGCTGACATCCCGCGAATATGAGTGCCTGCGGTGGGCAGCGCGGGGTAATTCAGCCTGGGTGACCGGCCGCATCTTGGGCATCAAGCCACGCACGATCGCTTTTCATTTGGACAATGCCAAGAAGAAGCTAGGCGTGCGAACCCAAAATCAGGCTATAGCCCTTTTGGGGTCCGAAGGGTCCTCAATTCTCTGAGAAGCTTTTTGATCCCCTTGTGCTCGGGCCATTCGATCGCGCGCCTTGTATCGAGCGTTGACTGGATGCCGAGATCTTCTGTTCCGCCGGCTCGGTCAGGGCGATGCAGCCGTATTCTTCCAGTCCGCGCCGGTAATCTTAGTCTGTCGGTGCTCGAGCGGGTGTTTCGTCGCTGACGAGCTAGTCGTGCGGTTATATAGTTTCCGAGGATGGCCCGCTTGCATACCTACCTGCCGGTAATCTCTAACCGTTGACTTAGGGCGATGGCTATCGGTTATCCGGCTTGAAAGCGAAGAGGTGGACCCTTCGGGGTCGAGCGCCGGCACGATATGGAGTGCTGCTCCGGGCTAATACCCATCCAGACAGAGCGGAACCTTCTATCACGTCAGACGCTCGGACGAATTGCCAAAACCCGATTTCCTGGGAACTGAATTGTGCTCGCCACCGGGTCCATTTTGCCGGCGCGTCTGTGGTGCAGGTCCCGATCAGCCTGACCACTGGCTGCCACAGGAACTGCCTACTTGTATGACCGAGCACTGCGCATTTGTCAGCTGGCGAACAATTCCTTGTAGCCGCTCGTCACCATCCAGTTCGCACGGTCGAGATGACTACGAAGCGCCTTCCTGGCGCGCTCCGGTTCAAGTGCCGGATCAATGCCGAGGATCAGATGGGCCATTTCCTCTTGAGGCGCCTCATCGGCTGAGGCGTCCAGGAGCCTCATATAGGTGGTAAAGTGCGCCCTGTCGTAGGCGGTAAGACGGTCAGACCAAGGGACTTCGTCGAGCAGTGTTGGGCTTTGAATCCTATCTGTTCCCGTTGATCGATTCATGTCTGCCGCGAACCTCGCATGTTGATCGCTGGATTCAAGGCAGAATATCCCAAAATGGGATAATCCGAAACGGGGATTAGTCGCTGAGCCGGTCTCTACCTGACCGGTTCACCTCAATGCCAAAATCTCTTCGATCTCCCCGCCACCAGCGGTTTCTGGCCCAGTTGATCTCACTGCGCAAGGTCAAAGGGCTGACGCAGGCGCAGGTGGCTGAGATGCTTGGCCGTCCGCAATCTTTCGTGGCGAAATATGAGGGTGGAGAGCGGCGTCTCGATATCATTGAGTTTCTCGACGTAACTGCGGCCCTCGACGCTGATCCGTGTGAGATTCTGTTGAGCCTGCGGACGTAGTGGGCGCCCGCGTCCATCACCGCGCGTGCCAGGTGCCGGTGGGTCGATCCCCGGTTTTCTTGGCTCAGGGCGTCTCGACCATTCCGCTGCGCCTCCTCCTAGCGCGTCGTTAGACTCTCGCAATTCTCTCTGTTGTGCCCTTCCCAGCAGGTGGCGCCGCATCCTTCTAGGCCCGCCGCGGCGTCCCGCAACCCTTAGCTAGCTGTGAGCTTTCAGTAGGTTGTCCATCCGGTCCTTCGGATGCGGTGCGGCTCAGACGGCGGGCCCGTTCCTGTCATGACTCGCCGCCGCACCGCTTCCTGGGAAGTAGCCATTGGCGAGCGGAGGACAAAACGATGAGACAGCGAAGGGCTGGGCCATCCGCGCCGACTGGAAGTCCTCGCGATCATCTTCGAGCGCATTCGCGCTGTGGTGATGCGTCGATGCATGGTGGTTACGCGACTTCGTTGCTTCAAGCGAAGCGACCGCACCGCCCATTTCGTCAACTGGCGAACAAATCCTTGTAGCCGCTCGTCACCACCCAGTTTGCACGGTCGAGATGACTGCGAAGGACGTTCCGTGCGCGCTCCGGTTCGCGTGCCGGATCAATGCCGAGGATCACATGGGCCATTTCCTCTTCAGTGGCGTTGTCGGCTGAGGCGTCCAGGAGCCTCATATAGGTTGTAAAGTGGTCCTTGTCGTAGGCTGTAATGCGGTCCGACCAGGGGACCTCGTCGGCAAACGGCGTGTTCGATTTGGGCTGTAACATCGCTAATTCTATCTCCGGAGAATGGACCGGCGAAGCCCTCTGGCTGCTAAATGTGGATTACATATTATAGTTGATAAACTCAAGCCGCCTGATCCGCTGGCTTGCGTGCATGGATATGCGCAAGTTGGTCGGACGGAATGTGCAGAGGATCAGGCAAAGGAAGCGTCTGACGCAGGAGCAGCTTGCGGAGATTTCCGGGTTCAGTCAGCAGTACATCAGCGGCTTGGAGAAAGGCCGAAGAAATCCGACAATTATCACGATCTATGAACTGGCATTGGCCCTCGGCGTCAGCCACATGGATCTGGTTCGGCCCGACAAACAGGCCTGATACACCCGCCCTCCAAGTAGCTGGCGGCCTGATGGCGCGCGCCGGGTGCTCGTGAACCCACGCTTTTCTTAGGGCCCCCCGGCAGCCCCTGCCATTTGGCTCGCCCTGGCGCGGCGCACCCTATTGGACAGTCGGCCGCTGCGGTTTTTGTCAGCCTTTCCTGGGGCGGTCGGCATTGCCTTTTAGGCCCGCCGCGGCCTCCCGCAACCTTCGCTCTCGCTTCAGGTCCTTCTCTTGGTTACGGTCCTTCGGATGCGGTCCGCCTCTTTCAGCGGGCCTAATCGCTTTCTGCCGCCCACCCCACGGGGACAGGCACGCGAGACTAGTATGGAGCGTTGCGGTTAGCGCACGAACAGCAAAGGAACTGAAAAAAACAGGCAACTGTCGCAGCATGGCTGAACCAGCCATCTTGTCGGCATCTAGGAGCCGCGTGTTCGCCTTGAGGCCCTGCCGGTAGGATCCCTGCAGTTGAAGTCATTGTCGGCATTCTGACAACGATGGACATGAACCGCCGAACTATCAAGGCGACCAGGTTGTTGTCTAGCAATGGTTTTCCGAATCGGCACGGCACTTGCGTTACCAAAAACAAGTACGCCGCGGCACGGATCGCCCAAGAGGCTGAACGACCTGATCTGTTTGACCCTCGCAGCAGGGTGGATGGCTAACACAAAGGAAACTTTGAAGGTGGACGTTTTCGAAAGTTCTCCAATACCTGTCAGGAAAACACGGACGCCATCTTTCTCGGTGGATCTAGCCTTGCTGGGAGTCGCATTCGTTTGGGGGGCGAGCTATCCGGTCGCGAAAGGCGCACTGTTCTACGCGCCGGTTTCGATACTTGTTCTTTATCGCTTCCTGATTACTACGATCATTACGGCAGTGGCTGCAAGACATGAGATCGCATTGGTCTCCTGGGGCGATTTCATCCGCGGCTTCGCATTGGGAACAATACTTTTTTGCATCTTTATTGCTGAAACTTACGGCGTTGCATCGACAAGCGCAATGAACACGGCCTTGATCATATCGCTTTGTGTGATTTTCACGCCGATCATCGACTATGGGCTATCACGGCGACTTCCACCTACGGGCATTTTGGCAAGTGCTGCCATAGCGTGCATCGGTGTCGGCATTCTCACTGGCGGGATCAGCAGGTTCAGCCCGGGTGACGCGCTTGTCTTGGGGGCCGCGATTCTGCGAGCGGTTATGGTCGTTTCCACCAAACGCCTTCTGGCCGGCCGGCAGATTTCATCTGTAGCCCTGACGGCCATCCAGGGATCGACGGTGGCAACACTTACTTTCGTTTTGGCCGTCGCTCAGTTCGGAATTTCAGGCCTTGTTGTGAGGGCCACCCTTCAGTTTTGGGGCGCTGTTGCCTTCCTTGCACTCTTCTGCACCCTCGCTGCATTCTACATTCAAAATGCCGCAGTGAGAAAATCCACACCGACACGGGTTGGCTTCTTGATGGGAACAGAACCTTTTTTTGGTTTCGTTCTAGCGCACCTTCTTCTGAATGAGCCTTTGACAGTACCGAGCTTGATAGGCGCAGGCCTCGTCCTCGCTGGGACGTTTGCTGGCATCTGGTTTGAGAGCAGGACATCCAAATGAACCCCATCTTGGCTTCCACCAAACCCGCCATCGGCGGCATTTCGAGTTTTGAAGATCTGGAGGCTTTTCCGGACCGAACCGCACCAGTTGCAACCATGTTCAGCGGCGGTCTCGACAGCACCTATCTTCTCTACAAGCTGCAAAGCCTTGGCTTTGCGAACATTGAAGCTGTCGCAGCGGATGTCGGAACGCGCATCGATCAGCCTTTGTTGGAACGGACGGCAGCCATGTTCGGCGCGCGCTTTGTCTGCCTCGAAGGGCGGGATGCCTTTGTCGAACAAGGCGTGAAATCAGCCATTCGAGCCCACGCCAAGTATCTTGGCATCTATCCGTTGAGCAGTTCGTTGAGCCGTCCCATAATCGCATCTTTGGTTGTTAATCATGCAAGGTCAATCGGCTCACGGCTGGTTCTTCATACAGCAAACCTTTCTCAAAACAGTCTTCCGCGCCTTAACAATAGCATTAAGCGCTCAGGATTTTCCGGCAACTTCGGCAGTCCGTATGAATGCTCTGTGATATCCCGACAACAGAAGACCTCCGACCTGTCCAAGTGTGGAGCGACTTTTGTGGCGGACCGTACGTGGAGCGCGGACGAAAACCTCTGGTGTCGGGAATTCGAGTCGGGGCCTTTGGAAGATCCCGAGAACTTTTCCATCCCCGAGGAGGCATTTGCTTGGACGCGCAACATTCCCGCAGAGCAGCCGGTAGAGATCAAACTCGGGTTTGCAGACGGAAGTCTCGTGTCAATTGATGACCGTGATGTTGCATTGGTCGACGCAATCCCGTTCCTGAATAACACGGTCGGCAAATTCGGGCACGGCCGCTTTGTCGGGCTTGAACACATCACAACCGGCCAAAAGGTTCTCGAAGTCCGCGAGGCCCCTGCGGCGGCCATTATCTTCGACGCGCTGCGTCACCTCGAAACCGCTTCTCTTGACGTGGCATCAATCGTTTTGAAGCAAGGGCTTGAGCAAGCCTGGTCCCAAGAGGCGGTTTCAGGTGCATGGGGCAGTACTATTCACCAGATGTGCGAACGGGCCATTGCATCCGCCCTCGAGGGCGTTAGCGGGAGCGTCAGCTACATAGTCGATCACACACGCTTTTTACCTCGGTCGATCCGAGCCAGGACCCCGAGATACATTAGGGACCGCCACCTTTGGGAATACCAAGCCGCAACCCACATAGCGTCGTCCAAAGCGTTCCGTCCTCGCCAAGTCGCCAAAAGGGAGACACCCGTGGAAAACAACGCACCCCAGGCGCCGGCCAACCTCAGTCAACAATGCACTGACGGTCTGGTGACAAATGGATGGTGGTTTTCAAAAGGCGAGCGCGCCGAAGCCTGCTTTGGCATCGAAATTGATGCAGCCTGGAAGAACTTTGCTGACCATTGGAATCGACTTCTTCTCGATGAATACATGCGTGACGGCGGAACATATCGTTACCGGCGCTATAGCGCTTTTGAATATGACGCAACTGACGGAATCTTTAGGCTCCTACCCCACGCCCCCTACGAACAATCAAAAAGTGTCAATCATCTGAATGGCGGCTTCAAGCGCCACTTCGAGCCCCTTGAAAACTCCTTTATAGACCATCCCGTCTTAGAAAAGATTCTGACAGGTTTCTGCAGAATTCTATGTGAAGCCGCCCGACATGATCGTTGGAATATCAAGATCCATCCCTACCGGATTGTCGCGCGCGATGGTGTAAACGGCAAACCGGCACCCGAGGGCCTTCACCAGGACGGGGTGGACTTCATTGCTTGCTATATGATTGGGCGGGTCAACGTCACCGGCGGCATGAGCATGATCACCGACGCCTCAAAGGAGTTCCTCGGCGAGGTCGAAATGAACTCCCCGAATGATTTTGTGATCTGCAACGACCGCGAAACCTTTCACGATGTATCGTCGATTGTGGCCGAAAACCTGAAAATGCCGTACGCTTATCGCGACGTCCTTGTGATCGCCTTCGAGAAATTATAACGCCCAGCGCGCCGAGAGCATTTTCAACAAGGTTCAATACGGCTTGGTATCCTCTCGGGTGTTCCTGGTGCGGGAACAATGCAGGATTAATTTCTTGCATCTAAACACCTAGATAGCAGTTTCGCCTCCTCTGGTATGATGGTTTTTGGCCTCGCGGATCTCGCGTAATACGAATGACCGTGGTCACCCCCGATCTTCGCAAGAAAGTGAGAAATTATCCTCATGCTGTCCGACGAGGTGGTCTGCGGCTTCGGAGGCACCGGGAACTGGTTTGGTAGCCAGACATTTGGCATGGAACCGGACATGCTCTCGATCGCCAAGGGGCTTTCATCCGGTCACCTGCCCATTGGCGGCGTCATTATCTCCGACAAGATTTATCAATGCGTCGCTGACGAGGCCCACAAGGTCGGCGTGTTCGGTCACGGTTTCACCTACTCCGGTCATCCGGTGATAGCGGCCGTCGCCGCCGAGGCGATCAGGATCTACCGCGAGATCGATTTCGTGACCCAGGCGCGTCGTCTCGGCGATCACTTGCATGGAGCCCTCGCGGACGCGCTCGGCGACCATCCGCTTGTCGGTGAAGCCCGCGGCCGCGGCTTCATCGCGGGGGTTCAGATCGTCGAGGATCGTGCGCCCGTCGCGTCTTCGCGCCCGAGCTGAGGATCGGCGATGTCGAGCGGCGGTGCCGCGAGCACGGCGTCATGATCCGCAATATGGGAGACGTGCTTGCAATCTGTCCGCCCTATGTAATCACCGAAAGCGAGATCGACGCCTTGGTTGACGGCATTCGTTCTGCACTCGACGGCGCCGCTGCTGCGAATTCCCGGGTCGGTCGGGTGGCATGAGTTCCAGCATTAAGACCGACTGCTTCACTTCAGTGGATATTATCGAGCAAACGCTCACCCGAGGGGTGCACTTCATCCGTGTCCGGTACAAAACGTCACCCATGTCTCAGGTCGGGCACGCCGCTCGCCAACGACACCGAGTTCGGCCTCGCGGCCTACTTCTACACCGGCGATCTCGGTCGCGCCTTCCGCGTGATGGAAGGACTGAAGTACCGGCGTCAATGAAGGCCTGATCACCACGCCGGAGGTGCCGTTCCGCGGCGTCAAGGAATCGGGCCTCGGCAAGGAAGGCGGCCTCCAGGGCATCGTGGATTATCTCGACACCAAACATGTCTGCATCGGCGGTCTCGGCCTCTAGTGGTTCCCGCCTGACATAGGAGTCCAATCAGAGATTCCCTTTCTGGCCTGCGCGTGCGAGTCTGGCGCATGCGCACAGGAAGATCGTTCACCGTTTCGTCGGCCGATCGCGTCCGTCTGACGGCGCTGATCAGGGATCGCAACGCCCCGCAAAAGCATGTCTGGCGCGCCGAGATCGTGCTTTTGCCCGCCGACGGCGTCGGCACCGGCGAGGTCATGCGCCGCATCGGCAAGTCGAAGACCGACGTCTGGCGCTGGCAGGAGCGCTTTGCCGCGGAAGGCTGTGACGGGCCGCTGCGCGACAAGACGCGACAGTCGCGCATTCCGCCGCTCGGTCCCGATGTCGGCGAGCGCGTCGTGGCACTGACGCTTGCCGATCCGCCGGGCGAGAGGACCCACTGGACCGCCGACATGATGGCGCAAGCCGCCGCAATCAGCGCCAGCGCCGTCAGGCGCATCTGGAAGGCGCATGGTCTCGCACCCCACCGCTGGCGCCAGTTCAAGCTCTCCAATGATCCGAAGTTCGTCGACAAGTTGCGCGACGTCGTCGGCCTCTATCTCGATGCGCCGGCCCATGCCATCGTTCTGTCGGTCGATGAAAAGAGCCAGATCCAGGCGCTCGACCGCACCCAACCCGGCCTGCCGATGAAGAAGGGGCGGCTCGGTACGATGAGGCACGACTACAAGCGCAACGGCACCACCACCCTGTTCGCCGCCCTTAACGTCCACTATTGTCCCGTTGACGAGAATATCATCTTAGTTGCTTGTAACAATTTGTTCTCCACTTCCGTCTCCATCGTATCTCAGTCAACGCGATGGAGCAGGAAATAACTACAGACATTGTGAAGTGGAAGAAGGCAGGGCAACCGGCTCTAATCGTGACGTGCCGCTCTCAGATTATGAGGCGGAAGCCCTAAGGCATCTTGCGGTGGCGCTGGGTGGCATTTCGACGACCATTCGGTCCGCCGCCTACAAACACGCGCTAAACTCTAGTCACGCGATGAAGCCCCTAAAGGAGACGGAGGACGCGCTTACCGACTACGACGCCTTGGCGAGGGCGGCGGACCGAAAGCAGCCGAAAGCGGCGGAGGAGGACGACAGGAAGGGGGACGCCCTAGCGAGAGAGGCCGCCGCACAGGTCAGCAGGATCGTTCAGACCCGATCTTTCCCGCTGGAGCAGACCGCGAAGGGTACCGGTGGCGTCAACGGACTACGTTCGGCAGGTGGTCATGGCAGATAGTCAGCTTGGAGCAGTGTCGGCACTGGGACACGCGCGGCGAGTGGCTCCAGAACGCTTCCTTGCTTCTGTTCCCAGTGTAGATAATAATCCGGATGCTCCGCTTCTGACCTCTTTTTCGGACTATCTGTGCAGGGTGTGCGGACTGGAGTCAAAGTCCCGCGAAGGCGTTCTCCTGGGCAGCCGCCGCTTTCTGGATTGGTTCCATCACCACCATTCCCGGCCAAGACCTCGGCGCGTTGACGGCTGAGCATGTCCTTGCCGCTGTCGAACATCGGCTGTCACTCTCGGCGACCTCCGGTACCCGCACCGCAGCAACTTCTCACATCCGGACATTTCTTCGGTTTTTGTATTGGGCTGGCCACCACGACCAGAATCTCGCGCGCGTCGTCCCCAGGACGCCCCACTGGCGTTTGGCTCATCTAACCCTCGAACTCGGCTACGGCCCGTCGACGGTCTTCTTCACATGGGTCGGATTCAACGAAATGGACGAGGTCACAGGCGACGGCCATGCTGAACTGCTCGACGACGGCTCCATCGAGATCACCTTCGTTATCACAACGGCGACGAGGCAATCCTCAAGGCCAAACGGGACACTTCTTCAACGGCCTGCTAGGAGATCCGTGTTCGCCTTGCGCTGACAAAGAAGCTCACACATGACGTCCGGGAGACGATGCCGCAAAGGATTTGGCCGAAGCATTCCACCCACAATACCAAAGCCCGTCCCGATCCAAAGCGCTTCTAAGCACTCGATCTCAGGCGCGAGGCCGGTTGGCCAATGCACCTTCTTGGTCCGCCGGAAGAGAGCCCCGCCTCTCGACAATGGCTTCATGAGGTCTCGCCCTGCAGTGTCGACCGTAAAAAAGGGCGCGCGAGGCGCCCTTCATTTTAAACCGGCAGTCGGGAAGCGGACTTCACTTGATATTCAAAAGCGGTAGGTGACACCTGCGCCTATCAGCCAGGGATCGAGCTCCGCTTTCCCCGTCAGCTTCGCGCCGGCCACCGTGACGTCGAAGTCCGGCCTCAGGAAAAGCTTCTTCACGTCGAAGTTGAGGCCCCAGTGCTGGTCCACCATGTAGTCGAATCCGACCTGCAGCGCCGTGCCGAACGTGTTCTTCACCTTGAGAGCGTCAGCGCTGCCAGTGTCCTGGTTATAGAAGATCGTGTAGTTCACGCCGGCGCCGACATAAGGCTTGAACGCGCCGAGATCGGTAAAATGGTACTGCAACGTGAGCGTCGGCGGCAGCAGCCGAACTTTGCCGATGTTGCCCAACCCACCGATCGTCCCTTGGCCCGCGATGTTGGCATAGGTGGTACCGAGTATGAGTTCGGCGGCGATGTTGTCGTTAAAGAAATACGAGATATCGAGTTCCGGCGTCACCGTGTCCGAATAGGAAAGACCGGAGCCGGGAAGCGTATCAACGTAGCCCAGATCTTTCGTAACGACGCCCAACGCCCGCAGGCGGACCTGCCAAGGGCTTGGCGCTTCGGTGACCGAGGCTCCCGTCTCCGCCAGGACGGTCTCTGCTTGCGCAGGCTCCGCGGCGACGGCCTGCTGTCCCACCATGATTAGGGCCACCGCCGCTGCTATTGCCCGCGCTACGCCCATTCGCGTTCTCGCCATGATATTCACTCCTTGATGTTCAGAAAGGATGCACTGCACTATTTCGTCTCCTGCTCGAATGAATTGTTGATGGAGCTCAAATGCTCCTCTTGCGTTGCAACGCGTACCGCCATCTCCGGAAGGTGATCGTTGAAGCCGATTACGCTGCGGAGAAAATTGGTGCCTAGGCTGATGAATGCGGCTTGCTCCCGATTGTCCTTGCCGTAGCCGTGCCCGCCTGCGCTGGCCTCGTAGAAGTAAGCGGGATAGCCAAGAGCCTGCAGTTTTGCGGCCATCTTGCGCGCATGGCCCGGATGGACGCGGTCGTCGCGTTTCGTGGTGGCGATCAGGATAGGCGGATAGGGCTGTCCCGGCGCCGCGGCGTGATAGGCGGAGATTTCCTTCAGGAAAGCCCAATCGTGAGCCTTGTCCGGATCGCCATATTCGTCGATCCAGCTCGCGCCCGCCAAGAGCTTGGTGTAGCGACGCATGTCGATAAGCGGAATTGTGCAGAACAGAGCCCCGAAATGCTCAGGATAGCGGGTCAGCATGTTTGCGATCAGCAGGCCGCCATTTGAGCCGCCCTCGGCGGCAATCCGCCTCGGCAGGGTGATGCCCCTTCGCACGAGGTCGGCGGCAACGGCGGCGAAATCGTCATGCGCGAGACGCTTGCCCTCCCTGCGCCCGGCATCGTGCCAGCGGGTGCCGAACTCGCCGCCGCCGCGGATGTTCGCCTCCACACACGTGCCGCCGCGCTCGAGCCACAGCTTGCCCAGCGGGGAGTTGTAGTAGGGCAGGAGTGATATGCCGAACCCGCCATAAGCGGAAAGGTGAATCGGAGCATCTCCGTTCCCGTTCGCCGGACCAACCTGCGTATAGGGGATCAGCTCATGATCGATAGAGACTGCCTCGTGGCGCGTGACCACCAGTCCGGATGCATCGAAATTCTCCGGGCTGCGCTTCAGGATTGCTGAAGCGCTGAGAGACGGCGCGGCATTGAGATCGAATAGCAAGAGCTGCGGCGGCGTGATCGGATCCTGAGCACAGACCAGGACCTCTCCATTGGTCTCGTGAACTGCCGCATCGAATGACCAGACGTGGACAGTCCCTTCGGCCGGCAGGGTGTCCAGGACTCGGCGCGTCCATTCCTGGTGGCCGGGAGTGAACATCTCGAAACGCGGTACGAGATTGACGAGGTAAGAGATAATGAGCTTCCCGTCATTCCAGAAGAATGACTGCAGAGAGCGCCTTTCCCCTGGTTGAAACAGGGTCTCAAAACGGCGTCCGCCGGCGAGGAAAGAGCAAAGCGAGATGACGATCAGCGCGTCGGCGGGATGGGTGGTGCCTCCCACCGTCCACGGCTTGCGCGGCCTTACCGCCAGCCAGTCGCCGAAGACCCGCCACGACGCGTCACGAGGAAGATCGATCTGCCTCCTCGGCCCGCTCCTGTCGCCGATCCAGCTGATCTTCTCGAAGAAGGCCGGCTTCTCGATGAACCAAAGGCGCTCGCTGCGGCCGGTGCGGTCCGAATGACCAGACACCTTGAGGCTCTCGAACCCGGCCTCGAAGATTACCGGCGTGGTGAGGGGATCCGCGTCACGCTTCCACAGTCGCACGGTGCGCGCATAGCCGGAGCGGGTGGCCATGCCATTACCAAGCGCACTGGAAAGCAGAAGCGCGTCAGGGTCCAGCCAACTAACGTAGCCTTTGGCCTCGGGGAGATTGAAACCGTCGGCGACAAAGCTCAGAGAGATCAGGTCGAATTCGCGATGCACGACCGCGTCGCTGCCGCCGCGCGACAGGCGCAGAACGGCTCTTTCCCGTCTCTCCGGCTCGACGGACGCGCCGTCCCAGATCCAATCCTCTCCGTCGCTAGCCGCGAGAGCATCTAGATCGAGCAGTAGCTCCCATTGGGGATCCGCCTTCATGTAGGCGGCAAGGGTGGTCCGGCGCCACAGTCCGCGTGGATTTCCGGCATCTCGCCAATAATTGTAGAGGTACTGACCACGGCGCGCGATCAGGGGAAGGTTGTCGCAATTGTCGAAAATGGCTGTCAGAGCCGCCCGGTCGCGCTCGAACTGCGTTCCACCGAAGTGCTTCAGGGTCTTTGCCGACTGGCCGGCGGCCCAGGCAAGTGCCCGCTCGCCCTCTACATCTTCAAGCCAGAGATAGGGATCGTCGTCGGGAGCATCCAGCGTTGGACGGACATCAAATGCGTTCATGTCCGGACAGCCTTCAGAAAGAAGGGATAGAGGCTTCCGTCGGCTCGGGAACGCTCAGTGTTGGTAGCGGCGCCCACATGTTCGAAAAGCGTGATCATTGATGAGTTCTTCCAGTCGGTGCGGCATCGCAGGGCTTTTGCGCATAGGATCGCAACCGTCGTGCCAACTGGGAAAATCGTTTCGGAACAATGCGATCGCTCTGGAAGCGTTGTGTCACATGTCCGACATCGTCGAGAATCCGACAACGAGTGCTCCTCCTAATCACCGGATCAACCTCCGGCGCCAGTCGGTGACACCGTGCAGAACTCGAGCAGTGAAGCTCATTGGTGAACTTGGTTGACGCCCAACATCTTCGCTCTGGAGCGCTTCACGAACACGGATTCATGGCAGACACCATGAGGCGATCGATGCGGTTAGCGACCAAGCTGGCTGCGCCTGTGGGTTTCAGCCGCCAGCTGGAAGCAGCGGAGTTCTGAGGAGATGCGACGAGCGCCACCCAAAGCTCGCGAAGCGCATTGAAATACGTGAGCACTGTCAGATACGGATCGGCGGGATCTTCCCCTTCTTGCGTCGGGCTGGAAGTCAGTGCCTGCGCGCCTGCCAGCAGGGTCTGCATGCTCCGAAGAAAGAGGAGTTTAGGCCCGCGATCCTGACTCGCCACACCGATGTAGAGGCGGGCTGGCTCTCGTGTCGATGGCACAGTCCTGGCGAAGAAGCTGTCGGTACGGTGGATGCCGGGTGGCGGAAATACGGCCGTCTCCGAACGATCGAACAAGGCTGCGATCTGTTTCTCCGCCCTTCGGACGGTCGCGGTCGAAGCGACGATTTTGGACGAATGAGTCCATGAAGACCCGGCCGCGACGACAGCAGGTCGATCGCTGTTTCGTAGAGTGCGGCCACCGTTCCAAGCGGGCCAGAGATCAGGTGCAGTTCGTCCTGGATGACAAGATCCGGCGGATCGAGCCGATGCCCGTTTCCGAAGGGGCGACCTTCGCCTGGCCCATACGCGCCGAAGAACCCCTTGTCCGGATCATACCGGTCTACGTGTCCAAAGAATGCGCCGCTCTTGCCAATCCATGGAAGGGAGGCAAATTTGTCCACCGTGGCGATGAGAAATGCGGGAAGACGGCGGTAAATTGGCTCGTCCACCACGAGCACCGGCAGGTGTCGATCCCGCGTGAAGTCGCATTCGGCGTTCTCGCATTTGAGCACTAGATTCTGCGGAGCCGTCCTGTTGGGCGTGAAGTGGAAGCTCTCTGGCTTGAAGGGCTCACCACACCACGGACATGCCTTCAGTGGCACCGGGGATTTCGTCTTAGGTCTGCTCTGGTACCGCTTCAGCCAGGTCGTCGCGGCGTCCTTGTCGGAAGAATTTCGCGGCTGGATTGTTCGGTGAGGCTGCGCCGCCCACCCAGAGTCCAATCTCGATCGGCCATTCGCCAAGCGTCTTCCGGCCATTGTCATCATGGGTCCGCAGGAATTCGAGCGCGCAGACGAGACCAGCGGCGTGAGCAGGCGTAACGTGTAGCGCATGATGACGCTGATGCCCGCACCCAGCACGCCAGATCCGCGGAGCCGCCTCAGCACAATCGCATAGGCGGCAAGTCCAAGATACGCTCTTGCCGCCGCCGGTCGGAAAAAAAGCAGGTCGACGATCTCACGCTCACCACTGTTTCGGTCGGTCACGCCAACGAGATTGAGGAGGACGAAGGCTAGCTGGAACGGCCGCCATGTTGGCGGGTCTACATCGCCCGGCAGCTTCTTCTGGATCACTGCCTCGCGCCGGCGGTTGGCCATCGCCATCGCCGTATTCATCAGGCCGAATGCTTCACGCGCCACCGTATCACGCTTAAGGAGATCTATCCCATCGCGAATCCTGCTGCCGGCGGTGTCAACTTTTTCCAGAAGCGCCTGGCCCGTCTTTAGCCGTCTCGGCGCAAGCCCTGTCATCATTCCTTCCTGACCCCGCCGCCACTCGGCGTAAAGTTCAGGCAGTGAATCCAAGGCTGCACTGACCGCTTCGGCTCCGGAAACGGCAGCCCGAGCGAGAGCCTCCATGCCGAACTCGACGCCATCGCTCCTTGCCGGGACGACACGCTCCACCTCCTGCTGCGGAAGGAAATCGGTCCAAACACGCGTCACGGGGAGCGGATCGTTCGTCGCGTCACGCCGTTCTTGCCAGCCGGCAGATGTGTTGCGACCAACGGCATATTCGCGGACATCGCGATAATGGAGATCGCCCAGCCTAAGTTCGAAATCATCGGACTGGTAGGTGGACAGGTCGCTGCGCGGATAAAATCCATCCGCACATTCGAGCTCGATCCGGGTCTGGAACGCATAGGCCACGTCCTTGTACGGAGCCTTTGTGCTCCGTCGACGGTTTACCAAGAAGACGGTGATGACGCGCAGACGCTCTTCAGCCCCTTCCGGAGTCTTTTAACGGAGCACACGGTGTGAACGGCGACTTCGATGCCGCCGCCCGGCCTGTGAGGCGCAGCGCTTTCCGGCAGCGGGATCCCGGACTGGTTCCGAGTGACGTCGAGGACGATCGCGGCTTCGCCGGAAACCCGAACCCAACGGAGGTTCTCGGGCTTTTCTGGCTTTGGCTTGCCCTTTCCCGACACTTCGGGAATGAGGAGCGCATCGGGCAATGGGGGCTCCGTCTTATAGTTCCCCCATGTTGCGCGCAGCGTGACTTGACTCACCGTTTCCGGAAGAACCACCGTCAACCCTATCGACGACGGAAGAAACCTGTCCCGCGGTGGTTGGTCAGTCGAATCCTTCTCATCGACCTCCTCCTCGACAGCGGAGTCCAGCGTCTCACTGGCGAGAAGGTCGTCGGCGGTTTCTTCGATGGTTTCCTCGCCGTCAGGTATCACAGGCGCAACACCGTCGTAGGCGGGAACGATAAAGCCCCCGACGTACCAGCGATTGCTTCTTGGTCAGGACTTCGCGTGCGAGATCCTGATCAAGGTCAGGATTCGGGCCGACTAGGTCGGATATATCGCGATTTGGACCAGCGAAGCCCCAGTGAGGATCGTGGCTGGCCGTTGATCGGAAACGAATCGGAGGCACCTTCAGGTAACGCACGATGAAGTTCACCATTTCCCTTTCTGATGCAGCTCGTCACACTATTACGCTTGCCACACTGGAAGCCTATGTTCTCGGAGATGGTCGTCCGCGCCGAACAAAGCTGGAAACGCTGGGGTATCTTTGGGGCTTCAGTCGCGAGGACTCGAAAGGAACGACCCATTTCCATGTCGATCTTATGAGTCTCAGCATTTCAGCCAAGCGATCACGGAACAGCGTGAAGCCCAACGATCAGGCTGTCCGCCTGAAGAGCGAACTGATGGATCGATGGGCACCACACTTGACGCTCATCGGTGATTTCCACAGTCATACCTATGAAAATCTTGCCGAGGTACGGGACATTCGTGGATTCGAGTTTTCGGATGCTGACGAAGCATCATTTCTAGACGACGACTTCCTGTGGGAGCGGGCTAACGACCAGCCAATCATGCTGGCAATGACAATCTGCAAGCTGGCGCGGGTCCATGAAAAGCATGCCGCTGAGACCATACGCTCGAACATTGCGCATTTCGACGTGGGTGAATTTCGGTTCTGGTTGAATGCTGCTGTTGGATTCCTAGACGCCTCCGGGTCCAGACGCTGCACTGGGAATCGTCCTTCAAACGTGAAACTCAGAATTGATTCTCGCTTCTACAATTACTCGAGAGACAGGCTCGTTGTTGCTACCCGTGCATTGATTTCCTCGCCTTCTCCCATGGGAGCTTAAGTTTCGTGCGGAAAAACGATTATCAAGAACTCGCCGACGTAAGTGCGGAAATTGGCACGTACAGGCAGGCCTTACGGTTGGAATGATAATGACACCTAGAGCTCATCTTATGACTTGCGAGTCGGTTTCCGATCTAACTACGCGAAATATCAATCGTCACAGCTATGTCCCTGTGGTTCATGACGGTGGTTTCGGGGGACTATTCTTTGCAGAACGCTTCTTCGACGCGACACCGCCGAGTGGAAAAATCTCTGAGCGTGTTTCCGCTCCAGAAGAGACGTTGGTTGGAGCCGACGCAAGCATTTCTAGACTTCATCCGAGACGCCGACCAAAGGCCGTGTCGGCTAGGGTCAGGACTTCGGTAACGGGGCCGTCCTCGTCAAGGCAAATTTGATGCAAGAAGGGATCGCCCATCCGGGTGTGCGGAGAGCGTGATTGCATTTTGGTTGTGCTATATCGCCTGCTTTCCTGCCGTATGAGGTTCTGCCCGGGTTCATGCTTCGGTCCGTGGTCGGCGCGGCGGCCGCCAACATGATGCTTGTCCAATATGGTTCCGATGCGCCCATCTCATTGGCGTGCTCGCCCGGCGGGGCGGCATCAGTCCAGACCGCGGCGTCATCGGGACCACGTCCCGGGTCGGGGACCTCGCAGGTCTGCGCTCAGGCAGACATCAACACGGAGATTAGCTCATGCATGGATCGGCTCTGGCGCTCCTTCCCAGCGGAAGTTTCTTCCGTCCAGCCACATCCGATGCAGGATCACACCGATCCGACGCGCCAAGGCCACCATGGCCCGCTTGGTGCCGCGCCGTTTCGCGACCCGCGAGGCCCATGTCCGCAACCACGACCCACGGCCCCGGTTCATCATGACGGTTGCGGCCTGGCATAAGGCGCGGCGTAAATGGGCGTCACCGGCTTTGGTGATACCGCCTGTCACGTCGCGCTCGCCGGACTGCTGCCGTGAAGGGGGGAGGCCGACCCACGGGCCGACTTTCTTCGACGACGAGAACCGAGCCGGATCATCCACGGCCGACTTGAAGGTCAATGCGACCACCGCGCCAACGGCCGGCATGGTCATCAGCAAGCGGCAGGTCGGGTCGTCCTGTGCTAGGCTGCGCACATGCCGCTCCAGTCGCGCCAGTTCATGGCGGAGGGTGGCACGGGCGCGAAGCATCGGCTCGGTTGCCGCCACCAGCGTAGTGTTGCTGGCAACCAGTTCCTGAATGCGAGCATCAAACCGTCCTTTGGAGATTGCGCCGACTTTCAAGCCGAAGTTCCGCAATAACCCGCGCAAGGACATTTCCAGAGCGATCACGCCCTGCTGGATGGATTTGCGCGCCCCGAGGAGTGCGCGGATCTCCTGGGCAGACACCGACTTGCAATGGACTGGCCGGAACCAGCCCAAATGTAGCAGCCGGGCAATACCTTCAGCATCGCGCCGGTCTGTCTTGATCGGCATGGCTTTCAGAGCACCCTTCACTTGCCGGGTATCCATCAGAACCACTTCCAGGCCGGCTTCGGTCAGCCCCCGGTGCAGCCATTGCGACAACGGCCCGGCTTCCATCCCGATCATCGCAATTTCGCCCTGTTGCTCCAGCGCGAATTGCGTCAGCGCCGCGGGATCGCTGCCGACCTCAGCCTCCTTCACGATCTTGCCGTGCTCGCTGACAATGCAGACCGCAGTCTTGGCGAGTGAGACATCCAACCCAATGAACAGTTTCATCCCGTAATCCTCCTGTCAGAATCAGATACGGGAGCGTCGGCGGCAACCGGTCAGCATGCAATCGGTAACGGGCAGCGCACGACGCAGGCCCCGTTACAGCATCTCATTGATCCAGAAGATGAACGCTGCAGCGAAGGCGATTGCTGACAAGAATGTGTGCGCGCATCGGTCGTATCGAGTGTGGATGCGTCGCCAGTCCTTGAGGCGGGCGAACATGTTCTCGATCCTGTGGCGCTGCCTGTAGAGCAGCGGATCATAGCTGTGCTGGACACGGTGCTTGGCATGAGGCGGGATGCAGGGTGTGATGCCCTTGCCGATGAGCGCCTCGCGGAAGCCAGTGGAACTGTAGGCCCGATCGGCCAGCAGATGGCGGGCAGGTGGCAGTTCGTCGAGCACGGCAGCGGCGGTTCTGTGATCGTTGGCCTGGCCTTCGCTCAGGTGCAGCAGCAACGGACGTCCCTGGTCGTCGCAAACCACCTGCAGCTTGGTGGTCAGACCGCCTCTGGTCCGTCCGATACATCGGGGTAGAGCCCCTTTTTGAGCAGGCTGGCTGCCGTGCGATGCGCCTTGAGATGGGTGGCATCGATCATCAGCTTGTCTGTGCCGCCGCCCCGGGCCGAGAGTTCGGCCAGAATGCGGTTGAACACACCCAGCCGGCTCCAGCGAATGAACCGGTTGTAGATCGTCTTGTGCGGACCATAGGCGGCCGGCACATCCCGCCAGCGCAGCCCGTTACGGATCACGAACAGAATCCCGCTCAGCACCCGTCGGTCATCGACCCGAGGTACCCCGTGCGAGCGTGGAAAGAATGGCTCGATCCGCCGCATCTGCGTCGGCGACAGCAGTAACAAATCACCCATGGTGGCCACCTCCAGCCACCTTGAATCATCATCGCTCCTTCAACTCAACAATTTAATGGGTCCTGACCCTAGTTGTTTCCTCACGCCAGATCGAAGGTCTCGTCAGCATTTCAGCATGCAGAAATTGCCAGTGCGAGCAGCGCTCTTTGCTCTCGTGACAGCATTCGAGATGTCCATGGCGGATGCGATAGGGAGACGCTTCGAAACGCCGGGCCGCTGGCTGGAGAAGCTTAGCGCCGAAAGAAGAAAGAAGATTTCTCAAGTGATCGCCGATGCGAAGAGTGATGATGGATTTGTGGACGAGATCCTATTCACTCAGTTCTGCGACAAATCTGATATTGTTCGAAAAGGAATAGAGCTCCCCCGGAGCGCGACATCGGCCGCCGACGTGTTCCGGCGAGCTGAGAAACTTAGAAATGCTGTTGCGCATGAAATGACTGTGCCTGGCTCCTTCCGCCGCGAAAAATATCGCAGTGTTGGTCAGAGATATGATGATTTTGAAAAGGGAGATTGATGGATAGAAGGCTTGCTCTGCGCAGTTGCCTTTTTGGTGCGTTGGGAGACGAAACGGAGACTGTGCAGGACCCTCCATTAAGCGCTCGAGGTTGCGCGCGTACTCATCTTCCAGTTCGACGCCGGCCTCTTGGAGAATGGCTACTTCTTCTCTGGTTAGAAGCCAGTCAGGCGACTCTACAGGGGGCACGTCGGCGGTGCCTTCGCCTAATAAATCCTCGTCCTCCGCAGCCTGCTGTGCGGCTGCCAATGCTGCCTGGATAGTCAGCGTCGCGTCGAAGACCGTGTCCCTCTCGGTGATTTCGAACTCGTGGCCACGCTCGGTTGATACTTACGACCAAGAAAGCGATCCCGCAGTTCAGCGAACTGCCAATGCATGTCCTCTCGGCCAGCGTGATGTTTTTCGATGCCCTCGGGTTTGAAGTAGCAGACCATTTGCTCGACACCGCCTTGATGATGCCCCGGCGACGTGGCCAGGCGACTAGGAATGGGTGTTGATGT
>SAQG01000039.1 GCA_004020315.1 Mesorhizobium sp.
TCGGCGATATCTGCCACCTGTTCGAGCCAAATGAATGCAGAAACTTCTTCAAGGCCGCCGGATATGAGGCCAATTAATTGCGACACGCTTTAGAGCGGGTTTTCTGCCGGATATCCTAACTTGGGGGTGTCTTATAATTCCCTGGCAGCAGAGGTCATTCGGGTAATTTTCTCGGCAGCCAGAGCCAGGCGACGATGCCAGTTGCAAGCGTCAGCAGACCGCCGGCGCCGACCGCGACATGTAAACCGGTGAGGAAGGCTTCGTTGGCCCGCACGATAATTTCAGGGTCCGACTGATCGAGTGTTTCGTTGAGCGTGCCGGCCACGCCGGGACCCAACAACCGGAAGCTCAGCGCGGCCAACGATCCGAGCAGGGAAATTCCCAGCGCGTTGCCCAGCTCGTTGCTGGTCTCGGCGATCGAACTCGCCGCACCGGCTCGTTCGGCAGGAACGGCCGACACTGCGATTTCGGCGACGAGGCTGAAGGACAACCCATATCCGACGCCAGCGATCATGGTCGAGGCGATGAAGGCCGCGATTCCGACCTCGGTGGTCGTGAACAGCAGCAGGAGGACGCCGACGCTGATGAGCAGATGTGTGGCAACAAGGGCGGTTTTGCGGCCGATTCGCTCCACGATGCGAGCGGTGCCCACGCAAGTCGCCGTCAGCACGATCGCGCCCGGCAGCGTCAGCAGTGAAGTGTTGAAAACATCGAAGCCCAACACCGATTGCAGATAGATGCCCGACAGATATCCGGTGGCCGACCAGACAACCAGCGTAAGAAGGCCGGTCAGGATGGCGATGGAGAAAATGGGGTCTCGGAACAGGCCCAGGTCAAGCAGCGGGTAGTCAATCCTGCTCTGTCTGCGCACGAACAGCCCAAGGGCAAAGATGCCGACGATCCCGATGGCCAATAGCGTCGGCGTGAAGCCATGGGCCGCCGCGCTCTTGAGCGAATATGTGAACAACAGGATCCCTGCGAAGGACAATATGAGGCTCACGAGATCGATTCGCCCGTAGGTAGTCGAACGCACCTCCTGAAGCAGTACCGGTGCAGAGATCAGGAAGCCGATCACGACAGGGACATTGATGAGAAACACGGCGCCCCATTCGAATTGCCGCAATAGCAGGCCGCCGATGACAGGCCCGATGGCGAAGCCAGCCGCAAAAGTCGCCGCGAAAACGCCGATCGCCTGAGCGCGCGTTCGCGGATCGGGGAACAGCGAGCTTACGATCGCCAGCCCAGAGGGCAACAGTGTCGCGCCGCCCAGTCCCATAAGGGCGCGCGAGGCGATCAGGCTTTCAGGCGTTTGCGAACAGGCCGCGCCGAGCGATCCAGCACCGAAGACCACCGCGCCGACCATGATCAGCTTCAGTCGCCCGTAACGGTCGCCGATATTGCCGAAGGTGATCAGCAGCGATCCAACCACAAAACCGTAGATGTCGAGAATCCAGAGCGCTTGGTCAGCGGTCGGCGTGATGGCCGAGGTCACACGCGGCATGGCGAGATAGAGTATCGAGCCGTCCATGGCTACGAGCAGGACCAGGGGCAAGACAGCCATGAGACCCAACCATGCCCTGCGGTCGGTGGAGCGTGCAAGTGAAGTATCGGTCATAAGGCACACAAATCCTCTGCGTACGGCATGCGAAAGCGTGCCGCTTCGGCCGCCTCGGGAAGGCCGGCGGTTGGTTGCGATCGAAGAGCGAACTCTATATACTTCAGGTAAGTTACTTTTGGTACATAGTCATGTCAAGCACACCGAAAAAAAGCGAAGCCATGGGGAGACGCGTTCGTCTCAGTCGCGAGCAGCGGCTAAGCCAACTCCTTGAGGTGGCGAGGCGGCTGGTTCGCGATGAAGGCACCGACGCGTTGACACTGCCGCGCCTAGCCGAACAGGCCGGTGTCGCCAAGCCGGTGGTCTATGACCACTTCCGTACGCGCAACGGTTTGCTGACCGCCCTCTATCAGGATTTCGACGCGCGCCAGACGGCGCTGATCGACGCCGCCCTTGAAGGAGCCGCTCCGGGTTTGGAGGAGAAAGCTTCTGTCATCGCATCGTCCTACGTCGAATGCGTGCTGGCCCAAGGCCGTGAGATCCCCGGCGTGCTGGCCGCGCTGGCAGGCTCGCCCGAACTGGAGACCGTCAAGCGGGACTACCAACTGGATTTCATCGAGAGGTGCCGGAAGGCGTTGGCCCCGTTTACAGGGCCAAGGGGGATCATGCAGGCCGGTTTTTGGGCGATGCTAGGCGCGGCCGATACCTTGTCCAATGCTGCCGCGACCGGAGAAATCACCGCTCAACAGGCGCAGAACGAACTTTACGAGACGATCGTTGCGATGATCGAGAGAAGCAATCGTTGACGCATGCCTACCAACCAAGAAGTTAGAGTTCCACCCGATTCCATGGGGCTCAGGCTCTAATCTTTTCCCCAGCGAGGCCGGCGCATCGAAAAGATCTCGCTGACGCTGGCATAGTCCATATAGCCGAGACGGCCGACATTGCCTGCCCTGACAATATCGAAGATGCCGTCTTTCAGGAACGCATCGTCGATATGCACACCGACGACTTCGCCGACAACGACGATGGCGCTGGTCGGCGTCCCGTCCAGCGCCTTTGGCCGCAGGATCTCCGTCACCCGGCATTCAAGCGCTGCGGGCGCCGCCGCAACGCGGGGCGGCACAACAAGACGCGACGGCGTCATGGTGAGATCGGCATAGTCGAACTCGGTGACGCCGCGCGGCGCATCAACCGCCGTGCGGACCATTTTTTCAGCAAGATCGCGGCTGACGAGATTGGCGACGAATTCGCCTGTTTCTTCGGCGAAGGCGGCGCTGTCCTTCTCGCCTTCGGACGAAAACCAGACGAGGAAGGGTCGCGTCGAAAAAGCATTGAAGAAGGAATAGGGGGCGAGGTTGACCTCGCCAGCCTTGTTCACCGTCGAGATCCAGCCGATCGGCCGTGGCGCGACGATAGCCTTGGACGGGTCATGCGGCAGGCCATGCCCCTTTGCCGGCTCATAGAACATTCAGCCCACCCATGGCCCTGCATAATCGGCATAGAGTTTTGCCGGATCAGGCCGCGGCCGCTCTGGCGCCGGCCCTTGATAGGTGCCGATATGGACGAAGCCGACGACCCGCTCATGCGGCGCCAGCCCCAGGATCGCCCTGCCCTCCGGCACGTCGGAATACCAGTTGCTGATCATATTGGTGCCATAACCCAGCGCATTGGCTGATAATATGAGATTCATCGCCGCCATGCCGCCCGACAGGAACATTTCCCATTGCGGGATCTTTGGATTTTCCTTCGGGCTCGAAACCACGCCGATCACCAGGGGCGCGCGTGAAAAGCGCGCCAGTTCCTGGTTATGGCGGCCTTCCGGCAGCGGCCCTTCGCGTTGCGCGGCAAGTGCCGCCAGCTTCTTTCCGATCTCGACGCGTGCCTCGCCCCGGTAGAGGATGAAGCGCCAGGGCTCGAGCCGGCCGTGGTCCGGCACCCGCGAGGCGGCGGCAACCATCGTCGCGATGTCAGCGTCGCTGGGCGCCGGTTCCTTCAACTCCGGGATGGGCGCGGAGTTTCGGGTCAGCAGGAAGTCGATGATCGGCGACGCCATCGGCGCAAGTCTCCCTGAAATTTGAGCTGAAGCGCACCATCGGGGTATCGGGCGGCTCGGGCATTGGCGCGGCGCGCCGATCAAGAGCCCTCTAGCAGAAGCTGATCGGACTCTTAAGCCTTGAAATTGCCACCGCCTTGGGCTTCAACGCAAGGCATGTTTGAGGGGACATTGCGTCTTTTCCCGATCTGGCTCGCTGCCGCACTGTTGATGGTGCCGGTTTCGCTTGCCGTCGCGCAGGATGCGGACGGCCTCGGTGATCTGAAGCTTCCCGGAATTTCGAGCTATGCGCCTCCGAAAAGCGACACACCGCTGGCATCGGGCAGCAGCGGGGCGATCACACTGTCGGCGCAATTGACCGACAAGGGCGCCGACATCACGCGCGGCATCGTCTGGCGCGTCTTCAAGCCCGAACCCACCGGCGACGGCAAGCTGCCGATGGTCGCTTCCGCCCATGGCGGCAGCGCGGTGTTCCAGCTCGAGCCAGGCAGCTATCTGGTCCATGCCTCTTACGGCCGGGCCGGTGCCACCAAGCGCATCACCGTCGGCAAGGAAGCCAAGCGCGAAAGCCTCGTGCTCGATGCCGGCGGACTGAAGCTCGATGCCGTGCTGTCGGGCGGGGTGCGCATACCGCCGAAGAAACTGCGCTTTTCGATCTATGAAGGCCAAGCCGAAGCCAATCACGATCGCGCCCTGATCATACCAGACGTCGAGCCGAACAGCGTCGTGCGGCTGAACGCGGGCGTCTACCACGTCGTCTCGACCTATGGCTCGGTGAATGCGGTCATCCGCTCCGACATCCGCGTCGAGGCCGGCAAGCTGACCGAAGCGGCCGTCGAGCATCGTGCGGCGGAGATGACCATGAAGCTGGTCCGCGAGCCGGGCGGAGAGGCGATCGCCGACACCTCCTGGTCGTTACTCAACGAATCCGGCGATCCCATCCAGGAAACCGTCGGCGCCTTTGCTTCGATGGTGCTTGCCGAAGGCGACTACACCATCATCGCCAAGAACCGCGACCGCATTTACCAAAAAGATTTTACAGTCGTGGCCGGGCAGAACAAGGAAATCGAGGTCTTGGCCACGGAGGCCTCGGCGATCGATCCTCAGGAAGGCGCGGACTAGACGTCCGGACACTGCCATACCTGATTCCGATCCAGCAGCGTGTGATTTGCCGATCAGGCCGCGTTGCGCATGCGTCGCGGCAGAAACTGGCCGCGGCCGCGCGGTTCGTCGGGCGCCAGATCGAAAACGCCACGGTGGAGGCGGTCGAGCAAAGTCTTGCGGTCGCGCAGCGGCTCTAGCTCGTCCCATCCCAGCACGTCACCGACGCGCACGTCGATCGATTTGCCGGACAGCCGCGCGAATTCGTGGATGAGCAGGGAAATGCGCAGCGTCAGCGAAGCCCTGCCGACGAACTTCGCCACGCGCCCGTCACGCTCGGCCAGGTTCATTGGCCCGCTGACCAGGTGGAAGAGCCGCCCGTTCTGGCCGGAAAAGTGCATTGGGACAACTGATGCCTTGGCATCCTGGACGAGACGGGCCGGAAACATCTTCCACGGCAGATCGCGCGCCCGACCAAAACCTTTCGGCGCGGTGGCGACGCCGCCCGCGGGGAAAACGACGATGATGACGCCCTCTTTCAGCAGCCGCACCGCCTCATGGCGCACCGCCATGTTGTTCTTCAGCGCGTCCTTGGTCTCGGAAAAGTCGATCGGCAGCGAATAGGGCTCCATCTCGCGGATCTTGAGCAAGTCCCTGTGGATCATGACGCGAAACGGGCGCTCAAGCTGCTCGGCCAGCGAGAGCACCGCAATGCCGTCGCCGATGCCGAACGGATGGTTGGCGACGATCACCAGCGGGGTGTCGGGCAATCTTGGCGGCGGCCATTGGCCGGTGGTCCGCACCCTGACATCGATCAGCTCCAGCATGCGGCTGAACACACGCTCGCCGCTCGGCACCACATGGCGGCGCCAAAAGTCATAGAGCGCCGCGAAGCGATCGCGGCCGGACAGGCCTTCGATGGAGTGGATGAACCAGCGGGTCAAAGCCGGCTGATGTGGGCTGGCATAGGAAAGCTCGGGAAACGGTCTTTCGCGCATCTTCAGCTTGAGCATTAGGGCTCGTTACAAGGCTGACGTGACAAGCGTATGAATCGCGGGCACGTAAAAATGGCGGTGGATCTCTCCACCGCCATTTCGTCGAGGGATTTGCCTGAACTAGGCCGCGTGTTTGCGCTTGCGGTCGGGCGTCACCGCCTCTTCGGCAAGCATTGCCACCGCCTGGCCAAGGCCAAGCGACTCCTGGTCTCGCGAGCCGAGCCGGCGGATGTTGACTGTCTCCTCCTCCGCCTCTCGTTTGCCGCAGACGAGAATGACCGGAACCTTGGCCAGGGAGTGCTCGCGGACCTTGTAGTTGATCTTCTCGTTGCGAAGATCGGCTTCCGCCAACAGCCCGGCCGCCTTCAGCTGCGCGACGACCTTTTGCGCGTAATCGTCGGCATCGGAGGTGATCGTTGCCACCACCACCTGCAGCGGTGCGAACCACAGCGGGAAATGGCCGGAATAGTTCTCGATCAGAATGCCGAGGAAGCGCTCCATCGAACCGCAGATGGCGCGATGCACCATAACCGGCTGCTTTTTTTCCGAATCCGAGCCGATGTAGAAGGCGCCGAACCGTTCCGGCAGGTTGAAATCAACCTGCGTGGTCCCGCACTGCCAGTCGCGGCCGATGGCGTCCTTCAGCACATATTCGAACTTCGGCCCGTAGAACGTGCCCTCGCCCGGATTGACGCCCGTCTTGATCCGGTTGCCCGACCGCGTCGCGATCTTGTCGAGCACGTCCTGCAGCACGCCCTCGGCATGATCCCACATCGCGTCGGTGCCGACCCGTTTTTCGGGGCGGGTCGCCAGCTTGACCGTGATTTCGTCGAAGCCGAAATCGGCATAGGTCGACAGGATCAGGTCGTTGATTTTGATGCACTCGTCGGCGAGCTGTTCCTCGGTGCAGAAGATGTGGGCATCGTCCTGGGTAAAGCCGCGCACGCGCATCAGCCCGTGCAGCGCGCCGGACGGCTCATAGCGATGCACATTGCCGAATTCCGCAAGTTTTACCGGCAGATCGCGGTAGGACTTCAGCCCGTGCTTGAAGATTTGGACATGGCCGGGGCAGTTCATCGGCTTCAGCGCAAACACCCGGTCGTCGTCGGTGTCGTCGCCAGCAACCGTCACCTTGAACATATTGTCCCGGTACCAGCCCCAGTGGCCTGAAGTCTCCCACAGGCTCTTGTCGAGCACTTGCGGCGCGTTGACTTCCTGATAACCCTGCTCGTCGAGGCGGCGGCGCATGTAGTTGACCAGATTCTGGAACATTCTCCAGCCCTTGGCATGCCAAAAGACGACGCCCGGCCCCTCTTCCTGGAAATGGAACAGGTCCATCTCGCGGCCGAGCTTTCTGTGGTCGCGCTTTTCGGCTTCCTCCAACATGGTCTGGTAAGCATCGAGCTGCGCCTGATCGGCCCAGGCCGTGCCGTAGATGCGCGTCAGCATCGGATTGTTGCTGTCGCCGCGCCAATAAGCGCCGGCCACCTTCATCAACTTGAAGGCGTTGCCGATCTGGCCGGTCGAGACCATGTGCGGGCCGCGACAGAGGTCGAACCAATCACCCTGCGCATAGATCTTGAGATCCTGCCCCTCGGGAATGGCGTCGATCAGCTCGAGCTTGTAGCGCTCGCCCTTGTCGGCAAAGATCTTTTTCGCCTTTTCGCGCGACCAGACCTCTTTGGTGAACGGCTTGTTGCGCGCGATGATCTCGCGCATCTTCTTCTCGATCACCGGGAAATCGTCGGGCGTGAACGGCTCGTTGCGGGCAAAATCATAGTAGAACCCGTTCTCGATCACCGGGCCAATGGTCACCTGCGTACCCGGCCACAATTCCTGCACGGCTTCGGCCAGCACGTGTGCTGCGTCATGGCGGATGAGCTCCAGCGCGCGCGGGTCTTCGCGGGTGATGATCTCGACGTTGCCGGACTTGCCGAGCGGGTCGGAAAGATCGCGAACCACGCCATCGATGCTGTAGGCAACGGCCTTCTTGGCCAGCGACTTCGAGATCGATTCCGCCAGGCCGGCGCCGGTCATCGCCGCCTCATAGTCGCGGACGGAGCCATCGGGAAATGTCAGGGAAACGGAATTCGGCATAGAGTTCTCCTATCCAGTCCCGCAAACGAGCGCGGGTGGTGTGCCGGATGCGTCCGGCGGCGGCAGCCTTTTAGGGGCAGATTTCCGTGCCGTAAAGGCGGATGGCCGATCACTTAGTCTTGTTTGATGAGATTCGGCAGGTCTTTCAGGAACATCGTCCGCGTCTGAGGACCTTTGGGCGTGTCCGATCGTTTCGTGTCGATCACGAGGCGGGCAAAGACGATCTGGCGAGCATCCTTCTGCGCCCAGCCGACAAACCAGCCAAGCGAGCGGTTGGCCTTGTCGGCGTCGTTGCGCAGCCTGGTGGTCCCGGTCTTGCCCTGCACGGTCCAACCACCACCTGCCTGGAAAGTCGGCAGGATCGCCTCAGTCATCGCGTGGGCCTTGTCCGAAACCGGCAGTTTGCGGGCAAGCAGCCGGCGCAGGAAATCGACCTGTTCGACCGGCGATATCTCGAGAGAAGAATTCAGCCAGGACCGGGTGAGGCCATCATTCTTGCCGGCGTTGCCGGAAACATCCGTGTTGCCGTAATCGAGCTTCGAGACGTAGCCGGCGAACCGCTCGTTGCCTAGCCGGCGGGTGATTTCCTGCGAAAACCACAGCACCGAGTCCCTTTCCCAGACCGTCGGGTCGACGGTTTTCTGGTCCCGCTGTACCGCCTTGAACTCGGGCTTGTAGTCCCAGCTCGGCGTGTGCTCGTCGCTCAGGATTCCCGCGTCATAGCCGATCAGGGCCAATGGGACCTTGAACGTCGAGGCGGGACTGAAGCGCTGGTCGCAGACCCCGTCCCGGTACAGCGTTTCACCGCTTGCAGCATCCAGGACCAGCGTGCATTCGACGTCCTTCAGCGGGGCCGACTGAGCGCGGATTGGAAAACCCAAAAACCAGGCCAGAAGGTAGATAACCAATGCGAAAACGAATGGACGGCGGTCTAGCTGGCGCACTGACAAATCTCTCCTGATGGCTGTCAGGAGCGGCTTAGCGAGGCGTCTTGTCTCGATTTTGTCTTAAATACGCAAGATGCGGTTAACCCTAGCAAATCGTAAAGATCTGCCCGATTGCCGAGCAATCTCTACCGGCATCAACTTTGCGGGTCGCTGCGCTTTTTTCCGATCCGCCAGTATCGCCATGGCGTGAACCAGACATAGCGCTCAGTCAGCACCTCCGGCACACGGTCGATGCCATGCGTTCCGCCCGGCCCGCAGCGCAGCACGCGGAAAAACCCCATCCAGCCGCCGGCCCACAGCCCGTGGCGGGCGATTGCTTCGTGCGCGTATTCGGAACAGGTCGGCAGATGCCGGCAGGAATTGCCGACAAAGCCGGACAGCGTCAGCTGGTAGAAGCGCACGAGCGACGTACCGAGGATGCGGCCGGGGGTCTTGCGCCACGGGCCAGGCCAGTTGCGCGTGTATCGCGGCCTCTGATGCTGGTGCGTGTGATCTGTAGCCATCCGACGGCTACGCCGCCTGTTCGGCGCGCTTCTTCTCGATCTGGCCGATCGCGTCGACCACCGCATCGAAGGTCAGCATGGTCGAGGCATGGCGCGCCTTATAGTCGCGCACCGGTTCGAGATATCTGAGGTCGGCGAAGCGGCCTTGCGGCGGCGCGCCGTTTTCCTTCAGCATCTTCAGCATCGTCTCGCGCACCGCACGCAGTTCGGCCGCGCTGGCGCCGACGACATGCTGCGCCATGATCGAGGATGACGCCTGGCCCAGTGCGCAGGCTTTAACGTCATGGGCGAAATCGGTAACGACGCCGTCATCCATCTTCAGATCGACGGTCACGGTCGAGCCGCACAGCTTGGAATGCGCGCGCGCGGTTGCGTCGGGATGGTCGAGCCGGCCGATCCGCGCGATGTTTCCGGCAAACCCCAGAATTTTCGCATTGTAGACATCGTCGATCATATTTTTCCAATCCGTCGCCGCCGAGCGAACAGCGATTGCCGCTGGCGGTCTTCCTTTCGCTCGACACGATCATATATAATGGTGGTGTTCGGGCATCGACAAGGCAACCCAGGCCTTCGTTTTTGCCCAAATCAGTTCACGCCGCTTACGGGCTGGAAACAGGGCACGTTTCTAACACCCGAAAGGTCGTGGTCCGTTCAACTCGTTCCTCCTGAGAGAGGAACTACGGGAGACGCCTTTATGGATGCCGTCATCAAGAAATTCATGCCCCCCTCCGCCTATCTGGAAAAGCCGATCACCGATCGGCCGAGCGAAGCCGAAGCCGAGGCCGCGGTTCGCACGCTGTTGCGCTGGGCGGGCGACAATCCGGACCGGGAGGGCCTGGTCGATACGCCGAAGCGTGTGGTGAAGGCCTATCGCGAAATGTTCGGCGGCTACGACAAGTGCCCGGCCGAGGAACTCGGCCGCACCTTCGAGGAAGTCGCCGGCTATGACGACCTCGTCCTCGTCAAGGATATAACGTTCCATTCGCACTGCGAGCACCACATGGTGCCGATCATCGGCAAGGCGCATGTGGGCTATCTGCCGGACGGCAAGGTTGTCGGCCTGTCCAAGATCGCGCGCGTCGTCGATATCTTCGCCCAGCGCCTGCAGACCCAGGAAGCCATGACCGCGCAGATCGCCGGCGTCATCCAGGATGTGCTCAATCCGCGCGGCGTCGCCGTCATGCTCGAAGCCGAGCATATGTGCATGGCCATGCGCGGCATCCGCAAGGAAGGATCCACTACGCTGACCTCGACCTTCACCGGCGTCTTCAAGGACACGCCCGAGGAACAGGTCCGTGTCGTCACCATGGTGCGCGGCGGCAGGGGCTGAATGGCCCCGCCGGCGCCAGCCATGATCCCGAGAAGTGGGAACCGGCTCTCGGATAAGATCATGGCCAAACAACAAGACGGAACCTCGCCCATTCCGATCTTATCGGAATGGGCGAGGCTCTGAACAAGGACCGGCGATGTCGGCACTGAAATTCCCGAACGCTCCATCAGACAAGAAAGCACTGGAAGAAAGCACGGTCTTTTCGCCGCGCTTCGATGCCAGCGGCCTCGTCACCGTCGTCGTCACCGATGCCGAAGACGGCATGCTGCTAATGGTCGCGCATATGAACGCCGAAGCGCTGGCACTGACGCTGGAAACCGGCATCGCCCACTACTGGTCGCGCTCGCGCAGCGCTCTGTGGAAGAAGGGCGAAACGTCCGGAAATGTCCAGAAAATCGTCGAGATGCTCACGGATTGTGACCAGGATGCCATATGGTTGCGCGTCAAAGTGATGGGCCACGACGCAACCTGCCACACCGGCCGGCGTTCCTGCTTTTATCGGACGGTGGGGCTGATCGACGGCAAGGGGACGCTTGCCGGCGACGGCAGCAAGCCGCTGTTCGATGCGGAAGAAACGTATCGAAAGCCCCATGAACCATCCATTTGAACCATTCGCCGAGCTGCAACCACGTATATTCATGATTTCGATACGGCCTGCCTATACATTAGCCGCGGGACAAGGAGATTGTGATGCTCGAGTGGGCGTCATTGCACAACAGACCTGACGTTCGGGAGGCCAACGGCCTCTCTTCATCCGCAGTCGTAAAAGCTCCAAAAAAGACAGCCATTTCACTGGCGTTGGGCGGCGGCTGCGCACGCGGCTGGGGCCATATCGGCGTGCTGCGCGCACTCGACGAGGCAGGCATCGAAGTGTCGATGATCGCCGGCACCTCGATCGGTGCGCTGGTCGGCGGCTGCTATCTCGCCGGTAAGCTGGACGAGCTGGAAGAATTCGCCAGAAGCCTGACCAAACGGCGCATTTTTGGCCTCCTCGATCTCAATCTACGCGGCAGCGGACTGTTCGGCGGCATGAAGCTCGACGCGCGGCTGCGCGAGCACATGGCCGGCATTCGCTTCGAAGATCTCTCGAAACCGTTCGTTTGCGTTGCTGCGGAAATCCGCACTGGCCATGAAATCTGGCTGTCGAGCGGCTCGCTGACCACCGCCATGCGCGCCTCTTATGCGCTGCCCGGCGTGTTCGAACCGGTCAGTTGCAATGGACGCGTACTGGTCGACGGCGCGCTGGTCAATCCGGTGCCGGTCTCGGTCTGCCGTGCCTACGAGCAGCCGCTGGTGGTCGCGGTGAACCTTCACTACGATCTGTTCGGCCGCGCCGCCGTCATCAAGCACAGCGCCGGCGAACTGGTCGTGGAAAAGGATGCGCCCAGGCCCGGTCAAGCAGACACCGGCCACCAGTCCCGCGAGACACGGCTCGGCATCACAGGCGTTATGGTCGAAGCCTTCAACATCATCCAGGACCGCATTTCGCGCGCCAGGCTTGCTGGCGATCCGCCTGATATGTCGCTGCAGCCGAAGCTCAGCCATATCGGTCTGACCGAATTCCACCGCGCCGACGAAGCGATCCGCCTCGGCTATCAGGCGACGATGGCCCAGATCGGCGAACTAACCCGGCTGCAGACGGTTCTGGCTTAAACCGCGATCCGCGCACAGCAGAATCGGGAAGCGATTCTCAGGCGCTTGCGGCATCGACGATGCGGAACTGCACCGTGCGGTTGCCGTTCCAGTGATTGCCCGAAAGCGAACCGGCGACATGCACCGGCTTGCCCCTGTTCTTGAACAGGAATTCGCCGAGCGTCGTATCGACGGCGCGAAAGGCGATCGCCTGGATGCGGCCGCCGCTTTCCGACTGCAACTCGGCGCGGATGTGATTGGTGCCGACCGGCCTCGCATCGGCAAGGCGATGGCGCGGCAGCGCGAAGACCGGCGCGACATGGCCGGCGCCGAACGGGCCGGCTTTCTCCAGTGCATCGAGCAGACCGAGGGTTGCGCCCTCGGCGGCCAGCGCACCGTCGATCGCCAGGCTTTCCGCGCCTTGCAGCCGAAACACGTCGGCCGCCGCCCGTTCCTCGAAGAAGGCCCTGAGCGCGCCAAGGTTCGCCCGTTCCACCGTGATGCCGGCCGCCATGCCATGGCCGCCGCCTTTGACGATCAGCCCGGCGGTGGCGGCCTCGCGCACCAGACGGCCGAGATCGAAGCCCGACACCGAACGGCCTGAACCCGTGCCGACGCCATTGGCGTTGAAGGCGATGGCGAAGGCGGGCCGGCGCGCATGGTCCTTGAGCCGCGAGGCCAGCAGGCCGACGATACCGGGGTGCCAATTGGAGCTGGCGGTGACGACGATGGCCGGCCCATTGCCGCCGGCAAGCTCGGCATCGGCTTCGACGCGTGCCGCGGCCAGCATTTCCAGTTCCATCTGCTGCCGCTCCTGATTGAGCCGGTCCAGCGTCTCGGCGATGGTGCGGGCCTCGACCGGATCGTCGGTGGCGAGCAGGCGGCTGCCGAGTGCTGCGTCGCCGATGCGCCCGCCGGCATTGATGCGCGGGCCGATCAGATAGGCCAGATGGAAGGTGCTGACCGGCTCGCCGATGCGCGAGACCCGCGCCAATGCCGCCAATCCTTCGTTCCTCTGCTGGCGCGCCATCTGCAGCCCCTTGACCACGAAGGCGCGGTTGACGCCGGTCAGCGGCACCACGTCGCAAACGGTCGCCAGCGCCACGAGGTCGAGCAAGCCGAGCAGGTCCGGCGGTGCGGCATCCGGTAACCGGCCGCGCAGGATCTTCGCCGTCTGCACCAGAGCCAGGAAGACGACGCCGGCGGCACAAAGATGGCCCTGCCCCGAGAGGTCGTCCTCGCGGTTGGGATTGACGACCGCTGCCGCCGCCGGCAACGGACCGCCTAGCTGGTGATGATCGAGCACCACGACATCGGCGCCGGCAGCCTTCGCCGCGTGGATGGAGGCGGCGCTGTTGGTCCCGCAATCGACGGTAACGATCAGCGTCGCGCCACGCGAGACGAGTTCGCGCATCGCTTCCGGATTGGGGCCGTACCCCTCGAAGATACGATCCGGTATATAGATTTCCGCTGGCACGGAGAAATGCGCGAGAAACCGCTTGAGCAGCGCCGATGAGGCCGCGCCGTCGACGTCGTAGTCGCCGAAGACCGCCACTCTTTCCCCCGTCACGATCGCTTCGGCGATGCGGGCGGCGGCCTTGTCCATGTCGGTCAGCGACGCCGGGTCTGGCAGCAGGTCGCGAATGGTCGGATCAAGAAACCGCTCGGTCTGCTCGGCGGTCACGCCGCGCCCGGCAAGGACACGCGCGACAATGTCCGGCACGCCATAGCCTTGCGCTATGGCAAGCGCGGTCATGTCCTGCCGCTCGGTCAGCCGGTGTTCCCAGGAAACACCTGATGCCGACTGCCTGACGTTGAGGAAGATACGGTTTTCGCCCGTCATGCGACGCGCCGTCTGCGAATTGTCATTTCTCACAATATGCGACGGCTAGCCGAGTCGGGAATCAAAACTTTTCCAGGTCCTGATGCTTGGCCTTGATCTCGCGCACGGTGCGCGACGACGAGCGCAGCACGATCGTATGCGTGGTGATGGAATTGCGGCCAAACTTGACGCCGGCCAGCATGTTGCCGTCGGTCACGCCGGTTGCCGCGAACAGCACGTCGCCGCGCGCCATGTCTTGCGCGCGGTAGACCCGCTTCGGATCCAAGATCCCCATCTTCGCCGCGCGCGCCACCTTTTGCGGCGTGTCGAGGATCAGCCTTCCCTGCATCTGGCCGCCGGTGCAGCGTAATGCTGCTGCCGCCAGCACCCCCTCCGGCGCGCCGCCGGTGCCGAGATAGATGTCGATGCCGGTTTCGTCCGGATCGGTGGTGTGGATGACGCCGGCGACGTCACCATCGCCGATCAGCCGGATCGCAGCGCCCGTAGCACGCACGGCCTCGATCAGCGCGCCATGGCGCGGCCGGTCGAGGATGCAGGCGGTGATCTCCGACACCGGTACGCCCTTGGCCTTGGCCAGGCTGGCGATGTTTTCGGCCGGCGAGGCATCGATGTCGATGACGCCGTCCGCGTAGCCCGGACCGATGGCGATCTTGTCCATATAGACGTCGGGCGCGAACAGGAGGCTGCCCTTTTCGGCAATGGCGATGACGGCCAGCGCATTGGGCAGGTTCTTGGCGCAGATCGTCGTGCCTTCGAGCGGATCGAGCGCGATATCGACCGCCGGGCCTTTGCCGGAACCGACCTGTTCGCCGATATAGAGCATCGGCGCCTCGTCGCGCTCGCCCTCGCCGATTACCACCGTGCCGTTGATGGCGAGGCGATTGAGCTCCTCGCGCATCGCGTCGACCGCGACCTGGTCGGCGGCCTTTTCGTCGCCGCGTCCACGCAATCTGGCCGCTGCAACCGCGGCGCGTTCGGTGACACGCACCAGTTCCATGGTGAGTATCCGGTCAAGGCCGGCGACGATGTTCTGGGCAACGTTCATCGGTGGACAATCCTCGTTGGCACATTGCCTCCCGCCAGAGGCGCGCCGGTTGTGTCAAAGCTCCATGACAACAGCAAGACCTCAGTGGGTCTTTTTTGAAAGCACAACGATATCAATCGATTGAAGGAGAAAGATAAATCCCTATTCCGCCCGCTCGATGCGGATGACCTGCGGCTTGTCGGTCAGATGGTCGTCCTTGGTGATGCCGTCGACGGCCTTTCGGACCGCCGCTTCTGTCGTCTCGTGGGTGACGAGGATCACCGTTTTCTGCAAGGCGGTATCCGGCCCGGCGGCGTGCTGCACGATCGATTCCAGCGAAATGTCGTTGTCGGCCATGCGCTTGGCGATGGCGGCAAAGACGCCGATGCGGTCATGCACGGTCAGCCGGATGAAATAGCCGCCGGCATGGCTGCGCATCTGCGCCTTCTTGTAAGGTCGCAATTCCTTAGCCGGCAGGCCGAAGACCGGACCGTGCTGGAAACCCGGCCGGCTCTTGGCGATGTCGGCAATGTCGCCGACCACTGCCGATGCGGTGGCGTTGCCGCCGGCACCGGGGCCGGAGAGCAAAAGCTCGCCAAGGATATCGGTCTCGATGGCCACCGCATTGGTGACGCCGTGCACTTGCGCGATGACCGAGGCCGTCGGCACCATGGTCGGGTGCACACGCTGTTCGATCCCGCTTTCCGTGCGTTGGGCGACGCCGAGCAGCTTTATCCGGTAGCCGAGATCGCCGGCCGCACGGATGTCGGCCTGGCTGATGTTGGAGATGCCTTCCATGTAGATGTCGTTGGCGGCAATCCTCGTGCCGAAGGCAAGGCTGGTCAGGATCGACAGCTTGTGCGCGGTGTCGTGGCCCTCGATGTCGAAAGTCGGGTCGGCCTCGGCATAGCCCAGCCGCTGCGCATCCTTCAGACAGGCGTCGAACGAAAGGCCCTCGGCTTCCATGCGGGTAAGGATGTAGTTGCAGGTGCCGTTGAGGATGCCGAAGACGCGGGTCACCGAATTGCCGGCCATCGCCTCGCGCATCGTCTTGATGACCGGAATGCCGCCCGCCACCGCCGCCTCGTAATTAAGCAGCACGCCCTTCTTCTCGGCGATCTCGGCCAGCGCCACGCCATGCTTGGCGAGCAGCGCCTTGTTGGCGGTGACGACGTGGCGGCCGGCTTCGAGCGCTGCTTTCACGGATGATCGCGATGGCCCTTCGTCGCCGCCGATCAGCTCGACGAACACGTCGATATCGGCGGTCTGCGCCATTGCGACCGGATCGTCGAACCAGCTGGCTGCGCCGAGATCGACGCCGCGGTCGCGTTTGCGATCACGGGCTGACACGGCTGACACCACGACCTCGCGGCCGCATTGCCGCGTCAGTTCCGCCGCTTTGTCGCGCAGCACGCGCGCCACCGACGCGCCGACCGTGCCGAGACCGGCGATTCCAACACGCAACGCTTCAGCCATGTCCGGCGACGCCCCTCAAGAATTTGGTCGATGTGGTATCAGGCAACTCAACGATGCGCGGCGAGCGGCACCACATTGTTGGGCTGTTTGGCGCTGGACGCCAGGAAGCGCTTGATGTTGCGCGCCGCCTGCCGGATCCGGTGCTCGTTCTCGACCAGCGCGATGCGCACATGATCGTCGCCATGCTCACCGAAGCCGACGCCCGGCGCCACCGCCACGTCGGCGTGCTCGATCAGAAGCTTGGAGAATTCGAGCGAACCGAGATGTTTGAACGGCTCCGGGATCGGCGCCCAGGCAAACATCGACGCCGCCGGCGCCGGGACGACCCAGCCCGCGCGGCTGAAAGCGTCGACCATGACGTCGCGCCGCTTGTGGTAGATGTCGCGCACCTCGGCGATGTCGGCGCCGTCGCCGTTGAGCGCGTGCGCGGCCGCCACCTGGATCGGCGTGAAGGCACCATAGTCGAGATAGGACTTGACCCTGGTCAGCGCCGAGATCAGCCGCTCGTTGCCGACGGCAAAACCCATGCGCCAGCCGGGCATGGAAAAGGTCTTCGACATCGAGGTGAACTCGACCGCCACGTCGATCGCGCCCGGCACCTGCAGCACCGAAGGCGGCGGATTGCCGTCGAAATAGATTTCCGAATAGGCAAGGTCCGACAGGATGATGATGTCGTTCTTCCTGGCGAAGGCCACAACCTCTTTGTAGAAATCGAGCGAGGCGACCTGCGCTGTCGGATTCGACGGGTAATTGAGGATCAGCGCCAGCGGCTTCGGGATCGAATGGCGGATGCCGCGCTCCAGCGCCGGAATAAAGCCGTCGTCCGGCTCCACCTGCAACGAGCGGATGACGCCGCCCGACATGATAAAACCGAAAGCGTGGATCGGATAGGTCGGGTTGGGGCACAGGATCACGTCGCCGGGGGCGGTGATCGCCTGCGCCATATTGGCAAAACCTTCCTTCGAGCCCAACGTTGCCACCACTTGCGTGTCCGGGTCGAGTTTCACGCCGAAACGGCGGGCATAGTAATTGGCCTGGGCGCGGCGCAGGCCCGGAATGCCGCGCGAAGATGAGTAGCGATGCGTACGCGGATCGCGCACGACCTCGCACAATTTGTCGACGATGGCCTTGGGCGTCGGCAGGTCCGGATTGCCCATGCCAAGGTCGATGATGTCGGCGCCGCGCGAACGGGCACTGGCCTTCAGCCGGTTGACCTGCTCGAAGACGTAGGGCGGAAGCCGGCGGACCTTGTGAAATTCTTCCATATCAATTCCAGAGGTGGGTCAATTCCAGAGGTGGTTTTCGGCGCGATATAACCCTATTTGCAGGTAGGGTCGAGGGCGGGATCGCATTTGGCTTCGATCTGCTTCAGCGCATCGGTGCCGTGCTTCTTTGCCAATGTGTTCAGCGCCGCCGGGTTCGCGACCTTGACCGCGCCGCCTTTTGAGCCCTGCGCCTGCGCGTCCGCCTTCAACTGGGCGAGCTTGGCGTTCTTTTCCGCCTCGGTGAATTGCTCCGCCGCCGCCTGAGGCGGGATATTCAGGTTCGGATAGGTGCCGGTGTTCTTCGGCCCTAGGGTAGACGCGACAGGCGTGGCGCCCTCGATGTTGGTGCTCGAACAGCCGGCGATCGCCAGCAAGACGACCGCCGCGCCCATGCGGCAAAAACGACCAATGCCAGAAAAAACAGTTTCGCCAACGTTAATCGTCATATTGTTTCCCTGGCAGCCGAGGTAGAGCGCGTTGGACCCTATCGAATGTCCCATGATAATATGTCAAGAAAACGCTTCGGGAGGAACCCCGCGAACCATGTCCAAAACACCCGATTCGGGCAAAGCGGAAGATGACCAGCCTTCGACCGTCGAGCAATATCTGGTGAAGGACCCGGAGCGCTTCGCCTTGAACATGGCACGCATGATCGAGCAGGCCGGCAAGGCGGCTTCTGCATGGGCCGAGCCGCGGGAAAAAGGCGACGTGCGCGATCATGTCGCCGAGCCGGTCGTCGACATGGTGAAAACCTTCTCCAAGCTCAGCGAATACTGGCTTTCCGACCCGCAACGCGCGCTGGAGGCGCAGACGCGGCTGTTCTCCGGCTACATGACCGTCTGGGCCAACTCCATCCAGCGCCTCAGCGCCGGCGGCGAAGATGCTGAAGACGCGGTCAAGCCCGAGCCCGGCGACAAGCGTTTCCAGGACCCGGAATGGGGCCGCAACGCTTTCTTCGATTTCCTCAAGCAGGCCTATCTCGTTACCTCGCGCTGGGCGGCCGAGCTGGTCGAGCACGCCGATGGCCTGGACGAGCACACCCGTCACAAGGCCAGTTTCTATGTCAAGCAGGTGTCCAACGCCATCTCGCCGTCGAATTTCATCCTGACCAACCCGGAACTGTTTCGCGAGACCATCGCCTCGAATGGCGAAAACCTGGTGCGCGGCATGAAGATGCTGGCCGAGGACATCGCCGCCGGCAAGGGTGAGCTGAAACTCCGGCAGGCCGATTATTCGTCGTTCGAGATCGGCAAGAACCTGGCCACGACGCCCGGCAAGGTGGTTGGCCGCAGCGATGTCGCCGAGATCCTGCAATACGATCCGGCGACCGAGACCGTGCTCAAGCGGCCGCTGCTGATCTGCCCGCCATGGATCAACAAATTCTACATTCTCGATCTCAACCCGCAAAAGTCCTTCATCCGCTGGGCCGTCGAGCAGGGCCACACCGTCTTCGTCATCTCCTGGATCAACCCGGACGAGCGGCACGGCACTAAGAGCTGGGAGGCCTATATCAGAGAGGGGCTGCAATACGGCCTGGACACGATCGAAAAGGCCACTGGGGAAACTGACGTCAACGCCGTCGGCTATTGCGTCGGCGGCACGCTCTTGGCGGCTGCCCTGGCGCTGATGGCGCAGGAAGGCGACCACCGCATCAAATCGGCCACCTTCTTCACCACGCAGGTCGATTTCACCTATGCCGGCGACCTGAAAGTGTTCGTCGACGAGGAACAGGTCGCGGCCGTCGAAAAGTCGATGAACGAGAAAGGCTATCTCGACGGTACCAAGATGGCGACCGCCTTCAACATGCTGCGCTCGGGCGACTTGATCTGGCCCTATGTCGTCAACAACTATATGCGCGGCAAGGATCCCCTGCCCTTCGACCTGCTCTACTGGAATGCCGATTCGACCCGCATGGCTGCAGCCAATCATTCCTTTTACCTGCGCAATTGCTATCTCGAGAACAGACTTTCGCAAGGCAAGATGGAACTGGCGGGCCGCGTGGTGTCGCTGAAGGACGTCACCATCCCGGTCTACAACCTCGCCTCGAAGGAAGACCATATCGCGCCGGCGCTTTCGGTGTTCCTCGGTTCGAAGTATTTCGGCGGCGAGGTCGACTACGTCCTGGCCGGCTCCGGCCACATCGCCGGTGTCGTCAATCCGCCGGCGGCGCAGAAGTATCACTACTGGACCGACGGCAAGCCAACGGGTGACTTCGAAGAGTGGCTCGCCAAGGCCACGAACCATCCCGGTTCCTGGTGGCCACACTGGCAACGCTGGATCGAAGCCAAGGACAACACCCGCGTGCCGGCCCGCAAACCTGGCAAGCACATGAAAACCCTGGGCGATGCGCCAGGCACCTATGTCAAGGTGCGCGTGTAACCTTCTGTAATGTGTGGTGAGTTGACGCGCCGGTAAAAGAGGGCGAAATGGTGTCGTCAAGCCTTAAGCACTCGCGATTCCTTTCTAGCCGTCGAATTACTTTGGGGCTTGCGGATTTGACACAGGTCTCGTTTCCGTTCGGGGACAAGGATTTATTGCGGCGAGACGTTTCGACGCCGCCAATGACGTACCGGCCGGACATCGAGGGGGAATTTGGTTTTGAAATCAGCAGGATCGCGCCTCGCGAAGGGAGAAAGCCGCGCCATTGCGGCCGCGCTTTTCTCCGTGCTCCTGGCGTCCTGCACCTCGGCCGGCGACCCGTCCCTGTCCGTCGGCATGCCTGGCTACAACGCCTCGGCTGCAGATATCAGCACGACCTCTGGCACCCAACAGGTCACTACTAATTCGTCGTCGCAGATGACGACTTCACAAATGACGATGACCGCCAAGGGCGACGCAAGCCTTCCCGAGCAGGTCGCTTATGTGCCAATGGCCAAGCCGGGAACCCAGGGCGGAGCCAGGTCCGACGCCGGCTTTCCCGTCACGGCTCCTGCGCGCGTAGAGGCGACTGCAGGCCAGACGCCGCAGCCACAGGAACAGTCGGCGCAGTCGGTTGAACAGGCCGGCGCTGCTACGCAGAAGACAGAAACCGCCGATGCCGGCACGGCCGCGCCGAAGTCCAAGGCCGAGGCCGCCGCGCCGGCGATGAACAACCCAGTCTATGTGACCGCCGGAGAGCCGCAGCCGCAGGCCTATGCGCCGAAGAAGAAGGGGTTCCTCGCCTCTTTGTTCAGCGCCACGCCCGCCTCGGCAGCGCCTGCCCCGCAGGCCAACAACAGGTCGGGCGAGCAACCGACGGCGGCCCAGCCCAAGGCGGCGGCAAAACCGACCATCACCTTGGCCTCGGCCAAATCGGCTGAAAAGCCGGTGCAACTGGCTTCGATCGGCGATACCAGCCATTTCACCGATGACGCGCTGCCTGGCGTACGCAAGACCGCACTTTTCGAGATCAAGCGCAAATCCGGCCTCGACGACGACAGCGACGTCGATCTGAACGAGGATGAAGGCGGCGCCTATCAGGTGGCATACGCTGCCGGGCTTGCCCGGCTGGCGCCCAACGGTCTTTTGAAGCAGACCGAGAATGTCGATGTTGCCTGCCTGAAGCCTTCGCTGGTCCGCGTGTTGAAGACGATCGAAGGCCACTACGGCAAGAAGATGATCGTCACCTCCGGCTATCGTGATCCGGCCCGCAATCGCCGCGCCAACGGCGCCAAGAATTCGCTGCACATGTATTGCGCCGCTGCCGACATCCAGGTTCCAGGCGTCTCGAAATCGCAACTGGCAAGCTATATCCGCAGCATGCCCGGGCGCGGCGGCGTCGGCACCTACTGCCATACCGAATCCGTTCACATCGACGTCGGTCCCGAGCGCGACTGGAACTGGCGCTGCCGCCGGCGGCGGTGACGGCTGGTTCTTCCTGTCGTATGCTACGCCCGCAGTGTGCCGTCTCACAATGGCATGCGATGACGCGTCGAACCGGGCTAAATCGCCGAAATGTGCGGCTTTTGCGGTCGCTGAAAAAAGTTGTCGCAGGTAGCGGCAGACGGGTTGCCGGTTTGGTGCAACGCAACTATAAGCGCTCACATCTGAGCGCGCCCATCGTCTAGCGGTCAGGACACCGCCCTTTCACGGCGGTAACAGGGGTTCGATTCCCCTTGGGCGTACCAGCAAAATCAAGCACTTGGCCGAAACTTCTCTTCCTGTCCAACGTTTGGCCAATTTCCTTCCTTTGGCTCATCGATTCGCTCTGCTCGCCATTCGAGCATTTCATCTGTTCGGCCGATGCGCCGATCCGCTGGAAATTGACAATCTGCGATAGCTCTGGACCAGCTCCGTGCTGGCGGTCGCCTCTGCAGACTTTGGATGAAGGGCTGACCTATATTGTTGCGCGCAGGCTCATATCCGATCCTGGCAAGGGTTGCTTTCCTTGCTGCGTTGGCCGGCGCTCTCCTGCTCGCCCTTCTTCCGGAGTGGCTCCTGCAGGATTTGGGAGTGACCTTCACGCATGATGGCAAGCTCATCCACTCCGTCGCATTTACCGTTTTGGCGGCGTCGGCAATTCTCGGCTGGAGGGAACACAAGGCGAAGCTGATTGTTCTCCTCACTTTTTTGGGCATGGCGATTGAGGTTGTTCAGGGCGCGCAACTGATAGGGCGCGGTCCGGATGTATTCGACTGGGTTGCCGACTGTGTTGGCATGGCCTGCGGGATCACAATCGCAAGCTGGACAAAGTGGCACTGGATAACAAACCCGCCGAAGCGACCCGACGAATACCCCGATCGCGAGATCGATTGTCAGGAGGCGATGGAAGCAGGCTTTCGGGCAATCGTCGATTGCATGCTGGAGGCCGGCTGGACGCGGGGAGAGATCATGCGCTCGCTACGCCGGCTGGTCGCCGCCGACAACATGACGCAAAGGGAGAACGCCAAGGTCGAGGCCAAGCTCGCGATTGCTCGCGCTATGGTGTCGGCTAGCCGACCTCGCCAGGGTCACGGACCAACCTCCGGCGTGTCTACCTGATAAGTGCCGGGCCGCTAGCCGGCGACCAAGCTTGGCGGCATTCCGTCCCGCGATGGCTGGCGCGCAGGAGCGGCCCGGCCAGTGTTCTTCAAGGTGAACAAAGGCCGGGCCTGATCTAATTTCCCGCCCATAGCTCCTTCAGGTCACAGCGAATGATGCTGCCATGGGAAATGGCTGGCGAGCTGCGTCTGACCTGCGTCTCCCGTCCCGTCGCTGTCCAAAGAGAGCGACCCGGTTGAACTGTCGTAGCTGACATGGTCGGAACGATCATGCGCAGCCGTACCGGCAGACGAAGCGTTGGAAAGCCCTCCCGACTTGAGCCCGTCAAAGAAGGCTTGGTCGAAGTGAGGCTTTTCCTGCAGCTTGTCCTGGAGCTTTTCCTGGAGCCAGCTGAAGTCGAAGGCGTCGTGGCCTCCGCGGCTGGACATGATCTCGGCGGCGCCGCCCTTGCTGGCATTGGCGCCGACATTTTCATTGCCCTGGACGCTGTGGGCGAACCCGTTGCCGGCCGTTTTGTCGTGTGGACCGGCGAGAGACTCAGCGCCGTCAGAAAGGGCAGCCAACACCCGGTCGACACTGCTGCCCACCTTGTTACCGCCATTGTCGACATGAGAGGTGTCGTTGCCGTCATGTTCTGCAACCCGGTCGGCGCGGGCGGCTGCATCGATCGCCTCGGCACCACGGGCAGCATGAACACCGCCATGGCTGGTCGTGGAGTGGGAGGGAGCGGCTCCAGCAGAACTGCCATTCTTGGTGGTGGTGTCGGAAGCGGCGGTCACAGTAGAGTTGTCGTCGCCGATGGTGGTATCGGAAGCGGCGGCCGCAGTAGAGCTGTCGTCGCTGATGGTGGTGTCGGAAGCGGCGGCCGCAATAGAGCTGTCGTCGCTGGTGGTGGTGTCGGAAGCGGCGGCCGCAATAGAGCTGTCGTCGCTGGTGGTGGTGTCGGAAGCGGCGGCCGCGGTAGAGCTGTCGTCACTCGTGCTGGAGTCGGAAGGGACAGCCGCAGCAGAGCTGTCGTCGCTGATGGTGGCGCCGGCAGGGGCAGTAGCGATAGAGCTGTCATCAGTGACATCGGAAGCGGCGGTCCCAGCGGTGCTGAGATTGTGCTCCCGGAAAACAGCTTGCAGTTCCGGGGAGCTCTCAAGTGCGACGTCGCCTTCCTGCGAACCCCAGGCATAGGCAAAGTCGAAGGCGGGCGACGGAACCAGCTCGTCCCAGTGGTCCATCATCGTCTGCAGCTGCTCCGCCGTCGGCATGACATATTTGCCGCCCGTGTTGGTCGTCCAATTGCCGCCGCCAAAGGTCTGATGGACCGGAACGATCTGGCTGACCGGGATGCCCGACTCCACCGCCGCAGCCACGGTTCTGTCGATCATGTCGTAGTCGACCGTGTCTGTTCCCGTGCGCACCGGATAGGCGCTTATTCCAAACAGATCGATATGCGTGTTGTCATAGTTGTAGGTGTTGGAAAAGTCCGGGTCTGCGGCAGACCCCATGTCCATCGCGGTGATGAAGGTCTTGGCGTCTGGCATACGAGCGTGGATCCAGTCGGATTCGGCTTTCAGATCCTCAGCATCGACCTGGGCGTGGTACTGGCCGGTGGGATCCGGCTCGTCGACGAGAAAGAACCCAAATACCTTGGGATTGCCAAGGAAGGGGGTGACTTTGTCGATAAAGGACTGGGTCACGCCCTCGCCCTCGTTGAGCCAGACCATAGCCTTCATGCCATCCGGCAGCTCATTGACCTGGTCAATGTGTTGGACGTCGACCAGATTGAAGCCGGCGCTTGCGACTTCTGTGGCGGACCCGCCTGCTGCAAAATGAAGTGCCATTGATAATCCTTTTGTTCTCAGCGCCCCGCGGTGCCTGCCTACTAGACGGCGTATATTAGCGCCAAATCAAATACCCACACCCCTCTGATAGAATTTTTGAGATTTCTGGTATTGCATCGAGTGTCGCAAGCCGGATTTCACCGCACAAAGTCCGCGCACCTGCTAGTGTCGAATTCGTGGGAAACAATTCGTAGACAGCCTCGATGAACTAGCAAATGTTCCTTTTTTGTTCCTAGGCGGACCGATCCGTTCGACGCGCTTGGCAACTAAAATATCAGATTTGTTGTTTTTGGCTGCTGCAATCACTGTCTCCCGCTGCCGCATCTGCGCGATCTTGCGCTCTGGCGGGCAGTGGCAGTGGAGGCGACGCGCTGGCCGCCTCATAGCCAGGTTGGAATATTTGTTGAACAATCTTGCTCCGGGCGATCGCAGTTTGCGGAACCCGCTGGCGATGATGCCCATTGCTGCGTTGAGTTCGACGCGACTCGTCTTGTCGTACTTCGCGGCATCAAAGCGTGTGCACAGGGACGATCCGCAACCCGGAAGTTGCAGCCCACGCCGTTCCTAATCGCTGCCAAGTCGGGGAGGTCCGTTGTCTCCCTGCCGCGGCAAGCCGCTCAAGCAACTCGGCGGCGCCTCGTCAGGAGCCGGTTGGGGCCAGCGCTGTAACGCAGCACGGCCAACGTCCGTAAGGGCATAGACGCCGCGCTCGGCCCTGGCGAACCAGCCATAGACATTGTCAAGCAGGATCTTGGCAGCGCGTGGTGAAATGGCTTTCAGATCGCGCGGGCGCTTCGGGCCGTCGACCATGGCAGCGGCGCAGGCCAGCGCGTCCTGCCGGTAAGCGGTCATTATCGGCGTTCGCGAGCCGCCGCCGACGACAGGGTCGCCGCGCCGGCGACGATGCTCGTCCACCAAGCGCGATCTTCGCCTCGGGTCTCGCCGGGGTGGCAAGGCGGCCGGGCTGAGCAGCAATTCGACGTTGCCGGCGGAGCCAACTCCCAGAAGCCCGAAACCGAGCCGCCGGCAGAGTGCGCGAAACCGGCGATCGTGCTCGCGGCCCTTGCCACGGGCCGACATCCGCGCCGCGAGCCAGACCTCATCGCATGACGCAGCACGGTCAACACCTTGAAGTATGAGCTCGAGGTTGAACTGCAGCTTCAATTCGCAAATGACGACCACGGGCGGTTCGCCGTCGCGCAGTCCCACGATATCACAGCCGCCAACTTCGCCTTTGACTGTGAATTCCTGGCTCTCAAGAAACCGCTTCACCGGGATATAGAGAGACGTTTCCTGCATGCACGACGCATAGCCGATTCGTGGCTAGGTGGCACAGCATCACCGATGGGCAAGCCATTTCTGGGGCAGATTTGCCATTCGTCGAACGCATGGAGCCGTGTGACGCAGCCGTTCGCTGGGCCTGCCGGCTCGGCCGCTAAGCCCTCAGCCCCCTCGCCTCGCCTCCGCGCTTGCGCGGTACCAACATGTCCCTGGCCAGCAGGCGGCTCACCCGGCAGAACGCCATGAACGCCCGGCAAGCAACCTCGGTCTCGACCAGGTCGACCGTGGCGCCGAAGCAGGCATTGAATGCGGCCTGATAGACTGGCCCCTGCCGGCGAACCGGCCAGCCTTGCAGGAAATCCAGCGCCTGTTCGACGCTGTATATTTCCTCGACCGGCAGGCCAGGCGCGGTCGTGATGCGCACCGGCACCTCGAATTGCAATCTGTCCATTCCTGTCCCTCCAGAACACGTTCCCGCAGCTACGCCGCTCGTCGCAAAAGTTGCTTTGACCGGCTTTCGCTCAGGCCCAACTTCTTACCTAGAAATATGTCGTCAGTGCGGACGAACACCTCGACACGAGGCCGGACACGCACAAGATGAGGCCCAAAGCGTGAATATCGCCGGCTCGAGCCAATCGCCGGCAGTTCGTCCTTGAACCTGGCGCCGTCCGGTGCCAAATCTGAGAGACTTTTCTCGCGGGCTCATCAGAAGCCCTTCATCCGGCAAGACGGACACAATGGTCACCTATCTCGACGCCGCCACGGCACCACTCAGAAACACCGGCCAGATCCGCCTCTATGGCGAAGAAGGCTTTGCCGGCATGCGCAAGGCCTGCGATCTCACCGCGCGCTGCCTCGACGAACTGGTGTCGATAGTCGCGCCAGGCGTCACCACCGAAGCCATCGACCGCTTCGTCTTCGAGTTCGGCATGGATCACGGCGCATTGCCGGCGACGCTCAACTATCGCGGCTATACGAAATCCTCCTGCACCTCGATCAACCACGTCGTCTGCCATGGCATCCCCGACGGCAAGCCGTTGAAGGACGGCGACATCGTCAACATCGATGTCACTTACATCCTCGATGGCTGGCATGGCGATTCCTCGCGCATGTATCCGGTGGGCACGATCAAGCGCGCCGCCGAGCGCCTGCTCGAGGTCACCCATGAATGCCTGATGCGCGGCATCGCGGCGATCAAGCCCGGCGCCCGCACCGGCGCCATCGGCGCTGCCATCCAAACTTATGCCGAAGGCGAGCGCTGCTCGGTGGTGCGCGATTTCTGCGGCCACGGCGTCGGCCAGCTCTTTCACGACGCGCCGAACATCCTGCACTATGGCAGCGCCAGCGAGGGCGTCGAGATGCGGCCGGGCATGATCTTCACCGTCGAACCGATGATCAATCTCGGCCGGCCGCACGTAAAAGTGCTGTCGGACGGCTGGACGGCGGTGACGCGCGACCGCTCGCTGTCGGCGCAGTACGAGCACACGATCGGCGTCACCGAGACCGGCTGCGAGATCTTCACGCTGTCGCCAAAAAACCTCGACCGCCCCGGCCTGGCAACGTAGTGTCCTGCCGGCATAGAGTTGTGATAGATCGGGCGGGCACCTTGCCCGGCAGAATGCTGGATGCGGGCGGCCTATGGGGAAAACCAGCGACGACGACGAACGGATCTTCTTTCCTGAGAGATCGGTAAAATCGCTCGCGAAAGCCACGTCGGTCGACACGTCAGTCGAAAAGCCGCATTATCTCGGTCATCGCGACCGCTTGCGCCAACGGTTCGCGGCCTCGGGTTCCGAGGCCCTCCCCGACTACGAACTGCTGGAGCTCTTGCTCTTTCGCCTGATCCCCCGCGCCGACACCAAGCCCGTCGCCAAGGCACTGCTGGCGCGCTTCGGCACGCTGGCCGAGGTGCTTGGCGCGCCCGTCGCGCGGCTTGAGGAGATTAGGGGTATCGGTCCGGCCGCGGCGCTCGATTTGAAGATCGTTGCCGCGACGGCCCAACGCGCGGCACGTAGCGAGATCAAAGGCCGCGAAGTCCTGTCGTCCTGGACGCAGGTTCTCGGATACTGCCGATCGGTCATGGCCTTCGAGGAGCGCGAGCAGTTCCGTATCCTGTTTCTCGACAAGAAGAACGCACTGATCGCCGACGAGGTGCAACAGGTCGGCACCGTCGATCACACGCCGGTCTATCCGCGCGAAGTAGTCAAGCGGGCGCTCGAACTCTCCGCCACGGCAATCATTCTGGCGCATAATCATCCGTCAGGGGATCCCACGCCGTCGCGCGCCGACATCGAGATGACCAAGCTGGTCATCGAGACGGCCAAACCGCTCGGCATCGCTGTCCACGATCACATCATCATCGGCAAGAAGGGTCATGCCAGCATGAAGGGCCTGCTGCTGATCTGACGCCCCTGATTGAACACGCATCGGCTTCTCGCCGCCGAAAGCGTCCCGTCTCGTGTCATGGCGCGCCTCCCGGCAGCGACGGGCGTGCCGCGAGAGCGCGGCCTCCAACCGCGATGGCGAGCGCGACGACGATCAGTATCGCCGCGACCGCGAACGTCATCCGCATACCGGCAGCAACGGCCTCGGGGCGCGCCGTTGTGATGTCGATCGCCTCCGAGGCGAACGCGAACACAGCGCCCATGACGGAAGCGCCGGTGATGAGCCCGAGATTGCGCGATAAGTTGAGCAAGCCGGAAATGACGCCCCGCTGGTCCGGGCGGATATCCGACATGACGGCGGTGTTGTTGGCGGTTTGGAACAGCGCATAGCCCGATGTGACGACAGCGATCGCGGCGATATAGCCAGGGATGCCTGATATGGCCGGCATCATGGATAGAACGAAGCAGCCGGCCGCTATCGCGATGAGCCCAACGATGGTCGTGCGCCCAGCGCCAAAACGGTCCGCTATGCGACCAGCTGGCACGCCGGTCAGCGCGGCGACAAGCGGACCGACCGACATGACGATGCCAACAAGAGCGGCGTCGAGCCCGAGCGCACGAGACAGATAGAACGGCCCGACCACCAGCGTCGCCATCATCACCGTCGCAACGAGCGCGCTCATGGCGAGGCTGGCACTCAGCATCGCGTTGCGAAACGCGGCCAATCGGATCAAAGGCGACGTCGCTCTCGCCTCCACAAGTACAAAGAAGCCAGCTCCGAAAACGGCTGCCACCAATAGAGCCATGTTGAGCCGACCAAAGCTGCCGCGCCCGATCGTCATGGCGAGCGCATAGGCGCCGAGCGTCAAGGCAAGCAGCAGCGTGCCGACAACGTCGAAGCCGGCCCGATCCGTCTTCGGCCCCCGGCGATCAGCCGGCAGATGGCGATAGGCGAGAACAAAAGCCAGCAAACCCAGTGGCACGTTGACGAGGAAGATCGCCCGCCAACCGGCTCCGGCAATCAGCAGGCCGCCGAGCGATGGACCGAGAGCGGTGCCGATTGCCGACATCGTTCCGAGCAGCCCCATGGCGCTGCCGGTTCTTGCCTTCGGCACCGTCTCACCGGCAAAAGCCATGGTGAGGGTCATCATGATGGCCGCCCCTAAGCCCTGCGCCGCCCGGGCGGCAATCAGCAGCCAGAGCGTCGGCACGATGCCACATAGGACCGAGGCCACCGTGAACAGGAAGAGTCCGGCCAGCAGCAGCCGCCGGCGACCGATGAGGTCACCGAGCCGCCCGACGCTGACGATCAGGGTGGTGATGGCGAGGAGATAAGCCAGCACGATCCACTGGACTTCCTGGAACGAGGCGTTGAACGCCTGCGCCAAGGTCGGCAAGGCAACATTGGCGATGCTGATGCCGAGCGAGGACAGCAACATGGACAGCGAAAGGCTGGCGAGCGCCCACCGAACCAACGTTGCCCGTTCTGGATTTCCAGCGACTGCCCGCCCTGCATCGATTGGCTTCAAGTGAACTCCGTTTTCTGGCGACTCCCGAAACGGAGCTGGCAGACAGGTAGTCCTTTGCTTGATATGGCGGAAGGCGCATCATTTGCATTTAATCATTGCGTTCGACGCTATGTCAGATCGTGCCGACCATGCTACGATCAGCGCATGTCGCATCCCGATCTCAATCTGCTTGTCACCCTTGATGTGCTGCTGACGGAAGGTAGCGTGGCAGGCGCCGCCACAAGGCTGCGGTTGAGCCCGTCTGCGATGAGCCGGGCGCTGGCGCGGTTGCGCGAGACGACGGGCGATCCGCTGTTGGTCAGGGCCGGACGCGGTCTCGTTCCGACGCCCCGGGCGCTTGAGCTCCGCGAGTGCGTCAGTCAGCTTGTGGAGGATGCCGAAGCCGTTCTGCGTCCTGTTGAGACACTCGACCTGAAACGGCTCGTGCGAACCTTCACGCTTCGAAACAGGGAGGGCTTTGTCGAGAATTTTGGACCGAATCTCATTGCGCGCGTCGGCGAACAGGCACCGGGCGTGCGGCTGCGTTTTGTGCTCAAGCCGGACAAGGAGAGCACGCCCATGCGCGACGGCAGCGTAGACCTGGAAACGGGCGTGGTCGGAAAGGTCACGGGGCCGGAGGTGCGCGCGCAAGCGCTGTTCCGTGATCGTTTCGTCGGTGTCGTGCGGATTGGGCATCCATTGTGCGAGCTGACGATCACCCCTGCCCGCTATGCAGCCGGCCGGCACATCCTCATCTCCCGTCGCGGGCTCGACAGGGAACCGATCGACAATGCCCTTGAGCCGTTAGGGTTGAAACGGGAGATCGTGACGGTCGTCGGCGGCTTTTCGGAAGCTCTGGCCCTGGCGCGTGCCTCGGACCTGATCGCCAGCGTTCCAGAACGCTATACGGGTAACTTGCGCGATGGAATGTTCTGTTTCCCTCTGCCGGTTCCCTTACCGGAAATCACGGTCTCACTTTTGTGGCACCCACGGCTCGATGCCGATCCGGCGCACCGCTGGCTGCGCGGGTGCGTTCGAGACGTTTGCGCCGGAATAATTCACTGGATTTCTTAGTGATTGAGGCGAGCGTTGCTGATCCGATCACGGCAACTCCGTGTTGCAGGTGCCGGCGATCTGGCCGACGGCCTCGCTGAACCCGGCAAGGTCGAAATCGGCCTCGCCTCGCCCCGACAGCAGCCCGAACCGCCAGGACAGCAGGAGCCGGTCTGCGGGAACCAATCGCCTGATACCGTCGGCACCATCGCGAACCAGCCTCCTGCCCCGCGTGCCGACCGACCAGCTTTCGTTGACCTTGCTGGTCTTGTCGACCGTCACCGACACGGTGATGGTCCGGCTGGCGGAGACGGCATCGTTCAACTGCAGCCATTCGCTCCAGCGCGGTTCGCCATTCGCCCGGCAGGCAATGGTCAGGATCGGGCTGTAGCTCAAGGCGCCGCCGCCGGTAGTAAGTTTGTTGGTGGCATGGAGCGAGGCCGTGACCAGGCCATCGCTGCCGGTGTCGAACCGCCACCTGTCAAGAACGCTGTCGGCCTGAGCGACACCGCAGACCGAGGCGAGGAGGAACGCCGTGGCGAACGCGCCTCCAATGCCGACGAATAGCTTCAACGACCCCTCCAAACGACCCTGCACTTTGCAACACAGCGCAGATAATGATCAAAAACTCGTATCGCCAGCCGCCAGCCGCTGCTTGGGCAACGAATCTGTCGCCTGCCCGCATCGGCCCGAACATCCGAATCGATTCTCGGACAGCACGATGCACACATAGTGAGAGATCGTTCAGAGTGTACTTTGTCCGTCCAAGTGGCCGCACGTCGCTCCATGGTCACAAACGAAAAAGGCCGCACAGGGGACGGCCTTTCACAATTCGGCAGAAAGCCGTGTTGTTCGGCGCCCTGCCAGGTTTTTTCTTCGTCGAAGCCTTCTTCTTCTTGGGTTCATCCACATCATCGCCATTGCGTTTTCGGCTGACTGGAAGACCGCACTAGAATTTCGACCGGAAATCGAGCTATGATGCATTTGGCATTTCCTGAGACGGCTTCGCGCCCTTGGAATGTCGGGAGGAAACGGGATATGGCCATAGCGCTTGTACTCGTTTTGGTCGTTGTGGGCTCAGTGTTGTTCCACTTCCTGAGCCCATGGTGGTGGACGCCGATTGCCTCTAACTGGGACTATATCGACAACACCATCATCATCACCTTCTGGATCACCGGCGTCGTCTTCGCCGCCGTCGTCCTATTTATGGCCTACTGCGTCTTCCGTTTCCGTCATCGGGAAGGGAATCAGGCGGCATACGAACCCGAGAACAAGCGGCTCGAATGGTGGCTGACGATCGTCACCGCAGTCGGCGTCACGGCCATGCTGGTTCCCGGCCTGTTCGTCTGGAACCAGTTCGTCAGCGTCCCAAGCGACGCAACAGTGGTCGAAGTCGTCGGCCAGCAATGGCAGTGGAGTTTCCGCCTGCCCGGCAAGGACGGCAAGCTCGGAACATCCGACACCCGCAACGTCAGCCCTGAAAATCCCCTCGGCGTGAACGCCAGTGATGCCAACGGCCAGGACGATGTCGTCGTCGAAGCCGCCGACCTGCATCTGCCGGTCGGCAAGCCGGTCAAGATGCTGCTCCGCTCGATCGACGTGCTGCATGATTTCTATGTCCCTGAATTCCGCGCCAAGATGGACATGATCCCGGGTTCGGTCACCTATTTCTGGTTCACCCCGACCAAGACCGGAACCTTCCAGGTCCTGTGCGCCGAACTTTGTGGCCAGGGGCACCCGTTGATGAATGGCGTGGTCATGGTCGACACGCAGGAGGATTATCTGGCGTGGCTCGGCGAACAGCAGACTTTCGCGCAATTGTCGGCCCCCCAGCAGGTGGGGTCGGCAGAGTAGACGCCGGGAAAGACGGCGACGTGGGTTGAAATTGCGGCAGGGCTCGAAATTGTCGAGTCTGGCCGAAAAAGGGCACGGAGGTGTTCCTATATGGTCGATGTCACACCTGCAGATGCGGTACCGCCGGCAGAAGTCGCGGAGATGGAACTCTATCATCCGCACAGCTGGTGGACGAAATACGTCTTCTCGCAGGACGCCAAGGTCATCGCCATCCAGTATTCGGCGACGGCGACAGCAATCGGCCTTGTGGCGCTGGTGCTGTCGTGGATGATGCGGCTGCAGCTCGGCTTCCCCGGCACGTTCGACTTTATCACCCCGGAAGCCTACTACCAGTTCATCACCATGCACGGCATGATCATGGTGATCTACCTGCTCACGGCACTGTTCCTGGGCGGCTTCGGCAACTACCTGATCCCACTGATGGTCGGCGCGCGCGACATGGTCTTTCCCTATGTCAACATGCTGAGCTACTGGATTTACCTGCTCGCCGTGCTGGTTTTGGTATCGAGCTTCTTTGCGCCCGGCGGACCGACCGGCGCCGGCTGGACGCTCTACCCGCCGCAGGCGATCATGACCGGCACACCAGGCGGCCAGGACTGGGGCATCATCCTGATGCTCGTCTCGCTGATCCTGTTCATCATCGGCTTCACCATGGGCGGCCTGAACTATGTCGTGACGGTGCTGCAGGCCCGCACACGCGGCATGACGCTGATGCGCCTGCCGCTGACTGTCTGGGGTATCTTCACCGCGACCGTCATGGCGCTGCTCGCCTTCCCGGCTCTGTTTGTCGCCTGCGTGATGATGCTGTTCGACCGTGCGCTCGGCACCAGCTTCTTCATGCCGGCCATCGTCGAGATGGGCGAACAATTGCAGCACGGCGGCGGCAGCCCGATCCTGTTCCAGCATCTGTTCTGGTTCTTCGGCCACCCCGAGGTCTACATCGTGGCGCTTCCGGCGTTCGGCATCGTATCCGACCTGATCAGCACCCATGCGCGCAAGAACATCTTCGGCTACCGGATGATGGTCTGGGCAATCGTCGGCATCGGCGCGCTGAGCTTCGTGGTCTGGGCGCACCACATGTATGTCAGCGGCATGCATCCCTATTTCGGCTTCTTCTTCGCCACCACGACATTGATCATTGCCGTCCCGACCGCAATCAAGGTCTACAATTGGGTTCTGACACTGTGGCGCGGCGATATCCATCTCACCGTACCGATGCTTTTTGCCCTCGCTTTCATCGTCACCTTCGTCAATGGCGGGCTGACCGGATTGTTTCTCGGCAACGTCGTCGTTGACGTTCCGCTATCGGACACGATGTTTGTCGTTGCCCATTTCCATATGGTCATGGGCGTCGCCCCGATCCTGGTGATCTTCGGGGCGATCTATCACTGGTACCCGAAGGTCACTGGCCGGATGCTGAACGAGGCAATGGGCCAGTTCCATTTCTGGGTCACTTTCCTCGGTGCCTATCTGATTTTCTTTCCCATGCACTACCTCGGCCTGATGGGCGTGCCGCGCCGCTACAACGAACTGACCGACATGACGATGATGACCGAGTCCGCCCACGATCTGAACTCGTTCATCAGCATCATGGCGTTCCTCGTCGGCTTCGCCCAGATCGTGTTCCTGTTCAATCTGATCTGGAGCATCCGCCACGGCCGGGAGGCCGGCGGCAATCCGTGGCGTGCCACGACGCTTGAATGGCAGACGCCCGAAACACCGCCCGCCCATGGCAATTTCGGCAAGGAACTGCCGATCGTCTATCGTTGGGCCTATGACTACAGCGTGCCGGGCGCCAAGGAGGATTTTATCCCGCAAAACGTGCCGGGCTCCTTCGGATCCTCCAGGGAGCCGGCATGAGCGTCATTCTGGTCTTCCTTCTCGTAATCGCAGGCTTTGCCGGATGGTGGCTTTCCCACCAGCGGCTGATGGCGAAGCCATGGCTCGAGCAAGGTGCCATCGGGGATATTATCGGCCTGGAAGGATCGGCGCTGCCGACCGCCAAGATCGGCCTCGGCGTCTTCCTCGCCGTCGTCGGCTGCCTGTTTGCACTCTTCACCAGCGCCTATTTCATGCGCATGGCGCTGTCGGACTGGCAGGCGCTGCCGCTACCGCGCGTGCTCTGGTTCAACACCGGCGTGCTGGTCCTGAGCAGCGTCGCGCTGCAATGCGCCTCGGTCGCCGCGCGCCGGGGCCAGATCGACACGGTCAGGCTCGGCCTCGTTACGGCTGGGCTCACCGCGCTTGGCTTCCTGATCGGACAGCTTGTGGCATGGCGGGAACTGACCGCCGACGGCTACTTGCTGACCGCCAATCCGGCCAACAGTTTTTTCTACCTGATAACCGGGATGCATGGCCTGCATATATTGGGCGGGCTGGTGGGCCTGAGCAGAACAACTGCCGGCGCCTGGAACGGAACGCCGCCGGAGCGGCTTCGCCTCAGCGTCGAACTGTGCGCCATGTACTGGCATTTCCTGCTTTTCGTCTGGCTCGCCATCTTCGCACTTCTGGCCGGCTGGGCCGCGACTTTTATCGAGATTTGCCGACAGTTGCTGACCTAGGAGGGCCGGACGGATGGCAGACACGACATTGACGCATATCGGCCAAACACAGCCGCGGCCGGCGGGCTTGCGAGGCGTCGCCGCCGACTGGTCCTCGGATCAGCGCGCGTTCAAGAACGTGTCCTGGGGCAAGGCCATGATGTGGATCTTCCTGCTCAGCGACACCTTCGTCTTCGGCTGCTTCCTGCTCTCCTACATGACCGCGCGCATGTCTACCCGAGTGCCGTGGCCCAATCCGAGCGAGGTCTTTGCCCTTCACATTGGCGGCTCGAATATTCCACTGATCCTTATCGCCATCATGACCTTCGTGCTGATCTCGAGCAGCGGAACGATGGCCATGGCGGTGAATTTCGGCTATCGCCACGACCGCCGCAAGACGGCGATCCTCATGCTTTTGACCGCAGCACTCGGCGCGACCTTCGTCGGCATGCAGGCCTTCGAATGGACCAAGCTGATCACCGAAGGGGTGCGGCCCTGGGGCAATCCGTGGGGTGCGGCGCAGTTCGGATCATCCTTCTTCATGATCACCGGCTTTCACGGCACCCATGTGACGTTCGGGGTGATCTTCCTGATCATCGTGGCGCGAAAGGTCTGGCGCGGAGATTACGACACGGGACGGCCTGGTTTCTTCACCAGTCGCAGGGGCCGCTACGAGCACGTCGAGATCATGGGGCTCTACTGGCATTTCGTCGACCTGGTCTGGGTGTTCATTTTCGCATTCTTCTATCTTTGGTGAGAGGCAGACATGGCTTTGGTGAGAGGCAGATATGGCTGAAGCAACTGCAAACGGCCTGGGGCAACATACGCTGCACGGAGCTCAAGCGCATGATGCGGCAGCAACCGGCACCGCCCCTGCGGAGGTTCATCAGGAGCATCCGATCAAGCTCTATCTGGTGGTCTGGGTATGGCTGTTCATCCTCAGCGCCTGCTCCTATCTGGTGGACTATGTCGGCCTCCAGGGCTATCTCAGATGGTCGCTGATCCTGATCTTTATGATGCTCAAGGCCGGGCTGATCGTCGCGGTCTTCATGCACATGGCCTGGGAACGACTGGCGCTGACATATGCGATAATATTGCCGCCGATACTGGTGCTGGTGTTCGTGGCAATGATGGTCTTCGAATCGGATTACACGCTTCTCACCCGGACGGTGTTTTTTGGGACCGAACCCTGACGCGCAATCCAGGCACAGGGCTTTTCGGCAGCATTTCCGTCAAGAGCCGGAGATGCTATTTGCGGCCCGCTCTGCGTTGCCTTGAAACAAATCGACAGGTGGCCCATTTTTGTTGGGCAGGGGAAACGACAGAAGCAGAATGACTGCCCTTGTTTTCACATGCGTCGCGAACTCCAGCGAGGGAGGCTCAAGATGACGATCGCAAACAAACTGAAGGACTTTATCGACGAGAAGGGAATTTCCTACGACACCGTCGAGCACCACCGCACGTCGACAAGCAGGCAGTCCGCCATAGCTGCGCATGTGCCCGGAAGCATAATGGCCAAATCGGTGGTGGTTCACCACGATGGTGGCTATGCGCTGGCGGTGGTGCCTAGCACGCACAGGATCGAGCTCGGCACGTTGCAGGACGTCATGGATCAGCGTATCGGACTCGCCTCCGAAGATGAGGTGGTTTCACTCTTCGAGGATTGCGACACCGGCGCCATCCCGCCGATCGGCGCGGCCTATGATGTGCCGGTGATCCTCGATGAAAGCCTTGGCAATGCCGCCGACATCTATTTTGAGGGTGGCGACCACAGGACGCTCGTGCATGTCAGCGGCAAGGATTTCCGCAACCTGACCAGCGACGCACGCCAAGCCCGCTTTAGCTACCCGGCTTACTGAACACCCTGGCCACCCTGCCGCACCGATGCTTTCGCTGGTGCGGCAAGGCAGGATGTTTTCAGCTCGCCGGTTTGGTGGAAGCCGGCGCTTCCACAACTTTGCGGTAGACGTGCCAGGTGGCGTGACCGAGGATCGGCAGCACCACCGCCAGCCCGGCAAACACCGGCAGCGAGCCTATGATCAGGGCGACGGCGACAATCAGTCCCCAGACAGCCATCACGATCGGGTTCGCCAGGACCACGCGCACCGAGGTGTGGATGGCTTCGTAGGCGCCGACGTCGCGGTCGAGCAACAACGGGAACGCGACGACGGTGGTGCACAACACGACCGCGGCGAAGACGAAGCCGATAGCGTGGCCAACGATAATCAGCGTCCAGCCGCGTCCCGTGGCGAATATTTCACTGATGAAGCTGGACAGTGATTCCGGCGGGGCCGGGCCGAACACCTGCTGGTAGAATATCTGCGCAGTCAAAAGCCAGGCAACGAAGATCGCAAGCAGCATGATCCCGACCGCCGCGATGGCCGGCAGCGCCGGAGAGTTCCTGACTTCGAAAGCGTGGCTCCATGAGGCGTCGACTCCGGCTTCCCGCCTCCGGCTGATCTCATAGAGGCCGAGCGCCGCGAATGGACCGATCAGCGCAAAACCCGACACCAGCGGAAACAACAGCGGCAGCGCATTGTTGCCCGACGTCCAGACGGCGAGCACGACGCCGACAAGCGGATAGATCAGGCAGAGGAAAACGATGTGCGACGGTTTGACCATGAAATCGTCGACGCCACGCTTGAGCGCGTCGAAAAGGTCGGAAACGCGAATCTTTCGAATTCTGGTGTGCTCCAGCGTCTCGCTGGCGCCTGCAATCACGTGAAAACTTGCCATGACCATTCCTCCAGACCAGGTCCGGTAAGGTCGCGATTTCACGGTGCTGCCGTTCAGCGTGACTGGCCACGCAAAATCGCGACCTGCACCATGATCAACATACGCTCTTGCATGGGATTTGTCGCCGCCCTTTGTCTGAGAGGACGGCTCCGGTGATCAGGCTAGCTCAAACGGCCTTTCTTCGATATTCTCAAAACAGGGTGGAAGGGGCGAACGTCATGGATGGAAAGACCGTTCTCATACTCGGCCTTGGCGTAGTTATTCTGCTGTTTTTGGGATTCTGTGCACTGCCAACGTGAGGTTCGAGCAGGTCATGCCGTCAATTTCCGGCTGACATGATGGCACGCATTGTAATGGTGTCGGCAAGCAGCACGGCGAAGATCGCGAAAAGATAGAAAATCGAATAGGCAAACAGCGCCTTTGCAAATTTCATCTCCTTGTCGACCAGAAGCTTCCAGGCATGCCAGATGAAACCCGCGCCCAATGCGGCCGAAACAATCCCGTACAATCCGCTCGCGAATCCGAACGCCCAAGGGAGCACGCCGATTGGTGCTAGGATCAGTGAATAGACGAAGACTTGTCTTCTGGTCGAGGCCTGGCCGGCTACGTTCGGCATCATGGGAATGCCGGCCGCGGCATAGTCGCCGATCTTGAACAGCGCGAGCGCCCAGAAATGCGGCGGCGTCCAGAGGAAAATGATCAGAAACAGGATGAGGCTTTCAACCCCGACGGCACCGGTGGCCGCCGCCCACCCGATCACCGGAGGAAGGGCACCCGCGGCGCCGCCTATGACGATGTTCTGCGGCGTCGAGCGTTTTAGCCACATCGTGTAGATGACGACGTAGAAGAAAATGGTGAAAGCCAGCAGCGATGCGGCAAGCCACCCCACCAACACGCCGAGCGTCATGACCGAAAGTACGGAAAGCACCAGGCCGAAGCCGAGAGCTTCGCCTGGCGTGACCCGGCCTGACGGGACCGGCCGCTTTGACGTGCGTGACATCAACGCGTCAATGTCGGCATCGTACCACATGTTGAGTGCCCCAGCCGCTCCCGCTCCAACCGCAATTGCACCAATCGCAATCACGGCGATGACCGGATTCATCGTCCCGGGCGCCACCATCAGGCCGACGAAAGCGGTAAAGACAGCAAGCGCCATGACGCGTGGTTTCAGAAGCGCGAAGAAATCACTGACCGTCGCTTCGGATATCTGGATACCGGTATCCTTGAGGCCGCTTTCCCGCGCCGGCATTTTCAGGCGACCATCGATGGAGGCAGGCAATCTGGCCGGCCCATCGGCCGGCGGAAGAGCCAGGTTACTTCCTGGCGGAAGAACCGGGTCATTTGGAGAATTGCTTCAGATAGGCGATGACGTTGGCAAGGTCCTCGTCCTTCTTGAGGCCGGGAAACGCCATCTTCCCGCCTTTGATCATGGCTTTGGGATCACGAAGATAATTCGTCAGCGTGGCATCGTCCCATTTGACGCCGGACTTACCCGCTTCGGTCATGGCTTTGGAATAGCGAAAGCCTGGATGGGTGCCGGCCGTCCGGCCGATAACGCCGCTTAACGACGGACCGACCTTGTTCTGGTCCGTGTCCACGACGTGACAGACTTTGCATTTGGCGAAGACCTTCTCACCCGCGGCGGCATCCTGTGCCTTGGATTGGTTTGTGATGAACGTCGCAACGGACACGGCAGCGAAAAACGCGATTGCACGCATGGCATTCCCTCCCCGATCGCCAAATCTGTCTTGGACGATCTGCGCGTGCCGACGCTTTCGCCGGCATGCGCCCCTTGCACGACCAAGCGGAATATCCGCGTCTCCCGCATGGAATTGCGGCATCTACATACCACAGAATCTGGCCGGCAGATAGAAGAAGTCGACCAGCAGGATTGCCGCCGAAGCGACGAGGCAGCTCGATCGGCGTCGTCGAGCGCAGTCGGAACGCATACCGGGCTAAAGCCGTTAGACCAGCTAAGGTTCAGCGTCCACGAGATCAAAATCAGAGAAGCGTCCATGAACAACACGAGCGTCCTGGAGGTGCGCCACCGCACCCGCACGATCGATGGCGATACGGTCTTTTACAGAGAGGCAGGTCCTGACGCCGCACCGGTGCTGCTGCTTCCGCATGGCTATCCCTGCTCATCCTTCCAGTATCGCCGGCTGATGCCGGCGCTCGCCGATCGCTGGCGGACGGTCGCGCCGGATTTCCCCGGCTTTGGCTACAGTGGAACTCCCGATCCGGCACGGTTCGGTTATGATTTTGACGCTTATGCCATTTTCCTGGAGCGGTTCACCGACGCGCTGGAGCTCGGCAGCTACGCGTTATGGCTGCACGACTACGGCTCGCAGATCGGCCTGCGCCACGCTATAGCGCACCCCTCGCGGATCAGAGCCCTGATCATCCAGAATGGCGACATCTACGCGGATGCTCTTGGCCCGAAATACGAAACGATCCAGCGTTTCTGGCGGGATCCCTCACCAGCGAACCGTGCACCGCTCGAACAGGCGGTGAGCGAAGACGGCTTCCGCGCCGAGTTCGTAGGCGAAGTCGATGACGACGTCGCTCGACGTGTCCCGCCCGATCTGTGCAAGTTGCATTGGCCGCTGATGAATACGCCTGTGCGCCGTGCGCTTTCAGTCGGACTGATGGAGAAGCTCAAGGCCAATCTCGACTGGTTCCCTCGTTACCAGGCATATCTGCGCCAGCACCGGCCGCCGGCAATCATCCTTTGGGGGCCGAAGGACGAATACATGCCCGAGCCGGCAGCGCGCGCCTATCTGCGCGATCTCCCCGAGGCCGAGCTACATTTGCTGAACGATGCAGGGCATTGGCTGCTGGAGACCCATTTCGAGGTCGCCCTGCCCTTGGTGCGACGGTTCCTTGGCAAGGTCCTGGGGTAGTTGCCCGCACAACGCCGCAGCGGGTCCCGCCATCGCTGCCCCATCCTCATCAACACCCATCGAGAGGAGCACTTCATGAGCGACAACGCCACAATTGCCCGGAGATGGCGGGGAAGGACACGCCGTGATCTGGCAGACGCCTACGAGCCATATCTACGCCGCGAAGGCATTCCGCCGCTTCAGGAGAAGGCACCTGGCGCGCAGTTGTTTCGCGAAGATCGCGAAGAAGAAACAGAGTTCGTGACGATCTCGTACTGGCCTGACGTAGAAGCCATGGCGAGCTTCACCGGCGGCGACCCGCACAAGATCCACCACCTGCCGCGCGACGAAGAGTTTCTCGTTGAACTGCCCAATCGAGTGACCGTGATGCGGATCCTCGTCAATCAATTGCCTCGCGACTAAGGGCGGGCGATGGCAGCGGCGTTGTGAACCTCGGCGGCAACGAAAAAGGCCGCCTCGAGGGCGGCCTTTCACAATTCGCAGAATGCCGTGTTATTCGGCGTCCTTGGCGGCCCTCTTCTTCGGCGCGGCCTTCTTCTTTGGCTCTTCAGCATCGTCGGCCTTCTTGGTGTCGGCTTTCTTCGCTGCGGCTTTCTTCGCCGGCTTCGCCTTGGCCGTCTCGGTGTCCTCGTCGTCGGCCATCAGCTCTTCCTTGCTGACCTTGACGTCGGTGACGGAGACCTGGCTGAGCAGATGGTCGACCACCTTCTCCTCGAACATCGGCGCGCGCAGCGTGTTCAATGCTTCGGGATTGCTGCGGTAGAATTCGAAGGCTTCCTGCTGCTGGTTGGCCGGATAGCGGCGCACCTGCTCGAGCAAGCCGCGCTGCAGCTCTTCATCCGACACGGTGACGCCGGCCTTCTCGCCGATTTCGGCGAGAACCAGGCCGAGACGCACACGGCGCTCGGCAAGCCGCATATATTCGGCGCGTGCCTCTTCTTCCGTCGTCTCCTCGTCGGCGAAGGTGCGGCCGGCGGCTTCCAGATCGCGGTTGACCTGGTTCCAGATGTTGTTGAATTCGGCCTCGACGAGCTTCGAGGGCGCCTCGAACGAGTAGGCGGCGTCGAGCTGATCGAGCAGCTGGCGCTTGATCTTCTGGCGCGTCATCGCGCCGAACTGGTTCTCGATCTGGCCGCGCACCACGTCACGCAGGCGCTCCAGCGATTCCAGGCCGAGATTCTTGGCCGTTTCGTCGTTGATCTCCAACGCACCGGGCTTGGACACTTCCTTGACGGTGACGTCGAATGTGGCTTCCTTGCCGGCAAGATGCGCCGCCTGGTAGTTTTCCGGGAACGTGACCGTGACCTGCGTCTCGTCACCGGCCTTGCTGCCGATGAGCTGATCCTCGAAGCCGGGAATGAATTCCTTGGAGCCGAGCACCAGCGGCTGGTCCGTGCCGGCGCCGCCGCTGAAGGGTTCGCCGTCGATCTTGCCGACATAGTCGATCGTCACGCGGTCGCCTTCGGCGGCCTTGCCGGTCTTCGGCTCGTAGGTACGCGCCGATTCGGCGACACGCCGGACCTGCTCGTCGATTTCGGAATCCGGCACGTCGAACACCTGACGCGTCACCTTGATGTCGGAGAAATCCTTGATCTCGATCGGTGGAATGATCTCGTAGTTCAGGCGGAACTCGAAGTCGGCACCGCCGGCCAGGATCTTCTCGGCTTCCTTCTCGTCCTCGGTCATGATCACTTCGGGCTGCATGGCAGCCTTTTCGCCGCGCCCGGTAATGATCGAGCGGGTCGAATCGTTGAGGATCTCGTTGACCACTTCGGCCATGAACGACTTGCCGTAGACCTTGCGCAGGTGCTGCACCGGCACCTTGCCGGGGCGGAAGCCGTTGATACGGACCTTGTTCCTGGCATCTGAAAGCCGCGCCATCAGCTTGGCTTCCATGTCACCGGCCGGCACGGTGATCTTGATCTCGCGCTTGAGACCGGAGTTGAGCGTTTCGGTGACCTGCATCATAGAACCTTTGTTTCCACCAATGAGGCAGCCAAACGGCTCCTGCCGTTTACAGCCTGCCGGTATTATCTTGCCGGGAATGGCTTTTGGTGCGGGACTTGGCGATCTGTCCGCCCAACGCGGCTCAAATCCTTCAGAAATACGCTCCAAAATGTGAATAAGTCTTTGTTTTTCCTACTTCTTATCACATTCTGCAGAAGCGGATCGTCGCATCCCGTCACATTTGACACGCCTTTTGTCACAGGCGCGGCTCATTTTCAACCATCTTCGCGTTCCGGCGAACGGGCCCTATTTTGACCGCGACATTGACGGAATAATGGCTCAGCGCAGCGATCCTGACGCAGAGAAGCCCGCCACCTTGTGAGTGGCGGGCCGGCCGCAAGGCCAGGAGAGTATTGTCAAGGCCTCCACGGCCGGTGCGAAACTCCCCGTTTGCGCAACGTCTCCTCAGCGACGCGCGATCAGCATGCAAAGCTGCCGCAGGTCACGGTCATAGGCGCCTTCGCTGCTGAGCACGTCGACACAGCGTCTCTTCATGCGCATCAGTTGGCTGCTGGACATCTGCGCGACCACGCCCGGCATGCTGGGGGTACCCGGCGTCCCCGGAGTTCCAGGAGTTCCGCGTGTGCCAGGAAGGGTTCCGCCGCCGATGCCGACGCCCATGCCGACACGGCTCGTCCCACCAACATTGGCACCCAAACCCGGTATAATGCCGCCGGTGCCGCCTACATTCGCGCCTGCGCCGGCAGTGATACCACCGGTGCCGCCCACGTCGGCGCCGAGACCGGCAGTAATGCCCCTGCTGCCGCCAATCGATGCCCCGGCGCCGGCATCCACTCCGCTGCTACCCCCGATCGAGGCGCCGAGACCGGCAGTAATGCCCTTGCTGCCGCCAATCGATCCACCGGCGCCGGCATTCACCCCGCTTCGGCCGCCGATCGAAGCGCCGACACCCGCGGTAATGCGTTTCTTGCCGCCGATCGATGCGCCGACTCCCGTATTCACCCCGCTGCTACCGCCGATCGAAGCGCCGGCTCCCGCGGTAATGCGTTTCTTGCCGCCGATCGAAGCGCCGGCTCCCGCATTCACCCCGCCGCTACCGCCGATCGATGCGCCGGCTCCCGCATTCACCCCGCTGCTACCACCGATCGAGGCGCCGGCTCCCGCATTGATGCCGCCACTGCCGCCGATAGAGGCGCCGAGACCGGCGTTTACGCGCCTCGGCCGCCAACCGATGCGCCGGCGCCGACGCTAATGCCGCCTGCGCTGGAAGGGAAAGACAGAGATAAAATAAGTGCACCACCCGCTAAAGCTGTGGCGAAACTCTTAACGACATTTGCCATGACACTCTCCTTTGGTAGTTACCTCACAGCAGCAGTTTCAAAGCCTGCTACTTTAGCGATAACGAACTCAGAGAGTGTTTGAATTGCTAACCCGGAATTTTGTTTGCGATTGTAACTTACGGGTAGCAAAATATTCTGAAGCAATTTGAAATAATTGTGAATACCGGGCAGGAAGACCTGATCGCCGACGAGTTCGTTCGCGCCGCCGTCGCCTACTTGGACGGAAGGTCCGCGCCGTGGCCGCCGATGGCCCACCTGGTGCTCATCTGGCGGACAGCTTTGCAAGGAACCGAATGTCCCCGTTGCTTTATGCCCCAGCGGCAGATCGACAACCCTAATCTGAATCCGTCAGTTCGAGCGCGATTGCCGAAGCCGGCGGCGTGAAGACCACGATCCCCGAAGCGATTGGCGCAGACACGAACGCGAGGTCCAAAAACCTCGAAAATCTAAGCCTTGAACTTGTGATACGGCTTGTGACATAGACTTGTCACGGTGATCCAAAGCCAGCGGGTATGGCGGAATTGGTAGACGCACCAGATTTAGGTTCTGGCGTGAGAACGTGGGGGTTCGAGTCCCTCTACCCGCACCACTGCTGCTCTCGAACAGTGGATTTAGGTTCCAGTGCCGGAAGGCCGGGGTTCGAGTCCCTTCATCCGCACCAATTTGGTAGCCTACTCCTCGAAGACCTGGCGCGTGAACCACTCGGTCAAGTTCGCAAGTTCAGGCCCCAGCACGCGATCGGGGCCGACCGTTGGCACGATGCTTCTGATATCCGCGACGAACGACTGAAGCGCCGGAGGCGCCACGCGCTCGGTGACATGCAGAGCCTGCGAGGCGATTACCGCCAGCATCGCCATCGCGGCATCGAGGCAGCGGCCGGCGCGTGCTTCCTTCGTCCATGCGAGGAAGACCGTCGTAGCGACGTCGTCCTGGCCGGCGCCGGCTGATTCCGTTCCCGGGATGAAGGTTCGCTGGGCCGAAAGTTTCGCCTGCTCCAGATAACCCGTGATCGCCATCGGCACATAGCCGACATTGCCGTGACCGTCGCTGTCGCTCCAGCCCCGCCCCGCCAAAAGCAAATCGGGCAGGAGCGATACCTTGCCGTTCAAAAGCTTCGAGGCGTGGCGATCGCACAAGAGGCAGATATCGGCCCATATCGCCGCCAGATCATCCAGGGCGGGTGTTGCCATGGCATTGTGATAGCCGCCCGTGCTGATGCAGCGCCCGAGCGGATGCCCGTCGTCAGGCGGGATGTAGACCGGGTTGTCCGATACCGAGGCGAGCGACACCGTGGCCGCGCGCTCGGCGCAGGACAACGCGCGATGCGCGTGTCCGAGGATGCGAGGGACGATGCGGTAGCTGACCGGCGCCTGATAATTGCGGCGCCCGGTGCCGGCGCCGGCAAGAAACTCCCTCAATCCGCGCAGGGCGGCTGCTTCGTGTTCATCGCCCCAAAGCGCGTCGAGCGCCGGATCGTAATGCTCGAGCGGCGCGCGAAACGCTTCGATCGAAAGCGCAAAGACTTTTTCCGCAAGGCGAACGCGGCGGCGAGCCGCCAAGGCCGCGTCGGCCACGAGTGCGGCGGCGCAGGGCGACCCATTGATCAAGGATCCCCGTTCCTTGGCTTCCAGGTCGAAGCGCGTCGAAAGTTCTGCAAAGAGCGGATAGAGGGCGAGGATTTCACCAGCACCGCCCTGACCGGAGGATGGCACCATGGGCATGGGTCCGCCGTCCAGCATCGCGGCGACGGCGAGCGCGATGCGTGGTGTGGTCGCGGCGTTTCCCTCGAGGAAATTCGCCAGCCGGGCAAGCACGATCGCCCTCACCACGCGATCTGGCAAAGGCTCGCCGAACGATGTGGCGGCTGCGAACGCCTTGATGCGCGCATGGCGATCCCGCTCGCCAAGTTCGAGCCGCCGGCTCGCCAGTTCTCCCATGGCGGTGGTCACGCCATAGATGACCGGTGCAGGGTCGGTCTCGATGAGACGCAGGAACGACGCGCGACATTCTGCGATGCGCTGCAAGGCCTTGCCGCTGATTTGCACCGTGTCTTTTTTCCAGGCGACGCGGAATACAGAGCTGAGATTTATGTCTTCTCGTGTCGTCAGGATAATTGTCATGTTTGATGCTGTCCGAGCCGGCCACGCTTTCCGAACTCTAATCCGGGCCAATTCTAATAAAGCGGTTCCTCGAACAGCGTCTTGTCGCCGTCCATCAGCGCCTTGATCTGCGCGGTGCCGTCGGCCGCGATTGCAACACGGATGCCGAATGGCCGCACCCGCATGTCGTTCTGGATCGCGATCCCCTCACCTTCCGGCAGATAGAAGCGTTCGATGCCGTAATCCGGCGCGATCGTCGTCGCTGCGCTGAGATCCCACCCTTCAGACACATGCCCGACGATGTCGGCTTCGTTCGATGCTGCCGGCGCCGGCGCTTGCCCGAACCAGGCCGTGGTTGCGCCCCAATAGCCGTCGGCGCCCTGCTTCAGCCTGACCACGATCGGCGTATCGTCGCTCGCCAGCTTGCCGGCCGGAACGTTGGCGATCAGCTTCACCGGTATGCGCGAAATGTCGTAGCTGAGCATAATGTAGTCGCCGCGCAGGAGATCGCGCGGATCGATCGGTTCGACCCTCAGCAGCACCTGCTTGCCGTCGCGCAGGATCTCCGCCCGGCGGGCGATGATCCAGCTCAGGAAGCCGATCTGGACGAGCGCCAGCACCGCCGCCGAAATGATCAGTCTTTTACCGGTCATCATGCCGTCGCTCCTTCTACGCTCGGGGCCCTCATGCGCTTTTCCACGCGGAGGATGACAAGGGCAAGCAGGCCAAGGAGCACAGCGGCCGCAAGGAAGAAACCTGCCGTGTCGAGCATCGACTGCAGCATCACCACATAGATGATGGCGAGTTCGAAGGCGAAGCCGGCATAGGCAACCCAGCGCAAGCCCCTGCTCTCGCGGCCGCCCAGCACGATTGCCGCGACAATGCCGGCAAGCGCAACGGCCGAGGCAATGGCAAAGCCGCTGTTGTTGCTTTCACCGGCCAGTTCAAACTGGATCATCACCAGGCCGGTCAGAAACCCGATCAGCGCGTGTAAGGGCAACCGGCCGCCCAGCTGCACGATCCTGTCGACGAACCCGGCAGCAAAGATCGCTGCCGCGAAGAGCAGCGCCGACACGACAACCAGCGGGACAGCGACTTGCAGCGTTTCGTATTCCGTAAACAACAGCATGAGATAGAAGATGATCGACAGAATGACCAGGTGCCGCGCCGCCCGGCTGCGCGTCCAGAATGAAATGGCGAACAACACGATCGCCATGACGTCGAAGAGATGCGGAAATTCCGCGCGCCCGAAATAGTCGAACCCTCTCAGGAACAGCCATGCGTCGGCAATGCCGACAGAAGCGACGGTCAGCGGGTTTGAGCGCAGCGCAACTGCCGCCAAGGCGGTGCCGGCGCCCCAGGTGACCAACGCCGATGTCTCGTCGCCGGACAAATGATACATCTGGCCGATCAGCGCGATCGATCCGCCGAATGCCGCCGCGGCGACGATCCAGAGTGCCTCGCCGATTGCAGAATGGTCGCGTGTCTTCAGCACGGCGCCGCCGACATAGCCGGCGAAGATGATCGCGAAGAGCGCTGCCACCCTCGACAGCCGCGGGATGGCTTCCCAGTTGGCGGCGACGAAGATGAGGACGGCCGCACCAAAAAGCAGCGCCGCCATCATCGCCAGGATCGAGCCGAAGCTCAGCGAGTTGCGCTTATTGGCCTCGACGTCGCGCCTCAGCGCGTCGGCCGTCGAGGCATCGATCAGGCCGGCCTGCAGCCATCGTGCGATATCGGCCCCGACGCGTGACGAATAGCTCGCCATCCCTTTCCCCCCCGGCTTGGTCTTTTTTTCAGCCGACCCGGCCAAACCGTTGACGCTACGGCATTTTCCGATTCGGGCCTAACTATGTCGAGGATGTGAACTGGCGGTGATGGTGCATTGCACAATTTGCATTGCTGCTATGCACCAATAGCGCTTTTAAATCGATATGACCCCACCTATCTTCAGGGCGTACACAAAGACGGAATGATCCGAAAGAAAGACGAAACGAGAAATACCATGAACCTGATCCGTAACTACCGCAACTGGCGCCGCTACCGGGACACCGTTTCCGAGCTGAGCCGCCTGAGCAACCGCGAACTGACCGACCTCGGCATCAGCCGCAGCGACATCCACTACGTCGCCCGCAAGGCGGTCTAATCCTCTTCGGACCGCAAATGGTCCGAACCAGTTTGACTTGAAAAGAGAACGACAATGAACCTGATCCGCAACTATCGTAACTGGCGCGTTTATCGCTCGACAGTTACCGAGCTGGGTCGCCTTTCGAACCGCCAGCTGCATGATCTCGGCATCGTCCGCGAAGAGATCAAGAGCATCGCCCGCAAGTCGATTTAGTCAAGGAGTTTCGCCAGGGTCGACCTCCTCCCCGACCTTGACGGATACGGTCAGCCTTCACCTCCTCCCGAGGGTTGACCACAAAAACGGCGCCCGCCGGACCTCCTCCCCCGGCGGGCGCTGTTTAAAAGGACGAAACGAGTTTCGTCCTGGGGTTTCGCTCCCTTCATCAGGCGAAAGGAATTTCGTCAAAGCCGACCTCCTCCCCGGCGATGACGAATACGGTCGATCTTCACCTCCTCCCGAGGATCGGCCAGCAAAACGACACCCGCCGGACCTCCTCCCCCGGCGGGTGTTGTTGTTTTCAGAGTCAAAGCAGTCTGGGAGCCGTTTTGGCGGGGGACATCCCTGTCGTCAGTTCAGCGCACCGCTTTCCAGCACGCCCCGTTTCTTCCACTGGCTCAGCGGAAAAATGTCCGGTGCGCCGCCCATCGGCGCATACCAGGAATCCACCACCCATTTGGTGCCCCCGCGGTCGCTTATCACCGCCGTCCAATGGGGATAGCGCCCGTCGACAAACAGGCCTCGCGAGGCCTTGTTCTCGACCTTGTGAAACCTGAGCAATTTTCGCTCGGCAAGATAGACCAGCAACGCATGCGTATTGGTCGATTCGTCGACACAATCCATCTGGCCCCTGATGCGCGATGCACCAAATTCCGACTGCGGCAGATCGCGAATGCCGGTGGCCCGGAAAATGCGCTGCTCGAAATAGCGGACAGCCTTCGAAATAGCGGAACGCTCGGCTTGCGGCGAACCTGCGCCCGCACGCAGAATAGAGCGGAAACGCGCGCCGTCACCGGGGCCTAGCGCCAGCATCGTGCGATAGTTGCAACTGTAGCCGTGGCATATGGGGATTCGCTCGGAAGCCGTCGCGGCCAGTTCGCCGGCGGTCGCTGATCCGCCCACGGCGATCACGACTGTCAGAAATGCCGCTCTGACCAAGACCCCGAGACACCCGTCCATTTGTCGATAGTAGAGATTGCAGCACTTGGCGGCAACAGCGCCGCTAATCGGGCAATTGCAATCGCAGCTACAAGCGACTATTTCGGCGCTCATGAGCAAGAATCCCATTCACGTCATCGGCGGCGGCCTCGCCGGCTCCGAAGCCGCTTGGCAGGCGGCCGAAGCCGGCGTTCCAGTCGTGCTGCATGAAATGCGCCCCGTCCGCGGCACCGATGCGCACAAGACGGATGGCCTGGCCGAGCTCGTTTGTTCCAATTCCTTCCGCTCCGACGATGCGCAAACCAACGCCGTCGGCCTGCTGCACGCCGAGATGCGACTGGCCGGTTCACTGATCATGAGTGCCGGCGACGCGCACCAGGTGCCGGCCGGTGGCGCGCTGGCCGTCGACCGCGACGGGTTTTCCCAAGCGGTGACCAAAAAGCTCGAAGCGCACCCGCTCATCACTATCCAGCGCGAGGAAGTGCCCGGCTTGCCGCCGGCGGATTGGGACCAGACGATCATCGCCACCGGCCCGCTGACCGCGCCGTCGCTCGCCCAATCGATCGCGGAAGTGACCGGCGCCGACGCGCTCGCCTTCTTCGACGCCATCGCGCCGATCGTCCATTTCGACACGATCGACATGGACGTCTGCTGGTTCCAATCACGTTACGACAAGGTCGGGCCAGGCGGCACCGGCAAGGATTACATCAATTGCCCGATGGACAAGGAGCAGTATCTTGCTTTCGTGCAGGCGCTTGTCGACGGCCAGAAAACCGAATTCAAGCAATGGGAAGGCACGCCCTATTTCGACGGCTGCCTGCCCATTGAGATCATGGCCGAACGCGGTGCCGAGACGCTGCGTCATGGGCCGATGAAGCCGATGGGGCTGACCAATGCGCACAATCCGTCGGTGAAGGCCTATGCCGTCGTGCAACTTCGCCAGGACAATGCACTGGGCACGCTCTACAACATGGTCGGCTTCCAGACCAAGCTGAAGCACGCCGAGCAGGTGCGCGTGTTCCGCACCATCCCGGGCCTCGAAAACGCCGAATTCGCCCGCCTCGGAGGCCTGCACCGCAACACCTATATCAATTCGCCGACGCTGCTCGACCAATCGCTGCAGTTGCAATCGCGGCCCGGCCTGCGCTTCGCCGGCCAGATCACCGGCTGCGAGGGCTATGTCGAAAGTGCCGCCATCGGCCTGCTTGCCGGGCGTTTTGCCGCCGCCGAGCGGTTGGGCCACGCGCCGGCGCTGCCGCCGATGACCACCGCTTTTGGCGCGCTGCTCAACCATATCACCGGCGGTCACATCGTTTCGGACGACGAGCCGGGAAAGCGCTCCTTCCAGCCGATGAACATCAATTTCGGCCTGTTCCCTCCGGTGGAAGCGCCGAAGGCCGAGGGAAAGCGGCTGCGCGGCAAGGACAAGACCATCGCCAAGCGGCGTGCGGTGACGTCGCGCGCGCTGGCTGACTGCCGCGAATGGCTGGGATTGCCTTCGCGGGCGGAAGCGGCGGAATAGGAGTTACGGAGTTCCCGTCAACCTTCAGGCGTCCGGCCAGCCTCGCGTCGCGCGACGCAACAGCAGCCAATGCCGGCGCCAGGCCGAGAGCTGCGCCACGCCGTTCAGAGGTGAATGACGTTCCATCTTGCCGAGATAGGCGCGCGACAAGGCCAGCGGCAAAAATGCCGGTCGCAGCGAAACCGGCAAGACCGATGCACCCTTCTCGAAAGCAGACAAATGCTCCTGCGCCAGTGCAATCATCGCGGCGACAGCGCGTTGCGCTCCAGGCCCGCCATCGCCCGCAACGAACTCCTCGGGCGACGAACCTGCCGCGGCCAGAATGTCGGCCGGGACAAAGCATTGCCCGCGCTTGCGGTGTAATGGCAGCAGCAGCAAAAGGCCGGTCATCGCTTGTGCACAACCTGCCCTGCCCGCAAGTTCGGCGAAACGCGGCGCTGCGACGGGATCGAGCACCATCGCTGCAAGCTGGATGAGCGCCGCTGCGGTCTCGCCGCAATAGCCTTCCAGATCGGTGCGCGACGGCATAGGGTCGTCATAGAGATCGAAAACGCGGGCTTCGAGCATGTTCTCGAAGGCGGGTTTCGGCAGGCGGTGAACGGAAATCGTCGCCTTCAACGCGTCCGCAACGGGATGGCCGATGCCTGCCCCGGCGTCCTCGGCTGCGATGACATCGCGCCACCATTGCAGCCGCACCTCGCCCGGCAGTGCCTCGCGGATACGGTCGCGAATGCCTGATATCTCGGCATTGAAGGCATAGAGCGAAAAAAGTGCGTCACGCTTGTCGTTGGGCGCGTAGAGCGCGGAAACATAGCGGTCATGATCGGCGGCTCGCACCGTTTCCATGACGATTTTGGCGTTTTCGGTCACGTCACTCGACGGCAATCAGTGCGGCGGCCACCGCACGGTTTTCCGCCAGAAGAACATTGTAGGTCCGCACGGCCGCGCCGGTCGACATCGGATCGGCCGCAATGCCTGCCGCTTTCAGCGCGGCACGCAGCGCCGCCGGCAACGGCCTGAGATCCTTGCCGGCGCCGACCAGCAGGATCTCGACCTTGTCAGCCTCCTTGAGAAGCTTGGCGAAATCCGCCGCCGTCAGTACCAGGGGATCAGCCGGCTCCCAGCCGTAGATGCCCGACGGCAGGCACAGGAGCGAGCCGCGATGCGACATGTCGGCGAAACGAAACCCGCCATTGCCGTAGGCCTCGATCGGCGCACGGCCGGGAAAATGCGCTTCACGGATGACAATGCCTTTGGTCATCCCCTTGGCCGCCCGTCAGGTTGCCATGGCTTTGCCGCCGCTCACCGGCTTCTCCTCATCGGCCGTCGAGGCCTCCGGCCGCAGCTTGAACAGGATGAGCAGTGGCGCGGCGATAAAGATCGACGAATAGGTTCCGAAGACGACGCCGAACAGCATCGCCAGCGTGAACGAGCGGATCACCTCGCCGCCGAACAGCACCAGCGCCAGCAGCGCGAGCATCGTCGTCACCGAGGTCAGCGTCGTTCTGGACAACGTCTCGTTGATGGCGTTGTTCAACAGCTGCGGCAGCGGCATCCTCTTGTATTTTCGCAGGTCTTCGCGAACACGGTCATAGACGACGATCGTATCATTGAGCGAATAGCCGATGATGGTGAGTATCGCCGCAAGCGACGACTGGTTGAATTCGAGACCGGTGATGACGAAGAAGCCGATCGTCATGACCACATCGTGGACCGTGGCGATGATGGCGCCGACCGCGAACTGCCATTCGAAGCGGAACCAGACATAGATCAGGATTCCGAGCAGTGCGATGAGCATGGCGACGGTGCCTTGCTTGGCGAGTTCGCCGGAAACCGTCGGTCCCACCACCTCGACGCGGCGGAAGTCATAGTGGTCCTGCAACTCGCCACGCACCTTGTCGACGACGGTCTGCTCGGCGTTCTCGCCGCCCTCCTGCGTGCCGACGCGAATCAAGACGTCGTTCGGGTCGCCGAACTGCTGCACCTGCACTTCGCCGATGTTGAGTTCCGAAAGCCTGCTGCGGATGTCGGCGATATCGGCGGTGCCATCCTTGGCCCGGACCTCGATCAGCGAACCGCCCTTGAAGTCGATGCCGTAATTGATGTCGACGGTCATGAACAGCACGACCGCCAGGATCGACAGCACGCTGGAAAGGGCGAAGGTCCAGCGGCGGATGCCCATGAACGGAATTCTTGTGCCCGGCGGGACGAAAGTCACCGGCGCCCGCGGCAATTCCTTCGGGCGGGCGCGGCGAAGCCAGATCGACACCAGCAGCCGGGTGAAGGTGAAGGCGGTGAAGACGGTGGTCAGAATGCCGATGGCGAAGGTGACGGCGAAGCCCTTCACCGGTCCGGTCCCGAGCCAGAACAGCACTACCGTTGCGATCAGCGAGGTGACGTTCGAATCGACGATGGTCGCCAGCGCTTTCGAAAAGCCCGTGTCGATCGCCTGGATGACCGAGCGACCGTTTCGCCGCTCCTCGCGAATGCGCTCGTAGATGAGAACGTTCGAATCGACCGCCATGCCGATGGTCAACACGATACCGGCAATGCCGGGCAATGTCAGTGTCGCGCCGAGCAACGACAACAACGCGATGATCATCGCCACATGCACCGCCAGGGCGATGTTGGCAACGAAGCCAAGGAAGCCATAGGCCACGAACATGAACACGACGACGAGGATGGAGCCGATCACGCCGGCGACCTTGCCGGCGTGAATGGAATCCTCGCCGAGCCCAGGGCCTACTGTGCGCTCTTCGATCACCGTCAGCGTCGCCGGCAGCGCGCCGGCACGCAACAGCACGGCGAGGTCGTTGGCGCTCTCGGCGGTGAAATTGCCCGAGATCTGGCCGCTGCCGCCAAGGATCGGCTCGCGGATCTGCGGCGCCGAAATCACCTGATTGTCGAGGATAATGGCAAACAGCTTGCCGACATTCTGCGAGGTGGCCTGGCCGAAACGCGCCGCTCCCTTGGAATCGAAGGTGAACGAAACCACCGGCTCGTTGGTCTGGGAATTGTACGTCGCCTGCGCATCGACGAGATTTTCGCCAGAAACGATGACGCGGTTCTCGATCAGATAGGGAACCGGCGGATCGTCCTGCGAATACAACACCGAAGATCCCGCCGGCGGACGACCGTTCAGCGCATCCTGCACCGGCATCGACTGGTCGACCATCTGGAAGGTCAGCTTGGCGGTCTGGCCAAGAATGTCCTTCAGCCGTTGCGGATCCTGCAGGCCCGGCACCTGGACCAGGATACGGTCGTCACCCTGGCGTTGCACGATCGGCTCGGTGGTGCCGAGTTCGTTGACACGGCGCTCGACGACCTCGAGCGACTGCGCCAGCGCCGTCGACGTGCGGTATTTGATGCCGGCATCGGTGAAGGCAAATTTAAGCAGGCCGGGCTCGGAATCATCCAGCGACATCTCCTGAACGGAGCCGCCGCTGAATAGGCCGGCGGCCACCGGGTCGGTCAATGTCTTCAGCGCCGTCTTGGCGGCTTCGACCTGACCGGGATCGGTGATGCGGACCTGGACGGCCCGGCCTGATCCGGCAAGGCCGGTGTAACCGATCTTGGCGTCGCGCAGCCGCGTCCTGATTTCATCGCGCGTCGTCTCCAGCCGATCCTTGATCAGATCGTTCGGATCCATCCTGAGCAGGATATGCGAGCCGCCCTGCAGATCGAGGCCGAGCGTCATCTGGCGCTTCGGCACCCAGTCAGGAAGCTTGGCGAGCGTGCTGGCCGAAAAAAGATTGGGCGCAGCGAGGATCACTGTGGCGGCCACGGCCAGCCAGATCAGGATCATCTTGAAGCGCGAGAAATAAAGCATATGGCGTCGTCCGTCAGGGCGTTCTGGCGGATCGTTCCGCCTTGAATTGGGTTATTTCTGGGCGTTCTGGCTCGCCACCGGCTCGCCTTTGGTCCGCATATCGGCGATTGTCGTGCACGGGTCAGTCACTTTGGTGCTGCCATCGGGCTTTCTTCAACTATTGTCAATCTTGCCGGCAAGGGACCAGCGCGCAACAGCAAGGCGATATCTTTGGCGTTCTGGGCCGTGAAGTTGCCCGATATCTGGCCAGTGCCGCCGAGGATCGGTTCGCGGATCTGCGGTGCCGAAATCACCTGGTCGTCAAGGATAATGGCAATCAGCTTACCGACATTCTGTGATGTGGCCTGACCAAAGCGTGCCGTTCCCTTGGAATCCAAGGTGAACGAAACCACCGGCTCGTTGTCGGGAGAATTGTATGTCGCCTGCGCATCGATGAGATGCTGGCCCGAAACGATGAAGCGGTTCTCGATCAGATACGGAACCGGCGGATCGTCCTGCGAATACAGAACCGAGGATCCCGCCGGTGGACGACCGTTGACCGCATCCTGCACCGACATCGACTGATCGACCAACTGGACGGTCAGCTTGGCGGTCCTGCTGAGGATTTCGTTCAGCCTTTCCAGGTCTTGCAAGCCCTGCGCTTGAACCCGGATCCGGTCGTCGCCTTGATGCTGCACGATCGGTTCGGTGATGCCGAGTTCGTAGACACGGCGCTTGATGACCTCTATCGACTGCGCAAGTGCCGTTGAGGTGCGGTATTTGATGGCCGCGTCTGTTGCTGTGAATTTAAGCAACCCTGGCTCGGACTCATCAAGCGCCATCTCCTGGATAGAGCCGCTGGCCGCGACCGGATCTGTCAATGTTTTCAACGCCGTCCTGGCGGCATCAACCTGCGTGGGATCCGAGATGCGGACCTGAACCGTGCGTCCTGACCTGGCCAGGCCGGTATAGCCTATGCGGTGGGAACGCAGCAGTGACCTGATTTCATCGCGTGTCGTCTCCAGCCTGCCCTTGATCAAATCGTCCAGATCCAAGCTGAGCAGGATGTGCGAACCGCCCTGTTGATCGAGGCCGATTGCCATTTGGAGTTTCGGCTTCCAGTCGGGCTGCTGCTTGGCGAGCGGACTGGCGGCGAAAAGACTGGGCGCACCAAGAACCCCTGTGATGGCCATGGCCACCCAGATCAGAGTCATCTTGAAGCGCGAGAAATACAGCAAATGGCGTCGTCCGTCAGGGCGTATCCGCGGATCGCTCCGCCAGAAATTTCGGTTATTTCTTGGCGTTCTGGTTCGCCACCGGCTCGCCCTTGACGCGCACATCGGCGATCGTCGAGCGCAGCGCCGTTACCTTGGTGCCGCCGCCGAGATCGATCTCGAGCTCATTGTCGTCGATCACCTTGGTCACCTTGCCGACAAAACCGCCGCCAGTGATGACCGTGTCGCCGCGGCGAACCGCCGCCAGCATCTCGCCGCGCTTCTTCAATTGCGTGCGCTGCGGCCGGATGATCAGAAAATACATGATCACGAAAATCAGGACAAACGGCAAAATGCTGATGAACATATCCGGGGAGGTGCCGACGCCTTGGGCATATGCCGGTGTCACGAACATCGAGGTACTCCTGAATTTTGAAAAACAGCCGCCAAACCGTCCTGGGGAAATTTGGCGGCCCCGTGAAATTTGGCCGGAATATAGTCGGTAAAGTTCCCAATGCAACTGCGCGGCCAAGCATTTCAGTTGCTTTTCCGGCTGGTTGAGCCGTGTTAGAGCATGATCCCGAAAAACAGGGCCCGATTTTCGGAAAAAGATCAGGCTCCAACAAAAGGTTGGAACCGGCTCCGAAACCGCCGAAATCAAAAAGGTTCCCTTGTCACACCCTCCTGAATGCAAACAAAAAAAGAAATGACCGACAGCACCATCGAAGCCCTGAACAAGAAGCTTGACCGCCTGATCGAGGCGGTCGCCCGCCTCGCCCCGCCGCCGCTGCCGGAAACCGACCTCGGCGAGGCCGATTGCTTCGTCTGGCAGGCTGATCCCGGCTATCTGGAGCCGGTGCTCAAGGTCAACCGCGTCGACATCGGCCTGATCCGCGGCGTCGACCGCGTCCGCGACATACTGGTCGACAACACCGAGCGTTTCGCCTCCGGTTACGCAGCCAACAACGTGCTGTTGTGGGGCGCGCGCGGCATGGGAAAGTCCTCGCTGGTCAAGGCCGTGCATGCGGCGGTCAACGCATCGGCAAAGCTGGAGCTGCCGCTCAAGCTCATCGAGATCCACCGCGAGGACATCGACACGCTGCCGAAGCTGATGAATTTGCTGAAGGCGGCGCCCTACCGCTTCATCTTGTTTTGCGACGACCTCTCCTTCGACCACGACGACACGTCCTACAAGTCGTTGAAGGCGGCGCTCGAAGGCGGCGTCGAGGGCCGCCCGGCCAATGTCATCTTCTACGCCACTTCGAACCGGCGCCACCTGCTGCCGCGCGACATGATCGACAATGAGCGCTCGACCGCCATCAACCCGTCGGAGGCGGTCGAGGAAAAAGTCTCGCTGTCCGACCGCTTCGGTCTTTGGCTCGGCTTCCACAAATGCTCGCAGGACGAGTATCTCGACATGATCGACGGCTATGTCCGCCATCACGGTCTTGCCATCGATCCCGAGACGCTGCGCGCCGAGGCGCTGGAATGGGCGACGACGCGCGGCAGCCGTTCGGGCCGCGTCGCCTGGCAGTACACCCAGGATCTGGCAGGCCGGCTCGGCAAGTCGCTCCAAGATTAGGCACAAAGACTGAAAAAGATCGGATGATTGGGGCTCCGGTGGCCTCCCTGCATGGGAGTAGCGGGAG
>SAQG01000003.1 GCA_004020315.1 Mesorhizobium sp.
TGAAGCGGACAAATGATGTGCTACCAAAACCGGACAACTTGAAAAGCTACCGACAGGGGAGGTCGGCACCAGCCGGCCGCATAGCGCGTCGCCGTCATCCAGAACCAATGTTGTCATAACTGCATCTCGATCGTCAGGTTGGCCGTGTCGCCAGCCCGAAGGCCTTCGCGGACCCGCACCGCCGTCTTGATCGGCAAGAGCAGGCTGCCGGATGTCTTGTCGGGGAACAGCGATGTCCGCCATCTTGTCTGGCCGATGACGGCTTCCACACCAAGTGAGCCCCAGGGCCGTGCCATCCCCGCCATCGCCGTCTTGATCCGTGCCCCAAGCTCCGGCGGCAGCGTCACGAAATGCCAGCCACCCTTGCCTGGATAGACCCAGATCTCGGCCTGCACGTCGTAGCGAAACATTTTTGCCCTTCCTCAGATCAAGGCCGTCACGGTTGGCTTCACCATGATGTCTTGTTTGCAATGCTGGCGATTGGCGAAAACATCCAATCATATCCAGTCTTCTATGCAAGAAAGGATGGCAGCGTCGCCGTTGCACTACCGCCTTATCACCATCGAAGGGCGCCGGACTTCCCAGCCTTCCCGTTCCAGTTCCGGCACGCTGTGGTTCTCGCTCGGGTAGCCGACGCAGAAGTAACCGATCAGCGTCCACTCCGGCGGCGCGTCCAGGATCGTCGCCATTTCGGCCGGATCGAGGATCGAGACCCAGCCCATGCCTATCCCTTCGGCGCGCGCCGCCAGCCAAAAGGTGTGGATCGCCATTACCGCCGAATACTCGATGGTCGCGGGCATGGTCAGGCGGCCGAGCCCATGCCCCTGTTCTGTCGTGCGGTCGGCAAAAACAGCGAATTGGCAAGGCGCTTCGTTCAGGCCGGCAAGCTTCAGGCGCGCATAGAGCGCGGCGCGTTCGCCGCCGAACGATGCCAGCGCCTCCGCATTGCAGCGCTCGAAACATGCTCTGACGGCGGCGCGGCACTCCGCACTCTCGACCATGACGAAACGCCAGGGCTGGCTCAGCCCGACCGAGGGCGCAATGCTGGCGACGTCAAGCAGCCGCTCGAGCGCGCCTTCGGGGAGCGGCGTCGGCCTGAATCGCCTGACATCCCGCCGCCACAGGAAGAGATTGACCAGCTCGGCGCGAAAATCGTCCGGGAATTCCGGGCCTGACGTCATGGTGTCGTACTGCCTTTGCTAAGAGAGTAGGAGAGTAGGGGAGTAGGGGAGGAGGGGAGTAGGGCAATAAGGCAGTAGGTATGCGCGCCGCCGCGACTTCCTTACTCCCTACTGCCTTACTGCCCTATTGCCTTACTCCCCTATGCGGCGGCGGCAGCCGCCGGCACCTTTCGGCCGAGGCCGCCATGCAGGTCGAGGCAGCGCTCGAACCATTGCGCCACCACATCGCTGTCATCGAGCAACCGGTAGGGTGAGGCGATGCGCGCCCATTGCAGCGCGCCGAAGACGATGTAGTCGGCAAACAGCGGTGATTGGCCGCCGATGAAAGGCTGATAGGCGAGCGTCGAGCGCAGCGGCTCCAGCGCGGCGCGGAAGGCGCCAAGGCCGGCGTCGCGCGCCGCCATCACCTCTTCCAGTCGCTTGCCGAAGCGCTGTTCGCGGTTTTGGCGGAAATAGGCGGCGTTCGCCCCATCCTGCATGGCGTGGAGGTCCATGATCGCCGCAGTGGTTACATAAGGATGGATGGTCAGTTGCGACCAGCGTTCGATGAAGCGCGCCATCGCCTTGCCGCCGTCACCGGAAAACAATGTCGGTCGCTCAGGATAGGCCTCGTCGAGATAGAGCGCGATGGCGAAGGAATCGGCGACCACCGTCTCGCCGTCGCGGATCACCGGGACGAGTTTCGAAACGCCGCCTTCAACAGTGGGCACCTCGAGAAAACGTGTCGGCACGGTTGAGATGTCGAGCCCCTTGTGGGCGAGCGCCATCGCCGCCTTCCAGCAATGCGGGCTGAACGGACGGGCGGCATCGCGTCCGACGAGGTCATAGAGCAGAATGGTCATTGGCGGCAGCTTCCTTGCGGTCTACTAGAGCGACGTTTCGGGCCGATGCGGTAGGCACCCGAAACGGGTCTCGCGGGCCGGGAGAAAAAGATGAAACAGCACTTCATGATGTTTGCGGCCTACAATCAATGGGCCAATAGCCGCATCTTCGATGCCGCGGGCGATCTCGACGAGGAAGAATTCCACCGCAATGTCGGTGTTTTCTTCGGCTCGATGATGGGCACGCTCAACCATATTCTGACCGCCGACCGCATCTGGATGCGGCGCTTCACCGGCGAGGGCGACGCGCCGGCCAGGCTCGACACCATCCTGCACCGCGCCTTGCCGGGCTTGCGGCTGGCGCGCGAGGCCGAAGACAAAAGGATCATCGACTGGGTCGGGGCGTTAAGCGACAAGGCTTTGTCCGGCCGCTTCTCCTACATGACCGTCTCCGACATGCGCACCGTCTCGCAGCGATTGGCGCCGGCGCTCGATCATTTCTTCAACCACCAGACCCATCACCGCGGCCAGGCGCACGCGATCCTGACCGTTCTTGGCCGGCCTTCGGTGTCACTCGACCTGACGCTGTTCCAGCGGAGCGAAGAGGGGCGCGCCTACGCCTGATTTGGGATTACCCGGATCGACCATGATCGGACTGAAAGCAAAGTCGAAAAACCCGCCGAAGATGAAGCATCTTTGACGGGTTATAGTTGCAAAGAAGCCTGGCCAGGCGTCAGGCGGCGTATCCCCCATAGCCCCGGGCGACCGGCTTGACCGAGGCCGCCGGCTGGGCGGAAGGCCAGAGAATGCCTGCCGCCACCGCGAAGGTGATCAAGGCATCGCGCGCCGCTTCGGGCGAGATCTCGCCGGCGCGTGCCGCCTCGCATGCCTTCACCGCCGCGCCATAGCTCAGGCGTCGCCGCGATGGCGGGAACTCGGTCAGGAACTCATGCATCTCGAAGAGCGAAGCGATCATGCGCTTATGTCCGGCGCCGACGGTTACGGCGACCGGGGTGAAGAATGTCTTGTCGTGCATTCTGGCCTCTCGAATTGGGCGGAGGTGACGGCGGACGCCGCTCTCCGATCTGGGTCGGACGCCCAGAAACGCGGATTGCGGCATCAGGTTCCATGTCGCCGAGATTTGGGTTCGCCACCATGCTCCGTGCCGAAGAGGCGGCCTATTTCCACATGTTCCGCATGCGGGCGCCAAGGTCGACGCGCACTTGCGGCTGGCGGCGCGGGTCATCCTTGGCCTGGACGCTTGCCCATGATGCCTGTTCGAAGGCGCCGAGGATCGAGGCCGGGATGAAGCGGGTGCGCGAGGCGTAAACGTGGCGATCGCCACGCGCCGCCTGGCCGTGGACGAAAAAGCGCTGCGGCATGACCAGGTGCAGGCCGTCCTTGGCCCGCGTCATCGCCACGTAGAGCAGGCGGCGCTCTTCGTCGATGTCCTCCTTCGAGCCGACGGCGAGGTCGATCGGGATGCAGCCATCGACGGTGTTGAGCACGAAGACGTTTTTCCATTCCTGGCCCTTGGCCGAATGGATGGTCGACAGGATCAGGTAGTCCTCGTCGCGATGCGGCGGCCCGGCCTCGTCGCTGGTTGCATCCGGCGGATCGAGCGTCAGCTCGGTGAGGAAGCGCTCGCGCGAGGCGTAGCCCGAGGCGATCTGTTCGAGCTGCAGAATATCGGCCCGGCGCGTCGTTGCGTCCTCGTGGATACGGTCGAGATGCGGCTCGTACCAGAGCCTGACCTGTTCGAGATCAACAGGCCATTTTCCCGACCCGGTGCGAAGCTGCGAGAACAGCGTGACGAAATCCGGCCAGTCGTCGGCGGCGCGTTGCGGCGGCCGGTAGCGCGCCAGCCCCATCGCTTCGTCGAGGGACGTTGCCATGGTGTCGACGATCTGCGAAGCCGCCGAAGGGCCGATGCCGGGTAAAAGCTGCAGCACGCGAAAACCGGCGACGCGGTCGCGCGGATTTTCGGCGAAGCGCAGCACCGCCAGCACGTCCTTGACATGGGCGGCGTCGAGGAACTTCAGCCCGCCGAACTTGACGAACGGGATGTTGCGGCGCGTCAGCTCGATCTCCAGCGGCCCGCTGTGGTGCGAGGCGCGAAACAGCACGGCCTGCGCCTTCAGCGCCGTGCCGGCCTCGCGCTCGGTCAGGATCGCCTGGCAGACGTAACTCGCCTGCTCGACCTCGTCGCGGACGCTGACCAGCTTCGGCTTGTCCGCCGATTTGCGCTCCGACCAGAGGTTCTTGGTAAAGCGCTCCGAGGCCTCGCCGATCACCGCATTGGCGGCGGCCAGGATGGTCTCGGTCGAGCGGTAGTTGCGCTCCAGCATGATGATCTCGGCCGACCGGGCGAACTGTTTTGGAAAGTCGAGGATGTTGCGGACTTCCGCCGCTCGAAACGAATAGATCGACTGCGCGTCGTCGCCGACCACCGTAAGCCCGGATCCGTCCGGCTTGAGCGCGGTGAGGATCGAGGCCTGCAGCCGGTTGGTGTCCTGGTATTCGTCGACCAGCACATGGTCGAAGCGCCCGCCCAGATGCGCTGATATGGCCGGCTCGCCGGCCATCTGCGCCCAGTAGAGCAGCAGGTCGTCGTAATCGAGCACGTTCTGCGCCTGCTTGGCCTCGACATATCGGGCGAACAGCGCCTTAAGCTGTTCTGCCCACCCCGCGCACCAGGGAAACACCGAACCCAGGACCTCGCCGAGCGGCGCCTGCGCGTTGACGGCGCGCGAATAGATCGCCAGGCAGGTGCCCTTGGTCGGAAAACGGCCTTCGGTTTTGGAGAAGCCGAGTTCGTGCCGGGCAAGGTTCATCAGGTCGGCCGAATCCTCGCGGTCATGGATGGTGAAGGCCGGATCGAGGCCGATCTCCAGCGCATAGTCGCGCAGCAGCCTGGCGCCGATGCCGTGAAACGTGCCGGCCCAGCTCAGCGCATCGGTGATGATGGAAGCGTCCCGGCCGAGCACCTCGCCGGCGATGCGCTCGACCCGCTTGGCCATTTCCGATGCGGCACGACGCGAAAACGTCATCAAAAGGATGCGCCTGGGGTCAGCGCCCCTGACGATCAGATGCGCGACGCGATGCGCCAGCGTGCTGGTCTTGCCGGAGCCGGCCCCGGCGATCACCAGCAACGGCCCGGCGACCTTGCCGTCGCCATGCTCGACGGCAAGGCGCTGTTCGGCATTCAGCTTCGCGAGATAGGCAGGCCGAAAAGTCGAATCACGGGCAGCGAGGTTCATTGCCCATCAAGCATCGTTTCCGCTTTGTTCGCAACGCTTTCGACGCGAAAATTGCGATCGCGTCCGATTCTCCTGGCGCACCAGCCGATGAACCGGACCTAGCGCTGAGGCTCTACGCCCATCGCCGCCGACTGCCGCGGCAGCGACTTGTCGTCATCGGGAGACGGCAGCAACAGCGGATCGAAGTCGTCGGGCACCTCGTCAATGATTTCCCGGACTATGCGGTAGGCCACGTAGGCGGCGGCCCCGGCTATGAGCAGACGGATCATGATTTTCTCCATTGGTGTGGACCAACCGAAGAGCCCGCGTTTTGTTCCTCGCTCTCTCGTTTTGTTCCCCGCTTTCCACGCCGCGAGGTCTGCCTGACCCGTGCAACCAAAGTGGCACCGTCTCGTTTGCCCGTGACAGGAGGTTGCGATGAACAAGCTCTCAATTTTGCTGGCCCCGACTTTGCTGGCTCCGACCTGGCTCGTTTTGGCGGCAGCGCTGGCGGTCGCGGCTTGCGATAACAACATCCCACCGACGAAGGCCCCCCGCGCCGATCAAAACCCGCAGGTCGACCCTGCACCCAAGGCGACGTCAGGCGATGATCAACCCGGCACGCCGCCGGCGCAGTGATGGAACGCAGGAAAAGTGGCCGGCGCCGCTTGGGAGGGGAGCGAAGACGCCGGCCAGGCGGGTATCAGGTCCGCCGCATAGCTAGAGATAACTGAGTCTTGCCTTTGCGTCATGGTGCGATCGCGGAAGACGACCACTATGCACGGGCAATTAACTGACAAATGCGCAATTTTCGGCTGCGAGAAGTCGATGCTCGCCAGGCGCCACGCCGTCGCAGCTGGTTCCCGGCCCAACCCAAAGCTGGCCCTGATCCGGTGAGGCCGGCAATCGGATCTTCCGCGGCATCAGGCAACCTGCCGCTGACGGCCATTTTCATGCCTTATGTGGCCAACCGGCGCTCAAGGTCTTGCGAAGCGCTGACGTCCCGTGCAAAAGCGCGGCCATGCTGATCATTAACGACCTTTCGCTCCGCATGGCCGGACGCCTGCTTCTTGACCATGCCTCGCTGACCTTGCCGGCCGGCAGCAAGGCAGGGCTTGTCGGCCGCAACGGCACCGGCAAGACCACTTTGTTCAAGGCGATCACCGGCGACCTCGCCTCCGAAACCGGTTCGATCAGCCTGCCGAAGAACACGCGCATCGGCCAGGTGGCGCAGGAAGCCCCCGGCACCGAGGAGCCGCTGATCGACATCGTGCTCAAGGCCGACCTTGAACGCTCCGCATTGATCGAGGAGGAAAAGTCGGCGACCGATCCGCACCGCATCGCCGACATCCACATGCGACTGGCCGACATCGACGCCCATTCGGCCGAGTCGCGCGCCGCCACCATCCTCGCCGGCCTCGGCTTCGACGATGCTGCCCAGCGGCGGCCGGCCTCGTCGTTCTCCGGCGGCTGGCGCATGCGCGTGGCGCTGGCGGCAGTGCTGTTTGCCGAGCCCGATCTGCTGCTGCTCGACGAGCCCACCAACTATCTCGACCTCGAAGGCACGCTGTGGCTGGAAAACTACGTGTCGAAATATCCGCACACGGTGCTTCTAATCTCGCACGACCGCGACCTGCTCAACCGCGCCGTCAACTCCATCGTCCATCTCGACCAGAAGAAGCTGACCTTCTGGCGCGGCGGCTACGACCAGTTCGAGCGCCAATTCACCGAGCAGCGCGAATTGCAGGAGAAGGGCAGGGTCAAGCAGGAAGCCGCGCGCAGGCACATGGAATCCTTCGTCGAGCGCTTCCGCGCCAAAGCTTCCAAGGCGAGACAGGCGCAGTCGCGCATAAAGGCGCTGGAGAAGATGAAGCCGATCGCCGCAATTGTGAACGACAACGTGCGGCCGTTCTCCTTTCCGGAGCCGGTGAAAACGGTGGCCTCGCCGATCATTGCGCTGAACAACGTCAATGTCGGCTATGTCGAGGGTGAGCCGATCCTGAAGAAGATGACGCTGCGCATCGATGCCGATGACCGCATCGCGCTGCTCGGCGCCAACGGCAACGGCAAGTCGACCTTCGCCAAATTGCTGTCGGGCCGCCTGAAGCAGGAGAGCGGCACCATGACGGTAGCACCCGGCCTGAAAGTGGCGATCTTCGCCCAGCATCAGCTCGACGATCTCAGGCCGAGTGAAAACGCCTATGAGCATGTCCGCCGGCTGATGCCGGAAGCACCGGAATCGAAAGTGCGCGGCCGCGTCGCCCAGTTCGGCCTGACCACCGAAAAGATGAACACCGCCGCCAAGGACCTGTCGGGCGGCGAGAAGGCGCGTCTGTTGATGGGCCTGTCGGCTTTCGAGGGGCCGAACCTGTTCATCCTCGACGAACCGACCAACCATCTCGACATCGACAGCCGTGAATCGCTGATCCATGCGCTGAACGAGTTTCCAGGCGCCGTCATCCTGATCTCGCACGACCGCCATCTGCTCGAGGCAACGGCCGACCGGCTATGGCTGGTCAAGGATGGCACGGTCAATCCTTTTGACGGCGACCTCGATGACTATAAGACGCTGGTCACCGGTGTCTCCGGCGACCGCCGCGGCAAGCGCGAGGCCGAAAAAGCCTCGAAGGCCGACCGCCGCCGCGACGCGGCAGCGCGCCGCTCCGCCTTCGAGCCGCTGGCCAAGGAGATACGGGCCACCGAAGCGCTGATGGACCGCATCCGCAAGCGCATCGACTTGATCGAGGACGAACTCGCCAACCCGGCGGTCTATGAAAAGGACCCGTCGACGGCGACGCGGCTGGCCAAGGAGCGCTCGCAGCTGGCCCAGACGCTCGCCGCCCATGAGGAGAAATGGTTGTCGATGTCGGCGGAGTATGAGGAAGGCACGGCGGAGTAGCGCCATCTGGCCCTACACGCCGCCGCCATAAACGGCTAGTTTGGCCCCATGAATCAGCACGCCAAGCTCAGGATCGGCCATTCTGCCTGCCCGCATGATTGCCCGTCGACCTGTGCGCTCGAAGTCGAACTGCTCGACAGCAAGCGCATCGGCCGCGTTCATGGCGCCAAGGCCAACAGCTACACATCAGGCGTCATCTGCGCCAAGGTCGCCCGCTATGCCGACCGCGTCCATCATCCCGACCGCTTGCTGAAGCCGCTGATCCGCGCCGGCGCCAAGGGCGAGGGCGCCTGGAAGGAAGCGAGCTGGGAGGTCGCACTCGACCTCGTCGCCGAAAAATTCATCGCGGCCGAGGCAAAATATGGCTCGGAGACGGTCTGGCCCTATTACTATGCCGGCACGATGGGGCTGGTGCAGCGCGACGGCATCGAGCGGCTGCGTCACGCCAAAAAGTACTCCGGCTTCTTCGGTTCGATCTGCACCAATCTGGCCTGGACCGGCTGGATGATGGGTGCCGGCGCGCTACGCGGTCCAGACCCGCGCGAGATGGCCAAGTCCGACTGCGTGGTGATCTGGGGCACCAATGCCGTGGTCACCCAAGTCAACGTCATGACCCACGCGATCAAGGCGCGCAAGGAACGCGGCGCCAAGATCGTCGTCATCGACGTCTACGAGAACGCGACGATGAAGCAGGCCGATCTCGGCCTGGTGCTGAAGCCCGGCACCGATGGCGCGCTGGCCTGCGCGGTGATGCATGTGCTGTTCCGTGGCGGCATGGCCGACCGCGCCTACCTGGAAAAATACACCGACGATCCGCACGGTCTGGAAGCGCATCTTCAGACGAGGACGCCGCAATGGGCGGCTGATATCACCGGGCTTTCGGTCGACGAGATCGAGACCTTCGCTCGCCTCGTCGGTACGACGAAAAAGACTTATTTCCGCCTCGGCTATGGCTTCTCGCGCCAGCGCAACGGCTCCGTCAACATGCACGCCGCCGCCTCGATCGCCGCGGTCACCGGCTGCTGGCAGTATGAGGGCGGCGGCGCCTTCCATTCCAATTCGGGCATCTTCAAGCTGAACCAGGAACTGTTGGAAGGCACGCGGATGCGCGACCCCGCGATCCGCCATCTCGACCATTCGCGCATCGGCCCGGTGCTGACCGGGGCGGCGGATGCGCTCTATGGCGGCCCGCCGGTGACGGCGCTGCTGATCCAGAACACCAACCCGGTCAATGTCGCGCCGGAGCAGCGGCTGGTGAAGCAAGGTTTTCTGCGCGACGACCTATTTTCCTGCGTACACGAGCAGTTCATGACCGACACCGCAAGACTCGCCGATGTCGTGCTGCCGGCCACGATGTTCCTCGAGCATGACGATGTCTATAAGGGCGGCGGCAACCAGCACATCACGCTCGGTCCGAAGCTGATCGACCCGCCGGAAGGGCCGCGCACCAACCATTTCGTCATCGAGGAACTCGGCAAAAGGCTCGGTGTCGGCGACAGGCCTGGCTTCGGCATGACCGAGCCGCAGCATATCGACATCATTTTGGGCAAGCGCGGGCTGGGCAGCTTTTCGAGCCTCAAGGAACAAAAGTGGGTCGATTTGCAGCCTGATTTCGAGGCGGCGCATTTCATCAACGGCTTCGGCCACGCGGACGGAAAATTCCGCTTCCGCGCCGACTGGACCGGGCAGGCAGCGCCCAACCGGCCGCCGAAAAGCGTGGGCCTGTTCGGGCCGGTGGCGAGCCTGCCGGAATTTCCCGACCACGTCGACCTGATCGAGGTAGCGGATGAGGCGCATCCGTTCCGGCTGACCACCTCGCCGGCGCGTAATTTCCTGAATTCGACCTTTTCGGAGACACCGGTATCGAAGGCCAAGGAGGGCCGGCCGGAACTGCTTTTGCATCCGGACGATGCAGCAGCCTATCGGCTGGCCAACGGCGACCGCGTCGAGATCGGCAATGCGCGCGGCGAAGTCGTGCTGCACGCAAGACTGTTCGACGGCATCAAGCGCGGTGTCGTCGTGGCCGAAGGCATCTGGCCGAACAGCGCCCACGAGCGCGGCGAGGGCATCAACGTCCTGACCGGCGCCGACGCGCCGGCGCCCTACGGCGGTGCGGCGTTTCACGACAACAAGGTGTGGCTGCGCCCGGCAGAATGAGCGTGGCTTCGGCGTTGAACCCGCCGCCGTTACCAGCGCCTATCGCAACATAGCGCACCGGGTTACCGGCGATGCAGCTATCATTTGATATGAGATGGAACGCTGACCATGGCCAAGATCTCCCTGTTGGGAATCCCCCACGACGACAACTCCTCCTTCATGAAAGGCGCCGCTGAAGCGCCTGCCCATATCCGTCGGGAACTGCATTCCGACGCCTACAGCATGTGGAGCGAAACCGGTATAGATCTCGGCGCAGCGGGCAGACTTGTCGACCATGGCGACATTGGTTTCGACGCCGGCGGCGATCCATGGGATCTGATTGAGCGAGATGTCGGCCGCGCGATGGAGCCGGGCGATCCGTTGATCTGCCTCGGCGGCGACCATGCCGTCTCCTACCCGATCCTGCGCCCTTGCTTCCTCTGACTGGCGGCTTAGTTGCGGGATTGGGCATCCTCATCTTAAGTAGGAGAGCGAGAATGTCCCTGGCCGGCGCAGACGCGCTAGCGCCCTGTGGGGCGGTGCTGCGTTCCACGACAACAAGGTGTGGCTGCGGCCGGCGAATGTCCCAGCCGTTTTTTGCGTGGTGGGGTGGAGGTGCTATAATGGCAGATGTATCGGCAGCGCCGGACCCCATTGGAAGAACGCTTTCGCCCGGCGAACTCGTGACCACGATGTCGCACTTTCATCGCGCCGAGATTCTGCGCATGACGGGGTGGCGCGACCGCCTGGACCGGACGAGCAATTGGGCGATAACGGTCGTCGCGGCGATGTTGTCCGTCTCGCTTTCGACGGCCAGCGCGCATCACGGTGTGCTGCTTTTTGCCATGCTGCTTGTCCTGTTGCTGCTGTGGATAGAAGCGCGGCGATATCGCTTCTTCGACGTTTACCGGCCCCGCGTGCGGCAGTTCGAACGGCACTATTTCGCGCAGATATTCTCGCCGCAGCCGGACTTCGCGTCCGATTGGCTGTTGGTCGTCGGCGAAAGCCTGCGCGCTCCAAAATTCCTCATTTCGCAACGAGTGGCGTTGGCGCGCCGTCTGCGTCGAAACTACATCCACCTGCTGCTGATCCTGCTGCTGGCGTGGATCCTCAAACTGTCGACTCCCAGTCTTCTAACCGAAGGTGTCCGCATCGGCTTCGTCGGTTCTGTGCGCGAGGCCGTTGCCGGCGCTGCCCTGGGGCCCATTCCCGGCGTGGTCATCGTCGTTCTGGTCGCCGCCTTCTTTGCCGGCCTGCTGGTCACGGCGTTCCTGACTGCTGGCGACGACGGCGAACTCTCCTTCGGTGACGTGCACGTCTGAAGCGGCAACAAAAGCCGGCAGCCGTATGGAACTTCATTTGCGCGTCAGCGGGAAAATCGAACCGATCGGTTCGTTTCTATTGACGCATCGTGCCGGACAGTGTGAACGCCGGCTCAACAAATGCCCACGCCCGCGATAGGCCTATTCGCCTAACCATCTGATAACAGATAGAAAAATTGTGGCGAAGGAATCCTTTTGACGGATTTCAAGCACCCGATTCAGGGTGTGGCCGGAACATCTTTGTGATTGGAAACCGCCGCACTGCCAACCCACCTCGGGGAGGTCCGAGCGACGCGAAATCCTCCCAAGGCACGCCACGAGACGGACAACACGCTTAAAATATGAAAATACCGGAGTACCTGAAATGACCAAGATTGCTCTTACCGCTGCCGCCATCCTCATTGCCACAGGCAGCGCCTTTGCCGGCAGCGACCACTATGGTTCGGACGGCGTCAACCAGCCGGCAGCCCCTGTTGGCAATGCGCCTGTTGGAAATGTAGACAACACGTTCACGGGTTCGATCCGTAAGCTGCTCCCGACCGAGCACAACGCCGTCAATACCAATGCGACGCCCGAGTCCGGGACGGCTCAGTCCGTCGTGCCTCAATCAGGCCGGGGCAACTGGGGCCGCTAAATCCTCAAGCTCCGGAACTCAAAGAGCGGCGGGTTCGGCCCGCCGTTCTTGCTTTTGCATCATGTCTCAGCCTACAGCGCCGTGCATCCTTTTTGGGCGCGCAAAGGACGCTCTAGCATTCGCGCATGGTCCTTTCCGAACAAGGTCAGTGCAGCAAAATCGATTCTTCCGATTTTCGCGCCCATGCGCTAGCGCAAATCCTTCGGCCAGACGCAGTGTGTCAGCCGCGCATCGCCGAGGGCCAGCCGTGCCCAGTCACCATCGAAAACGAAGCGGGCCAGGGCTGCTGTCGGGAATTTTTCCTCAAGCTTTTTGAGTGCCGCGGCATCCGATTCGGCGCCGGCAAGCTGGCGCGCGAATTCCTCCAGGCCGGGATTATGGCCGAGCACCAAGAGGCTGCTCGCTGCCGCATTTGCCTGCCGTATCTTGGCGAGAACGTCTGCCGCGCTGGCCTCGTAGAGCGCCTGGACAAATTTGGCCGGCGTTTTCGCCGGCAGTTCCGCCGAGACCAGCCGCCATGTGTCGCGGGTGCGCAGCGCCGGCGACACCAGCGCCAGATCGGGCAGCCAGCCCTGGCTGGCCAGTTCGCGCCCGACCAGCGGGGCGGCCTTCAGCCCGCGCCCGGAAAGCGGCCGGTCGAAGTCGATAAGGTCAGGATCGTCCCAGCTCGACTTGGCATGACGCAGAAGAAGAAGTTGCTTCGTTGTCGTCATGCCAGCCTCGTCCTGCTCAGGGCGTGATGCGAGCCAGATGCTCGAGATCGGTCTCCTCGCGCAGCGGATCGGGCGCCATGATCACGGAGGTGCTGTTGTCGGCATCATCAGCGAAATGGGCGAGCACGGTGCGGCCGGCTTCCATCCGCGCCTTGCCTTCGGCGACCAGCCCGAGCGCCAGCGGATAAAGCCGGTGCTCGGCCTTCAGCACACGTGCGGCGAGCGTATCCTCATTGTCGCCGACCATGACCGGCACGCCAGCCTGGGCGATGATCGGTCCGTCATCCATGTCGAGCGTGACAAAATGCACCGTGCAGCCATGGATGCGTATGCCGGCGCGCAGCGCTCGCGCATGCGTATCCAGCCCCTTGAAGGCCGGCAACAGGGCAGGGTGGATGTTGATCATCCGTCCCAGCCACTTCTCGAGGAAGCGCGCGCCCAGAATGCGCATGTAGCCGGCCAGCGCCACGATCTCGGCGCCGAACGAGGCAAGTGCTGCGTCGATCGCCCCGTCATGCGCTTCCTTGCTGGTATAGTCGGCCCGCGAAATCACCTTGGTGGCGATGCCGCGCGCCGCCGCGATACCGAGACCGGCGGCATTGGCCCGATCGGAAATGACGCCGACGATCTCGGCCGGATAGTCCGGGTTGGTGGCCGCGGCGATCAGCGCCGTCATGTTGGAGCCGCGTCCCGAAATCAGCACCACGGTGCGTTTGCGCGCGCTCATAGGCCGATCGAGCCCCGATAGATCACGCCGGCGTCGCGGCGCGGCACGATGCGGCCGATCGGCGTCACGCTCTCACCGGCCTCCTGCAGCACGGCCGCGACCTGTGCCGCCTGGCCAGAGGCGACGGCGAGAATCATGCCGACGCCGCAGTTGAAGGTGCGCATCATCTCTTCGGGCGCCACGCCGCCGGTCTTCGCCAGCCATGAGAACACCGCCGGCACCTCGATGGCGTCGAGGTCGAGCTCGGCCGAAAAATCCTTCGGCAGGACGCGCGGGATGTTTTCCGGGAAACCGCCGCCGGTGATATGGGCCAGCGCCTTGATGCCATGCGTGTTACGGATCGCCTTGAGGATCGACTTGACGTAGATGCGGGTCGGCTCGAGCAGCGTCTCGGCCAGCGTGGCTTCATCATTGAAGGGCGCTGGATCGGTCCACGCCAGGCCGCTGGTGGCGACGATGCGGCGGACCAGCGAAAAGCCATTTGAATGCACGCCCGACGAGGCCAGCCCCAACAGCACGTCGCCCTCGACGATGTCGTCGGTCGGCAGCAGCTGGCCGCGTTCGGCCGCACCCACGGCAAAGCCGGCAAGATCGTAGTCGTTGCCGTGATACATGCCGGGCATTTCCGCCGTCTCGCCGCCGATCAGCGCGCATCCGGCCTGCCGGCAGCCCTCGGCGATGCCGCCGACGATCGCCGCACCTTGGTCGGGATCGAGCTTGCCAGTGGCGAAATAGTCGAGGAAGAACAATGGCTCGGCGCCCTGCACGACGATATCGTTGACGCACATTGCGACGAGGTCGATGCCGATCGTGTCGTGCTTGCCGGCATCGATGGCGATCTTCAGCTTGGTGCCGACGCCGTCATTGGCGGCGACCAGCACCGGGTCGGTGAAGCCGGCGGCCTTGAGGTCGAACAGGCCGCCGAAACCGCCGATCTCGCCATCGGCGCCCGGCCGGCGCGTCGCGCGCACCAGCGGCTTGATCTTCTCCACCATGAGATTGCCGGCATCGATGTCGACACCCGCCTCGGCATAAGTGAGCCCGTTCTTGCGCTTGCTCATCACTCTTTCCTGCTTTCCGGGGCTCATCGCATGAACCGCTGCGCCTCGCAAGGATAACGGAGGGATGGTTGGCTTTTTCGGCCCGACAAAGAATGGACAGGCGGCTGAAGCGGCCAATCTCCCCTTATGGCGAGATGCCCCGTGGCAGCGGTTCCCCCGGCGTTCCCTTAAGAACGCTCAAGCTTTCTCCGGCAAGGCGATATGCTGCGTCAGTGTTTGGTACGGGCATCAATCGATGCTCAACAGGCAGCAGGATGCATAACTACTAAGATTGTGAAGGATTCGGCAACTGGCGCCCCCTCTGCCTGCCGGGCATCTTCCCGACGGAGCTTGGGAGAGAAGCTATGCGTCCAGCAATGATCGCCAGTCCAACTGCTGGGAGAATGTCCAAATACTGATGACGCTATCAGTCATATCGCTCGTGCTATGAAGTGAAAGTAAATATCCGTATTGCCCGCTTGCTTGTTTTCAATGGTGACAAAAATCAATCTGGTTCCGTCATCGATTATTTCGACCTTTCGCGATTCGATCCACGCTCCTCCCGCTTTCTGTAATCTTTTGGAGGAGTCGTCGAATTGCTCTCTCATCGAAACATCGCTTGCGAAAGGGTCGTCGGTAAGCTTTGCAAATTCCTCCCACGATCCTGACATGGCTGATTGTAGGATCCTGCCGATTCTGGATGCTTCAAGTGAGCTGAGTTCGACTCCACTCATGGTTCATTCCCTAGAAAGCTGAAGTCTAAGTCATTTTCGCTCCGGGCACGTCATCGACGGCTTTGCGTTTCACCGTTGGCCCTTGCCGAAGCCTCTCATCTCCATCATGTATCATCAAAACAGAAGCGACGGGACGTGCGTTTGACCATCCCCAACATGATCACGATCATGCGTTTCGTGCTGGTGCCGGGCGTCGTGCTGGCCATGCTGCAGGCGCGCTGGGACTGGGCTTTCGCCGGCTTCCTCATCGCCGGCATTTCCGACGGCGTCGACGGCTTCATCGCTCGTCATTTCAACCAGTTTTCGCGGCTTGGCGCCTATCTCGATCCGATGGCCGACAAATTGCTGCTGGTCTCGGTGTTCGTGGTGCTGGGCTTCATCGGTGAATTGCCGCTGTGGCTGGTCGTCACCATGGTGTCGCGCGATGCGCTGATCGTCTGCGCCGTCGTTCTGTCCACCGTCATGACTCACCCGGTCGAGATGAAACCGCTGTTCGTGTCGAAGGCCAACACCGCCGTCCAGATTGGGCTGGCGGCGGTGGTGCTGGGCGAACTGGCCCTCGCAATTAATCTCGACCCACTCAGGCCGGTGCTCATATTGCTGTCCGGGGTCTTGACCGTGGCTTCGGCCGCGGCCTATCTCGTGGCTTGGCTGAGGCATATGAGCGGCTATGGCGAAGGCTCCAAACCGGGCACCTGACCAGGACATCGACGCGGCAGCCGAGGCTGCGGCTGCCGATGCCGCCGCGTCTGGCGTGTTTCGCCGCCAAATCCGCTTCTGGCTGATCAGCGCCATCATCCTCGCGATCTTCCTCTATGTCTTCAGCGGCATCCTGCTGCCGTTCGTCGCCGGCATGGTGCTCGCCTACTTCCTCGACCCGGTCGCCGACCGGCTGCAGCGGCTCGGCCTGTCCAGGCTGATGGCGACGATTGTCATTCTGTTTGCCTTCATCGTCGTTCTGGTGCTGGCCTTCGTCATCCTGATTCCGGTGCTGGCTTCGCAGATGGCCGATTTCGCCAGCAAGCTGCCGGAATACCTGACCCGGCTGCAGACCCTGATCACCAGCTTCGATCCGAGATGGCTGGAAGAGAAATTCGGCGTCGACGCCAATGGCCTGCGCGAAGGGTTGAATTCGCTGCTGACCTCCGGCTTCGGCCTCCTGACCACGGTGTTCACCTCGATCTGGAGCTCCGGCGTGGCGCTGGTGTCGGTGGTCAGCCTGTTTGTCGTCACGCCCGTCGTCGCCTTCTACATGCTGCTCGACTGGGACCGCATGGTGGCGATTGTCGACAGCTGGGTGCCGCGCGATTATGTCCAGACCGTCAGGGCAATCGCCAATGATATCAACACCGCCACCGCCGGCTTTGTGCGCGGGCAGGGCACGCTGTGCCTGGTACTGGGCGCCATGTACGCCACCGGGCTGACGCTGACCGGCCTGAATTTCGCCATCCTCATCGGCCTGTTCGCCGGGCTGATCTCCTTCATCCCCTATGTCGGCTCGCTGACCGGGCTGGTGCTGGCCGTCGGCGTCGCCTTCGTCCAGTTCTGGCCGGATTGGACCATGGTCGCGGCGGTGGCCGGCGTGTTCTTCGTCGGTCAGTTTATCGAGGGCAACATCCTGCAGCCGAGGCTGGTGGGAAAAAGCGTCGGCCTGCATCCGGTGTGGCTGATGTTTTCACTGTTTGCCTTCGGCGCGCTGTTCGGCTTCGTCGGCTTGTTGATCGCCGTGCCGGCCTCGGCTGCGGTTGCCGTTCTGGTGCGCTTTGCCATTTCCCGCTATCTCGAGTCCCCGCTCTACAAGGGCCACAACACCGAACCTGTCCCGCCGCTGCCGGCGCGTCGCCGCGGGAGCGGTGGGCCGCGCAGTTGAGCCAGATGCCGGACGACAAGATCGACCCGCCGCGCCAGTTGCCGCTCGATCTCGGCCACGGCACCGGCTATTCGCGCGACGAGCTCGTCGTCTCCAGCACCAACAGCCAGGCGGTGTCGCTGGTCGATCGCTGGCCGGACTGGCCGTCGCCGGTGGTCGTGCTCGCCGGTCCGGCGGGCTCTGGAAAAACCCATCTGGCCTCGATCTGGCGCGACCGCGCCGGCGCAGTGAAGGTCGACGCTGGGCGGATCGGCGACTGCATCGCCGATCTCGGGGCCCGGCCGGCCCTGATCGACGATGTCGATGCCGGTCCGGTCGATGAAGAGGGGCTGTTCCATCTGATCAACGCGGTGCGCGGGGCCGGCTCGACCTTGCTGCTGACCGCGCGGCGCTTTCCGTCCGCCTGGGGCGTCAGGCTTCCGGACCTCGCTTCGCGGCTGAAGGCGGCGGCGACGATGGAGATCCACGAGCCGGACGACCTGCTTTTGGCCGGTGTCATCACCAAACTGTTCGCCGACCGCCAGGTCGAGGTCGAGCCGCATGTCGTGCAATATCTGGTGCGCCGCATCGAACGCTCGCTGGCCACCGCGATGCGGGTGGTGGAGCGGCTCGATCGTACGGCACTGGAGCGCAAGACGCCGATCACGAGGGCGCTGGCCGCCGAAACCGTCAGCGCCATGGATGAGGGGCAGGGCGAGTTCGAGATCTGATACGACGGGCTCGGCCGATGTCCCATTTCGGGAAACCAGCGCTGGCATCGATCTTGCAACGTCAGCCTTGCCGGCTAACCCCGGTCCTGATGCGTACCAAATCAGGTTGTAGGCTCGCCGGGAGACGAGGCGGTTGGGGTTCTCTTCCCGGCGAGCTTGCCACTCTGTGGCGATCCGACCGTCATCCGGCATTCAGGCCCGCGCGGTGCAGGAGACATCTATTGTCTCGGTATCTTGACCGGCCATTGAATGTGTTGCTGAGTTGTGGGCGGAATGCTGTCCGCGAGGAACGCCATGAGAGTATCCGTCACTTACGCCAGACGACAGCTTAGCGAGCTGGTGCGCCGTGCCGAAGCAGGTGACGAAATCATCCTGACCCGCCATGGTCGCGCGGTAGTCCGTTTAGTGCCCGTCGAGACGAAGCCGGACAGGCGAAGCCGCAGAGCGTTGCTGGAGGCGATGCGAGCAGCTGGCGCTGCGAAGGCGGGGCCGTCTGCCGCGCGAAGCCAAGACTTTCTGTATGGCGACGGCGGCTTGTCAGCACGCCAACAACCCCGCAAGAACGGCGATCGGCTCAGTCCCCGCTGCCCATAGGCGCCGCTCGTTCGACGCCGAAGCGCCTGCGGTAATCGCCCGGTACCAGGCCGGTTATCCTGGCGAACACTTTGCGGAAGGAGCCGGGATCGTCATAGCCGACATCCCAGGCGATCTGGTCGATTGATCGGGTCGTCGCTTCCAGCATCTCTCGCGCCTTGCCGACGCGCAGGTGCTGGCAATACTCGGTCGGCTTGAGGCCGGTGGCGTTGCGAAACCGGCGCAAAAAGGTCCGCTCCTCCAAGGCCGCATGCTCCGCCATGGTGGCAAGCGTCACATCGCGCGCGCCTCTCGCCCGGAGCCAATGCTGCACCTTGAGGATGGCCTCGTCGCCATGATTCAGCCTGGGAGCAAAGGGGCTGTAGAAGCGTTGCTCGCGTCCAGGCGGGTCCACCAGCATGAAACGGGCGGTGTCCATCATGACGGCCGGCCCAAGCACCCGGTCGACGAGTTTCAGGCCGAGATCGGTCCAGGCCATGTAGCCGCCGGCGGTGATTATGTCGCCATCGTCGATGACCAGCTTGTCGGCATCGAGCAGGATGTCGGGATAGCGTCTCGCCAGCGCGTCGCGATAGGCCCAGTGCGTGGTCGCCGCACGGCCGGAAAGCAGGCCGGTCTCGGCAAGCACGAAGGCGCCGGCGCAGACCGAGCCGAGCGTTGCGCCCGCCGCATGGCGGGCCCTGAGCCATTCAGCATAGGGCGCGGCCGCCTCGCGAGGGATCGGATCACCCAGGGTCGGAGGCAAGATCACCATGGCAGGCCCATTGTCGGGGCCGGGCTCGCTGTCGAAGGTGCGGATGACGATTTGGCTCGCCTCCTGCCACTGCCAATGGCTGACGCGAAGCCTCAGCGCGTCCAGCGCCCGCGCTTCCGCCAGCCGGTTGGCCAGAAGGAAGAGATCGGTGATACCCAGCACTGCCGCTTCCTGAACGCCGGGATACACAACGAGCCCGATTTCGATCGGATCACGCGCAGCTCCCATCTGTCAGTTTTGCCCCGTACAATGTCTGTTTTGCCAATCCTCACCATGACTCCGTTGCGATAGCTTGTCCACAGAAGGAACGAACCTTCCCCCACCAATTCCGCTAACAAGGAGTACGACGATGAGCACATTCACCACCAAGGACGGCACCGAGATTTTCTACAAGGATTGGGGCACGGGTCAGTCAATCGTGTTTCATCACGGCTGGCCGCTGAGCGCCGATGACTGGGACAACCAGATGCTGTTCTTCCTCGACAAGGGCTATCGCGTGATCGCGCATGACCGGCGCGGGCACGGCCGCTCGACACAGACCGCGACCGGCAACGAGATGGATACCTATGCCGCGGACGTCGCGGCTCTGGTCGCTCACCTTGATCTCAAGAACGCCGTCCATATCGGTCACTCGACCGGCGGCGGCGAGGTTGCGCGTTACGTTGCCCGCTACGGTGGCGAGGGGCGCGTCGCCAAGGCGGTGCTGATCGGCGCGGTGCCGCCGATCATGCTCAAGACCGACAGCAACCCCGGCGGCCTGCCGATCGAGGTCTTCGACGGCTTCCGTGCCGCTTTAGTCGCCAACCGCGCCCAGTTCTACAAGGATGTGCCGGCCGGCCCGTTCTACGGTTTCAATCGCGAGGGCGCCAAGGTCTCGCAAGGGGCTGTCGACAATTGGTGGCGCCAGGGCATGATGGGCGGTGCCAAGGCCCATTACGACTGCATCGAGGCTTTTTCCGAGACCGACTTTACGGAGGACCTGAAGAAGCTCGGCGTGCCTATCCTGATCATGCACGGCGACGACGACCAGATCGTGCCGATAGCCGACTCCGCACTGCTTGCAGCCAAGCTGGTGAAGCACGGCACGCTCAAGGTCTATAAGGGCCTTCCGCACGGCATGTGCACCACCCACCCGGAGATCATCAATCCGGATCTCCTGGCGTTCATTCAAAGCTGATTGCCTCGGGCATTCTTTGTACGAACGTTGCCATAACAGCGTCGCCCTGCAGATCTCACCCGGTATAACATCAAGACTTCGGGCGGGTGCCCGGATTTCCGGACCTGCCCACGGTTCGCTCAAGCAAGCTTCGTCAGGTACGAGGGCGCAGATGCGGCCTCGCAGGCGATGCCGATCCCATTAGATACTTCCAATTTTCACGGTATTCGTGTTATTTCTGGTGAGATATTCTTATTTAAAAATGGTAGGATTCCATCCAACGTTGAAAATCCCCCGCTATCTCTACAGTGGTAGCGAAAAATTATGTGATGCGTGTTGTAGAGGAGTAAAGGGATGGCCCGCCTCGCCTCCACCCCTTTCAGCCGGTCGGAGTTTGTTTTTCTAACGGATGCCCGACAAAATATCAATTAATTATAAGGAAAATACTGGCCAAAGGGGGGCTTTGTGAAATTTTTGCCAATAGACTTAGTGCTCGATCGGGTTTCTCGTCATGGGTCCGACTCAGATTCTGCGTTATTCACAGAATTACTGTGCTGGAGAGTTAATATTAAAAATAACTACGGCTGGGTTCATAGCGGCGATTGAGGATGACCGAGAGAACCATCGGTACCGTCTACTTCATGCACTCGTCCGTGCCGATGGGATTGGTGAATGGGCACAAGCACTTGATGAGGCAATAAGCGGAACGGCATCTCAGCATCTAGCCAATTCCGTTACCGATGCCAGAAGAACACTTACCGAACGGGTGGGTAGAGGCAGTTGGCAGCAGGAAGCCGTTCGGAATCTCCACGAAGTGCTAGTTGGTATCCATGACGGCGCTCAACCGATCGGCGAAAAGGTCCAACTGCGAGCATGGTTTCAAATGTTCGCCGAATTACGCAACAAAACAAGAGGGCACGGCGCGCTTACGCCTGCAACATGCGTCAAACTTGCACCGAGACTTGATGCCTCGATTCGAAGTTTAAGTCAGAATAACCCAATATTCCAATTATCTTGGGCTTATATTCACAGGAATTTGTCAGGAAAATACAGAGTTGTAGAAATTGGGGGCGATTCTGTACCTTTTGCAAAACTTAAATCCTCCGCTGCCGCAAGCGGAGAAAATTATGTAGCCGGGATATACTTGTGGGCAGATGGATTCCGTCGTGTCGAGTTACTTCATACCGATCTTGATGCATCTGACTACTTTGTGCCAAACGGCGCTTTCCGCAATGGATCGTATGAACTTCACTCACTGGTCTCTGATAGCCGGCTCAAGGGCGATGCTTCGCCTTATTTGGCTGCGGCTAGCGAGCGGCCCCCCAGCGAGACAGAAGGTAAGGGTGAGCTCGATATACAGGGCCGAGTCTTTACGAATTTGCCTGCCACAACCGCTAGCTACGTGCGGCGTCCGAATCTTGAGTCGGAGGTGCGCGCAGCGTTAATGAACGATCGCCATCCGATTGTGACCTTGGTCGGTCGTGGAGGCATCGGCAAAACATCAGTCGCTCTCACGGTGCTGCGCGAGATCGCTAAGACAGACCGCTATGATGTGATTGTTTGGTTCAGCGCGCGAGACATCGACCTCATGATGTCGGGAGCGAAGCAGGTGCAGCCGCGTGTCCTCACCGATAAGGACATTGCGGAGGAGTATAGAGCTCTCATTGGTGGGCCCATTGAAGGCCCCGCGGGCAAAATCAGTCCTACCGCAAGTATGGCGGAGCACCTTAGGAAGAGTCCCCTCGGGTCGACCCTTTTTGTGTTTGATAATTTTGAGACAGTGCGCAGTCCAGTAGACTTATTCCAATGGATCGACACGAACATCCGGCTTCCAAACAAAGCCGTGATCACATCGAGGTTTCGTGAGTTCAAGGCCGATTACCCAATTGAAGTGTTTGGGATGGAGCGGGAGGAGGCCGAGGCCTTAGTCGCACAGACAGCCCTTGCGCTAGGGATCGAGACGCTCGTCGGTAGGAAGGAGCGCGACCTGATTATCGAGGACTCGAACGGTCATCCGTACGTGATCAAGATCGTTCTCGGTGAGATAGCAAACGCTGGCGCGTTCTCAAAGCCCAGCAACCTTATCGCGCGGAAGGAGGATATTCTCGACGCGTTGTTTGAGCGCACTTACGCCAACTTATCCCCTATAGCCGCACGTATTTTCCTTACGCTTAGTGGATGGCGTTCCTTAGTGCCTCAGCTTGCCGTCGAGGCGGTGCTCTTGCGCCACGGCAGCGGCGACGGAGATCCTGAGACTGGTATCGACCAGCTTGTACGTATGTCCCTTATTGAGCGCACGACGGCTGGCGATGATGCCGATTTCTTAGAAGTACCTCTTGCGGCGGCGTTGTTCTGTCGGCGCAAGCTTGAAGTTAGCCCACTCCGCGCAGTTATTGAAAGCGATATCCGATTTTTGCAAGACATAGGCGCTACGGCCGCGTCAGGGCTTAAGGATGGGGTCCGTCCAAGAGTCGAGGCATTCTTCAGAAAGGCAGCGCGCAGGATGAACGCAGGCGCCAGTATGGAGGAGTTACGTCCTTTGCTCGAATTTCTGGCTCAGAGGTTTCCACCAGGTTGCTTTTGTCGGAACTAGAGCAGGAGGTGGGTGGGCGGACAGGGATCGACCGGGCGGCCGAATGCATGCGCCGGTACCTTGAAACTCAACCGCCGCCAGTCGAAGCGCGGGATGCCTGGCAAAAGCTGGTGTTTCTCTATCGCGCAGCGGGCGACGTGTTCGGCGGCTGTGGCGCATTTTTGAAGGCGACGGAATTGAGCGAACCACCGCTGAGCGAAATCAGCACGATGGCTAACTGGCTAAATAACTCACCAGAGGCAAAGCAGGGTGTGGATGTCGTAGATCGCAGAGTACTATTCCAACCGTTAGCTCGACTAATTGAGGCGCGGCTGACAGAGGCTTCTGCAACCGATTTGTCGAGACTTGCGTGGCTTCACTTGCACTCTGGTGACGCTAGGCGCGCGCGGGACATTGCCGAACTTGGTCTCCAGCGAGAAACAGACAATAATCACTGCCTGCGGTTGGTGGCTAAGCTCTCCGATCCGGGCTGAAAGCACTCGATGATGAAGGCTTTGCGCCTCATCCGAGGCCGAGATGGTCGGAGTGGAGAGATTCGAACTCCCGACCCTCTGGTCCCAAACCAGATGCGCTACCAGGCTGCGCTACACTCCGAGGCCTTGGCGGCGTATAGGGTTCCGGGCTTGGCTGCGCAACCCCTAAAAGACGAAAACGGAACAAACGGCAGGTCCGGGCCGAGAGCGGAGCGGAAAATGCCAGCCCGCGCAACGGCAGCGCCACCTCAGGACCTAGGTTGCTGTCCAATCAGACCTTCACCAAGGCTGCCGTCGCATACATGAAGGCGACGCCGACATGACCGGCGGCGCGATGCCACTTGTCCCTCGCATTCACTCGTTCGGCCGATAATAGCGTTAGCTGTTTAATATAGCAATGGCTTAATTTCTGCGTTGTAGCAAACCGCTCAAGCTGATTGAGGGTTTTTGCCCTGACTTCGCACGATCATCGTCGGTGGCCCGCCGTGCCGAAGGGGTACGGCGGGCATCGGCCTTGCCGCAGGCTGCATTGCGCAGTAATGACGGGAATACAGCGGCGGGTGCCGCTTGCACGTAGTAACGAGGTGTCCATGTCCGCGCGCATTTTCAGCCCAGCCAAAACCGCGATGCAGTCCGGCAAGGCCAAGACCGGCCACTGGGTGCTGGAATTCGATCCCGAGATGCGCAAGAAAATCGATCCGCTGATGGGCTACACCACGTCGGGTGACATGCGGAGCCAGATCAGGCTTACCTTCGACACCCGGGAAGAGGCGGTCGCCTATGCGGAGAAAGAGGGGCTGGCCTACCGTGTCGAGGAGCCGAAGGAATCCAAGCGCCGCCAGATTTCCTATGCGGAGAATTTCCGCTATGACCGCAGGACGCCCTGGACGCACTGACCGGTAAATGCCGGGCAGCCGTCCCAGCGCATAATTCAGCCGGCCCTTGGCGTCGGCCCAGCGGTCCCGTAGCTCAGCTGGATAGAGCACCGGCCTTCTAAGCCGATGGTCACAGGTTCGAATCCTGTCGGGATCGCCAATATTTTCAAAAACATAGTACCATATCCCGGCCCGGGAGAATGGTAATTGAGCGGTGTTAAGCGCGCGGCACGAGATGCAAAGACCGCTCGGCTTCGCGAGCAGCGACTGATAGCCAAAACCGCTCTTCCTGTGGCATCGGAATCGAAACCGAAGAGGAACCGGAAAGGCAAGAAAGCCTGGCAGCACGCTGCACCCGAGCGGGCTTTTCATTCGATCGGCCGATGTGCAAGGTCATAGAAGGCTTCATATTGAAAGCAGGCGGGTCCACCACTTTGACCCAATCATTGCCCGCTGGCTTCGGGCCGGCGGGCTTTTTGCGTCAGGTGGAACAATCACCATCGTCCCTGTTAATGCGATCGAGGAGGATCGTGAGTGCTACAATCAGAAACTCTTTCCAACAGGTGTCTGAAGACGCTGGTCGAGCAATATGTCGAGGTTCGCAAAAGGCGGCACGACTTTGTGTCGACGGATTTGGCCAGTCGTGCCCTGCGCCAACTGATACCTGGCCCGATCTCGGATGACGCTCTCGATCAAATGATAGCCAACTGTGCTGTTGAGCGTGGAATAACCGTGCGGTTTGATAGGAGTGCGGCCTAGGCCGGTTGCTGCTCCCCAACCCAATCTCACTTGGTCAGTATCGGCGATGCACTAATCGCCCGCGTCCTCTCCCGGAGGCGCGGGCTTTCTGTTTGGATTCGCGAGCAATGACCAATGAACAGCTAAGAACTTCATCGCGACGACCTGATCGCGCTCGGCAAGAGGATGCTTGCCGCAAGGCGTCGCTGCCGCACGGCGAGTTCGGCCCATGGCTGCTTGACCAGCCAATCACTTATGACATGGCGCGCTGAAGGGGACGCGGTTGGCGAAGGCGGCCTATGCCGCCGCACATCGCCGGGCCGTCGCTACCCGCTTGGCCAGTTCCGGTTGCGTCATGCTTAAAAGGCTGGGGCAGCGCCGCTCTGAATTCACGACGACGCACGTTCATGCAACCACTGCCTTGTCTTCGCGTTTAACCGCCTTCAATCCTGGCGAGCGATAAAAATGACGGCGTTCATTCCGATTTCGATCTACCTGAATGACAAATCGATGACGATCGCGTCGATAGCCGACGCTGCGAAAGCACTGCAGCAACCATGGCCATCCATGGACAAGCCGTCCCGACTTGAAGCAATCCGAATGATCGAGGAATGCCTGGCCGGACATTGCAGTCACCAAGCTGCGTTCGCTGCCTTCGAGGCGGCCGCATCTGAGCAGGGCCTTCTTAAGCAAAAGCCTCCAAGCGCAGGCCTCAGGAAATTCGACGGGGTTGCCGAAGACCTGATCTGAGATGCTGCCGCCCTCGCGATCTTGACCGCTGACAGGCCTCGCCTGGGCGGACCTGGCCAGCCGTGATTGTGGACCACCCGCCAAATCGAGGAATGGCGGGTGGTCCCGTATCAGCGCAGGAAGGGACGTAGCTGCGCAGATCTCAGTTTCGTTCTTCGGTCCAATCGCCAAGTCCGGTCGGTTCCCTAGCTAACGACCATTCCGATCGCCAGGAACGTGATGGAGACGGCGAAGACCGGAGCGAGTAACCAGCGGGCTTGGTGGACGCTATTTTCCATGGCTCCTCCCGTGAACTCACAAGCTAGCAACCACTGCGGGCAGCCGCAGTTCCGGGTGGCGCGATGTCCGGCCTATTACGCGAAAACAGGTGAGACTTAGGTCCCGGCTCGAATCAGACCGAAGCCCAACCAAGGAACGTTTGCGGCTGCCTGAGGTTTGGTGAGCCTGGCGCGAAGACGATGCCGTTCAGCGCAATAGAGCTCACATAAAGGAGGCACTTATGAGAATGCGTCTTTCCACTGCGGTCGCGGGGTTTCTGCTGCTGGCCGGTATCGGGGCCGCTGCCGCTCAGGACGTAGTCATCGAGCCTGAACAGGAGACCGTCATCAGGGAATATGTCAAAAAGCAACCGCTCGCATCGGTGAAAATCCCTGGAGTGGAGCTCAATATCGGCTCGACCTTGCCCGAAACGGTCGAACTTCATGAAGTCCCCGACACTAAATACCGCTACGTGGTGGTCGACAACCGGACCGTTGTCGTTGACCCGGGCACACGCAAGATCATCAAAATCATCGAATGACCTAAGCGACTGGGAGGACAGCCCGCCGTGCCGAAAGGTGCGGCGGGAAGTCAAGCGACGAGGAATGTGATCACCATGTCGAACCGTGAGATTGGAGCGTCCCAGGCGCTGCGAATGCGCGTGGCTGACCTCAATGAGAGGATGCGCGGCGCCCGGATTACCGAGAATGAACTGAAGATCTTTCGAAAGGTCGCCGCCGTCATGGAGGGCGGCAAGGGCAGAATCGATGCCGACGATTTGATTGCCGCATCCTTCGTCGTCGAGACGCTGGACTAAACAAGCTGCCTCAAAACTCTCCAGAATGCGAAGTGCTGCAATGTCCCTCTCTCCCAGCCTATTCTCTGTTGGCCTGACTTTCCAATGCCCGCAGTGCAACTTCACCGTCATCAAGAGTGGCAGCTGGTTCCAGGTCGTTTCCCATTACACGTGCGACGGATGCGGACGCGAGATCCGGATTACCTATCCCGACAAGCTCGCGATCTTCCAGAAGCACGCGCACTTAGCCACGCCGCCGCCGGGAGCCCGGTAGAGATGTGCGGACCAAATCCTTCATCGAAAGTGAGCTCGAATTGCCGGCGTATGGCGCGAGCGTCACGGTGACCTAGATAAACCAGGTCGCCACCAGTCCCAAAGAGGCCGAGAAGATTGCGATCGTAGTAGCCCATCCCAGAGCGTTGGTTGTGCGGCTGTTGACCTTGTCTCCCATAATCCGCCGGTTGTTCGTCATTAGCATGATAAGAAGAAGCAGTGGCGGCGTGGAAAAGCCCTGCACGATGCCGGACCAGACGAGTGCCTTCATCGGGTTGAAACCCAGGAAATTCAGGCCGACAGCAACCAGCGTGAAGGCGCCGATCGCGATGTAGAACTTTGGCGCTTCACGCGGCTTGGCATGAAGACTGTGCTTCCATCCAACTGCCTGCGCCAGATCGTATGCCGCACCTGTCGTCATGACCGGAACCGCAAGGAACCCGACCCCGATCACGCCGGCAGCGAACAGTACGCCAGCGGCTGCACCAGCGAGCGGCTTGAGAGCTTCGGCTGCTTGAGCGGCGGTCTCTACGTCGTGCTCTCCGGCTTCATACAGCGTAGACCCTGTCGACAGGATGATGAAGTACATGATGAGGTTGGAAAAAATCATGCCGATCAAGATATCGCGGCGGGAGCGGCGCAGTTCACCGTCCGTGGCACCTTTGCGCTCCTCCTGCGTCGTTCTCCCCTCGGCAATCTCTTCCTCCACCTCCTCATTCGACTGCCAGGTGTAAAGATACGCTGAAAGGGTGGTGCCGATGATGGCCACCAGGATGGACAGGAACTCGCGGCTGAACTCGATTTTCGGAACAAGGGTGCCCCACAGCACGGCTGCCGCATCCGGCTTCGCCATGATGGCTGAGCCGACATAGGCAAGCAGGGCCAGTGCGAGCCAGCGAAAGATGTTGCGTATGAGCGTGTAAGAGCCCCAAAGCTGGAGAGCAAAGATCACGGCTGCGACTACGATCACAATGAGGGGGATCGGAACAGGAAGGAAGATGTTTATGGATGCAGCCATGCCGCCGAGATCGGCGGCTGCTTCGATCGTGTTGCCGATCAGCACGCCCACAAGAACAGCCCAGAGCAGCCACCGTGGGTAGAAGTCCTTGATCGCATGAAAGAGGCCGCGGCCCGAAACCTGTCCGAGCTTCGACGAGAGATACACGACCGTGTACATCATCGGCAGCGTTACAGGAGCGGTCCAAAGCAGGTCCGGGCCAAAGCGCGCGCCGGCACTCGCATAGGTACCGATCGCCGAGCAGTCGTCGTCAGCGGCGCCGGTGATAAGGCCGAGTCCAAGTGCTCGCCCTATGCCGTGTTTCTTGTCTTCCTGTGGTGAAGCGGCGTCAGGATCGCGCTGTGTCATTGCGGCCACGCCGCGCTAGGAACGTAATGCGCAAGCACGACCGAAACGTCGGGAGCAATTATCCAATAAATGTACCGCAACACGGGAGTGGATCTCATTCCGGCAAACCTTTAACGCTGTTTCAACTCCGCAATCGGCTGCATGTTCCAGCGCCAGCCGGGTGTTCAGCGCTCGCCTTGCCATGCCGAAGGCGTTCTGCGCTTTGCTGGTCGGCCGGGCCAAAGGTGGGACAGTCTCCATCCTCGCCCATGATCGATCCACGATTTCAATAAGCTTGGACTTCTTCTAAGCCTTCATCTTTTGACGGAAGCATACCCAGCGTTTTACGAGATATTCTGCTGGTGTGATTGTCTGGATGAGTGGCCGATGGCGCGCCAGTCTCGCATCAATGTTTGATATTGCCGAGGCTTGCCCGATCGGATTGAGCTCGGGTGAGTATGGCGGCAGGAATCGCAGCTTGCGCCGGTTACCCTTATGGCGGGGCAGGGCGGACGGGGTTTTTCCACGAATGACATTGATGGGCGCGGCGGCACTGCTGATCCTGATCCTGACCTATGCGGGGGTCGCCATCGGCAGCATCCCCGGCCTGCGCCTCGACCGGGCTGGCATTGCGCTGCTCGGCGGTGCGGCGATGATCGCCATCGGCGCGCTCAGCCTGGAGGATGCCTACCGCGCCATCAATTTCGATACCATCACGCTGCTGCTCGGCATGATGATCGTTGTGGCGCATCTTAAAGTCTCGGGCGCCTTCCGTGCACTCGGCGCTGTTGCCATCGAGCATGCGCATGCGCCGTTCATGCTGCTGGTGATGGTGACGCTGCTGACCGGGGTTCTGTCAGCATTCCTGGTCAACGACGCGATCTGCCTGGTCATGGCGCCGATCGTCGTCCACGTCACCCGCGTCATCAACCGCAACCCGATTCCCTATCTGATCGCCACCGCCACAGCGTCGAACTGCGGCAGCGTCGCCACCATCACCGGCAACCCGCAGAATATGGTCATCGGGGCGCTGTCGGGGATTTCCTATCCGGCCTTCTCGGCGGCCCTGGCGCCGGTCGCGCTGTTCGGCCTCGTCGCCGTCGTCGTCATCGTGCGTATCGTTTACCGCGCCGAGTTCGCGCGCAAGACCGAGCTCAGCCCCGAAGTCTATCGCGGCCGCATGTTGCCGGGCCAAGTGCGCAAGGCCGTGGTCGTCTGCATCGGACTGGCGATCGCCTTCTTCGCCGGCGTTCCGGTCGCCAAGGCGGCGCTCATCGGCGGCGCCATTCTTCTGGTGACCCGCGCCATCAAGCCGGCGCGCATCTACAGCGAGATCGACGGGCCACTGCTGTTCATGTTCGCCGGGCTGTTCATCGTCGTCGCCGGCGCCGAGAAGACGCTGCTCACGCCCGACATCATCGCCTCGGCAAAAAGGCTCGGCCTGGACGATGTCTGGCGGCTGTCCGGCTTCACCGCGGTGCTGTCCAACATCATGAGCAATGTCCCGGCCGTGCTGGCGCTGCGGCCGTTCATACCCGGCCTGGAGGACCCCGAGCGGGCCTGGCTGGTCGTCGCAATGAGCTCGACGCTGGCCGGCAATTTCACGCTGCTCGGCTCGGTGGCCAATTTGATTGTCGCCGAGCACGCGAGGGTCTCCGGCACACCTCTGTCGTTCGCCGCCTTCTTCAAGGTCGGACTACCGCTGACGCTGGTTACGCTGCTTGCCGGGACGGCGTGGTTGGCGCTTGGGTTTTAGACCGCCGGCGCGGCAGGCAAGCGGTTTCAGGTGCAGGCCTGATCGGACTATTCGGCGTGGGTGGGCCAGAACGCCCAGATCAGCAAGGCTGCCAGAGCCAGCCAGAGCGCCACGATAAAGAACATCCCCATCCTGCTTTGTGGGTGTTTTTCGAGCGCGGCAGCCCGCGCTCGAAACTCGTCCATCAGCGGCGGCGGGACAAACCTTATGGCGAGGATTACGCCGAGCGGAACGATGATCAGGTCGTCGATATAGCCGAGCACCGGAATGAAATCCGGGATCAGGTCGATTGGGGAAAGCGCATAGGCGGCGACCATCCCCGCCACGAATTTCGCAAACCAGGGCACCCGGCGATCGCGTGCGGCGAACCACAGGGCGACGACATCAAGCTTGATGTCGCGCGCCCGGGTCTTTGCCGCTTCCAGCCATGCTTTCATAGGGCTATTTTAGCACAGATTATCCGCCGGCACCCGAGCGGACTGGCAGGGTTCGATCAGGGTGAAGCCGTCAGCACCTGAAACGACTTTTTTCGAATCAGCTTGGCAAGCATCAAACAGCCGCCGCCGCGGTGAGGCCGCGCGCCAGATCGGCCTTAAGGTCGTCGACGTCCTCGAGCCCGATCTGCAGACGGATGAGCGGCCCGTCATAAGAGCCCTTGGCGACGACGCGGTCGCCGAGGAAGACCGGCACTGCAAGGCTCTCATAGCCACCCCAGGAATAGCCGAGGCCGAATATCCTGAGCGCGTCGAGGAAGGCATGCTGCTGTTTCTGGCCGCCGCCCGCAAGGACGACCGAAAAAATGCCGCTCGAGCCGCAGAAGTCGCGCTTCCAGAGATCGTGGTCGGGATGGCTGGGGAGAGCGGGATGCAGCACACGCGCCACGCCCGGCTGGCCCTCCAGCCAGCCGGCGATGGCCAATGCGCTGCGCTGATGGTGGTCGAGGCGCACGCCCATAGTGCGCAGGCCGCGCAGCACCTGATAGACGTCGTCCGGCCCGGCGCAGCAGCCCATCGTGTAGAAGGTCTCGCAGAGCTGTTTCCAACAGGCCTTGTTGGCCGACGCGGTGCCGAGCAGCACGTCGGAATGGCCAGCCGGATATTTCGTCGCCGCATGGATCGAGATGTCGACGCCGTGGTCGAGCGGGCGGAAGTAGAGCGGCGTCGCCCAGGTGTTGTCCATCATGACGATCGCACCTGCGGTGTGCGCCGCGCTGGCGATGGCCGGTATGTCCTGCACCTCGAAAGTGTTGGAGGCCGGCGATTCGGTGAACACCACCTTGGTGTTGGGCTTGATCAGCGCCGCTATACCGGCACCGACATGCGGATCGTAGTACTCGACCGCGACGCCCAGCCGTTTCAGCATCGTGTCGGCGAAATTGCGGGTCGGGTGATAGATGGAATCGACGATCAGGACATGGTCGCCCGCCGACAGGAAGGCGAGGAGCGGCACCGTCACCGCCGCCAGGCCCGAGGGCACCACAATCGTGCCGGCCGAGCCCTCCAGCCCGTCAATAGCGCTGGCAAGCGCGTCGGTGGTCGGTGTGCCGCGCGTGCCGTAGGTGTATTTCTGGCTGCGTGCCGCCATCGTCGCCGCGTTGGGATAGAGCACCGTCGAGGCATGCACGACCGGCGGATTGACGAAGCCGAAATAGTCGTGCGGATTGTTGCCCGAGTGGGCAAGCCGCGTGTTGATGCCCATTTCGTTGCCGTCTTTTGCCATTGCGCTTCGCCTCTGATGAAGCGCTAGCCATAGTGCGGCGGCATTGGCCGCGCAACTGTTCGCCATCCGCCAGCCGGCGGACCCTGGATATGCCAATTGATCCCATGACAACTCAATGACAACTCAATAGTGCGCAGCCTGCCGAAGGCGGATTTCAAAACCCCGGCCCGATTGCGTTGACCGGACTTTGCCGGCTTTGGTCGCACCGCTGACTAATTTCCAGGCGCGTTTGTCTGCAATTCAGGCATTTGCGGCAATTGGTTTTCGAACTCTTTCGGTTTCGGTCATTTTCCTTGACCTCACTGAAATAATCGCCTTCGATGCAGTTCGTGAATGGGAGGCAGCGCGTCGGTTGCGATGCGGGTTCTGGGAATGGGCCGGAGCGGGAAGCTGCGTTCACACGGAAAAAAAGTCAGGTTCGCCTGAAAAAAACAGAAAAGGGTCTGTGGGTTATGAAACACATTGCAATCGGCATTCTGGGCGCCGCCGCGCTTGGATTGGTGGCTTCGGCCGCGTCGGCGGCCACGCTCGACGACGTCAAGGCCAAGGGCTTCATCCAATGCGGCGTCTCGACCGGTCTGGCCGGCTTCTCGGCGCCGGACGACAAGGGCGACTGGCAAGGCATCGATGCGGATTTCTGCCGCGCTGTCGCGGCCGCCGTGTTCGGCGATGGCACCAAGGTCAAGTTCACGCCGCTCAGCGCCAAGGAACGCTTCACCGCGCTGCAGTCGGGCGAAGTCGACATCCTGTCGCGCAACACCACCTGGACCATCAACCGCGATACGGCGCTTGGGCTGAACTTCGTCGGTGTCACCTACTATGACGGCCAGGGCTTCATGATCAACGCCAAGAAGCTGCCGGGCGTGAATTCCGCGCTGCAGCTTTCGGGCGCGGCGGTCTGCGTGCAGAGCGGCACCACGACCGAGCTCAACCTCGCCGACTACTTCAAGTCGAACAAGATGGAGTACAACCCGGTCGTCTTCGAAAAGCTGGAAGAGGTCAACGCCGCCTATGACGCCGGCCGTTGCGACGTCTACACCACCGACCAGTCGGGCCTCTACGGCATCCGGCTGACGCTGGGCTCGCCCGCCGACCACGTCGTGCTGCCCGAGATCATCTCGAAGGAACCGCTCGGACCGGCGGTCCGGCAAGGCGACGACCAGTGGTACCACATCGTCAAGTGGACCTACTTCGCGCTGTTGCAGGCAGAGGAACTCGGCATCACCAAGGCCAATGTCGACGAGATGAAGACCTCGGACAATCCCGAGATCAAGCGCGTGCTCGGCCAGGAAGCCGATACCAAGATCGGCACCGATCTCGGTGTCTCCAACGACTGGGTCGTCAACATCGTCAAGGCAGTTGGCAATTACGGCGAAATGTTCGAACGCAATGTCGGTTCGGGCAGCCCGCTGAAGATCGCGCGCGGCATCAACGCGTTGTGGACCAAAGGCGGCCTACAATACGCTCCGCCGATCCGCTGATCGAAATGTGATCCGGAAGGCAGCTTTCCTGCCTTCCGGTTTCTCTTTCCAGGGGATGGTCGAATGGCATCGCAGGAAATTCTTCGCGAGGAGCCAAGCCGCGGCTCCTTCATCAATGATCCGAAGATCCGCGGCATATTCTTCCAGGCGGTGGTCGTCATCGTGCTGGTGGCGTTGGTCTGGTGGATCGCCCAAAACGTCATTGCCAATCTGACGCGCCTGCGCATCGCTTCCGGTTTCGGCTTTCTCAACAGCCGCGCCGGCTTCGACATCAGTGAGAGCGCCATCGCCTACTCGTCGGATTCGACCTATGGCCGCGCCATTCTAGTCGGCTTTCTCAACACAGTGATCGTTGCCGTCGTCGGCATCATCACCGCGACCCTCATCGGCTTTATCATCGGCATCGGCCGGCTTTCGCACAACTGGCTGATCAGGAAGATCTGCACGGTCTACGTCGAGGTCTTCCGCAACATCCCGCCGCTGCTGGTCATCTTCTTCTGGTATTCCGGCGTGCTTGCCGTGCTGCCGCCGCCGCGCGAGAGCATCAATTTGCCGTTCAGCTCCTTTCTCAACCAGCGCGGCTTCTATTTTCCGCGCGCCGTGTGGGGCGACGGCTCCTGGCTGATCCTGGTTGCTCTGCTTCTCGGCATCGCCATGGCGTGGTTCGTCGCCCGCAAGGCGCGCCAGCGGCAGATGGCGACCGGCCAGCAATTCCCGGTGTTCTGGACATCGACGGCTTTGATCATCGGCCTGCCGTTGCTGGCCTACGCGCTGAGCGGTTTCCCGCTGAGCTTCGATTATCCAAAGCAATCGACGTTCAACCTGACTGGCGGCTTCCAGGTCAGGCCGGAATTCCTGTCACTCTACCTGGCGCTGTCATGCTATACGGCCGCCTTCATCGCCGAGATCGTGCGCGCTGGCATCAGGGGCGTCAGCAAAGGTCAGACCGAGGCGGCCGCTGCGCTCGGGCTGAGGGCGGGACCGATCCTGCGGCTTGTCGTCATTCCGCAAGCCATGCGCATCGTCATTCCGCCGCTGACCAGCCAATATCTCAACCTGACCAAGAACTCCTCGCTGGCCATCGCCATCGGTTATCCGGACTTGACTGCAATCGCCGGAACGGTGCTGAACCAGACCGGCCAGGCGGTCGAGGGTGTGGTAATCATGATGGCCGTCTATCTCGCGCTCAGCTTGCTGACTTCGGCGATCATGAACGTAGTCAACTCCAAGATGGCGCTGGTGGAGAGGTAGGGTCATGCAGGAACACGATCTTTCCTTCGTTCGCGTCGAAATGGCGCTGGCACAGTCGGCGCCGCCAAGCGAGCGCGGCCTGGGCGCCTGGATACGCAAAAACCTGATCGCGTCGACCGGTGACACAATCCTGACCATCATCGGCATCGTCCTGGTCGCGATGATCCTGCCGCAAGTGATCAACTGGGCCTTTATCAATGCCCAGTGGACCGGCACGGACCGCACGGTCTGCGCCACCGTGGCGCAAGGCGGCATCCAGCCTGACGGCTGGTCCGGCGCCTGCTGGGCCTTCGTCAACGCCAAGTTCGGCCAGTTCATGTTCGGCCGCTATCCGATCGAGGAGCGCTGGCGGCCGATCCTGGTCGCCATCCTGTTCGTGGCGCTTCTGGTGCCGCTGCTCATCCCGAAGGTGCCGCGCAAAGGGCTGAACGCCATTCTTCTCTTTGGGGCGCTGCCGGTCGTTGCCTTCATCCTGCTGGTCGGAGGCATGTTCGGCCTGCCGCTTGTCGAAACCTCGCTGTGGGGCGGGTTGCTGGTGACGCTCAGCCTGTCCTTCGTCGGCATTGCCGTGTCGCTGCCGGTCGGCATCGTGCTGGCACTCGGCCGGCGCTCTCAGATGCCGATCGTCAAGATGCTGTGCATTATTTTCATCGAGACGGTGCGCGGCATTCCGCTGATCACGGTACTGTTCTTTGCCAGCGTCATGCTGCCGCTGTTCCTTCCGGCCGGCGTCAGTTTCGACAAGTTCCTCAGGGCGCTGATCGGCGTGTCGCTGTTTGCCGCTGCCTACATGGCCGAAGTGATACGCGGCGGCCTGCAGGCGATCCCCAGGGGCCAGTATGAAGGCGCCGATTCGCTCGGCCTCGGCTACTGGCAGAAGATGGGCCTGATCGTGATGCCGCAGGCGCTGAAGCTGGTCATTCCCGGCATCGTCAACACCTTCATCGGCATGTTCAAGGACACCAGCCTGGTCATCGTCATCTCGATGTTCGACCTGCTCGGCGTCGTCAAACAGAATTTCTCCGACGCCAACTGGGCGACGGCGCAGACGGCCAGGTCCGGCCTGGTTTTCGCTGCCTTCGTCTTTTGGCTGTTCTGTTTCGGCATGTCGCGTTATTCGATGTTCACGGAACGCCGGCTCGACACCAGCTACAAACGCTAAGAACAAAAAAGGGAACCTTCCATGGCCACAGAAAATGCAGTCAGCGCGGAAGAGATCAAGGTCAATGCCGCCAAGATGCAGGTTTCCACCACCGATGTCGCCATCGACATCATCGCCATGCACAAATGGTACGGCGAATTCCACGTGCTGAAGGACATCAACCTGAAGGTGATGCGCGGCGAGCGCATCGTCATTTGCGGCCCTTCGGGCTCCGGCAAATCGACCATGATCCGCTGCATCAACCGGCTGGAAGAGCACCAGAAGGGCAAGATCATCGTCGACGGCAAGGAATTGACCAACGACCTCAAGAAGATCGACGAGGTGCGCCGCGAGGTTGGCATGGTGTTCCAGCACTTCAACCTGTTCCCGCATTTGACCATCCTGGAAAACTGCACGCTGGCGCCGATCTGGGTGCGCAAGACGCCGAAGAAGCAGGCGGAGGAAATCGCCATGCACTTCCTCACGCGCGTCAAGATCCCGGAACAGGCCAACAAATATCCCGGCCAGCTTTCCGGCGGCCAGCAGCAGCGCGTGGCCATCGCCCGCTCGTTGTGCATGAACCCGCGCATCATGCTGTTCGACGAGCCGACCTCGGCGCTCGATCCGGAAATGATCAAGGAGGTGCTGGAGACGATGGTTGGCCTCGCCGAAGAGGGCATGACCATGCTCTGCGTCACCCACGAGATGGGCTTTGCCCGCAAGGTCGCCAACCGGGTGATCTTCATGGACCAGGGCCAGATCGTCGAGCAGAACACGCCGGCCGAGTTCTTTGACAATCCGCGCCACGAGCGCACAAAACTATTCCTGTCGCAGATCCTGCACTGATCGCTCTCGTGCAATCAAAAGAGCCCGGCCGGGTTCGGCCGGGCTCTTTTGCGTCCGAGCTGTCAGCCGGCGATCGCGCCTCGATTGCAGGGCCGTCCCTCATGAAAAGCCATCCTTCATGAAAAGGCTTGGACGTTTTCTCGCCATTCTGGTGGTGGCAATCGTGCTTGGCGTGATGCTGGGCACGTTCATTCCACGGCCGCTGTTGCCGGCGGCCGCCGCCGATCCCGTCGCCACGAGGCAGATCCTGGTGCTGAAAAATCCGATCCACACCGAGATCGCCATTCCGGTCGATGACGATGTGCGCAAGCGCTTCCATTTCCTAGTCGGTGGCGGCATTCCGGCCGACATGGCTGGGGTCCGATACATCGTCTTCGGCTGGGGAGGCCGCGCCTTCTACCTGGAGACGCCGACCTGGTCGGAACTGAAGGCGGTGCCAGTGATGAAGGCGCTGACACTTGACGCGTCGGTGATGCATGTCGACGTCGCCGGCAACATTGTCGAGCCGCACTCCGACGTCGTCGGCTTCGACATCAGCGAGGAGCGTTTTGCAGCGCTGCTCGACTTCATCGCCGCGAGTTTCCAGCAAGGGCCGAACGGCCCGATCCTGATCGAGAACGCCGCCTATTCCAGGTTCGACCGCTTCTACGAAGCCAACGGCCATTTCAATGCGCTGGTCGGCTGCAACACCTGGACGGCGGCAGCTCTGCGTATCGCCGGCCTGCGGACAGGCTGGTGGAATCCGCTGCCGGCCTCGCTCGACCTGTCGATGCGGATTTATAATTGATGGCCGGAGATATCGACGAAAGGGTCAGCCGGTCTTGCGCTCCTGTTTCGCTACATATTCGCGAAGCGCCCTGTTGATCGCGCTTTGGTAGCCGCGGCCATCCGGCTCGCGTCTCTTGAACCAGGCGACGAGATCGGAATCGAGTCGAAGGGTCAATTGCTGCTTGATCGGCTTGAAATAGGGATTTCGGACCGCGCTCCGCCAGAATTCTTCGGTCCATTCGGGAATATCGCTAGTATCGACATCGCTCTCCGGCCGCGTCTTCAGGGCCTTGATCTCGGCCTCCTGGCCTTCTGTCAAAGGAGCTGGATTCGTCGGATCGAGTTCATGTCGGGCGATTTTGCCCATAGCGTCTTTTCTCCTGAGGTGTGGCTCGCCGAGCGGAAATGATGCGGATTATCTCGATACCGTCTTCCTCTCGGTCGGCATGTGCGATCAACAGCACCAACGTTTCATCTACGATGCCAATGGTTTGCCACCGATACTCGCCTTCCTCTACCCGGTCCTGAAGCGTGAGTGCAAAGGGATCGAGGAAAACGCGTGCGGCAATTTCGAAACTCACGCCATGCTTGCGAAAGTTGGACTTCGCCTTTTCAGCATCCCATTCAAATCGCAATCTATGCCTCGCACCACCACAAAAATGTAACTACAAATTGGCACTACGTCAAGGTAGTCTGTCGACGATTTCCGGCACCCGCCAGCCATAGAGCCAGTCAAGATCGGCCGCGAGCTTTTCCGGCGGGCGCAGCTTCAGGAACAGGTTGCGGGCGACGGCCACCGGCCCGGAAGCGTGCCAGGCGAGGCGGTTGACGGCACCGCGGCGGGCGACCTTGGCGATGCGCGGCCGTCGCACCTTTTCCCAGGCAGCAAGCGCGCCCCAGGGATCGGCGGGAGAGGCGGCGACAAAACCGGCAAGGTTTGCGGCATCCTCGATCGCCATCGCCGCGCCCTGCGCCGCAAACGGCGTCATCGCATGCGCCGCATCGCCGATCAGCGCGATGCCGGCGGGCGTCGTCCATGGCTGTGCTTGATCGACCGTATGGATCGGCCATGCGGTCCACGGCCCGGCATCCTCGGCAAGCCGGGCCAGTGCTGCCGCCGTGCCACGCATAGCGCCGACAAGGATATTGGGGTCGGCGTGGCCCGACCAGCCCTCGGCGATGATCTCGCCCCTGGTGAAGGCGGCCAGGTTGAACGCCATGCCGTTGCTGACCGGATAGGCGACGAGGTGAAAGCCGGGATGCAGGAAGGTGGTCACGCAATTGGCGTCGCCGACGGCCGCAAGGGCTTCTCCCGCGACACTGTCTGCACTGACCGTAGCGCGCCAGGCAAGCTCGCCCGAAAAGCGGCTTTTGGCCGCAAAGCCGCCAAAAGCGCGGATCGCCGACCAGACGCCGTCGGCGCCGATCAGCAGAAAGCCGTCGGCTTCGACTGTCTTGCCGGCAATCTCGACTGTTGCCGTGGTATGGCGCGGTCCTGCAGCGACGCCACCGACGCGCGCGCCGGTGACGAGACTGATGTCCGGCTGTTCGGCAAGGCGCGCCATCAGCGCATCTTGCAGGTCAGCCCGATGAGCGACGAGATAGGGCGCCTGCCAGCGCTTTTCGGCTGCTTCGCCAAGCGGCACACGTGCCAGCTCGCGCAGGGTGGCGGCGTCCTTGAGCACGACCGCCTCCGGCCGCACCGCCGCCGGCAACAGCCGGTCGAGCACGCCGAGTTGGCGAAGGATGCGCGTTGCGTTGGGTGAGAGCTGGATGCCGGCGCCGGCCGCTTCGAGGCGCGGCGCCTGTTCGAACAGCCGCACCAGATAGCCGCGCTCGGAAAATGCCAGCGCCGCAGTCAGTCCGGCGACGCCGGCTCCGGTGATAACGACCTGCCGGGACCGGGTGTCGTCCATGGGGATGGCGTGCGCGTCAGGCGGCCTGGTCGATATAGAGGCATCCGGCGGGCTGCGTCTCCGTCGCCTTCAGCTTTGGCGAATAGCGAAAAAGCGTCGAGCAATAGGGGCAGACCTTTTCATTGTCGTCGCCCATGTCGAGAAACACATGCGGATGGTCGAAAGGCGGGTTGGCGCCGGTGCACATGAATTCCTTGACGCCGATGTCGATCGCCGCATAGCCCGCATCGTTCTGGAAATGGGGAATGGAACCGCCTGCCATCGTCGTCTCCTAACACTTGCCGCATGACCCCGGATCATGCGCAAAATCAAAATTCCACCGCGTCCTTTGCGCGTCCAAAGGACGCGCCGCGCTGTAGCCTGGATTGCATCTGGATCATAAGCTGTCTCTTTGCAAGATCGATGAAATCAAACTGTCGTAAAAGCCTGTCACAGGATAAGCTAAGCCGGTTAAGGCGTGGCCCTGAAAATCGAATTCGGTTTCGCCGGGGATCATACAGGGCTTAAGAGTGGTAGAGCGTCCTTTGCGTGTCTGGAAAGGCGCGATGCTGTGGCCAGCGGGTGCGAAACGAGCAGGAATCATGAACGAACTAAAGCCGGTACAGAGCGAATTCACCACTGTCGAGGTGGCGAGCCCAGAGGGCGGCAACCCCGACCGCTTCGTCAACCGCGAGTTTTCCTGGCTGCAATTCAACCGCCGCGTCCTCGAGGAATCGCTGAACCCCAATCATCCGTTGCTCGAGCGTGTCCGCTTCCTGTCGATTTCGGCCGCCAATCTCGACGAGTTCTTCATGGTCCGCGTCGCCGGTCTCGCTGGCCAGGTTCGCGAAGGCATCACGCTGAAGAGCCCGGACGGCCGCACCCCCGAACAACAGCTCGAACAGTTGCTGCGCGAAGTCGAGCGTCTGCAGGAAGACCAGCAGAAAAGCCTTTCCGCGCTGATGCTGCTGCTCGACAAGGAAGGCATCGAGAGCATCAGCCGCGATGGGCTGACCAAGGACGAGAAGACCTGGCTCGAGGATCATTTCCAGGAGCAGGTGTTTCCGGTGCTCACACCGCTGTCGATCGACCCGGCGCATCCATTCCCGTTCATTCCAAATCTCGGCTTCTCGATGGCACTGCAACTGCGCCATCGCAGGAATGGCGAGGAGATGAGCGCGCTGCTGCGTCTGCCGGTAGCGCTGAAGCGCTTCATTCGCTTGCCTGACCGCAAGCATCATATCCGCTTCATTCCGCTGGAAGAGGCGGTCGGTCTCTATATCGGCAAGCTGTTCCCCGGCTACGAAGTCAAGGGCTCCGGCACGTTCCGCATCATTCGCGACAGTGATATCGAGGTCGAGGAGGAGTCCGAGGATCTCGTGCGCCTGTTCGAGACGGCGCTGAAACGTCGCCGCCGCGGCTCGGTCATCCGCATCGAATTCGACAAGCTGATGCCGGCCGAACTGCGCGAGTTCGTCGCCGGCGAGCTTGGCGTCTCGTCGAGCCGCATCAGTGTGCTCACCGGTCCTCTGGCGCTCAGCCAGATTTCCGAGATCGTCGCCATCGCCCGCGACGATCTCAAATTCAAGCCCTATAACCCGCGCTTTCCCGAGCGCATCCGCGAGCACGGCGGCGACTGTTTCGCCGCCATCCGTGAGAAGGACATCATTGTCCATCATCCCTACGAATCCTTCGACGTGGTGGTGCAGTTCCTGCGCCAGGCAATGGCCGACCCGGAAGTGGTGGCGATCAAGCAGACGCTCTATCGCACCTCGAACGACAGCCCGATCGTGCGCGCGTTGGTCGACGCGGCGGAGGCCGGCAAGTCAGTGACCGCGCTGGTCGAGCTCAAGGCGCGTTTCGACGAGGAAGCCAACATCCGCTGGGCGCGCGACCTCGAGCGCGCCGGCGTTCAGGTCGTGTTCGGCTTCCTCGAACTGAAGACCCACGCGAAAATGTCGCTGGTGGTGCGGCGCGAGGACGGCAAGCTGCGCAATTATGTGCATCTCGGCACCGGCAACTACCATCCGGTCACCGCGCGCATCTACACCGACCTGTCCTTCTTCACCACCGATCCGACGATCGCCCGCGATGTCGCCCAGCTTTTCAATTTCATCACCGGCTACGCCGAGCCGGCCGAGGAGATGCGGCTGGCCATCTCGCCCTTCACGCTGCGCAAGCGCATCCTCAAGCACATGTCGGACGAGGTTGCCCATGCGCTCGAGGGCAGGCCGGCCCGCATCTGGATGAAGATGAATTCGCTGGTCGACCCGATCATCATCGACGCGCTCTATGACGCCAGCCGCGCCGGCGTCGAGATCGATCTCGTCGTGCGCGGCATCTGCTGCCTGAGGCCCCAGGTGCCGGGCCTGTCGGAGAACATAAGGGTCAAGTCGATCGTCGGCCGCTTCCTCGAACACAGCCGCATCTATTGTTTCGGCAACGGCCATGGGCTGCCGTCGGACGGGGCGGTCGTCTACATCTCATCGGCCGATTTGATGCCGCGCAATCTCGACCGTCGCGTCGAAACCATGGTGCCGATCACCAATCCAACGGTGCATGAACAAGTCCTCGGCCAGATCATGCTGGGCAACATCATGGACAACCAGCAAAGTTTCGACGTATTGGCTGACGGAACCTCCCGGCGCGCCACGCTTGAGGAGGGCGAGGAACCGTTCAACGCGCAGGAATATTTCATGACCAATCCGAGCCTTTCCGGACGGGGCGATGCGCTGAAATCGCATGCGCCCAAGCGCATCGCGCAGTTCAAGCGCCGCAAGAAAAACGCCGCAGCGACCGGCTGATGATTTCAACGTCCCAGGGCCGGCTTCAGGACCGCCGACCGCTGTCCATCATCGACATCGGGTCGAACTCGATCCGTCTTGTCGTCTATGAGGGGCTGGCGCGCTCGCCGACCACGCTGTTCAACGAAAAGATGCTGGCCGGCCTCGGCCGCGGCATCGTCTCGACCGGAAAGCTCGATCCCGAGGCGGTGACCCGCTCGATGGAAGAATTCCGGCGTTTTCGCGCGCTGTCCGAGCAGGCCGGCGCCGAGCATATGTACGTGCTGGCAACCGCCGCCGCCCGCGAGGCGGTCAACGGCCCCGATTTCATCCACCGCGCCGAAGATGTGCTCAAGACCGAGGTCCAGGTGCTGAGCGGGCGCCAGGAAGCCCACTATTCCGCGCTTGGCGTCATTTCCGGCTTCTACCCGGCCAACGGCATCGCCGGCGACCTCGGCGGCGGCAGCCTCGAACTGGTCGACGTCGATGGCGAGGCAATCGGCGACGGCATCACGCTGCCGCTGGGCGGGCTGCGCCTGCAGGACATGGCCAAGAACTCACTGGCCCAGGCGGGAAAGATTGCGCGCGACGAACTGGCGCGGGCAAGGCTCCTGAAAGGCGGGCAGGGCAGGCCGTTCTATGCGGTCGGCGGCACCTGGCGAAACCTCGCCCGGCTGTACATGGAAATGACCAGCTATCCGCTGAGCGTCATGCACCATTACGAGATCGGCATCGACAGCGCTACGAACTTCCTCAAGCAGGTCGCTAAGGGCGAAATCGAGAAGGTAAGGGGCATCGAAGGCGTCTCGAAGAACCGCCGCTCGCTGCTGCCTTATGGCGCCATCGTGCTGCAGGAGATCATGGCGGCGATGCAGCCGTCCAAGATCATCGTCTCGGCGCTGGGCGTGCGCGAGGGCTTTCTCTATTCGCTGCTCGACAAAGCCGAGCAGAAGGCAGATCCGCTGATCTCGGCCTCGGAGGAACTCGCCCGGCTGCGGTCGCGCTCGGTCACCCACGCGCATGAGCTTGTCGAGTGGACCGGCAAGACCTTCGCCGCCTTCGGCCTCGAGGAGACTGTCGACGAGGCGCGTTACCGCCAGGCCGCCTGTCTGCTTGCCGACATCGGCTGGCGCGCGCATCCCGAATATCGCGGCAAGCAGTCGCTCAATATCATTGCCCACGCCTCGTTCATCGGCGTCGACCATCCCGGCCGCGCCTTCCTGGCGCTGGCCAACGCCTACCGTCATGAGGGCATCTTCAACGAATCGATCGCGCCGGAAATCAAGGCACTGGCGACGCCGCGCTATATCGAGCGCGCCCGCGTGCTGGCCGCCGTGATGCGCGTCGTCTACCTGCTGACGGCGGCGATGCCGGGCGTCATGCCGCGGCTGAAATGGGAGAGCCGTGGCAATGGCGTGCTTGCGCTGGTGCTGCCGGCGTCGCTGGCCGACCTTTACGGCGAGCGGCCGGCCGGGCGACTGGCGCAACTGGCAAGGGTTACCAATCGCCGGTTGGTGCTGGCGGTCGAGGGCGGCCCCAATATGCCAGCCAAGTAATCTGGCTCAGTCAAGTAGTATGGCTCAGTCAAGTAGTATGGCTCAGTCCGGCAGCTTGTGTCGGTCAAGTCGTTTCAGGGCCGATCCGAAATATCCGCGCATCAAACGAATAGGCGCCGGCGCCAGCCATCGCTAATGCCAGAAAACCGCCTGATAGGGCGATGTCCTTCATCAGCATCTGTGAATGCATGAAAGTCAGCGTCGGATCGTCGCCACCCTGGCCATAATGGCCGATGAAGGCTGCCGCAATGCAGAAGCCGGCAAGCAGGAGTGCCACGATCGGCGTTTTCAGGCCGACCAGGATGAGCAGTCCGGCGATCAACTCGAACAGGCCCGTCGCCCAGGCTGCGAGTGTCGGCAGCGGCAGGCCGAGGCCGGCAAAATAGCCCGATGTGCCGGCAATGTCGGTAAGCGCGTGAAAGCCGGACGGAACGAATAGCGCGGCGAGCAGCAGACGGGAAAGCAGAAGCAGTGCATTGCGGGGCATTGGTCACCTCCGATGTCGGCGGCGGTTGGCTTCACCCCGACGCCTCGATCCTAGCAGAAATTCGAGCCAGGCCACTCGGCCCGGCCAATCGAAGGTCGTTAGATCGACAACGAAAAAGGGGCGCGAAAATTCCGCGCCCCTTGCTGCACGAGTTATTAGCCTGCGTCAGCCGCGCTTGGCGTCGACCGAATAGGCGCCGGCGCCCGAGGAAGCCAGCACGAGGAAGCCGCCGGCAATCGCCAGGTTTTTCATGAAGCTGATCATCTGCATCTGATCGGCCCAGCCGGTGTGGGCGACCAGCGCCGTGGCGACGGTGAAGACTGCCAGCACCCAGGCGGTGATCCGGGTCTGGAAGCCGATGAGGATGGCGAGACCGCCGAGCAGCTCGAGCAGGCCGACGACAATCGCAGTTACGGTCGGCATCGGCAGGCCCATGCTGCCGAAGTAGCCGGCGGTGCCGGCGATCGCAGTGAGCTTGCCGAAACCGGAAAGCACGAAGATGACTGAAAGCAGGACGCGGCCAAGCAGGATGGTGGCCGAGGCGTTGGAAACGGTGCCGGAATCGGCAACGGACGTGTTGGTGGACATGGTGGGCTCTCTCCGGGAGGGGTTGTGGTGCCCCTTCAGATAAAGCAGGTCGACTGTTCACCAAAGATGCGGATTCGGTTACAGATTGTTCACCGCGGTAACGTTTTTGCGATCAGCTCAAAGTCATCCGGGATGCGTCATGTCCTCCGGCCGCACCAGGCGGTCATAGTCGGCTTCGCTGACCAGCCCGGTGGCCAGCGCTTCCTCGCGCAAGGTCGTACCCTTCTTGTGCGCGGTCTTGGCGATCTTGGCGGCGTTGTCGTAACCGATGGTCGGCGCCAGTGCTGTCACCAGCATCAGCGAACGGTCTAGCGCGGCCTTGATGTTGTCTTCCCGCGCCTCGATGCCGACGACACAATTGTCGGTGAAGGAGATGGAGGCGTCGGCGAGCAACTGCACCGACTGCAGGAAATTATAAGCCATCAGAGGATTGTAGACGTTGAGCTCGAAATGGCCCTGGCTGCCAGCGAAGGTCAGTGCGGCATTGTTGCCGAACACCTGCACGCAGACCTGGGTCATCGCCTCGCACTGCGTGGGGTTGACCTTGCCCGGCATGATCGACGAACCCGGCTCGTTTTCCGGCAGCGACAATTCGCCGAGGCCCGAACGCGGGCCGGAGCCGAGGAAGCGGATGTCGTTGGCGATCTTGAACAGCGCGGCAGCACTTGCGTTGATGGCGCCATGCGAAAACACCATGGAATCATGCGCGGCCAGCGCCTCGAACTTGTTCGGTGCGGTGACGAAGCCGATGCCGGTGATCGCGGCGATGCGCGCCGCCACCTTCTCGGCAAAGCCGACCGGCGCGTTGAGGCCGGTGCCGACGGCGGTACCGCCTTGTGCCAGTTCCTGCAGGCCGGGCAGCGTCATCTCGATGCGCTTGATCGAGGAGGCGACCTGCGCGGCATAGCCCGAGAATTCCTGGCCGAGCGTCAGCGGCGTCGCATCCTGCGTGTGGGTGCGGCCGATCTTGATGATGTGGGCGAACGCCTTGCTCTTGGCCTCCAGCGCCGCATGCAGGTGCTTCAGGGCCGGCAGCAGGTCGTGCACGATGCGCTCGGCGCAGGCAATGTGCATGGCCGTCGGATAGGTGTCGTTCGACGACTGACTCATATTGACGTGGTCGTTGGGGTGCACCGGTTTCTTGGACCCCATGACACCGCCCAGAAGCTCGATCGCCCGGTTGGAGATCACCTCGTTGGCGTTCATGTTGGACTGCGTGCCCGAACCGGTCTGCCAGACGACCAGCGGGAAATGATCGTCGAGCTTGCCATCGATGACTTCCTGAGAGGCTTCGACGATCGCCTTGCCGATGGCCGGGTCAAGCCGCTTCAGCTCCATATTGGCTTCGGCCGCGGCTCGCTTGACGATGCCGAGCGCGCGAACGATCGACGCCGGCTGCTTTTCCCAACCGATTTTGAAATTGCCCAGCGAACGCTGCGCCTGCGCGCCCCAGTAACGATCGGCGGCGACCTCGATGGCACCGAACGTGTCGGTTTCGGTTCTGGTCTCTGGCGCGCTCACGTGTCTCTCCGGTCTGTCGAATTTGGCACCGGCGTATCGCGTTGCACAAATGGCTTCAAGCGGAGATTGCGGACGGCAAGAATGCAAATCGGTTGAAGGAGGCTTCTCACCGACCAAGCAGCGACTGTGAGGTTGGAGATAGGCGCAGCGTTTCCGTGGGTCTGGCCAGGCCCGACTGCAATGCCTGCCAGGCCGGCGTCGCGGCAAGCGCGGCTTCAACGCTTTCATGGGCGTGGGTGCTGTCGAAACCGGTGACACTGATGAATACGTTTTCACCTGATCGCACCGGCAGGCGGGGAAAGCTGTTTTCGGCATGTTCGGTGACAAACGCAGCAAGTGGCCGCGCGGCAAATGCCGCCAGCGTGGGGATGGCGTCGGTTTCGAAGCGACTGGCGAAGTCGGCCTCGGCGCCGGGCCGCAGATGATGAATCTTGATGACAACAATATCCGACAAGCGATTGTCTCCGCTTGGCTTTTCGGAATCCGGCCAAGCCGCCCGTTGCGAATTCGACAGATCGAAGCCGGCGCCCGGCCATGCCGGTTTCAGCAACAGCACGTCGTCGGAGTCAATCATCGTGGCGTTGGCGGCGTCGCGCCAGGCGGCCCACACGGGTCCCTCGTAGAAAGCGGTCAGTGCATTTTTCCGCGCTTCCATCCCGTCGAAGCCGCGCAGCCAGACGAACATGTCAGGCCGGTCGAGATCGCGGAACTGACCGATGATCGTCATCCCTGCCGCTTCCTGACCCTCGACCAGGTGACCGTCGAAGATGTCGATCAGCGTGTCGCGCCGGCCAGGTTTCAGCGTGTATTGCCTGAGTTCGACGATCGGCGAGGCGTCGAGGCTGGATCTCGACGGGGCATTCAGGGGCAGGTTCATCGCATGATCTCCAAAACAGGGTGTTCATCCTGTTTTATAAACAGACCGGTTGTCCTGTTTTGTCAATCTGCTATCGTGTGGAAATGTCAGCAGAGATTACCGCTCGCCCGAAGGCGCGGCCCGGCAAACGCACCAACGACCCGGAAGGCCTGCGCAAACGCGTGCTCGATGTCGCCGAAGCCTCCTTTCAGGCGCGCGGCTACCACGCTTCCAGCCTCGGCGACGTGATGGCCGCGGCAGGCGTCACCGGCGGCGCGCTGCATCATCATTTCCCGACCAAGAAGGCGCTTGCGCTGGCGGTGATCGAGGAGCGGGTCGCCGCGGCCATCGAAGAAACATGGATCGCGCCGGTACAGGCGGCAGGCTCGGCGCGCGAGGGCGTGCGCAGCGTGTTCGACGCCGTGGCGGCGGAACTGGAGCAACAGGGTTTCGTGCGCGGCTGCCCGCTCAACAATCTGGCGCATGAGCTGTCGCTCGCCGATCCGGATTTCCGCACTGCCCTTGCCGGCATCTTTTCGGCGTGGCGCCAGGCGATCGCCGACAAGATCAGGGCCGACCAGCAAGCGGGCAGGGAGCACGACACCGATCCGCAGCGCTTCGCCGCGCTCGCGGTCGCCGCCTATTCCGGCGCCATGTCGATGGCCAAGACGGCGCAGGAGTCTGGTGTGCTGCGCGATTGCCTGAACGCGCTGGAGCAGGAAGCTTCCTCAGCTTCATCATCCAACGGCAGAGCAGGAGCGAAGCGACGTCGCAGGGTGCTGCGGCAGCACAGAGCCTTGTGATGCCGGAGCGTCAGGCCGCCTCTCCCCTGCCGGTCTAATTCGGCAGCGGTTTGATGACCTCGTAGCCGACGACGCTTTCGCCGCTGGTGCCCTCGTCATAGCGCCTGGCCAGAACGGCTTGCAGGTCAGGCGCGTAGAGCGCGGTGAATTCATCCTGTGTCTTGCCGGCCTCGTTCTTGATCGTCTGCCTGACCGCGAGCACGTTGTATTTGCAGTCGCCCAGGCTGAACGTCTCCTTGCCTTTGACGTTGATCTCGAGCGTCTCGGTGCCCTTCGGCTGCTTGTTTGCTGCGAGGCGGACGAACAGGGTCTTGCTTTTAGCCCCAGCCTTGAGCGGAAACAGCTTTCTGAGATCGGAAAACGGGATCATGGCAAGCTGACCGGTCTCGCTGTCGCGAAACACCTCGATCAGGCCGCCGAACAGAAACTGCGTCTGCGGCGATTGGGATTGGTATTCGTTAGCAACCGACACCATTCCGCCCGCCGTCGGTCGAAACTCGCTGTGGATGCCGGGCCTTTCGAGAATGAAGCCGGCCTTGGCGGCTTTGGCGTCGATACACTCGGCACTGTGAGCGGCGCTCGCCAGGATGGTGAGTGCCGTGCCGATGGATATAGTCTTCATAGCGTCCTCGTCTGCCCGCGCAAGTTGAGTCCTGACGCTGAAAGGAATGCCAGACCTGCGGCACCGTGTCGACATACCGTTCGAGGCAACTGGACGAAGAGGCGCCGGCTGTGCTGAATTTCACGCCATGAATCGCATCTCGGCAGGATCACTCTCCCGGCGCCGCTTCCTGGCGCAGGCGGCCGGGTTTGCTGCGGTCGGCGCCGTTGCGCGACCGGCGCACGGACAGACCGGGCAGCGCATTCCGCCTGTCGACGCCACCTTCCTGTTCGTCGCCGATGTCCATGCCTGCCGCATGGCCGGCGGACTGAGCCCCAATTGTCAGCAGGAAGGCAAGACCGACGCCGCCTTGCTGCGCAGTGTCGCCGCGTTGAACGGCCTTGGCGAGAAGGAGTGGCCGGCCGAAATCAACGGCATCGCCACCGGCCTGCGCTCAGCCGGCAGCCGCATCGGCAGGCCGCTCGGCCTCGTCGTCGGTGGCGACATGACCGACGACGGCGGCGGCCAGGTCACCCAGCCCAGCGAAGGCACGCAGCTGCTCCAGTTCAGCCAGCGTTACCAGCAGGGCGTCGGCCCCGATCGCGTGCATGTGCCGGTTTATGTCGGGCTCGGCAACCACGATCTCGACCAGAACGGTCCGCCGAACCACGTCGACTGGTATCGCCGCGAAATGCGCGATTATGTCGAGGTCAATCATCGCGCCGGCGTGTTCTTCAAGCCGCCGGTGCCGGCGACCAGTTACGATGTCGACACCGACTGCTACTCATGGGACTGGGGCGGCCTGCATCTCGTCCAGACGCATCGTTTTGCCGGCGACACCGGCCACGGCGCGGTCTCCAGCCTGCCATGGCTGAAGCAGGATCTGGCGACCTATGCAGCGGACGGCCGCCCCGTCGTCCTGTTCCAGCACTATGGTTGGGATGTTTTCTCGATCGAACGGTGGGATGCCGCCAAAGGAACTTTCGACGATGACGGTACGGGTCCGCCGCATTGGTGGAGCGAAGCGGACCGGCAGGCATTGCTGGCGGCGCTGAAGAGCTACAACGTCATCGGCATCTTCCATGGCCACCAGCACGAGACATCGATGATCTACCGCGGCGAGGGGCTCGACCTGTTCAAGCCGAAGGCCGCGTTCATGGGCGGCTTCGCGCTGGCGCGGGTGACCGGCGACAGCATGGACGTGGTGATTGGCGAAGCCACCGGAGACCATGGCGAGGTCGCCTTCACCCATGCTTTCTCCAAGAGCTTGAAATTCTAACGGCAACTGAAGCGAACAGCAGGCCACCTTAGCCGCTTCCTCATGGCCGTTGAAACGGCGGCGCAGGGATCAGAGCACTTTCCTGAGCTTGTCCTTCATGTCGCCATAGGCCTTCTGCATTTTGCCGGCGATCTTATCAGCCGCGCCTTCAGCCTGGACGCGCCTGTTGCCGGTGGCCTTGCCGGCGGCTTTCTTCACCGAGCCCTTGAGCTGCTTGGCTAGGCCCGCTACCTGATCCTTGTTCACCATAGCCGCATCTCCTGGGATTAATCTGCCGTTGGGAAACGGACAGCTGGGTTTTCGGTTCCGGAGCCTGGCCTCGCGGACATCAACGAGGCCACGGCCTTGCCCCAGACCGCCGGGGCTAGGGGCGATCGCTACTCGCCATAAAAAGAACGCCCCTCGCGCGTTTTATTGCGCGGGAGGCGTCCTTTGTGTCAGTCTTTCCTGAGATTGCTCTCATGAACTTCTGACGACACTCAAAATGCACGGATGCCAAAATGGTTCCCGGCAGGTGTAATTTTTTTACGGCTGACCCTGGCCTGTTCGGCGCCAGGTGCTGCGCAGTCACGCTTGCGGCGACCAATCCACCGGGGCGAAAGCAAAAATTGACACGGCGCTAAAAGAAGTCTATAAGCAGTTTGTCGATATTTGTTTGACCGACTTTTGTTATCCGCGTGTCTAGGCGCGCCTTTGACGAACTTCCCCCATCAAAATCGAGACAAACGTTGTTATGCATTCGCATGACTGCGAACGAATATTTGCCATGGAAAGGGTTCGTTATGAGCACAGGCACAGTTAAATGGTTCAACGCCACCAAGGGTTTTGGTTTTATTCAGCCTGACGACGGCTCTGCCGACGTTTTTGTCCACATCTCGGCCGTAGAACGCGCCGGAATGCGCGACATCGTTGAGGGCCAGAAGCTCGGCTACGAGATGGTCCGCGACAACAAGTCGGGCAAGATGTCCGCCGATCAGTTGAAGGCGGCCTAAAACGGAATTCAGCCTCGCCGGTGACCACGGATGTACTGGCACTGGTGAATGGCGGATTCCAGCGCATGACCCCGGAGACCTCGTTTCCGAAAGGATCATGCGCAGATAAAAAGTGCCAGCGCGTCCAAAAGGATGCGCGGCGCTCCAGCGGAAGGTCAGGCAATGCCTGGCCTTTTGCGTTTGGGGCGCTTCAAAAATTCGAAAAGAGCACCGCAAAAATTCGAAAAGAGCACCGCGCGTTCGCTTGAACGTGCTAAGAATGCTCCAGAAATTTGAATCCGACTGCCGTATTGCTCTGTGCGTGGTCCTGGTCGAAAGACCGGTCTCGCCATTTTTCGGCATTACGCTCCGAACCGGGAGAAAGACCTTGACCGCCACTTCGAAGAAATCCCGCGACCAGGCTGAATCCATGTTCAGCAAGACCCAGACCCAGTCCATGTCGCTCAACCGCATCATTTCCGAACAGGATGCTGTCAGCCAGGCCCGGGAAGCCAAGACCGCGCGGCTGCGCGAATTGCGCCTGGAGAAGGAAGCCGACGAGATGGCTGCGGCCGCCGCGCTCCCCGTCTCGCCGAAGCGCGCGGGCAAACGCTGATGGCCACCAAGCGCGTCCCGCAAAAGGCGATCGCCGCCGATTCGACCATCGCCGATGTCGTGGGAGCCCTCGACAAGCCGGTCGAGTATGTCCGGCGCGTGCTCGAAAAGCTCGAGCGCTGCAAGCGAGCCCATGGCGATGCCCAGGTCAGGCTCGGCGTGCGTGGCCGCTCCGAATGCCCGAACTATCTGATCGAGTATGTCCGCGAAAACGCTAAGACCCACGAGCGCGTCACCCATCAGGATGCCGCCTATAGCGGCAGCACGCATCGCGAGCTGGCGCCTCGGCACATCGAGGAGGCCAGGAACTGGTCGCCCGAGGAAATGAACATCACGGCGGTCTCGGCGCTGATCGGCCGCCTTCGCAACCCGAATGCGCCATCATCGCGTTTCTCCGACGAGGATTGATATGGCCATAAAATTTTCTGCCAAGGACCAGCCGGCGGCACCCGCTGCCACCGCAAAGCTGGCCAAGCCGGCCGCCGCGCCGAAAGCCGACGAATCCGCCGAGGACGCGACCGATCTGTTCAAGTCGCCGGCGGAAGCGGCGTCGCGCAAGACCAGGAAGAAAAAATAGCGCTTTTGCCGCGAAACGCCGACCTGAATCCCGTGGCGTCAGGGCTGCTTGCCTTGGCGAGCGCTGGGAATTTTTCCTCAGTGGAGGAGAGCGCCGCCCCTCGCTTCGATTGCCAGAGCTGCGGCGCCTGCTGTTCCTATTCATCCGAATGGCCGCGCTTCTCCACGGAAGATGACGCGCAGCTCGACCTGATCCCGCAGAAATATGTGGCCGCCGACGAATCCGGCATGCGCTGCGACGGCGTGCGCTGCTCGGCGCTTGCCGGCGAGGTCGGCAAGTCGACCGCCTGTGGCATTTACGAAGTCCGTCCGGACGTCTGCCGCGCCTGCATGCCCGGCGGCGACGATTGCCTGATGGCGCGCAAGGCGCACGGGCTGCCGACGCTGTGATAACAGGCTCCGATAGTGTCTCAGTTTGAATTTCCACCTCGGGTGCGAAGCGGCCATCCCTTGTCGCTCGGCTGTTGAATGCCAGCGCTCTGCGGCCAGCAGGCCATCGGCGGCGTCCAGTAGAGACAGGCGGCTCAGTCACTGGGTCAGCCTGTTTTTGTAGATCAGGCCATCTTTCATGATGATTTTGAAGTTGTCGGCAGGATCGGCCACCAGGTCGAGGTTCTCGAGCGGATTGCCTTCGACGAGCAGGAGGTCCGCGAGCGCGCCTTCTTCGATCACGCCGAGTTTTCCCGGATAGGGGTTGCGAAGGCCCGACAGCGCGAGCAACTCGGCATTGGTCCCGGTCGCCATGACGAGCGCTTCGGCAGGCGTGTACCAACGCAGAAGCGATGCCAGGATTGCCCCCTGCTGCTTCGCCAACGCGCGGGAGAACAGGACATCGGTGCCCCATGCCGTCTTGATCTTGTATTTCTTCGCGAGTTCGTAGGTCCTGCCGATCCCCGGCCACACCTCATCGGCCTTGGCTCGCTCGACCGAACCCTTTTGGAGGCCTGTCCTCATCAATTCGGGAAGCGGCTGCAAGCTCAGCCAAATGTCCTTTTCGGCGATCAGCTTGGCGGTTGCCTCGTCCATGAGGAAGCCGTGTTCGATGCACTTAACACCAGCCGCGATAGCCTTCCGGATAGCATCTGAGGTGAAGGCGTGCGCGGCGACGTAGGTGCCCCAATTCTCGGCAATTTCAACGGCGGCCCGCAGTTCGGGCTCGGTGAAGGTGGTGACGTCGAGCGGGCTGTGGGGCGAAGACACGCCGCCGCCCGCTGTCAGCTTCAGCAGCGCGGCCCCCTGCATGAACTGCTCACGGGCACGCAAGCGCACCTCGTCGGGGCTGTCCACGACTATGCTGCCGCCGTTCCTCTCCATGGGGGTGAACAAGCCGCCGATCGTCCGAGGCAAGTCGCTGAGCTGGCGGAAATCCCCATGCCCGCTGGTCACGGTGATCATGGCTCCGGACGGATAGATCCGCGGTCCCGCGATGATGCCTTGATCTATCGCGCGCTTGAGGCCGAACGCCGGCCCGCCCACGTCGCGAACCGTGGTGAAGCCGCGCATCAGCGTGTCCGTCGCCTCGTCGCCGGCCGCAAGATTGGCGAAGCCGACGTCGCCCATCGCCTCTGCCGGGGTGGATGCAATCAGCATTGCGTGCCAATGCGCATCGATCAGCCCCGGCATCAGCGTTCGCCCGTTGCCGGCAATGCGCCGCGCGCCTTCGGCCGCGATAGGACTTGTCGAAATCCGCGCGATCACGTTGCCCTCGACCAGCACATTCGACGGAGCCGAAAGTGCAGCGCCTTTTCCGTCGAAGATGCGGACGTTTTCGAAAAGCACGTCATCGGCGCTCGCGGTGGCGCAAAGTCCAAGCAGGAGAGCCACCGCAAGCATTTCTCTGCCAGAGCGAAGCATCGTGAAAACGGGGCGCGCAAGAAAGAACAACACAGCGGCGCAGGACACGACATGCGCCACGACCTTGCCTTTTGTCAGCTCCTGCGATCCAAAGGATTTGTGACGCATGACGATTTCCCGCTTCAGGAGGAGAGGTGGTCACGGCGCGAGGACAAGTTGTAGCTTATATGGCATCGGGGTCAAGAAGTGTTCCAGGCTGGCCACGTTCGCAGTGAATGGTCGTGTCGAAAGTAGGTCGATCGCGATGATGCCAGGGCTGGCAGTGCAAGGTTTGCCTTAGGAAGCGAGCAGACGATTCTGACGAAACGTCGCCTACGGGACTTAAAATTCCGCCGAGGGATTTCCGCTTTGGGTCGTGAGCCGAATTCGAAATGAGGCACTAACGGTCCTTGGGCTGGCTTGTGCCTGCGCGTTTCGCTGGCTACGTTGCCGCCGGCAGGGACAACGCCGGGAGGCCATCCGTGAGCATCGAATTCTTGTTGACGTCGCTGATTGTCGTGGCTTCGCCCGGCACCGGCGTTCTCTATACGCTGAGCGCCGGGCTTTCGCGTGGCGCGCGCGCCAGCATCATCGCGGCTTTCGGCTGCACGCTCGGCATCATTCCGCATATGGCGGCCGCCATCACCGGTCTGGCGGCGCTGCTGCACACCAGCGCACTCGCCTTCGAGACGCTGAAATATCTGGGCGTCGCCTACCTGCTCTACATGGCGTGGAACACGCTGAAGGAGAGCGGCGGCTTGAACGTCGGGCAGGATGTCGCGCCGCGCTCGGCCGGCAAGGTGATCACCTCGGGCATCCTCATCAACATCCTCAATCCGAAGCTGTCGATCTTCTTCTTCGCCTTCCTGCCGCAATTCGTCAGCACCACCGAACCGCATGCGCTGTCGAAGATGCTGGAGCTCAGCACCGCCTTCATGCTTTTGACCTTCGTTGTCTTTGCCGGCTATGGCGTCTTCGCCGCCTCGATCCGCAGCCATGTCGTGTCGCGGCCGATGGTGCTGACCTGGATGCGCCGCACCTTCGCCGGCGCCTTCGTCGCGCTCGGCGCAAAACTGGCGCTGACTGAGCGATAGCGCCTGTCGGCGCTAGCCCTTGACGTATCCCATCGCCTCGACGATCAGCCCGTCCGCTACGCGCATCAGATTGACGCCACGAATGGAGTTGCCGTCGGCAGGCCAGTAACGCCAGCGGATAGTCGCCCGTTCACCGGCTACGAACGTCTCTTCAATATCGAAGCGCGTGCCTGGTTCGCTGGCGATCGCCGACCATAGGTTGACGCAGGCCTCCCGGCCGGCATGGCGGGCGCCATCCGGCGCCGGCACCGTATTTTCGATGACGCAGTCCTTGGCCACCAGGTCCGGGAGTGCCGACGGATCATGAAGCTGGAACACGTCGTTGAAGCGCCGCATGATCTCGGCCGTCTGTCTGGATTGGTCGTCTGGATGAACGACCACGATGCTATCCTGTTTCATCTCAGTATCTCCTGATTTCATTTTCCCGCAGCGGCGGCTGTGATGAGGTCGGCCTTGAGCCTGATATCAGCCACGCCGGCCAAAGCCCGGGAGACGAGGCATGTTGCTTTCGCGGATTGGGCAAGGCGCTGGAATTCCTCGGGCGCCAGGCCCGGGACCTCGGCTTCCGTTTCAAGGTCGATGCGGGTGAGCGTCGGTCCAGCCGTGCTCGTTCCGAGATGCACCTTGGCGAGGGTGTGGATCCGTACGGGGACATGACCGCCGCTGCCCAGTATGGCGCTCAGCGCCATCGAAAAGCAGCCGGCATGCGCCGCCGCAATCAGTTCCTCGGGATTCGTGCCGGGACCGTTTTCGAAGCGCGACGGGAAGGAATAGGCGCCTTCGAAGACGCCACTGCCAAGCCGCAGCCGGCCCGAACCTTCCTTCAACGACCCCTGCCACTGGGCTTCTGCTTCACGGATGGTCATTTGTCGTTCTCCTCTTCGATGAAACACCGTGGAATATATAGACTGATCTACATATTATGTAAACCGATTGTCATATTAAGCGCAAGGCCTATAATGCCCACTCCTGACAGAGGTTGACATGGCGAACGACACCCGCATCCGCATGATCGAGGCGACGGCGCTGCTATTGAGGCAGCGCGGCTATCACGGCACCTCGCTCAACGATATTTTGAGCGCCTCCGGTGCGCCGAGAGGATCGCTCTACTTTCATTTTCCGGGCGGCAAGGACCAGCTGGTCATCGAGGTGACGCGCGACAGCGTTGACAAGGTGACTCGATGGCTTGGCGAAGAGCTGGCCGCCGAAAGAGATCCGGCGGTGGCTGTCCACCACATCTACCAGTCGGTCGCACGCATGCTGGACGATAACCAGTTCACGCTTGGCTGTCCGATTGCACCCGTGGTGCTGGATTCGCCGGCCGATGTGCCGGAGTTGGCCGAGCTGTGCCGGTCGGCTTTCGAGCAATGGATAGGTCTGCTGCAGGCCGCCTTCGTCAGGGCAGGGGTGCCCGAGCGCCGCGCCCGCGCTCTGGCACTGCTTGTCGAATCATCGCTGGAAGGGCTGATGGTGATCGCGCGCGCCACCCGCGACCGCGCCCCGGTGCTGGCGGTGGCCGATGAAGTCGCCGCGCTGATCGAAGGTGCCTTGCCTGCCAAAGGGGAACTGACACGGCGCATTGACGCCGCCGTCTGAGTCGGGCAGCCCGCCAAATAAAGAAAGGGCGCCTTTCGGCGCCCTTTCCGTGAATGCGAGGCAATGCTGGATTAGAAGTCCATGCCGCCACTCAAGCCCGCTTGCGGGCTTGAGCAACTTAGATTCATGGGCGTGCTTTATGGACTTCTTAGAAGTCCATGCCGCCCATGCCACCCATGCCGCCGCCGCCCATGCCGCCAGGCATGCCGCCGCCAGCCGACTCCTTCTTCGGAGCCTCCGCGATCATGGCTTCGGTGGTGACCAGCAGGCCGGCGACCGAGGCCGCGTCCTGGAGAGCCGTGCGCACGACCTTGACCGGATCGACGATACCCATGGCGATCATGTCGCCATATTCGCCGGTCTGGGCGTTGTAGCCGAAGGTCGCGCCCTTGTTCTCGAGGATCTTGCCGGCAACGATCGATGCTTCCGCACCGGCGTTGGCCGCGATCTGACGGGCCGGAGCCTGCAGCGCGCGACGCACGATGGCGATGCCAGCGGTCTGGTCGGAGTTGGCGCCGACAGCCTTGATGGTCAGCGAAGCGCGCAGGAGTGCGACGCCGCCGCCGGGAACAATGCCTTCTTCGACGGCCGCGCGGGTCGCGTTGAGGGCGTCATCGACGCGGTCCTTCTTTTCCTTGACTTCGATCTCGGTCGCACCGCCGACGCGGATGACGGCAACGCCGCCCGCCAGCTTGGCGAGACGCTCCTGCAGCTTCTCCTTGTCGTAGTCCGAGGTGGTCTCCTCGATCTGCTGCTTGATCTGGGCGACGCGGCCCTGGATCTCGGCCTTCTTACCGGCACCGTCGACGATGGTGGTGTTCTCCTTGGAGATCGACACCTTCTTGGCGCGGCCGAGCATGTTGAGGCCAACATTCTCGAGCTTGATGCCGAGGTCTTCGGAAATGACCTGGCCACCGGTAAGGATGGCGATGTCTTCCAGCATGGCCTTGCGGCGATCACCGAAGCCCGGCGCCTTGACGGCGGCGATTTTCAGGCCGCCACGCAGCTTGTTGACGACCAGCGTGGCCAGAGCCTCGCCTTCGACGTCTTCCGAGATGATGACCAGCGGCTTCGAGGTCTGCACGACAGCCTCGAGGATCGGCAGCATGGCCTGCAGGTTGGAGAGCTTCTTCTCGTGGAGAAGGATGTAGGCGTCTTCCAGATCCGCAACCATCTTGTCGGCGTTGGTGACGAAGTAGGGCGAGAGATAGCCGCGGTCGAACTGCATGCCTTCGACGACTTCGAGTTCAGTCTCGGCGGTCTTGGCTTCCTCGACCGTGATGACGCCCTCATTGCCGACCTTCTGCATCGCTTCTGCGATCATCGAGCCGACCGAAGCATCGCCATTGCCGGCGATGGTGCCGACCTGGGCAACCTCTTCCGAGGTCTTGATCTTCTTGGCGTTCTTGATCAGCGTCGCGACGACGTCGCTAACCGCGAGGTCGATGCCGCGCTTCAGGTCCATCGGGTTCATGCCGGCGGCAACCGCCTTGTGGCCTTCCTGGACGATCGACTGCGCCAGAACGGTCGCGGTCGTGGTGCCGTCGCCGGCGATGTCGTTGGTCTTCGAAGCGACTTCGCGGACCATCTGCGCGCCCATGTTCTCGAACTTGTCCTCAAGCTCGATTTCCTTGGCGACGGTGACGCCGTCCTTGGTGATGCGCGGTGCGCCGAACGACTTGTCGATGACGACGTTGCGGCCCTTGGGGCCAAGCGTGACCTTCACTGCGTCGGCGAGGATGTTGACGCCGCGCAGCATGCGCTCACGGGCATCGCGGGAAAATTTTACGTCTTTGGCAGCCATTTTTAGCTCCTGGCAGGGGCTTGAATTGAGCCCGAAGATTTAAGTGATGGTGAGGCCGATATTCAGCCGATGATGCCCATGATGTCGGATTCCTTCATGATCAGAAGGTCTTCGCCATTGAGCTTGACTTCGGTGCCCGACCACTTGCCGAACAGGATGCGGTCGCCGGTCTTGACGTCCAGCGGGACGAGCTTGCCGGCTTCGTCGCGGGCGCCGGAACCAACGGCGATGATCTCGCCTTCCTGCGGCTTTTCCTTCGCCGTATCGGGGATGATGATCCCGCCGGCAGTCTTGGATTCGGATTCAACCCGGCGTACGACCACGCGGTCATGAAGCGGGCGGAACTTCGACTTTGCCATTTTTTATTCCTCGGTGAGAATGGTGAGAATAGTTCCTGCGTCCGGCGGCGCCGGACTTACGCTTAGCACTCACCGATGGCGAGTGCTAACGTGGCGGTGAGATAAGCCGGCGGCTGGCGAGAGTCAAGGCGCTGAGTGATCCGATCGATGCCCGCGATGAACTGCTGGCGCCTCGGCGGAGCACCACCAACCGACATCGTTCCGCCAGCGGGATAGGATCCGCTCGGCAAGACGCGCACTTCGTCGACCAGCCACTCGCGTCGTCAACGAGCATGGCAAGCGTCGCGAAGCAATAGGCCGGATTGGATAATACAGGTGGCCTGCCTAGATACTTGACTAAGTCAAGTAAGTGGTTGATCTTGTCGGGCAGGAGGATGCCATGACGGTTCATCATCAACCCGGCAAGGAGCGGATCGATGCGGTGCGGGGCTTCAACCGCTTCTACACCCGCCAGATCGGCCTGCTCGACGAAGGGCTGCTGAAAAGTGCCTTCTCGCTGACCGAGGCTCGGGTGCTCTATGAACTGGCGCATCGCGATGGCCTGACCGCCACCGATCTTGCGCGCGATCTCGGTCTCGACCCCGGCTACCTCAGCCGGTTGTTGAAAAAGTTCGAGGAGCGCGGCCTGGTCGAGCGCGCCGCGACGCAAACCGATGCGCGGCGCTCGTCGATTACGCTGACGCCGGCGGGAAGAGCGGCGTTCGCGCCGCTGAACCAGGGTTCGCACGATCAGATCGCGGCCCTGCTCAACCGGCTTTCCGCTCCGGAACAGGAGAGGCTGGTCAAGGCGATGCAGACGGTGCGGCGCCTGCTAGGCGATGGCGCCGAGCCCAAAATTCCCTACATGCTGCGGCCTTTGCAGGTCGGCGACATCGGCTGGATCATCCATCGCCAGGGCCTGCTCTACGCGCAGGAATATGGCTGGGACGAAACCTACGAGGCGCTGGTCGCCGAAATACTCGGCGCCTTCGTCAAATCCTTCGATCCGAAATGGGAGCGCAGCTGGATTGCCGAGCGGGAAGGGGAGGTCGTCGGCTCGGTCTTCGTCGTGCGCCAGTCGGACGCGGTGGCGAAGCTGCGCCTGCTCTATGTCGAACCCTCGGCGCGCGGTCTCGGCATCGGCAAGCGGCTGGTCGAGGAATGCATCGGCTTTGCCCGTGCGAAGGGCTACAAGACGTTGACGCTGTGGACCAACGACGTGCTCACCTCAGCGCGCCGCATCTACGAAGCGGCCGGGTTCAAGCTGGCCGACGAAGAGCGTCACCACGCCTTCGGCAAGGACCTGGTCGGCCAGAACTGGAACCTGGAGCTGTAACGGCGTCGGGCCTGCGGCCGGCCGCCCTCATGCCTTGACCGGTATCCAGATTTCCAGCCCGCCATCACCGCTGCGCGGATCGAATTCGGGGCCATAGCGCTCGAATTCGGGCGCATCGGCGACCTCGTGCCCGGAGGCCGGCAGCCATTTGTTCCAGATCGTGTTGACCGTGCGGCGGATGGTCGAGATGTGGTCACGATGGGCGAACACGGCGTATTTCTGGGCCGGCACGCGCACGCGCGAAAACTCCTTCGGCAGGTCCGAAAAGTCGGACACTTCAACGCCGGCGATATAGTCGAAATTGCCTGCATCGTCGCCGTTGACGCAGACGCCATAGGCGACGTCGCCGATCTCGCCTGGAATGTTGCCGATATAGGGGCCGAACCGCTGCCACTGCATCGGGATGCCGGCGCTGGTTTCGCAGCTGTAGCGTTCGCCGAGGCCGGCGATGAGAAACGGCCGGATGGTTTCGAAGCGCGGCGGCTCGAGATTGGGGAGGAAGGACTGGTCCATCAGGATCGGCTCCACGAGATCGAGGTTGTCGAGCGAGCCTTGCGCGCGCACCAGTTCCGGCGTGGTGCCGAACTGGTCGCGGAAGGCGCGGGTGAAGGCCTCATGCGAGGCGTAGCCGGCGTCGAGCGCGACCGAGAGGATGTCGGGTGCACCGGCGGCGAGCCTACGCGCCGCCTCGGTAAGCCGGCGAGAGCGCACGTAGCCCATCACCGAACGGCCGGTCGCCGCACCGAAAGCCCGCGTCACGTGAAAGCGCGACACGCCGCTGCTCTTGGCGACATCGTCGAGCGAGACTGCTTCCGGCAGATGGCTTTCGACGAACCACAGCGCTTTCTCGGTCGGGTTCATATGTTTCCTTGCTATGGGACTTGGTCTCGGTCTTCGCATTGGCCAGCTCATGGTGCCGATTCCCAGTGGAGGCAGTTTGATCGAAATTGCGCACCGCGCAAAGCGACGGTGTCGGCAAGTCGAAGGCGTTGGGCGAAGGGCTTGACAGGAGCAGGCAATGTCTTTTAGGTGGTAACGTTATTACATTACGAGGTTCATATGGCTCCTTCTGACAAGACCCTTGCTCGCGCGGCCCTCCGGATCCCGGAAACTTATTGTGCTGTGATTGACGGAAAACTAGGATGGCTGACTGATGGTCCCCGAGTCGAAAGGCAAGGGGTGAAAAGGGAACACGGTGAGATCTTCGGATCGAGGCCGTGGCTGCCCCCGCAACTGTAAGCGGCGAGCAAAATCCGAAATGCCACTGGCCGGCAAGGCTGGGAAGGCTGGATGGCGCAAAGACCCGCGAGCCAGGAGACCTGCCATCGGCATGAGTTGACCGGACGGGGTGTGCCGGGAGGAGACGTGGACATCGGTCTTGTCGGCCGGTTCGCTTCCTTCCGTCGCCATTGAGAAAGTGACGGTAAGTTGGACGCCTCCCAGCCTCTTCTTGAAGCGCGCGAACTGAGCGCGACGGCGAATGGCCAGCGCCTGGTCAGCGCGGTCAGCCTTTCGGTAGCGGCGGGCGACCGCCTCGCCATCATCGGCCCCAACGGCGCCGGCAAGACGACGCTGCTGCGCATGCTATGCGGTACGCTGCAGCCAAGCGCGGGAGATGTGAGATTTTCCGGACGCCGGCTGGAGGCGTTTTCGGCCGCCGAGCGGGCGCTGCACATGGCTGTCGTCGGCCAGACCGATCAGCCCGATCCGCGGCTTGCCGTGATCGACTACGTCGGGCTTGGGCGCGTCCCGCATGCCGGCTTGCGACGGAGGAGCGAGCAACGCGACATCGTCGTCGAAGCGCTTCGCAGAACCGGCCTGCTACCACTGCTCGGCCGCACGATCGGTTCGCTGTCCGGTGGCGAGCGGCAACGCGCCCAGCTGGCACGCGCCATCGCCCAGGAGCCCAAAATCCTGTTCCTCGACGAACCGACCAATCATCTCGACCCGCGCGCCCGCAGCGAACTTCTCGAACTCGTATCGCAGTTTGGCATGACCGTCGTGGCGGTGCTTCATGATCTGTCGCTGGTGACGCCATTTGCCACTCGGGTAGCGGTGATGAACGAGGCCCGCCTGCAGGCACTCGCCGGTCCGCGCGAGGCGCTGACCAAGCAGCTGATCCGCGAGATTTTCGGCGTCGACGTGCTTCGGCTGCGCCATCCCACCGAAGACCGCGAACTCACGGTCTTCGAAGTCCCGAACCGTGCCTCTTCACATGCCGATTTGACTAAGGAGCAACATCCGTGAAACGCCTCGCACTGTCTTTTGCCTCCCTCCTGCTTGCCCAGACCGCCTTCGCTTTCCCCGTAACTGTTGACAGCTGCGGCACGCCGCTGACGTTCGACGCCGCGCCGAAGCGCGCCGTCATCCAGGATCTGAACATGGCCGAGATGGCCTTCGCGCTGGGGCTGCAACCGTCGATCGTCGGCCTGACCGGCATCACCGGATGGTACAAGGTCGATCCGGAATTCAAGGCCGAGCAGGGCTCGATCCCGGAACTCGCGCCGAAATACCCGACGCTTGAAAATCTCGTCGCGGTCGAGCCCGATTTCTTCTTCGCCGGCTGGTATTACGGCATGAAGCCGGGCGGCGAGGTGACGCCCGATACGCTGGCGCCGCACGGTATCAAGACGCTGGTGCTGACGGAAAGCTGCGTCCATCTCGACAACAACCGCCCCGCTGCCTCGATGGACCTGCTCTACGGCGACATCGAAAAGCTGGGCAAGATTTTTGGCAAGGAAGCCGAGGCGGAAAAACTTGTTTCAGGCTGGAAAACGCGGCTCGCCGATATCACGGCGAAGGTCGGCGACCGCGAGCGAACGCGGGTGTTTCTCTACGACTCCGGCGAAGACAAGCCCTTCACATCAGGCAAGTTCGCGATCCCCAGCGCCATGATCGCCGCTGCCGGCGGCGACAACATCATGGCCGACATGCAGACGAGCTGGGGCAACACGGATTGGGAAACGGTCGCTTCCCGCAATCCGCAGTTCCTGATCCTGCTCGATTACCAGGACGGCGGCGGCTACAGGAAACTGCTCGATTTCCTCAAGGTGCATCCGGCGATGAAGGAGACCGACGCGGTCAGGAATGAGCGCTTCGTCGCGCTGCGCTATGCCGAGCTGACGCCGGGACCAGCAAACATCGAGGCGATCGGCAAGATCGCCAAGGCGATGCACCCGGAAGCCTTCTGAGCTTGCGCCACAGGGCGTTCGAACTGGCCATGGCAGCAGGGGCAGCAGCGGTCGCCGCTCTTGCTCTGCTGTCGATCGCCTATGGATCGACGGTCATAGCGTTGAGCGACGTGGTTGCTGCGCTTGGACATGCGGCCGGGTTGGACGGAGACGTCGTGTCCGGTCCGGTCGGCAAGATCCCGGTCGCCAAGATCCCGGTCGCCAAGATCGTCGTCGATCTCAGGCTGCCGCGCACGATCATGGCCATCTGTGTCGGCGCCGGCCTGGGCGTCATTGGCGCGCTGCTGCAGACGGTAACCCGCAATGACCTCGCCGATCCGTTCCTGTTCGGCCTGTCGTCCGGTGCCGCGGCCGGCGCGGTTTCCGTCATCACCATTTTTGGCGACCATTTCGGCATCTGGACGTTGCCGATCGCGGCCTTCACGGGCGGCATATTGGCCGCCGGCATCGTGCTTTTGCTGGTTTCGCGGGTGAGGGGGCAAGGCCCCGAACGGCTGATACTGGCCGGGCTCGCCGTCTCGTTCATGTTCACCGCCTTGACCAACTATCTCGTCTTTGCCGGCGACCAGCGTGCCGCTCACTCGGTGCTGTTCTGGACGATGGGCGGGCTCGGGCTGGCGCGATGGGACAATATTGGGCTGGCTGCTCTGGGCGCGGGCACCATTCTTGCCTATGCGCTGTGGAACCACCGCAGGCTCGATGCCTTCCTGGCCGGCGAAAACGCTGCCGAAAGCCTCGGCGTGCCGGTGGCGCGGATGCGCAGGACGGCATTTCTCGTCGCCGCATTCTCAACCGCAATCCTTGTCTCGGTCGCAGGCGTCATAGGTTTTGTCGGGCTGATGATCCCGCATCTGTCCCGGCCTTTGGCGGGCCCGCTACACCTGCGCCTGATCGTAGCCTGCGCCTTGTTCGGGGCCGTTCTGTTGCTGGCAAGTGACCTTTTGGCGCGCACGCTGCTGCCGCCGCAGGAACTGCCGATCGGCATCATAACCAGTTCGGTCGGTGCCTTCTTCGTGGTCACGATGCTCATCCGCAATCGTCCGTGATGTGACTGCCAAGCACACTTGCCGGCTTCTGGCACAACGCCGCACCTTGAATAGTAAGCACGCTTATAATATATGCCGCTCATGGTTTCCGACGGCATCGACAGATTGGGCTTTTTGATCCACGACGTGCAGCGCCTGATGCGCAAGCGCTTCGAGGCGAGGGCCAGCGGGCTCGGCCTTTCCTCGGCGCAATGGCGGCTTATGGTCCGCGTCGCCAAGGAAGAAGGCATCACGCAGGCACGGCTCGCCGAGCTCCTCGAGATTGAGCCGATCAGCGTGTCGCGCCTGGTCGACCGCATGGAGGAGGGCGGCTGGATAGAGCGCCGTTCCGACGCCGCCGACCGCCGCGTCCGCATGATCTTCCCGACCGCCAAAGCGAGCGAGGCTTATGCAGAAATCAAGAGCCTTGCTGGCGAAGTCTATGAAGAATCGCTGACCGGCGTGTCGCCGCAAGATCGCTGCATCCTGATCAAGGCACTGGAGGCGATGGCCAAGAATTTGGCGGATGACGAGACGGCGTGCGGCGAAAAAGTCGAGAGTACAGAAGGCGCAGCAGCATGAACGCGGTAGCCAAGGTAGATGAGAATGCGACCAAGCTGGAGATGGAAGCTCCCGCGCAGCCCGCGGCAGCTCCGGTGGCAGTCGCTCCGCAGGTAGAACCGGCGCCGGTGGCGCCGAAGAAGAAGCGCCGTACCGGCCGCTTCCTTTTGATGTTTGCACTCCCCGTGGCACTGGTCGCCGGCGGCAGCTACGTCTGGGTGACCGGCGGCCGTTATCAGGAGACCGAGAACGCCAATCTGCAGCAGGCCAAGGTGTCGATCGCCGCCGATACCGCGGGCCGCATCGTTCAGGTCCACATTTTCGACAACCAGTCCGTCAACCAGGGCGACGTGCTGTTCGCCATCGATCCCCAGCCCTACCGGATCGCGCTGGCGCAAGCCGACGCCGCGGTGGCCGGCGCGCGCCTCAATGTCGAGCAGCTGCGCGCGGGCTACAGCCAGGCGGTTGCACAGGAGAAGTCCGACGCCAGCCAGGTCGACTACGCGCAGTCGCAATTCGACCGGGCTGCCGACCTTGCCCGCAAGGGCATCAACGCCAAGTCGTCGCTGGACGAGGCCAGGAACGACCTCGACAAGGCCAAGCAGCAACTGGCTGCGGCCGAGCAGGGCATCCTCAGCGCCAGGGCAGCGCTTGGCGGCAATCCCGATATCGAGACCGACAGGCATCCGACCGTGATGGCGGCGCTCGCCGCACGCGACAAGGCTGCCTACGATTTGGCGCAGACTACGGTCAGGGCGCCAGCCGACGGCATCATCAGCCAGGCTGCCTCGTTCAAGGTCGGCCAGTATGTCGGCTCGGGTACGCCGCTGTTTTCGCTGGTCGAGACCGGCGACACCTGGGTCGATGCTAATTTCAAGGAAACCCAGCTCACTAATATGAAGCCCGGCCAGAAGGCTGAAATCGTCGTCGACACCTATCCGGGCAAGACGTTCGAAGCCACGGTCGAGGCGATCGGCGCCGGCACTGGAGCCGAGTTCTCGCTGTTGCCCGCCCAGAATGCCACCGGCAACTGGGTCAAGGTCACCCAGCGCATTCCGGTGCGTCTGCGACTGGCCGATGCCGACGCCAAGATGGCGCTGCGCACCGGCATGAGCGCGACCGTCACCGTAGACACCGGCGTTTCCCGCGGGTTTCCGAGCCTCTTCGGCCACGCCACCGCGGGTGAGGCGCAATAGACCACCTCGTTCCATTGGATGATGAGGTCTGAGACACAACGAGTAGAATGCAGGCCGCGCAGGGAGAGGAACGCAGCTGACAGGATTGGTCCGACGGGAGATGCATTAGGGGTTGAGGTTTGGACCGGCTGCATTGCGGCCTGACCGAAGCCTGAGCAACTCGAGGCAAGCCCCTTTGGTCCTCAGGTTTCCGGGCGGCAGGCGCCCGTTTTATCGAGACGCTCGGTCGATGTACCCCCCAATCGATAGTCGCGTCCCACCGCGATGAGGGTCTCTCCATTACGGAAGGCCGCGCCGCCCGGAAGCCTCGTGTACACGTTTTTGTTACCTGCCGGAAGTTCCCATCATGAGCACGCCAGAACCCTTTCGCGAAGTACCGCATCGCGGCCTGATCACCATTGCGATCATGCTGGCGACGGTCATGCAGGTGCTCGACACCACCATCGCCAATGTGGCGCTGCCGTCGATGGTCGGCGACCTTGGCGCGTCGACCGACACCATCAACTGGGTGCTGACCTCCTACATCGTTGCCGCCGCCATCATGACGCCGGTCACCGGCTGGCTGGCCGATCGCTTCGGGCGCAAGGAGCTGTTCCTGACGGCGGCGGTTGGCTTCGTCGTCTTCTCCATGCTGTGCGGCGTGGCGTGGAGCCTGGAGACCATGGTGCTGTTTCGCCTGATGCAAGGCGTATTCGGCGCGGCGATCGTGCCGCTGTCGCAGATCTTCCTGCTCGACATCAACCCGAAGGAACGCCACGGCCAGGCGATGGCCATCTGGGGCGCCGGCATCATGGTCGGACCGATCATCGGCCCGACGCTGGGCGGCTGGCTGACCGAGAGCTTCAACTGGCGCTGGGTGTTCTTCATCAACCTGCCGATCGGCATCATCGCCTTTCTCGGCATGGCCGCCTATCTGCCGAGCATCGCCAGACGCGTGCGCGGCTTCGATTTCTTCGGCTTTGCCATGCTCTCGCTCGGCGTCGGCGCGCTGCAGCTCATGCTCGACCGCGGCGGCGACGCCGACTGGTTCTCCTCGGTTGAGATCTGGATCGAACTTGGCCTGGCGGTCACTGGTTTCTGGGTGTTCACAATTCATCTCCTGAGCGCCGAAAACCCGTTCATCGACCCGAAGATCTTCCTCGACCGCAATTTCGCGACCGGACTGGTTTTCATTTTCATCATCGGCGTCATCCTTCTGGCCAGCCTGGCGCTACTGCCGCCGATGCTGTCGACGATCTTCGGCTATCCGACCATTACCACCGGCGTCGTGATGGCGCCGCGCGGCGTCGGCACGATGATCTCGATGCTCGTCGTCGGCCGCATCATGCACAGGGTCGATCCAAGGCTGCTGGTGATGATCGGACTGGGACTTACGGCGCAGTCTCTCTACACGATGTCGGGCTTCTCGCCGCAGATGGACAACTGGCTGATCCTGACCTCGGGCGTCATTCAGGGGCTCGGGCTGGGCCTGGTCTTCGTGCCGCTCTCCACCATTGCCTTTGCCACGCTCGATGTGCGCTTCCGCACCGACGCCACGGCGCTGTTTTCCCTGGTGCGCAACATCGGCTCGTCGATTGGCATCTCGATCGTTTCGGTCATGCTGGTGCGCAACACGCAGATCAACCATCCCGAGCTCTCGACCTACATCAATCCGTTCAACCCCAACCTCTGGGCAGCCTCGCCGGCCGCGGCTGGCGGCGATCCGGCGGCGCTGTCGCAGATCGACAGGCTGATCAACCAGCAGTCGCTGATGATCTCCTACATCACCGACTTCAAGCTGATGATGGTGGTGACGCTGGTTGCGTTCCCGCTGGTCTTCCTGCTGCGCAAGCCGCAGAAGGCGCCGGCGGCTGCACCGGCCGCGCATATGGACTGATGTCTGGGCGCTACGAGCCAATTGCGGTCTGTTTGCCCTGAATTCCTATCTGCCCAGAACAAGCGCCCAGTAGCGCAGCGAGCTGTCGCGGCCGTCCCGCACATAGGCCAGACCAAAGCGGGTGAAGCGCCGGTCGAGCATGTTGCGGCGATGGCCGGCCGAATGCATCCAGATGTCGAACAGCTTCTGCTGATCGAAACGGCCCTCGGCGATGTTTTCGGCGGCAGCACCGGCAATGCCGTTGCCCTTGACGCGCGAGGCAAATCCCTTGCCCCAGCCCGTGGTGTGGGTCATGCGGCCGCCGCGCGCCATATAGCCGGCCTGCTGCAGGGCTGCCTGTTCGAGCTGGGGGTCGGGGACAAGCGGTCCGAAACCGGCTGAGGCGCGGATGTCCGCCAGCGTGCCAACGGCAGAGGCGGAAACACCTGCGCCTTCGCCGGTGGGCAGCACGGTGGCGCAGGCAGCAAGCCCGGCCAGCGCGGCAAGGCCGACAGCCCTAAGCAGCATTCGCCTGTTTAAGCTTGATCGGACTTCGGAATTTTCGATTTTCGCAACGGTCATGCCCGCCTGACATAGCGGTGATCATGGCTTTTGCCGGGCAGGCGCTCAAAAATCTTGCGAGGTGCGCGATGTGCCACGCGACAAATATCCTCTTCTGGTCACCTTTACCGACATCGCCGACCCGAAGACCGTCACCAAGGTCGATCCCGACAATCTCGCCGCCACCTTCGGGCCGGGCGTGGCGCTCAAGCGCATCACGCTTGAAATTACCGATGAAAAAGTGACCGAGGGCCGAACTGCCAGGCTGCTTCCTTATCTCAAGTCTGGAAAAGCGTGCATCCCGCTGAACAAGAATTTGGCTTTCGGCGATCCAATGCGGAATGTTCTCAACGACCGATTCTGGAGGAAACTATGACAACAGCCATGTCGAAAGTATGCTCCAGGTCTGGCTGTCGAAGGTAACCAACTCGGCGTTGCACGATATCCACCGATTCAGAAGAGGTTTTTCGCGATCCGAGTGCTCCCGAAGAAACACCGACTGCGGCTCAAGCCGCCGGAAAGCGGAATGGCAGCTATTGATCGACACTGACAACGGTCCGGACATTCAGACCGCGCGACACCCGAACGGACCAGCTCATCATCCATCCTTGTCGCCGGACGTAGCTCTATCCCCGAAGATTCTTCTTCCCGTTTCGGCGATCAATCCTGGGGCGGATCGTAAGGCTTGGCGGCCCGTTGAGCGACGCGCTCGCGGTACCTCGCGTCGGTTCCACTTCGGTTTTCCGGCTTGGTAAGCGTTTCGACAGGCTTCCCGAGGACGACCAGCAGCGTGTCCCATTCTTCCTGGCCCAGTGTCTTGTAGCGGTACTCCAGACCCGGCGAAGCCAGGAGCTGCTCGATCTCAGGCCGCGCGAAAGAGGCCGCAGGGCCAATGCGGCGAAAGCCGCTTCGCACGGCATCGGTAGCCGCGGTCAGGTCGCTGAAGCCATACTTGCCCGGATCGTAGACGGAGTACTCGCGCAGCAGCCGCAACAGGTCGGGCACGGCATCGACGCCGCGGTCGCCCTGGCGCTTGATCAGGCCGGTGGCAAAGCGGCTGACCGCCGGATCGGCGAGAATCGCGCGCTCTTCCGGCAGAGGATCGGCGTATGCACCTACAGGGAGGCCGGCCAGGGCATTGATCCAGTGGCGCGCCTCCTTCTTGTCGGTGGCCGCGAGGTAGCGGCGGGCGGCGAGCCGCCGCAGATCGGCGGAGTCGCCATCGACCTGTTTGATGATCGCCCACAGCCCGTCTGAGGATCGCACCCGCGGGTCCTCCAAGATGCGAACCAGCAGACGCCGGTCGCTCTCGCCGAGCGGCTGGTCGTTCGCGCGGAACGAGTCCATCCACTGATTGGCGAGCGCGAACGCGGGATTGCTCACCGGCTTACGCGGATCGTCGAGCGCTCTGGCAAGTTCCTCGCGCGTTCTCGTTTTCGCCGCTTCCATATTCACGCCGCGCGAAACGCTGGTGTGGTCGAGTAGCAGCCGGTTGACCGGAACCTCGGCGTACATCCTTCCGTCACCGAGCCGCCGACGCGCCCAGCCGAACCGGAAGTTCTCGATCCCGCCTGAAGTCCCGATCAGCAACGGCGCCGCCGGGGCAAAGATCGACAGGATCGACTGCCGCAGCAGCACCTGTTCACCGGCGTCGGTGATGGTGAGCGCCTTGCGGTGGGGTGCGGAGGGTTCGAGCGACCAATCCACCCGTCCCGATCGGGGCTTGGAATCGGGCAGGGCAGGGCCGTCCTCGATCGCGATGGTGAAGCCGGGTTCGGGGGCGTCGTCGCTTTGCAGCAGCGCCTTGCCCTCTGACATCATCAGGTTCCATTCGGCTTCCAGCGCGCGCTGAGGGGCGAGCGGATCGGAGGCATCGTAGCGCCGCTCTTCCAGCAGGCCATGCCCGATGACGGTGCTTCGTTTGCCGGGCGTCGAGTCCGGCACGACGCGATAGGTATTGGAATGACCGCGAGGGGTCTGGACGCGGACCGAAGTGACGCCCGGGGTCTTGAGCAAGGCCGCGCACAATGCATCGCAACGGCCCTCGAACGGGCGGGCGAGGAGAATGTCGCCCTTGAGCGCAATCGGTGCGCTCGACTGAATGTCCGGCTCCTCCAGGCTGGCCAGCATGCCCCTCGCCCAGGTGAGGCCTGGCTGGGGGATGGTCCAGAACAGTGCCAGCGTCGCGGCGCCCGACATGACGTTCAGAGAAACCCCTGAAAGGAAACTTCCGAGCAGCAAGCGGAACAGCGCGAAGGCGACGCCATACATGAAGGCCGTTGGCATCGACGCGAGTATGAGCCCCGGAATGATCAGGAAACTGCCGATGATGACCAGCCATGGCATTGTCAGCGCCACGAACGCGCCGACGCCGGTGATGATCAAGTAAGTCTTCAACCACATGCGCGGAACCTTACCGCGCAGAATTCAAAAAATGATAAAGCTACTGTTCTCGGGTCGGTGCCGTCTTTCGGCATCCGCCCGTTCTATACGGTCTTGCCCGTCAAAGTCATCTACGAGACGGCGCCCGAGTAAGTTGCGGCGCCGCGCAACAGCGGCAGCAGCTTAACTCCTTGATGGAACTTGCCGTTGGGACTGGAGCAAGATGAAATTCTCCGACGCCGAGTATGACCGCGGGCTGGAAGAGCCGAGCGATGTCAGGCGAGCTTCCTGAGAAGGAAAACATCGTTGCTCGCCATATCGTTCAGTGAGCACCTCAATACCAACTGAAGTTCCAGCTCTTGAACATTGCGGACGCTGACAGAAAGTCCATCCATAGACAGCCGCTCCAGAATATCCTTTCCGTAACGGCGAAGGTGGTCTTCCTGATAATAGACCCGCACGCGTTCGGAAGCTGGGAGGTCGCCTTCGAGGGTTTTAGATCCCCAAAGAGGTACCTGAATCACGGCGATGCCATTTGGGGCGAGGATACGTCGGATTTCGCTCAGAGCCCTTCGATCATCAGGGACGTGTTCAAGAACGTGCGAGCACCAGATGAGATCGTAGGTGTTATCCTCGAACGGCATGTCCTGAATGTCGACCTTATGCATAGCCCGTGGATCCAGAAGATCGGCAGTGTGGTACTCAGTGCAACTTCCCTGGAGCCATTTCTGGATCTCTAGTTCGGGAGCGAAGTGCAGAATTTTATCTATCTTGGCTGGAAGGGAATCCTTCAGAAGGATGTAAGCCAGCCTGTGACGCTCCGCGGACCAGCATGATGGGCATCGAGCGTCAAACCGGAAGAACGGGCCAGGTTTACCGGCAGAAAATTGGAAACCCGTCCACCCACACAAGGGGCAATGCCTGTGTTCACGAACCTTGCCCAATCCTCTCAGCGTCGCAGCATGTGCCCGATTAAGGGCCACGATTTGAATCCGTCTCAACGTCGATTGAAGACTCATGAGGACCTCCTGCAAGCCCCGCCGCTCGCACTTTGACACTGGAGTCGGCGACAATAAAGGAATTGCTTGCAGCGTTTTGCTGAGATTTCACGCCAATCCCGCTAACCATCAAGCTTTCGCACATCAGGAAAGTCAGACTTGCACGCCGCACTAAATTAACCTCTTTTCAGCCGCGCGGCACGAACACCCCTGTGCCGCGCGGCGCTTGCTTCAACACCACCCCGACTCGCGACAAGCACATCGAATTCGGCTATCATGCCATCTCTTGAAGTGGCAGCTACGGGCGGCCATCCAGACGGTGGCCGCCCCGGATACGGGAGAATGGTTATGGCCAGCTTTCATGTCATGTCGGACGCGCGTGGAATGCACGTGCAGCCCAGGGTGCGCCGCATCACCACGGCGGACCTGATGGATGTGCTGCGGCTCGGCGTCGAGGATTTCTGGGCAAAGCCATCGCATTACGTGTTCATGTGCCTGATCTATCCGGTGGTCGGATTGATCCTGGCGCAGTGGACGACATCCGGCTCCTACGCCATCCAGCTCCTTTACCCGCTGATGTCCGGCTTCGCTCTGCTTGGACCCTTCGCCGCGATCGGTCTCTACGAGATCAGCCGCCGCCGCGAGCTCGGCATGGACACGTCCTGGTGGCACGCGCTCGACGTGCGCCACTCGCCGGCGCTGCCGGCGATCGCGGTCATCGGCATTATGCTGGTGGCACTGTTCCTGCTCTGGCTGTTCACCGCGCAATCGATCTACACCAGCCTGTTCGGCGCTCAGCCGCCGGCTTCGATCGGCGGCTTTGTGCGCGAGGTGCTGACGACGCCCAAAGGCTGGACGCTGATCCTGCTGGGCAATGCGGCTGGGTTCGTCTTCGCCGCAATCGTGCTGGCGACGACCGTCGTCGCTTTCCCGCTGCTGCTCGACCGCGATGTCGGCGCGGTCTCGGCAATCGAGACCTCGGCACGGGCGGTGATGACAAACCCGCTGCAGATGGCGCTGTGGGGCCTGATTGTCGCCGTGCTGCTGGTCATCGGCTCGATCCCGCTGTTTGCCGGGCTCGCCGTCGTCATGCCCGTGCTTGGCCATGCGACGTGGCATCTCTATCGCCGGGTGGTCGAACCGGAGCGGGCGCAACCGGACCGGCGGCCGATGTAGGCTAGATCTGCGGACTTGCAAATCGAGTCGTACTGCCGCTCTATCTTTTTTGTTTGAGCATCGGATTTCCCAAACCGGTACCCACTGTTGGGTCCGATGCTCTAGCGCAGCGTTAACGCTGCGCGTCGGTCGCCATCTTCAGGGCCAGTGCGGTCAGCACCGTGCCCATCATCCAGCGCTGGATCACCAGCCATAGCGGCCGGCCGGCGAGGAAGACGGCGATCGAGCCGGCCGTAATCGCGATGATAGCGTTGACGGTAAGGCTGATCGCGATCTGCGTGGTGCCGAGCACCAGAAGCTGCGACAGCACATGGCCCTTGCCGGGATTGATGAACTGCGGCAGCAGCGACAGATAAAGCACCGCCACCTTCGGGTTGAGCAGGTTGGTCATCAGCCCCATGGCGAACAATTTGCGCGGCCTGTCCTTCGGCAGTTCCCGGACCTGGAATGGCGAGCGTCCGCCTGGTCTCACTGCTTGCCAGGCAAGCCACAAAAGGTAAAGCGCGCCGGCAAAGCGCAGCGCATCATAGGCGTAAGGCACGGCAAGCAGCAGCGCGGTGATGCCGAATGCCGCCGACAACACGTAGAAGACAAAGCCGAGCGCCACGCCGCCGAGCGAGATCAGGCCGGCTTTCGGTCCCTGTGACAGCGACCGCGAGATCAAATAGATCATGTTCGGGCCAGGCGTCAGCACCATGCCGAGGCAGACCAGCGCGAAGGCGAGATGGTTGGCGGCGTCGGGCACGGGCGCATCTCCGGATGGCGGCAAGACCGTCCGCGCTCCGCGATGATCTCCATCGATGTGCACGGTCAGGCGAACGATGTGCCCTCGCTGGTCCGCACGCGCAAGAGCATGACAGCGCAAGCCATTGCGCCAGCCCGTCGCATCTCCGCTTACATTTCAGCCGACGATGCGCAGGTTCGACAATTCGTTGGCGATTTCCTTGAAATTGTCCGACAGCGTCGCACCGGTCGCGTTCCAGAACAGCTTGGCCGGCTTGGTCGGATCGGTGGGATCCTTGCGGAAGCGCGAGTCCGAGGAGCATGCCTTCAGCGCGTCAAGTGCTTTCTTGTCGCCGGCATCGCTGGTCGACAGGTCGAGCGCCACAGTCATGACGAGAATGTTCGATTTCTTCGCGTTGGCGCAAAGGGTCTGCATCTGCTCGTCCAGCGCGGCGGTGTAATTGGCCCCGGTATAGGTCGTCTTGCCGACGTCGACGCTCGTGTTCATGAACAGGCGCGTGACGCTCCCAGACCCTGGATATGTCAGGCCGGTGTAACCGTAAGCGGCATAGGTCGACCTGTTATTCGCATAACCGCTGTCGCTGACGGCGCTGTAGGTGTTGGCGCCGTCGGTCAGCACGATAACCACTTTGTCGTTGCCCCTTTCGGTGTTCGGCCGGCCCTCGGTGAAAGGTTCGTTGCTCGATACCGTCCGCCAGCCCCAGGCCAGGCCTTCCGGCACGTTGGTGTTGCCGTTTGGCGCCATGGCGTCGATGGCGTTCTTGATCTCCTCCTTCTGGGCAAGCTGGCTCACGTCTTTGAGCGGCGTGATCGGGTTGGTCGTGCAGGACGAATTCGGGCCGTCGCCCCAGGCGGCCGAGTTCGAGCCGTAAGGCTTGACCAGGAAATATTTGCGCATGTCCGACTGCCGTTCGGAAGCGGTCGGATTTGCGGTGTAGGGCCAGTCAGCCCACCAATTGTTGCCGTAACCATAGGACAGATAGGCCACGTCGTTAGCGCCGTCACGGTTGAAATCGAGCCAGAGGGTGCCGGCCTCGTCCGGTGCAAACATCGGCACGAACAGCGTGGCAGGCGTGGCGGCGTTCGGCGTCGTATCGTCGTTATTATACGGGTGCGGCCTCGCCTCCACGCAACCCTGCCAGCTCGCATAGCGGCTGGTGGTGTAGATATATTCCGGGGTGGTCCAATGGCCGCTGCTGCAGTTGCCTTTTTTGTTATAGGTGTCGCAGATATATTGTTTCGTGTTAGGCACTTCTTCGCGGCCAGACTCGACCGTGATGTCGGCGTAAAGGCTGAAGCGGGTCAGTGGTTGATCCTGGGTGTCGCCCCAGCCGGTGCCGCGCTTGTACCAGACGCCGTTGAGCTTCTCGGCGTATTTGTCCGGATCGTTGGCGGCGGTCATCTTCGTCCAGTCGAAATCCTCGTGCTGGATCGGGGAGATGCCGTCATGGTCCATCCAGCTATCTTGGTCATGGGTGGGACCGACATTGACCGAAGCAGCGAACGGCACGAGGGAGAACTGCACCGGTTTGCTGACCTGCTTCATCTGCTGTGCCTGCAGCGCCAGCGTATCGACAAGCTGCTTGGCGGCAGTCTTCAGCAGATCTATTCGCTTTGCGCCGGTGCCGGAGCCCAGATTATTCATCGAGCCGGAATTGTCGAGCACAAGGGCTACTTCCAGCGTGTTCTTGAGGCGGATTTCCGAGCATGCCGTGAAGGTTGCATCGCTGGTGGTCCCGCCGCCCGTCAGCATAGCGGCGGCCGGCAGAAAATAGGGGTCATACGTCAGGGCGCTACAGAGCTTCAACGTGCCGCCACCCGCATTATTATTATTGGGCAGTGTGACGGTAAGCAACGTATTGGCCGGATCGACGGGGCCAAGATTGGTTTCGAAGAAAGACTTGGCATAGGCCTTGGCGGCGGCTTCGGTTGCGCCGGAGACGATCTGCTGAGCGGTGGCGAGACCCGCGGCGTCCAAAGCGTTCAACGTAGCGTGCTTCTGGCGGAGCAGTTCCGAGTAATCGACGCTAAGCGCCAAGCCGCCCATGAGCGGCACCATCGTGATGACCGTCATCAGCGTATAGTTGCCACGCCGGTCCCTACCGAATTTTCGGATCATTGCCTTCAGCACCCGCCAGAACCCCTTTGTCGGCGAACGATGCCACCAATTCTTAAATTTCAGATTGCTAAAATATGTCCAAGATCGGCACACTTTTTCAAAGCTCGTTAACTACGCCGCCCCTGGAGGCAATGCCGCCCGCGATTGGCCCGTCGCGGAGCCTCCGGAATCGGCTAAAGCTCAGGAAAACGAGTACCCCTTGTGCTTTGCGATCATGCTTTCATTGCCGGGCGGCGATGCTGACACGGCGAAAGCTGGTGACAGGGTGAAGAGCTTCGGTTAATGCGGTCCCGTCGCTGCGGATCGTCGGCGGCGTCGCTAGCAACCATCATGACTTGGGAAACGATATGGCGGATTCGCCCGATATCATCGGCTCGCTCGCGGATTTGTCGGGAGCCTATTCTGCCATTCTTTGCGACGTGTGGGGTGTGGTCCATAATGGCGAACGGCATTTTCCGGCAGCGGCTCTGGCGCTGGCCACCGCACGCGAGGCGAAGATACCTGTGGTGCTGATCACCAATTCGCCACGGCGCAGCGCCGATGTGGTGGCGCAGATGAACGCGATCGGCGTTCCCTCTGCGGCCTATGACCGCGTCGTCACCTCGGGCGACGTGACCCGCGACCTGATCGCTGAGGGGCCGCGAAAAATCTTCCATATCGGCGCCGACCGCGATTTCACGCTCTACGACGGTCTTGACGTCGAACTCGTCGAGGAGTTCGAGGCCTCCGGCGTGGTCTGCACCGGGTTGTTCGACGACGAGGTCGAGAAGCCGGAGGACTACGCCGAGCTTCTGCGACGGCTACGCGCCAGGAACTTGCCCTTCATCTGCGCCAATCCCGATATCGTGGTCGAGCGCGGCGAGCGGATGATCTGGTGCGCCGGCGCCTTGGCTCGCGACTATGCCCAACTCGGCGGGCGCACGCTGATCGCCGGAAAACCTTATGCGCCGGTCTATGACGTCGCGATGAAGGAGATCGCCGACCTGCTCGGCCGCCCGGTCGAGCGCTCGGACGTGCTGGCCATTGGCGACGGCATGATGACCGACATCAAGGGGGCTGCCGACAATGGCTTCGACGTGCTCTACGTGTCGGGCGGCATCCATGCCCGCGACTACGGCGATCCGCTACAACCGGACCCGGGCAGGCTAATTGCCTTTCTGGAAAGGCACGGCTACCGGCCGGTCGCGGTCATACCGAGACTCCAGTAGGGTCGCTCGATGACGGAAGCCTCGAAATGACGGAAGCCTTCGAACGCGTTTCTGCAATCTCGCCGCTGCCGGCCCATTTGCGGGGCGGCGTGGTGGCGATCGGCAACTTCGACGGCGTGCACCGCGGCCATCAGGCGGTGCTCGAGCGCGCGTTTGCCGAGGCCTGCCAGCGCGGCGTACCGGCTCTGGTGCTGACCTTCGAGCCGCACCCGAGAAAGGTGTTCCGGCCCGATATACCGCTGTTCGTGCTGACGCCGCCGCCGATGAAGGCACGGCTGCTGTCGCATCTGGGCTTTGCCGCACTCGTCGAACAGCCGTTCACGCGCGACTTCGCCGCACTGTCGGCGGAAGCGTTCGTGACCGACGTGCTGGACAGGAACCTCGGCATCATTCACGCCGTGACCGGCTTCGACTTCCACTTCGGCAAGGACAGGCAAGGCGGCCCAGCCTATCTGATGGCGGCCGGCGAACGCCACGGCTTCGGCGTCACCCTGGTGGATGCGTTTCGCGATGAAGGCGCCGAGGTGGTGTCGTCGAGCCGGATCCGGGCGCTGCTGTGCGAGGGCGCGGTGGCCGAGGCCGCCGGCCTGCTCGGCTACCGCTTCACGGTCGAGAGCGAGGTGATCGGTGGCCAGCAGCTTGGCCGGACGCTCGGCTTTCCAACCGCCAATATGAGGCTTTCGCCGGAAGCCACTCTGAAGGAAGGGATTTACGCCGTCCGCTTCCGCCGCGCCGACGGCACGCTTCTTGATGGTGTTGCCAGCTTCGGCCGCCGCCCGACCGTCGATGACAATGGCGCGCCGCTTCTGGAAACCTTCGTCTTCGACTTCTCCGGCGATCTCTACGGCGAGATATGCGCGGTGTCCTTCTTCGGCTTTCTGCGCGCCGAGGTGAAGTTCGACGGGCTCGACGCGCTGGTCGCGCAGATGAAACGCGACGAGGCCGAGGCGAGGGCGCTGCTTGCCGGCGTCGGCCCGCTTTCCGAGCTCGACGCGGCCATTGCTTTTTGAACTTATTTCTTCAGCGCCAGCCCGACCGCAATGAAGGCCCAGCCCTGGAAGATCAGGTCGACGGCGAGAAACAGCCCCAGCACCCATACGCTGTTGACTGGCCAGCCCATGGCGATGACCAGGCCTGCCAGCGCGCTGATGACGCCGGCCGCAACCAGCCAGCTCCAGCCCTTTTCCGGTCTGTGCTTGTACCCGACCCAGGCCCTGAGCACGCCTGAAGCGAGAAGGGCGACCGCCAGCAAGAAGGTCAGCACCGCCGAGGCCAGCAGCGGATTGTAGAAGGCGAAGAACCCGGCGACGGCATAGAGAAGACCGCTGAGCAGCCAAAAGAAGAACCGGTTCCATGTCTTCACACCGAAGGCATGCATGATCTCGATGATTCCGGCCATCAGCATCAGCCAGCCGACGACATAGACCGAGGCGACCGTGGCGATGAACAGATTGCCGAAGGCGATGCCGCCGAGGATCAGCAGCAGCACGCCGAGCCCAACGAACCATCCCCATTTCGCCCGCGTCTGACCAATCGCATCCTTTAAAGCATCGCCGTGCAGGGTCATCGCCCTTCTCCCTCAAATTACCTTGCCGGCTTGGAGGGTAACGCTGATAGGCTTGCCCGTAAAGCGAGCAGACTGCGAGCGTCACACCCCGAGCTATCCGCTTGCCAGACGTGGCTTTTGACCCGAAGCGGCCAAATATCAGATGGAATATTTCGACCATGTGCGGGGGCAGTGCTAAAGCATGACGAGCGGGTTACGGACGACCTGTCGTCTCTTGTGTTCGCCATGGCGCAAACGAAAAATTCCCAGCGCTGGCATTGGCGCTTTATTGGATGATGTGTGGCTGCTGCTGTCCGCCCGTTTTTATGCTTGATGAGGCTAGGGAAGCAAATGAGCGATGTGGACGAACGCCTCGATATGACGGAGATTAACGCCGTCCGCAGTTTGTTGACGTCAAAGCCACGACCGGTGGGCTGGGACGAACGCCGGGCACGGCTCGACGAGGTTGGTTCGGTGTGGCCGATCGCGGATGACATCAGATGTGAGGATGCGGTTTTCGATGGCCTCGAGGGAGAGTGGTCGCTAGCGCCTGAGAGTGACAGGGATAAGGTTCTGCTCTTTTTCCACGGTGGTGGCTACTGCTCCGGCTCGCTCAAAAGTCATCGTCGAATGGTGACCGAGGCAGGTCGAACAATGGGAATACGCACCCTCGCGATCAACTATCGACGCGCACCGGAACATCCTTTCCCTGCGCAACATGAAGACGCACTCACCGCATGGCGCTTTCTGGGCCGGCAAGGGATCGCGCCGGATCGCATCGTGATTGGCGGAGATAGTGCGGGCGGCAACCTCACCCTATGCCTGGTCAGCATATTATGCGCGGCAGGCGAGCGGTTGCCGCGATGTCTTTGGCTGGTTTCGCCTTGGACGGACCTTTCGATGTCCGGCGCGACACTATCAACTAAGGACGCGATCGACCCTATCATCCACCGGGCGTATTTGGAGGAACTGGCAACCGCCTATGTTCCCCATGGCATTGGTCGGAGCGATCCCCTGATCTCGCCGTTGTTCGCCGATCTGAGCGGTTTTCCCCCAATGCTGATACAAGTCGGTTCGGCTGAGACGCTGTTGTCGGACGCAACTCGGCTCGCCGAAGCCGCTGGCGTGGCTGACGTCAAAGTACGTCTCGAAATTTGGCCGCACATGATTCACGCCTGGCCGGTTTGGAATGCAGGATTGAGTGCCGGTCGCCGCACTCTTCACAGCGCGGGAACGTTTGTCCGCGAATATTTATAACCCTCGGGTGAGCAGCCAGGTTAATACGGCTATTGCCAAGTTCCAACAGCAGCCGAGACATCCCAGGCTGGAAAGCAGGATGGCAGCTGCTGACGCGTTCCAGCGGTCTTGATCTGGGATCCTGGCGGGCCATACAATTGACTGCAATGCGGAACAGTACGACCAACGCCGCCGATGTTACGAATATTAAGCCAAATTTTACCGAACTGACGCCATGGCTGGTGAAGGCTGGTTGTGTCGGCCAACGTGTTCGACTTATGGGGTAACGATGCGTTTTGTCCGAGCGATTCCGGTGGTTCTGGCCGCCTTCATACTTGGGGCCCCCGGTGGCGTCGAAGCGGGCGAGGGCGCCTTGGGCTGGTTCTCCGGTGACTGGTATCTGACGGTCGGCGCCACCGGCATGGTCGCGCCGAATTTCGAGGGCGGCAAGAAGTACTTGCTCAGCGCCTCGCCGATCATCTCGCTCGGCAAGGCCGGTCCCGCGGCCCGCTTCACCTCGCGCAACGACAACATCTCGCTGGGGTTGATCGACGACGGCGGCCTCCGCGCCGGCCTGACCGGAAAATTGCTGTTTTCGCGCGATGGCGACGACGCCGACGAGCTGAAAGGCCTCGACCCGGTGCGCTGGGGCGGCGAAGCCGGCGGCTTCTTCGAATTCTATCCTTTGGACTGGTTGCGCGCCCGCGCCGAATTGCGGCACGGCATTCGCGCCCATAGCGGCTTTGTCGCCGACATCGCCGCCGACGCATTCTATGATGTGACACCAGACATCAGGGTTTCGGGCGGGCCGCGGGTTTCGTTCGCCTCATCGGACTATTTCGACGCCTATTACGGCGTCAACGCCGAGGAAGCCATAGCGTCGGGCCTCAGCCGATACCGACCGGGCGGTGGCGTGAAGTCGGCGGGCCTCGGCGGCGCGGTGACCTGGAAAGTGACGGAGCCGATGACGGCCAGCCTGTTCGGCGAATATTCACGCCTGATGGGCCCGGCAGCGGATTCCAGCCTGGTCAAGGAGCGCGGTTCCAGAGATCAGTTCATGATCGGCGTATCGACGACCTATCGCTTCGACTTCTCGATGTGAGTGCTTTGGCCCGGCAACCGCGTATCGGCCGGATGCACCATGACGTCCCTAGCTGCCAGGGAAAGGCACCGAGAGTTCGGGCTTTTCAATATCGCCTGTCTCGGCTAAAAGCCCAGCCATGACGAGCTTTTCGCGCCCTCTCGCGATTGAGATACGAATTACGAGCCCGGTGTTCCGGGCGGCTTGAGCGCCGCCGGAGCCGCCGGGAATTTTGCGCGCGGCCTCTCGCGCTTTTTCCAGATCATGATAGTTCAACGCCCGGGCTCTTTTGCCGGGCAATGCATATGGCAGACCAATGACCGATACCGCAATGACCGACACTGTTGAAACGATCGACTATTCCAAAACCCTCTATCTGCCGCAGACGGATTTCCCGATGCGCGCCGGATTGCCCGAGAAGGAGCCGCTGCTGGTCAAGCGCTGGCAGGACATGGACCTTTACCGCAAGCTGCGCGAAAACGCCGCCGGCCGCGAAAAATACGTGCTGCATGATGGCCCGCCTTACGCCAACGGCAACATCCATATCGGCCATGCGCTGAACAAGATCCTCAAGGACGTCATCACCCGCTCGTTTCAGATGCGCGGCTACGATTCGAACTACGTGCCCGGCTGGGATTGCCACGGCCTGCCAATCGAATGGAAGATCGAGGAGCAATACCGCGCCAAGGGTAAGAACAAGGACGAGGTGCCGGTCAACGAGTTCCGCAAGGAATGCCGCGAGTTCGCCGCGCACTGGATCGAGGTGCAGGGTGGCGAGTTCCAGCGGCTCGGTGTCGTCGGCGACTTCGACAATCCCTATACCACAATGGCGTTCCATGCCGAGGCGCGCATCGCCGGCGAGCTGTTGAAATTTGCCATGTCGGGCCAACTCTATCGCGGCTCCAAGCCTGTGATGTGGAGCGTGGTCGAGCGCACCGCACTGGCCGAGGCCGAGGTCGAATATCAGGACTATGAGAGCGACACGATCTGGGCGAAATTTCCGGTCGTCAGTCTCGCCCGGCAAGTCACCGACGTCATCGATGGACAGCTCGCAAAACTGGATCCAAAGCTTACGCAGACGTCACTGGACTTGCTGGAGGCCCATGTCGTCATCTGGACGACCACGCCATGGACCATCCCCGGCAACCGCGCCGTGAACTATTCGCCACGCATCAACTATGGCCTCTACGAGGTTACTGCGGCCGAGAATGCTTTTGGCCCGCAGCCTGGCGAAAAGCTGATCTTTGCCGACGCGCTGGCGGAAGAGGCTGCGACCAAAGCCAAAGTGACGATGGATCGCCTCCGTAGCGTTTCGGCCGATGAGCTTGGAAGCCTTACGCTTTCTCATCCCTTCAAAGGTTTGAATGGCGGCTACGAATTCGATGTCCCAATGCTCGCCGGCGAGCATGTCACCGACGAAGCCGGCACCGGTTTCGTCCACACCGCGCCGGGCCACGGCCGCGAGGACTTCGACGCCTGGATGGATGCTGGGTCGGACCTTCGCCAGCGCGGCATCGACACCGCGATCCCATTCACCGTCGACGATGCCGGCTTCTTCACCAAGGATGCGCCGGGTTTTGGCCCGGACCGCGAGGGCGGTGCCGCGCGCGTCATCGACGACAACGGCAAGAAGGGCAATGCTAACCAGGCGGTCATCGACGAGCTGATCGAGCGCAACGCGCTGTTCGCGCGCGGGCGGCTGAAGCATTCCTATCCGCATTCGTGGCGGTCGAAGAAGCCGATCATCTTCCGCAACACGCCGCAATGGTTCGTCTACATGGACAAGGAGCTCGGCGACGGCACGACGCTGCGCAGCCGTGCCTTGAAGGCGATCGACGACACCCGCTTCGTGCCGGCCGCCGGCCAGAACCGCATCCGCGCCATGATCGAGGAGCGTCCCGATTGGGTGCTGTCGCGCCAGCGCGCCTGGGGCGTGCCGATCGCCGTCTTCGCCGATGCCGACGGCAACGTCCTGCGCGACGAAGCAGTCAACCAGCGCATCATGGACGCCTTCGAAAAGGAAGGCGCCGACGCCTGGTTCGCGGCCGGCGCCAAGGAGCGTTTCCTTGGCAATCACGATGCCTCGAAATGGCAGCAGGTGATGGACATCCTCGACGTCTGGTTCGATTCCGGGTCGACCCACGTCTTCACCCTGGAGGATCGTCCTGATCTGAAATGGCCGGCCGACGTCTATCTCGAAGGCTCCGACCAGCATCGCGGCTGGTTCCACTCCTCGCTGCTTGAAAGCTGCGGCACCAGGGGCAGGGCGCCCTACGACACCGTCGTCACCCATGGTTTCACCATGGACGAGGAGGGGCGGAAAATGTCGAAGTCGCTAGGCAACACCGTCGTGCCGCAGGACGTCATCAAGCAATCGGGCGCCGATATCCTGCGACTATGGGTGGTGACGACCGATTATTGGGAAGACCAGCGGCTCGGCAAGAACGTGTTGCAGACCAACGTCGACGCCTATCGCAAGCTGCGCAACACCATTCGCTGGATGCTGGGCACGCTTGCTCATGACGATGGCGAGGACGTGCCGCTGGACAAGATGCCGGAGTTGGAGCGGCTGATGCTGCATCGGCTCTTCGAACTCGATGAAATCGTGCGCGCGGGCTACGACGCCTTCGAGTTCAAGCGCATCACCCGCACGCTGCTCGATTTCATGGTGGTCGAGCTGTCGGCCTTCTATTTCGACATCCGCAAGGACGCGCTCTACTGCGAGGCGCCGTCCAGCGTAAAGCGCAAGGCGTCCGTGCAGGTGGTACGCCATCTGTTCGATTGCCTGGTGAAATGGCTGGCGCCGATGCTGCCTTTCACCATGGAGGAAGCCTGGCTCGACCGTCACCCGGACGCCGTCTCGGTGCATCTCGACCAGTTCCCCCAAATCCCGACCGACTGGAAGAACGAGGCGCTGGCGGAAAAATGGCGCAAGGTGCGGCAGGTCCGCCGTGTCGTCACCGGCGCGCTGGAGATCGCACGCGCCCAGAAGGTGATCGGCTCGTCGCTGGAAGCGGTGCCGGTCGTCACGCTCGATGATGCGGCGCTCGAAGCGGCGATCGCCGATGTCGACATGGCCGAAATGGCGATCACCAGCGATCTGGTCGTTGCGCATGGGCCCGCGCCTTCCGGCGCCTTCACGCTGGACGACGTCAAGGGCGTCGCCGTGGTGGTCGAGAAGGCCGAGGACCGGGGCCTGGTCAAATGCGCGCGCTCATGGCGCTACACATCTGATGTCGGGCAGGACAAGGAATTCCCCGACGTTTCAGCGCGGGACGCGGCTGTCCTGCATGAATTGAAGGCGCTTGGTCGTATATAAGGCGGTGCACAAATGCCACGGCGGGCGACTGATCGGCCCCCGCTCGTTGCCCTTAACGAGTGGTTGAGGTAAACACGCGAAACTCCGGACGACAAATTGTCGCCGGATTTCCGTCGGAAGAGCATAGGCGATGGGGACCGGACCTTTGGCCGGTGGCGATCGAGAGGCTGTCTAGAGTGGGACTTTTTGGCATGACCGAAAGAACTTGCGCGCGCGTTGCGGTGCTGGCGCCGCTTGTCGTATCCGGCTTGGCCCTGTCCGGCTGCATGGGCTCGCCGACCTACGGGACCGACAAGACCGCCTCAGCCCAGCTTGCCGGCGATCTCACCAGCGCTTTTTCAGTCATGCCGAAGAACAAGGAAAAGATCGACTACAAGCCGCGTCCCGAACTGGTGAAGCCGGCGCCGGGTCAGAAGCAACTGCCGCCGCCGCAGGACAGCATCGCGACGGCAAGCGCCGATTGGCCGGAATCGCCCGAGCAACGCCGCGCTCGCCTGCGCGCCGATGCCACGCTCCATCAGGACGATCCGGACTACCAGGCGCAGATCGTCGATGATATCCAGACGGATCCGTCGGCGATCAAGGCTGCGATGGCGCAGTCGGCTTCCAGTCATCCGCCGGCCTGGACTCCGGCGGATTCGGACAAGGGCCGCGCCGCCGAGGTCAAGCGCCGCCTCGCCGAAGCCAAGCAGGGTGACCCAAACACCCGCAGATATCTGAGCGAGCCGCCGGTGCAATACCGCGCCGCTGCCGCCACCGCGCCGGTGGACGACCTCGGCGAGGACGAGTACAAGAAAGCACGCCGCCTCAAGAAGGAAGCGGCCGCCAAGAACAAGAGCGGCGGCATGTTCGACTGGCTGCCGTGGTAAGCTGCCGGCGCTAGGGAAAGCTGGCGACGCTACGGTTCGCGTCGTCCCCTGAAAAAATCCTTCAGAAGCAGCGCCGCGTCGCTCTCGGCCATGCCTGGATAGATATCTGGCACATGGTGGCAGGTCGGTGAGGCGAAGAAGCGCACGCCGTTGACCACAGCGCCGCCCTTCTCGTCGGCGGCGCCGAAATAAAGCCGGCGCAACCTGGCGAAGGAAATGGCCCCGGCGCACATGGCGCAGGGCTCCAGCGTCACATAGAGATCGTGGCCGGTGAGCCGCTCGCTCGACAGCTTGCGGCAGGCCTCGCGGATCGCCAACATCTCGGCATGGGCGGTGGGGTCGGCAAGCTCGCGGGTGCGGTTGCCGGCACTGGCAACGACCGTATCGCCGCTGGCGATGATCGCGCCGACCGGCACTTCGCCGCGCAGGGCGGCGGCTTCGGCCTCTTTCAGCGCCAGCGCCATGAAATCCGGCCGCTTCAAGCGGTTTCCATTCCTATTATCTCCTCGCTACTGAGGCGTGATCCTGTTATCTACCCGCCCAAACGAGCAAAGGCCACATGGACGACAAAAACAAGAAATTCCCGCGTCAAAAGGGTCCGGGCAAGAGCGGCCCGAAACCGTCGGGCCCGCGTGGTCGTGATGCCGCTGCCGGCAAAGGCGGTAAGCCGTCCTTCGGGGCGAAAAAACCTTACGCGCCGCGCGGCGACCGACCAATGGCCGCAGACGGCGAGCGGCCGAAGCGTGACTTCAAAAGTGGCGATAGGCCATTCAGCAAAGGGCCGCGCCCTGAAGGCAAGCCTTATGAAAAGCGGGAGGGACCGCGCAAACCCTATGCGCCGCGTGGCGATCGCCCGATGGCGGCTGACGGCGAGCGGCCGAAGCGCGACTTCAAGAGTGGCGATAGGCCGTTCAGCAAGGGACCGAGGCCCGAAGGCAAACCCTATGAAAAGCGTGAGGGGCCGCGCAAGCCATACGCGCCGCGTGGTGACCGGCCAGTGACCGCCGAAGGCGAGCGGCCGACGCGCGATTTCAAAGGCGGCGACAGGCCGTTCAGCAAAGGGCCGCGCCCGGAAGGCAAGCCCTACGAGAAGCGCGAAGGTCCGCGCAAGCCCTACGCACCGCGCGGTGACCGGCCGGCGGCTGCCGAAGGCGAGCGCGGTGAAAGGCGCTTCGATCGTCCCAAGGGAGACTTCAGCGATCGTCCCAAGCGCGATTTCGGCGGTGATCGGTCCCAAGGGGCATCGGGCAGCGGCTTCAAGCCGCGTCCGCGTCCCGCCGAGGCGACGGAAGAGGCTGGCGAGCGCATTGCCAAGCGGCTGGCCCGCGCCGGCCTTGCCTCGCGCCGCGATGCCGAGGAGCTGATCGCGGCCGGCCGCGTCAAGGTCAATGGACGGGTGCTGTCCTCACCCGCCTTCAACGTGATGCCCGGCGATATTATCCATCTCGACGGCATGGAGATCCCGCCGATCGAGCGCACCCGGCTGTTCCTGTTCCACAAGCCGGCCGGCGTCGTCACCACCAACCGTGATCCCGAGGGCCGCAAGACCGTCTTCGACGTGCTGCCGGCCGACCTGCCGCGGCTGATGACCATCGGCCGACTCGACATCAACACCGAAGGCCTGCTGCTGCTCACCAATGACGGTGGGCTGGCACGCGTGCTCGAACTGCCGGCGACCGGCTGGCTCCGGCGCTACCGCGTGCGCGTCCACGGCAAGGTTGAGGAAAGTGCGCTCGCCGGCTTGCGCGAAGGCATCGCCGTCGACGGCGTCTTCTATGGTGCCATCGAGGCGACGCTCGACCGCGAGCAAGGCACCAATGCCTGGCTGACGCTCGGCCTGCGCGAGGGCAAGAACCGCGAAGTCAGGAACATACTGGGCTCGCTTGGCCTCGACGTGACGCGACTGATCCGCATTTCCTACGGACCATTCCAGCTCGACGACCTGCCGGAGGGCCATGTGCTGGAGATCAAGGGTCGCGTGCTGCGCGACCAACTCGGCGAACGCCTGGTCGAGGAGTCCGGCGCCAATTTCGACGCTGAGATCACCAAGCCGTTTTCCAACAGGCCCGTGCGGCGCGAAGCGGTGCGGGAAGAGGAACCGGAGCGGCCGAAATTCACCCGCGACGGCGAACGCCGTCCGATCGGCGAAGGCGGATTGATCAAGAACCGCAAACGCCGCGAAGGCAGCCGCGACGAGGCGCTGGGCAAGCTGTCGACAAGTCCCGGCAGAAGCTTTGGGCCGGAAAAGAGCTTTGGTGAGCGTGGCCCTAAATCTGATCGTAGCGGGCCCGAACGCGGCGGCTTTGGCGATCGCGGCCCGAAGCCCGGCGGATTCGGCGGCAAACCGGGCGGTGGGAAGAAGTCCGAACGCGAGCAGCGTCCGATCGAGCCGCCGGGCCAGCGCAAGGCCAATGTCTGGATGGCGCCGGGCGCGCGGCCGATCGGCAAGGGCAGGGCGGACGCCGATGCCGCCAAGGCGGCCGAAGCCAAGGAACGCAAGGCTTCGTTCAAGCCGTCTTACGGCAAGCCGGCCAAACCCGGGGGCGCGAAGCCGTTCGGCAAGCCTCGTGGCGAACGCCCAAATTCCGGCAGCAGTGATAGCGGCGGTAAAGGCGGCGACCGGCCTCGCAGTGGCCCTGGAGGATCAAGGGGAGGCAATGCGGATCGTCGGCGGTGAGTTTCGCGGGCGTCCGCTGGCGACGCCCCGCTCAATCGCCATCCGCCCGACCACCGACCGCACCCGCGAGGCTGTCTTCAACGTGCTGGCGCATCGCTTTCCCGATAGGCTGGTCGGCGCGCGCGTGCTCGACCTGTTCGCCGGCACCGGTGCGCTCGGCCTCGAGGCGCTGTCACGCGGCGCATCTTATGGCGTCTTCATCGAAGAATCGGCGGAAGGGCGCGGCCTGATCCGCACCAATGTCGAGGCCTTCGGCCTCACCGGGCGTACCAAGATATTCCGTCGCGACGCTACGGCTCTGGGCGAGGCGGGCACGATGGCCGCGTTCGGCCTGGTGTTCGCCGATCCGCCCTATGGCAAGGGCCTGGGCGAGCGTGCCTTGCGCTCGGCCAAGGCCGGCGGCTGGCTCGCCCCCGGCGCGCTCTGCGTCGTCGAGGAGGCGGCGGCGGCGCCGTTCGAGGCAGGGCCGGGCTTTTCGGTTGTCGACGAGCGCAGCTATGGCGAGACGGTTATCCGCTTTATCGAAGCCGCCTGAGTTCGGCCTCCTTTGCGCGCGAAAATGACGAACAAATCACTTTGCCTGTATCGCCATCCCCGCCTATCGTCCCACCCCATGACAACCGGAGCCATCGATGACACCTCAGGCTGAATGGCTGCGCGGAACGCTCTTGGCGCTGGCTCTCGTGATGACCGGCCCGGTTCTGGCCGACAACAAGCCGGACGACGGCAAGGTGACGAATTTCCTGCTCGACAACGGCATGGAGGTTGTCGTCATTCCCGATCATCGGGCGCCGATCGTAACCCATATGGTGTGGTACAAGATCGGCAGCGCGGATGAGCCGCCCGGCAAGTCCGGCATCGCCCATTTCTTCGAGCATCTGATGTTCAAGGCGACGACCAATCATGCGGCCGGCGCATTCGACCGCGCCGTCTCCGCCATCGGCGGTTCGAACAACGCTTTCACCTCCTATGACTACACCGCCTTTTATGAAACGGTGGTGCCGCAGGCGCTCGAGCAGATGATGGATTTCGAGGCCGATCGCATGCGCAACCTCATCCTCAACGACAATGTCATCGCCACCGAGCGCGACGTGATCCTCGAGGAACGCCGCTCGCGCATCGACAGCAATCCGCAGGCAGTGCTCGGCGAGGAGGTCGACGCCACGCTCTGGCAGAACCAGCCCTATCGCATTCCGGTGATCGGCTGGATGCAGGAGATGGAGAAGCTGAACCGCGCCGACGCCAAGGCTTTCTACGACAAATATTACACGCCCAACAACGCCGTGCTGGTGGTGGCCGGCGATGTCGACCCGGAGGTGGTCAAGGCGCTGGCCGAAAAGACCTATGGCAAGATCGCGCGTGGTCCAGACCTGCCGCCGCGCGTCCGTCCGGTCGAACCCGAGCAGAACACCAGGCGCACGGTGACGCTCACTGACGCGCGTGTCAGCGTGCCGAACTTTTCGACGCAATGGGTGGTTCCCTCCTACCACACTGCGAAGCCGGGCGAAGCGGAAGCGCTGGACCTGCTGGCGGAGATCCTCGGCGGCGGTAGCCGCAGCCGGCTCTACCAGCAGCTTGTCGTCAAGCAAGGCATCGCCGCCGAGGCCGGCGCCTTCTTCCAGGGCACCATGCTCGATGCCACCAACTTCACCGTCTATGGCGCGCCACGCGGCGACGCCAAGCTGGCCGATGTCCAGGCGGCTGTCGAGGCCGAGGTCGCCCGCATCGCCAAGGACGGCGTCACATCAGGCGAGCTGGAGAAGGCCAAGGATCGTTTCGTCCGCTCGATGATCTTCGCCCGCGACAAGCAGGATTCGATGGCCAACATCTACGGCGCGACGCTCGCCACCGGCGGCAGCGTCAGGGATGTCGAGGAATGGCCGGGCCGCATCCGCAAGGTCACCGCCGACGAAGTCAGGGACGTTGCAGCGCGCTATCTCAATCTCAACCATTCGACATCAGGCTATCTCTTGCCGCAAACACAGGCAGGGAATTGATCTGATGAGGAACCAGCTTAGCGGCGCTTCTGCTTCTCCCCTGGTGCGCGACTTCCCTTCTTCCACAAGGAGAGAAGGGAGAGCCGCGCGCGTCGCCACCCCACTAGTTACCCTTTTCCTCTCCCTGCTCTTCCTCGTCCTGCCGGCGCTTTCCGCTCGTGCGGCGATGAGCATCCAGGAGGTGACCTCGTCAAAGGGCATCACCGCCTGGCTGGTGGAGGACTATTCCGTGCCGCTGGTCGCCATCCGTTTCGTCTTCGATGGCGGCACGACGCAGGATCCCGCTGGGAAGGAAGGGCTTGCCAATCTGATGAGCGGACTGTTCGACGAGGGCGCCGGCAATCTCGACAGCGAGGCTTTCCAGATAAAGCTGGACGACGTCGGCGCCGAGATGAGCTTCGAAGCGTCGCGCGACGGCACCTACGGCTCGATGCGCATGCTGGCCGAGCAGCGGGACTCGGCGTTCGACCTGTTGCGGCTGGCGGTTACAGAGCCGCGTTTCGACCAGGCGCCAATCGACCGCATCCGCGCGCAAGTGCTGTCCGGCATCATCGCCAACGAGCTTGACCCCGACACGGTCGCCCAGCGCAAATGGCTGGAAGCACTATACGGCACCCATCCCTATGCGCGACCCGACCAAGGCACCAGGCAAAGCATCGCCACGATCACGGCGGGCGATCTCATCGCCTTTCACAAGGCGAACTTCGCCCGTGATGGCCTGCATGTGGCGGTGGTCGGCGCCATCGATGCCGAGACGTTGAAGAAAAAGCTCGATATGGTCTTCGGCGGTCTGCCGGAACATCAGGCGCTCGCGCCCGTCGCCGATGTCGATCCGAAACTCAACCAGCAGATCGAGGTCAATTACGACCAGCCCCAGACTTCGCTGCAACTCGCCTATCCCGGCGTCAAGCGGAGTGCGCCGGACTTCTTCGCCGCGGTGCTGATGAACGAGATCCTCGGCGGCAGCGCCTTCACCTCGCGGCTGTTCAACGAGGTGCGCGAAAAACGTGGCCTGGCCTACAGCGCCAGCTCCGATCTGGTCGACTACCAGCACGCCAACGCCCTGGCTATCGCCACGGCAACCCGCGCGGACCGGGCGGCCGAGACATTGGCTGTCGTGCGCGAGGTGGTGAGGCGCATGGCGCAAGAGGGGCCGACCGAAGCGGAACTGGCGGCGACCAAGAAATACCTGATCGGCGCCTATGCCATTAACAACCTGAACTCCTCCGGCGCCATCGCCGCGACGCTGCTCGAACTGCAGCTCGACAAGCTCGGCATCGACTACATGCAGCGCCGCGCCGCCCTCATCAACGCGGTGACGCTGGATCAGGTCAAGGCGGCAGCGAAAAAGCTGCTCTCTGCCGAGCCGGCCATCATGATCGTCGGGCCGAAGGTCGGCGAAGCCGAGAAGGAATGAGCCCAATGGGGGGCAAGGGATGAGCCCGAGCTTCGGCATCGCCTTCGGCGGCGGCGGCGCCCGCGGGCTGGCGCATATCCATGTCATCGAGGCGCTGGACGAGCTGGGTATAAGGCCGGTCGCCATATCAGGCTCATCGATCGGCGCCATCATGGGTGCTGGCATGGCTTCGGGCATGGCCGGCAGCGACATTCACGACTACATGCGCTCTATTCTCGGCCGCCGCGCCGAGGTGGCGGCGCGCATGTGGCGGGCGCGGCCCGGCACCTTTGCCGAGGCGCTGCAGGGCGGGCTGCGTGTCACCCAGTTCAATGTCGAGCGCATTCTCAAGGCATTCATGCCCGACGCCATACCCGAAAGCTTCGCCGAGCTGAAAATACCGCTGAAGGTGACGGCCACGGATTTCTTCGGCCATAAGCTCGCCGTGCTCAGCGACGGTGACCTGCATTCGGCGCTTGCCGCCTCTGCGGCTATTCCCGCGGTATTCCGCCCGGTGATGCGCGACGGCAAGCTGCTGATCGACGGCGGCATCTACAATCCGGTGCCGTTCGACCTGATCGAGCACGACGCCGACATCATCATCGCCGTCGACGTCGTTGGCGCGCCGACCAAAGGCGGGCGCAAATACCCGACCTCCGTCGACCTGATGTTCGGCGCCACGCAATTGATGATGCAGTCGATCATCGCCGCCAAGCTGAGGCAATGCCAGCCGGACATACTGGTCAGGCCGGCGGTGTCGAAATACCGCGTGCTCGATTTCATGAAGATCGACGCTTTGATGGCTGAAACGGCCGATATCAAGGACGAGCTGAAGCGGGAGATCGAGAAGGCGGTGGAGGCGCGCGCCAAGGTCGACACGGGCAAGCGCACCAAGCAGGTGGGTGGGTTGGGCGTGGCTCGGAAAATCTGACGCCTGGTGGCCTCAATCGAACGAGCGCACTCCGACAAACCCAGCAGACCCTTTCGGATATGACTATTCCGCTGCGGCCTCAATCGTTCGCGGATCGATCGAACGGTTGAGGATCAGCGCCCCGGCATGGCCTTCGCACGCTGTCTGCGGCTGTTGCCGCACGCCCGGGCAGATCGCCGCCAGTCCCTCCATCGTCAGCACGTCGGGTATTCTCGTGTGGCTGACGCAAAGCGCGCCGTCGGCATCCCACGCCGCCTCGAACGACATATCAGGCGCGGCTTCGTCCTGTTGAATGCCCTTGCGATCATAGATGACGATCGGCGTCCCGTTGCGGGTGTGGCCGACCCCGTCGCCGCAATAATCGGCGCGGATCATGCGGGTGCATGCCTGATGATGATCCCACAGCGGTGTGCCGTCCGGAGACGTCTCCCAGGGCCGATATCCGAAGCGCACGCATTTCGCCTGCGCGCCGCCGGTGCAGGTGATGCTGAACGCCGTGTCGGACGGCAAATGGCGACCGCCCTGCGTCCAGGTGCCGGCAAGCGGAAAGCCCATGCGGCGACCCTCGATGTCCGGTTCGCAGATATTGCGCCACGCGCCGCTCGCCGAGTCGCGGGTCGACATGGCGTAGAGCATGATCCCGCCATCCGGATTCCTCGGGTCGATCTCGACCGCGTCGATGCGCAGCGGCATCTGGTTCTGTCCGTCGCCAACCGTCAGAACGGCGCCGACGAGGTCCTCTTGAGCGACAACGCGGCCGTCTGCCGTTGTTACCTCGAACCTTGTGCCGACAACAGAGATCGAGCTGATCGCTTGTTCGGTTTCGGCCTCGGCAAGGGGTACCGCGGCCATGCTGGAAATGGCAGCGGCAAGGGCCACCAATGCGAGGCGGCCGATATGGACGAGGCGGTGGGCTGACATTGTTGGCTCCTGACGGCATATCTTGCGAGTGAAGCGAGGCCAATGAGAACGGATAGCACAAAGCCATCCGTTCCATTGACGACGGACGCCGGACCTACCTTAGCGCCTCGGCGAAGGGGTTGGCCGGTCATGGTTGGTCCCGGCGCTGCTGCCGGTGCCGTGCTGGCCAGACGGAAGGCCGGCGCTTTTCTTACCGGCGGTCGAGGATTGGACATTGCCTTTCTGGACAGCCGGTAGGCCGCGAATTTTCGGGTCAATGATGGAGCGGTCGTTCGGATCAACGACAGATTTGCCGGCCTTAACGAGGCTTTTCGCCAGAACGATGCCATCGGCATGCACGCCGTTGAGTGCAAGGACGCCGAGGCCGTTGGTGAAGATGGCATTGCTGGTGAGCGAATTGCTGGTTACCGCATTGTAGGTAAGGCCGTTCAGCGATTTGCCGTTCGCGCCGATCGGGTTCGCAGCGCTGGCCGGTGCGGCGAGGCAGGTCATTGCCAAAGCAGCGGCCATGTAAGTCTTGAAGCGATTCATCTCGATTTCCTTTTTCGTTTCAGCGGAGCCGTCCCATCGGGTTCGCTCCATGCGGCGGCTTTTCGCTCCCGACTGTTTCGGACGAATGCCGAATTCCGTCCGAATTGTTTCATTTGTTGCGATCCTCGGGCGCTGCGGCTGGTGCGCCCGGCGCGGCGACACAAAGGAAACCTTCAGCCGGCAAATCGGCAAATCCGCGCAACATCCCTGCGTCATTGGGGACGCCAGAAACGAGGAGATTTCTGGCGATGCAACCCTTGCGAAAAACCGGTGACCAATCGAACGGCGAGGCGACGGCGGCGCGGACCGCACGCCTGGCGGTGCTGGCCGGCACCCCGGGCCTGCTGCTGACGGCATACGCCGCGGCGACGTCCACGTCGCTGACCATCCGCGCCGATCTCGCGCTGACGCTGATGGACATGCTGGTGCTGGTCACCGTCGCGATCGTGGCTGGCGGCAGCAAGAAACTGGGCATGAGCAAGCGGCGAGCAGCCCTGGCTGAAACGCTCGTCAACGCGCTTGCCGCCGTCGGCATGTGCCTTTCAATGGCTATCGTCGCCAGCATCGCGGTCCAGCGGATCGCGGCCGGCGGTGTCGAACCGCATGGCTCCGGCGTTGTTCTCGCCATGAGCCTGAACGTGGCCTACGCGGCGGTCAATTTCTGGATCCTGCGCCGGTGGAAGGCCCGCAATTTGGCTGCCGCTTCCGCGCTGGCCCGCGCGCAAATCTGTCTGTTCTCGGACAAGCTCTCGTCGAACCTGCTCATCGCCGCGTCGCTCGCAACAGCGATGATTTGGGAAGGCACGATGATTGCCCGCTTCATCGATCCGGTTGCCGGGCTGCTGATCGCGACGATGACCGCGCGCTGGACCATCCCGGTCGTGCGCGACACGGCTCGAAGCCTGCGACGGGAATTTCGCAGGATGCGTAAGCCGATCGCGTAGGACGAGGCAATAAACCGTTCCAGTTGGACCGCTCGGCCTTTTGAAGCTCGATCTTCTACCGGCGTCGCGTCTCGTCCTGGGCGGGCTCGTAGACATAGCCTTCGCCGCGAACCGTCACCAGAACGGTCGGAGCGTCGGGCTCGCTCTCGAACTTCTTGCGCAGTCGGGTAATGCGGATATCGATGCTCCGGTCGCCCGGCTCGAGGTCGCGGTTGTGGGCCAGCCTGCACAGTTGGTCGCGTGACAATATCTGCCTGGGATGCCGCGCGAAGACGCACAGCAGGTCGAATTCCATGGACGTCAACTGCACGTCGGTGCCATCCAAATCGACCATCGTGCGGCCGTCCATATCGAGGATGCAGCCACCGAAACGGATGCGGTTCTCCGGCGTCTGCTCTTCCTCGCCCAGGCGCCGGATGACGCTCCTGACGCGCGCCAGGAGCTCGCGCGGCTCGAACGGCTTGGCCATATAGTCGTCGGCGCCGCCGGCAAGACCTTCGAGCCGATGCGGCAGGTCACCGACTGCGGTCAGCATCAGGATGCCGACGCGGCCGCCCTTGGCGATTTCGCGGGCGAGATCGTAGCCGCTTTCGCCGACGAGATTGACGTCGAGAACGACGAGGTCGGGGCCAAAGCGATCGAGTTCGGTCAGCATTCCCGCTCCATCCGGAACGGATCGGACATCGAAGCCGTGCATGAGCAGGTAATCCGACAGCATCTCGCGCAACGGCGCTTCGTCGTCGACGATGAGCAATTTCTGTTTTGTCACGCTTTAACCTCTTCCATTGCGCTGGTCTCCATCGCCCTTAGGCGCTCCATCACGAGCCTGCGAAAGGTCTGCGGATCGAGTGGTTTCTCGATGACCGGCGCGCCCGTCTCGCCGATGAAACGATCGATCTCGGGCGCCAGCGTGTCGCCGGTTACGAACAGAAGCCGATTGGCGAGTCCCGGACGCAATTGCGCCAGCGCGCGATAGAGGCCGGGGCCGTCGAGCCCGGGCATGCGTATGTCGCTGATCAACAGATCGATTCCTTCGTCACGCACAGCCTTGAGGGCGGCATTCGCGTCGTCGGCGATGGTGACGTCGTGGCCATCGCGGCGGAGCATCTCGGCGATCATCGAGGCAATGTCGGCATCGTCGTCGACCACCAGAATTCGTGCGGCCGATGGCGCGGGCGGCGCCCTCCCGGCAGCTTCGGGCGCAGGAGCCGTCTCGGCCTTGCCGCTGGGAAGCCTGACTGTGAACCGTGCGCCGCCGCCCTGCGTCGAATCCAGCTGGATGCTGCCGTCGTGGGCCGTCACGATGCCCTGGCAGACAGATAGTCCGACTCCGGTGCCTTCGCCGGCCATTTTGGTCGTGTAGAAAGGCTCAAAAGCGCGCGCGCGCACTGTTTCCGGCATGCCTGGGCCATTGTCGGCGACAACCACTTCGACGGCATCGCCGTCCCCGGTGGTGACGATCGTCAGCCGCCGCGGGTGCGGGACCTGCAGCAGAGCCTGCTGCGCATTGACCACAAGGTTGGTGATGACCTGATGAAGCTGGTCCCTGTCGCCCCAGATATTGGGAAGCGGTTCCGCCAGTTCCGTGCGGATCTCGACCCCGGCCGAGCGCAGGCTGTAGGCGGCAAGCTCGAGCGAAGCGACGACGACTTCATTGATGTCTACAGCGCCGCGTGTCGGCGGCTTCTTGCGGGCCATTGCCAGAAAGGTGCGGACGATCCGCGAGCATCGCTCGGCCGCCGCGTGGATCTTGTCGGCACGCCCCACGGTCGCCTTGTCCGTCGAGAATTCCTTCAGCATCGAGCTGTAGCCGATGACGACCGACAGCGGATTGTTGAGCTCGTGCGCCACGCCGGCGAGCAGCGAACCGAGAGCGGAGAGCTTTTCCGACTGGTACAACGTCTCGCGCTGGCGGGCGATCTCCGCCTCGGCTTCGCGCTGACGGGTAATGTCGGTGACGGCCGCAAGCATGGCCGAACGGCCGGCCTGCGTGATCAGCCGCGCCGAAACCAGCGTATCCATTCTTGAGCCTTGCATATTGGTCATGCCGGCTTCGAATGCGTCGACGATGCCATCTCTCAGCAAGAGCCGCAGGAGGTCGTCTCGTCGCGAGAGATCTTCCCAGGTCGCCGTCGCTTCGGCTCCGATCTGGCCGACTTCGATGCCGAGCGTCTTACGCGCCGGTTCGTTGACGAACAGGATTTCGGGGCCTTCTATTGCCGAGATGGTGATCGGCAGCGGCACGCCTTCGGCGATGGCGCGAAACTGCGCCTCCCGTTCGGCCAACAGTTTCTCGGCTTCAATTCTGGCTTGCTCGGCCAGGACGCGGTCGGAGATGTCGCGGCCGACGGACTGCACCTCGACAAGGCGCCCAGCGCTGTCGAAAATGCCATGATCGTTCCAGGCGAGCCACCGGCGCGCCATCCGGCATCGCATTGACAAGTTCCATGCTGGCATCCGGCGCTTGCAGGGTGAGGCGGGCAAGGTGGTCCAGGAACCTGCGCCGTTCGTCGGGCGGCAGCACGTCGAGTTCGCACCAGGACGGGTCGAGAAGCTGTTCGCGGGTCATCCGGCACGCCCGGCAATAGGCGTCGTTGACGAAGCTCAAATGGCCGTCCGGCGACATCCGGACGACGAATTCGGTCTGCAGCTCGACCACGCTGCGGTAGCGCTGCTCGCTGGCTTCGAGTGCCTGACGGGCGAGTTTCTGTTCGGCTATATCGCGTCCGATCGACTGTATTTCGATGAGCTTGCCGCTGTCGTCGAAGATGCCGCGATCGGTCCAATGGATATGGATCTCGCGGCCATCGCTCAGGGCGCCGGTCTCTTCCACCTCGCAAACCGGCCGTTCGGGGGTCACGCGACCGATGATCTCGTCGAAGCTGCCGAAAGCGGCGGAAAACGAGTTGAAATAGTGCCAGTCCGGGCTCAGCAACTCTTCGCGCGTCTTGCCGACAAGACGGCAATAGGCGTCGTTGGCAAAGCTCATGCGCCCATCCGGCGCGACCCGGATGATATATTCCGTCTGTGCCTCGACAACGTTGCGGTAGCGCTGCTCGCTGTCGGCCAATTCGCGCAGCGCCGTGCGGTTTTCGGCGAAGATGCTCGAAGCCATGTCGATCCAGGGCTGCCAGAGCGCCGAGGTTTTGATGGCCCCGGACCTGTCGGTGGTTTCGCCAGCGGCGCCGGAGCGCACATGGTCGACAAGCGAGATCGCCGGGCCGACGACCTCCCTCAGAAGCACTCTGTGCAAAGCGAATACCGAGCCAAGCAGCCCAACCAAAATGAGCGCATAGGGAAAAAACGACTGTTGCAGGGCGTAGGACTGGTAGAGGCCGATGCCGGCGACAAGCACGAGGAGAGGCAAAACGCAGGCCGCCATCAACGACGCGTAGTGCCTGGACAGCTTCGAGGAGGTCGTCACGGCGAGGTCTCCACAGACGGATGCGCCGTCACGACGGTTGCTGTTCCCGTGCGGGCAGTGGACTGAACGGCTCCCGGCCTGTCAAGCCGGCCTGCCGGCCATCCGCCCGACGTCTTTCGACAAATAACCACGGGATGTTTCACGATGATGCCGTGAGCCGGATTTCCTGGCCCCTATTGTTTCAATTGTGTCGAGCCGGCCCGGAATCGGCAGCAGAGGGCCCAATTGACCCGGGGTGAATGCGCCCTGTAGGTTTGCAGCGTCGCTCGCCGCGGGGGAAACGCATGGCCGACATCATTGTCGTGGACGACGAGACCGACGTGGCGTTCATGATCGCCGACTATTTGCAGGCGAAGGGCTACCGCATACGCACGGCATCCGGCGGCGCCGAACTGCGCGAGGCGATCGCGGCGGCGAAGGCGGATCTTGTTGTGCTCGACCTCAACATGCCGGGCGAGAACGGCTTTAGCCTGGCCCGCTGGCTGCGCGAACATCACGACACCGGCATCCTGATGCTGACCGGTGCCGATTCGGTTTTCGACAAAGTAGCGGGCCTCGAGGTCGGCGCCGACGACTATCTGGCAAAACCGTTTTCACCGGTCGAGCTGGAAGCGCGGATCGCTGCGGTGTTGCGCAGGCGCAGGCCGAAGGGATCGGACAATGCCGACGCTTTGCCCCGCCGGGCATTTCGTCTTCGGAACCTATATGTTCGACGCCCGCGCGAGAAACCTCATCGACGCCGACGGCGTGGCCACTCGGCTGACGCCGATGGAGCTTGATCTGGTCGCCGCCTTCGCCACCAGGGCTGGCCAGGTCATTGGACGCGACGAACTGCTCGATCTTGCGCCACCCAGGGGCGACGAGCCCTTTGACCGCAGCATCGACAGCCGCATCACCCGGCTGCGCCGCCGGCTCGAAAAGGACCCGGCCAAGCCGGAGCTGATCAAGACGATCCGCGGTGTTGGATACCTGTATCCAAGACGGTGACTGTATCCCTGGCGGGGCCGCCAACGCTGGCGGGATAAGCGGTTCAGGGACCAGGCTGCCCCGCGGGCGGAACGATCTGCATGACAAGGCGCATCAGATCGGCCTGGCGGGAGACGCCGGTCTTCTGGAAGATGTTGTCAAGATGCGTCTTCGCGGTCGCGTTGGCAATGTGAAGGCTGGCGCCGGTCTCGGCCAGGGTATGCCCGGCGAGAAGGCTGGCGAGCACGCGCGTTTCGGCCAGCGTCAGCCCAAAGGCTGTCGCCAGCATGTCGGCGGCGTCATGCTCGTCCGGCGCGTTGCCGATGAACACCGCGGCCACCGCCGCGGGTTCCATGCCGGCGCGCAGATCGCCGCCGGCCATCGGCAGCACGCGGGCGAAGGCGGGCGGCAGGTCGGGTTCGGTGAGGAGGACGGCAAGCCCGGTCTTGCCGATGCTTGCCTCATCCCGAGCCGCAAGCATGATGGCGCTGTGAAGCTCCTTGGAAGCCGAAGGGATCTTCGCTTGCAGAATGCCGCGGACATCCTGGATCGGGCCGCCGCTCCGCAGCATGTGTTTGGCCGAGCGGTTGGCGTGCAGGATGGCGCCACGTTCATTGGTGAGGACCACGGCGCATTTGAGCGCATCGAGCGCCTCGGCCATCCGTGCGCGCTCGATCGTGCCGATGTCGAGCATGTTGCTGATTATCACCGACCGGCGCACATGCGGCAGCAACAGTCCGCCAAGCTTGATTTCGCGCTCGGTGATAATGCCTTGCCGCTTATGCCGGGCGACGGCGAAGCCGGCAAGGCGGATAGGGGTGTGGATCAGGAAGAACGACATGACGTCGACCAGGCCTTGCGGCTTCAGCCACTCCTGAAAATATCGGGAGGTCTCCAGGTAGGTTTGAGGGATATGGCGTGAGACCACGTGCGGCACATCGAGCGAAGGCCATGTCGAGAGGTCCTCGAGCAGCCGGGCGTGGATCTCGGGAATATATTTCGCCTGTTGCTCCAGCCAATATGGCTCTATTCCCACAGTCCTGTAGATCAGCAGCCGGTCGTTGGCGAGATCGTCAAGGTGCAGGACCGCAGTCTGGACGTTGAGCGCATCCCTGATCCCTGCAAGCGCGTACTCCCATCGCTCCGGATCGAGTGCGCAATCATAGATCGAGCCGATCAGCTTCGACAGCTCATGACGGGACAATGCCTTGGCCATCAACGGCCCCCCGCATGTCAACAGCGCGTCCGATGTGGGAAGCCGCGCTCCCTCAGGTGCTCTCGCTTCGGCGGATTACGCGCGGACACGCGCCGCGCCGTAACCGCGTCGTAGCCCTGCGAATTTTAGCGATCGCTTAATTTCGGATTATCTCCCCCAAACAGGGGATGCGCAAGCACCCGGGCGGTGAAATACTCGCGCTTCAGAAGGTAAGGTCACACTTAACTGTGACAACCAGTGGGTTCAGCGCGTTCTCGGCTCGCGGACCTTCGCACTGTGATGCAGCCGGGGGGACTAATCCAGAATTCTGCCTGCGTGCGCCGACTATCACGGCGCGCGACCGTCTATTGCTGAAACTTGAGCCGGGCTCGTCCCGGACAATTCGGATGGAGCAGCATTATGTACAGGTACATTGCTTTTGCAGCACTTTGCATGGCGGCGATGCCCGCGCATGCCGACGAGCTTGGAGCCATCAAGGCTGAAAGCATCGATCTCGCCGGTTTCCTTGGTGTCGTCTATTACACGCCGCAGGAGGACGGCTATCGGGTGGTCACCACAATCGCGCAGGGCGAGGCTGGCTTGCCCGTACGTTTCGTGGCGACACTGACCGAGAACCAGATAGTCGCGGTCTCGGTGCCGGGCAAGCTGGGAGAGTCGGACCAGATCATCGAGATATCGCGTGTCGGCGGCAAGCTCGTCGTCAGTCCGCAGGCGATAGACGGAATCGTGGTCTCTTCCCCGAAGCTCGCCGTTGACTGATCCAAGGTCGAGTGAGGCGATCCAAGGTTGCCTGATTCCGGGGCGGGTGCATTGCGGCGGCGCTGGATGAGCCTGCAACGTCGGCGACAGACGACGTCTGCATGGCTCGTCCTGTGTGTCGTCGTTTTGGCCGTCGCCACCGGCTTCGGCGCGTCTTCGCAGGCTGAGCTGGCCGCGGGCAAGTTCTACGAAATTGTCGGCGGCAAGGTCGATGCGCGAACCTACAACGGCTTCCGTCGCTACCATGGCAGCTGCAATCATTGCCATGGTCCCGACGGCATGGGCTCGACCTTCGCCTCGGCGCTTGTCGACCGGCTGCCCGACCTCGAGGTCTTTCGGCGCAACGTTCGCGACGGCGTGCGCAGCGGCCCTTCTGTGATGAAGGGCTTCGCCGACGACCCCAACGTCGCTCCTTACATCGACGATATCTACGCCTATCTGCAGGCCCGCGCCGACGGTGCGCTTGGCCGAGGGCGGCCTGAGCGGCTTCAACCTTAGTGCCTCAGGCTGCCGGCTTCACCAAAGGACAGTGAGACGATTGTCGTTCGCGAGCGCCACATGCGTGCCAAAAGGCGAGCTCTCGCGCTCAAGCACCGCCGCGAGCCAGGCGGCATCTGCAGCAGAGGCGCGGTTCAGCCGGAACTTGGCGAGACGGAACGGCACCAGCTCGAGCGAAACAAGCGTACCGTCCGGTATAGCGAGCCGCGGCAGGTACATCAGCGCAAGCTCGCCGCGAAAGCTTTCGTACCCGGTGATTCCCTCATAGTCGGTGAGGAAGTCGCCGCATCCGTAGAGGATCACCCGGCCGTCATGGATTTCGATTGGCTTGGGATGGTGGGAGGAGTGCCCATGCACGACGTCGAAACCTGCAACATCGATGAGAGCGTGGGCAAGCGCGCGTTCTTCGGCGGCAACCTGGTAGCCCCAGTTGCCGCCCCAGTGGATCGAGGCTACCGTGAGATCGCCAGGCTGTTTTATGGCCTGCACGGATCGGGCGATCTGCGCGAGTGAGTGGGCCGAGACATCCGCCAGCAGGTTCACCCCAGGCTTGTAGGCTCCGGCTGCCCATGAAGCTGGAACGCCGCTCGTCTCGAGCGCGAAGCCGAAGACGAGCACCCGGCCTCCGTCGGCCAGTTCGATGGCGGCAGGCGCCGCCGCCTCATCCGCGTCAAGCCCGGCCCCGGCATAGGCGAGGCCGGCAAGCCGGAGCGTGTCGAGGGTTTCGACGAGGCCAGGCTCATCCCAGTCGAGCACATGGTTGTTGGCGAGCACGCAGCAGTCTACCCGCGCCGCCGCCAGGCAGCCGATGTTTGCGGGGTTCATTTTGTAATTGATCCACTTGGGCGCCAAGGACAGGCTGGTGGTGATGCTGGTCTCGACATTGATGATCCGCGCGTCGGGCGCTTCACGGTCCAATTCGGCGAGGGCATCGCCCCAGACATACGTGTCGTCGACCTTTCTCGGGATTGGGCCATTGATGCGTTCGGCAAGCTCGACATAGGTCGTCGCCGATTTGACATAGCGCTCGTAAAGGTGCGGGTCGCCGGGACTGGCGAGGATCTGGTCGATGCCGCGCCCGAGCATCACATCGCCGCACAGGAACAGTTTCGCGCTGCTTCGGAGCGGCCGTCCGGCGGCGGCATTGTTCGCGATCTGCGGCATCGCTCTCGGATCTCCTCCGTGCCAACACCCAGCGAGGCCGAGGGGTTCCAGCGCAATTGCGCGGATCGATCGGGCGCCCAGGAGAACCGACCGCCGAGGCTTCATTCCAGCTTGGGTTCCTCGCCCCCACTATAGTGGGGGAGAGGTGGCTCGGCGAAGCCGAGACGGAGAGGGGACCGCGCTCTACGAAAGCCCCCTCTCCGGCCGCGGAGCCTGTCCTCGGGCTTGCCAAAGGCAAGACCCGTGGGCGGCCACCTCTCCCCCGCTTCGCGTGGGCGAGGAACCCAGGTCTCGAGAGTTCGAGGGACAGCACCCCCTCTGCCTTGCCAGGCATCTCTCCCGCAAGGGGGGAGATCGGCAGCTTCAACGCCCCGTTGTCCTGGATCAGCTTCACCCGCCGCGACGCAGCATGGATTTCGGCAAAATCGGGCCCATATCCCTGATAGGGAGCTTTGAGCGTGAAACTCGCGCGTGTAGCCCTGATTGCCGCGGCTTTTATAGCCGCTGTGGTCGTTTGCCTTTCTTCCGCAACCGGAGAGGCGAACGGCCAGGAGAGGATTGCGCTGCGCGTCGAGATAGACGGCGCGATCGGTCCGGCGAGCGCCATGCAGTTCGAGGAAGCGCTGGCGATCGCCACGGAGCGAAACGCCGAAGTTCTCATCCTGCAGATGAACACGCCCGGCGGGTTGGTCACCAGCATGCGCGAGATCATCGCCGACATCCTCGCCTCGCCGGTTCCCGTCATCGGCTATGTCGCGCCAGCCGGCGGGCATGCTGCGAGCGCCGGAACCTACATCCTCTACGCGACCCATGTTGCGGCGATGGCGCCCGGCACCAATCTGGGCGCGGCAACGCCAATCGAGATGGGCGGGCCAATGCCATCCTTTCCCGGCGGCGGCGACAAGAACGATGCCCCGGAAGCCGGCAAGGACCAGAAGAACGGCACCAGACCACCGGCGAGCGATGCGATGATCGCCAAGGCGACGAACGACGCGGTTGCCCTGATCCGCAGCCTGGCTGAACTGCGCGGGCGCAATGCCGATTGGGGCGAAAAGGCCGTGCGCGAGGCGGCCAGCCTGTCGGCCAACGCGGCGCTGCAGGAACGTGTCGTCGATTTCGTCGCCCGCGACACGACCGAACTGCTTCAGCTGGCCGACGGCCGGACGGTCGAGATCGCCGGCAGGAAAGAGGTATTGGCGACCAAAGGGCTGCCGGTTGAAACGCTGGAGCCCGGCTGGGTCATCCGGCTTCTCGCCGTCATCACCGACCCGAACATCGCCGTGATCCTGATGCTGATCGGCGTTTATGGGCTCGTCTTCGAGTTCACGAGCCCGGGCGCGGTCGCGCCCGGCGTGATCGGCACGATCTGCCTGCTGCTCGGGCTCTATGCGCTCAATCTCCTGCCGATCAGCTATGCCGGCCTTGCCTTGATGCTGCTTGGCATCATCTTCCTCGTCGTCGAGGTCTTTAATCCCACGGTGGTCCTTGGGCTGGGAGGTGTGGCTGCCTTTCTGCTGGGCGCTGCCATGCTGCTCAGGATCGAGGGACCGGGCTTCGAGATGTCGTGGGCCGTTATCGGCACCGCGGCCGTCCTGACGCTCGGCTTGGCGCTGCTGACCGGCAGCTATTTGTGGGCGGCCCGCAAGCACGTTCCGCGTGTTGGTGCACAGGCCATGCAAGGGCTGCCGGCCAAGGTCCTCGACTGGGAAGGCAGCGAGGGCCACGTGTTGGCCCGGGGCGAGCGCTGGCGGGCGAAGGCCGACGAACCTATCGCAGTGGGCGACAGCGTCGAGGTGGCTGATGTCAGGGGTCTCGTGCTGACGATACGGCGTCGCAATGCGGGAAGCGATGGAGCAAGGCAATGATCATCGGTTACGTCGCCTATCTGGTAGCAGCGCTCGTCGTGGTCATGTTCCTGTCCGCTGCCATTCGCATCCTGAGGGAATATCAGCGCGGCGTGGTCTTCACGCTCGGCCGCTTCACCGGAGTCAAGGGGCCCGGCCTGATCATCCTCATCCCCTTCGTGCAGCAAATGGCGAAGGTCGACCTGCGAGTAGTGCTCCAGGACGTGCCGCCGCAGGACGTGATCTCGCGCGACAACGTCTCAGTGAAGGTCAACGCGGTGCTGTATTTTCGTATCGTTGACGCCGAGCGGGCGGTGATCCAGGTCGAGGACTTCATGGCCGCCACCAACCAGCTGGCACAGACCACATTGCGCTCGGTCCTCGGCAAGCATGAGCTCGATGAAATGCTGGCCGAACGTGACAAGCTCAACAGCGATATCCAGGAGATCCTCGATCAGCGGACTGATGCCTGGGGCATCAAGGTCTCCGATGTCGAGATCAAGCATGTCGACCTCAACGAGAACATGGTCCGCGCCATCGCCAAGCAGGCCGAGGCCGAACGGCTGCGGCGTGCGAAAGTGATCAATGCCGACGGCGAACAGCAGGCGGCGGCAAAACTCGTCGAGGCCGGCAAGATGCTGTCCGGGACGCCGCAGGCCATGCAGCTGCGCTATTTCGAGGCTCTGCATGACATCGCTGGTGAGCGCTCGTCGACGGTCGTGTTTCCGGTGCCGATGGACCTGCTCGGTCATTTCATCAAACAGCCCGGTGGGAAGTGAGGGTTTGGTGATTGGCGAAAGCGTGGGATGACGTCCAATCTCCCCCTTGCCGGGCATCTCCCCCGCAAGGGGGGAGATTGGCGGCTTCGCCGTCGCGTCTCACCTTCACCCTCGCCAAGGCGGCTCCGGTGCGAATCGCTTGCCGATCCAGTCGGCGAAGGCGCGCGTCTTCGCCGCTTGCCCCTTGGCTGAAGGCATCACGATATAGATCGCGCCTTCGTCGGCGAGCGTCCAGTCCTCCAGAACAGGCACCAGCCGTCCGTCGGCGAGTTCGCGTCCGACCAGCCAATCCGTGCTCATCATCAACCCGACGCCCTGCACGGCGGCTTCGACCAGCACCTCGGCATCATCGGTGACCAGCGGCCCAGAAACCTCGATACGAACGCGACGGCCCGTGCTGTCGGTCATCTCCCAGGCGGGAAAGGTCTGGAAACCGGTGAAGCCCAGACAGCTGTGCTCAAGAAGCGCTTGCGGCGTGGCCGGCGTGCCCATGCGGGCGAGGTAAGAGGGGGCGGCGCACAGCAGTCGGCGGCGCGTCGCGACCTTGCGCGCCACCAGTCGCGAGTCCTCCAGCGCGCCGAGACGGACGGCGACGTCGAAATTCTCGGCGACGAGATCGACAAAACGGTTGGAGAACTCGGCCTCAATGCGGACGTTTGGAAATTCGGCGAGAAATTGCGGCAGCAGCGGTCCGATCCACATGCGCCCGAACGATCCGGGCAGCGCCAGTCGCAGCACGCCGCGCGGCCCGCCGCCGGCATGCGCCGACGCCACGCTCTCGGCCTCGTCGACTGCGGCCAGGATAGTGCGGACGCGGACGAGGAACTCCGCTCCCGCCTCGGTCAGCGACACGCTGCGCGTCGTCCGGTGCAGCAGCCGCACGCCGAGCCGCTCCTCCAGAGATTGCAGGCGGCGTGACAGGATCGTCGCGTCGCGCCCGACGCGCGCCGCCGCTTTGGTGAAGGAGCGCGCTTCGGCAATCGCCGCAAAGGCGGCCATTTCGGCGAGTGCTGCCGGTTCGTGGGATTGCTGCATCATGCGCAGAACTCAAGTGCAAAAACAGAAGATTATGCAGAAATAGCGCAGCAGCTAGTTTCACTCAATCCCATCCATTGGGCATCGACCGGCCAAATCAACTGGAGTGAGACCATGAAAGCCATCGAACTGACTGCGCCCCGACTGGACGCCTTTCGCGCGGCCACTGTTGCCACACCTGAACCGCAGCGCGGCGAAGTGCTGATCCGCCTGCGCGCCGCGAGCCTCAATTTCGTCGATGTCGCGGTAGCGAGCGGCAACTATCCAGGCCCCAGCTTCCCGTTCATTCCCGTCGTTGACGGCGCTGGCGAGATCGTCGGTATCGGCGACGGCGTATCGAGGCTTGGCGTCAACGACCGCGTCACCGCCCATGCGAAGCCGCGCTGGATCGGCGGCCGTCCGCGACCCTATGAGACGACACAGATGCGCGGCCTGACCCTGCCCGGATCGCTCGCCGAGTACGTCGCGCTGCCGGCCAATGCCGTCGTGCCGATGCCGGCGCATCTGTCCTTCGAAGCGGCGGCGACGCTGCCGATTGCCGCGACCACCGCCTGGAATGCGATCCGCGCCGCCGATGTCGGGCCGGGATCGGTCGTCGTCCTGCTTGGCACTGGCGGCGTCTCGATCTTCACCTTGCAGTTGGCCAAGGCAGCCGGCGCCACGGTCGTCATCACCTCGTCGTCGGACGAAAAGCTGGAGCGCGCCAAGGCGCTCGGTGCCGATCATCTGATCAACTACCGCTCGACACCGGCCTGGGATGCCAAGGTGCTCGAGCTCACCAACGGCCTCGGTGCCGACCTGATCGTCGAGACCGGCGGTGCCGCCACCTTTGCCCGCTCGATCAACGCCGCCGCTTCCGGCGGCACTGTGTTCGTCATCGGCTTCGTTACCGGCACCGAGGCCACCGCAAACCTGCTGCCGATCATCGTCAAGGCGCTCAAGGTGGTGGGCAACAACACCGGTTCGGTGTCCGACCTGCACGACGCCGCCCGCGCCATCGCCGCTGCCCGTATCGAGCCGGTCATCGACACGGTGTACAGCCAGGACCAGGCAGCCGAGGCCTACGCGCACATGGCGGCCGGCGGTCGGCATTTCGGCAAGCTTGCTTTTGCGCTGTCGTGGTGAGCGCGTGGCTTAACGCTGGGGATTGGCGAAGGCGGATGAGAGCGCAATCTCCCCCCAAGTGGGGGAGATTGGCAGCTTCGCCGCCGGCATTTCCAGCTCCGACCCCCTTAAATCAGCTTCTCCAGCGTGATCGGCAGATCCCGCACCCTTTTGCCGGTGGCGTGGAACACCGCGTTGGCGATCGCCGGAGCAACGCCGACGATGCCCAGCTCGCCAACGCCCTTCCCGCCAAGCACCGAGGAATGCAAGTCGGGGATGCCGACCGAGATCACCTCGATGTCGGGAATGTCGGCATTGGTCGCGATGAGATAGTCGGCCAGGTTGTTGTTGATGATGCGGCCGTGGCGGCGGTCGACGATGCCTTCCTCCAGCAGCGCCTGGCCGATGCCCATGATGATGCCGCCCTTCCACTGGCTTTCGGCGAGCTTGGGATTGTAGAGCCGGCCCGAATCCAGCGCCGACACCACGCGCGACACGCGAACCGTGCCAAAGTCCTCGTCGACGCGCACCTCGATGAAATGCGCGCACCAGCTGTGGCGGGAATAGTCGCCCTCGGTGTGCGACAGCGCCATCGCGATGGTGGTATTATTCTTGTAGCGATCCTCCGCCGTCCAATTGGCCGGCGTGGTGTCGCCCATCGCCTCGATCTGGCTGCGTCCGACGCTGCCGAGCAGCTCGGCGATCGAGACTTCAGGGCCGTCGCCGCGCGGCGAGGCGAGGCGGCCATTGGCGACGACCAGCGTGTTGGCCTGCAGCGCATGGAACGGCGAATTTGGATCGCTGATCGCCAGTCCGACCAGCTGGTCGAGCGCGCCAGTCGCCGCCTTGTGCACCGCGCCGGTCATCACGCCCGCCAGCCGCGAACCGCCGGTGACACCGGCGCGGGCATAGCGGGAGTCACCCAGTTTCACCACGACGTTCTCAGCCGGCACGCCCATCACTTCGGCGGCGGTCTGCGCCAGGATCGTATAGGTGCCCTGCCCCATGTCGATGCTCGAGCTTTCGACCTCGACCGAGCCGTCGGCGAGAATGCGCACCATCGCCTCGCCATAGGCGCGCCGCACCGGATAGGTGCCGGCGGCTACACCCCAGCCGATCAGCTGGTTGCCGTCGCGCATCGAGCGCGGCTCTGCCGTGCGCCTCGACCAGCCGAAGGCCTCCGCACCGGCAGCGTATGCCTCGCGCAACTGCCGTGTCGACCACGGCTTCTTCACCTCCGGATCCTGTTCGGCATAATTCCTGAGCCGGATTTCCAGCGGATCGATGCCGACCTCATAAGCGAGCTCGTCGATCGCGCATTCGATGCCGAAGGCGCTCGGGTTCTCGCCCGGTGCGCGCAAAGCGCCCGGCACCACCGTGTTCACCCGCACGACATTCTGGCGCGACGAGAAATTCGGCGTCGCATACATGATCGAGGTGACCGACCCGAGCGGCTCGACCCACATGCCGTCGACCGAGGTCTCGTTGACGCCGCGATGCACGATCGACTGGATCCGTCCTTCGGCGTCGGCACCGAGCGCCACCGTCTGGCGCGTTGCCGCCCGTCCGCCATAGGCGGTGAAGGTCTGCGGCCTGGTGACCGCGAGCTTCACCGGCCGTCCCAGCATTTTCGCGGCCATCGCCGCCACTGCGCCGTAGCCGTAAGCGAACGCCTTGGAGCCGAAGCCGCCACCGATATAGGGCGAGACCAGGCGCACATTTTCGAACGGCACGCCGAACCATTCGGCATAGGTCCGCGCCATGCCGTCGAGCCATTGGCTGGGCTCCCACACGGTCAGCCGGTCGCCCTGCCAGTGCGCGATCAGGCCATGCGGTTCCATCGGCGTCTGGTATTCGCGCGGCGTGTTGTAGGCAGCGCAGATCCGCACCGGGGCGGCGGCGAAAGCCGCTTGCGCATCGCCCCATTCCTTGGTCATCGCGTCGATCGGAATGCCGTCGCCGGCCTTCGGATCATCGAGATCGACGATTGCCGGCGTCTCGTCATAGGCGACCTTGACCAGCGCCGCCGCCGCGACCGCCTGTTCGAATGTTTCGGCTACAACCGCCGCGACATGCTGGCCGCTGAAGGTGATGTCGCGCGCCAGCGGGCAATAGGGGGCATCAGGCGGCGGCGTGCCCAGCCAGTCCGTCGCGCTGTTGAGGCGCACCGCATTGTCCGGCGTCAGCACCAGAAGCACTCCCGGTGCTGCCTTGGCCGCAGCCGTGTCGATCGAACGCACTCGGCCGGCGGCAATCGTGCTCTCGACGAGAACCGCGTGGCTGAGCCCTTCGAGCTGCTGCTCGACTGCGTATTTTGCGGCACCGGTGATCTTGGCCGGGCCATCGACGCGCGACAGCCGCCCGCCCACTGCCTCTGCAAAGATGGCGCCATCCGATGCGTCGCCCCTCTTCGAATCATCATGTCGGGTTCTCAATTCATGAACGGTCATGCCGTTTCTCCCACTTTGAGGATGGCGCGGGCGATGACGCGCGGCGCCAGTTCGATCTTGTAATGGTTGGCGCCGTGGTCGACAGCGGCCTCGATGGCGAGCAGGCTGGCTTGCTTGACGGTATCAGCCTCCAGCACCTTGCCTTTCAGCGCCTCTTCCACCGCCCGTGCACGCCACGGCTTGGTGGCGACGCCGCCGAGCGCCACACGCAAATCCCTGATCGTCCGTCCGTCGGCCTCGAACTCAATGCCGACGGCGGCACTTGCGGCGGCGAATTCGTAAGATTGCCGGTCGCGGACCTTCAGATAGGTCGAACGTCCTGCGGCGGCGGAAGCAGGAATGCTGATCGCGGTGATCATCTCGCCTGGTTCGATCGCATGTTCCCTGTCGGGCGTGGTTCCCGGCAGCAGGAAAAAGTCGTCGGCTGCGACCTGACGGTCGCCGAGATGGACTGTCGCGTCGAAGGCGACCAGCGCCGTCGCCAGATCGCCCGGATAGGTGGCGATGCAGGCTTCGCTGGTGCCGAGCACGGCATGGCCGCGGGTGACGCCGCCGATCGCCGAACAGCCGCTGCCGGGCGTGCGCTTGTTGCAGGCGGGAAAATTCGCCGGATCGCGGAAATACGGGCAGCGCGTGCGCTGCATCAGATTGCCGCCGATGGTCGCCATGTTGCGCAGCTGCGCCGAGGCCGCCTGCCACAGCGCTTCCGAAACGGCGGGGAACCGGCTCTTGATGTCGGCATGGTCGGCGACGCTGCTCATCCTTGCCAGCGCGCCGATCGTGGCGCCCCGGTCGTCGACCGTGATCCCATCCAGTCCGTTGAGATGGGTGATGTCGACCACGGTTTCGGGTTCAGTGACGCCGCATTTGGCGAGATCGATGAGCGTCGTGCCGCCGGCGAGCAGCATGGCGCCGGGCAGCGCCGCCGCCTGGCGTGCCGCATCGATGGAATTGGCGCGCAGATACGAAAAATCCCTCATGACGCGGTCTCCATGGATGATGCAACCTCCAGTGCCGCCTGACGCACGGCGGCGACAATGTGCGGATAGGCGCCGCAGCGGCAGAGATTGCCGGCCATATATTCGCGGATCTCGTCATCCGAACCGGCATGGCCCTCGCGGATGCAGGCGACAGCCGACATGATCTGTCCCGGCGTGCAGTAGCCGCACTGGAAGGCGTCCTGTTCGAGGAAGGCGGCCTGTACGGCGTGCAGCGTGCCGTCGCCCTCGGCAAGCCCTTCGATTGATGTGACCGCCCTGCCCTCGGCCTGGGCGGCGAGCGTCAGGCAGGCCAGTACGCGCTGGCCGTCGACATGCACGGTGCAGGCGCCGCACTGGCCCTGGTCGCAGCCTTTTTTGGTCCCGGTCAGGCCGAGATGATCGCGCAAGGCATCGAGCAGCGTGACACGCGGCTCGACCTCCAGTTCATGGCGACGTCCGTTGATTTGAAGTTGGATGGGAATTCGGGTTTTGCTTGTCATGGGGCGTCTGGCTCCAGTTGCTTGACGCGGAGGGGGTGATCTGGTGCCCGGCCGGCGAGCGGCAAGGTCACCTTATTGCTAGGTCTGAAAGGGCGAAGGCCGAGGGGAGATTGCTCTGTCATCGGCTTGCAGGCTGTAAGGAGGTGACATACCGGTTCCCCTGATTATATGATAAAGGTGCTCCACTAAAACGGAGGCGCCTCCGTTTATTACGTGGGAGCTGAACCCGTCGGGTTCAAGCCCCGTATTCGCAGTGGAGAAAAAATTGGCTTCGCAGCCGCCCGCAACTACCAAAGACAAGGCCGAAACCCCAGCGGCAAAACCGTTGCGCGCCGATGCGCAGCGCAACCGCGACGCGCTGGTCGAGGCCGCAGCAGTGGCCTTTGCCGCGCATGGCGTCGATGCCTCGCTGGAGGAGATCGCGCGCCAGGCCGGTGTCGGCATCGGCACGCTCTACCGGCACTTTCCGACGCGCGAGCATCTGGTCGAGGTGGTCTACCGGCGCGAAGTGGAAAGCCTGTGCGCGGCAGCCGACGAGCTCGCCCTTCACCATCCGCCTGATATCGCGCTCGAACAGTGGATGCAGCGCTTCGTCGACTACATCGCCACCAAGCGCGGCCTGGCGACAAGCTTGCGTATCCTGCTCAACACCAATTCAACCCTGTTCTCGGACATGTCCGGCCGGGTGACACTCGCCTTGCGCCAGCTGATCGAAGCGGCGGTGGCCGACGGCTCGATCCGCAGCGATGTCGACGCCTCCGACGTGCTGCATGCGCTGGGCGGCATCTATTCGGCGCCCGACACCAAGGACTGGCGCGACCGCTCGCGCCGGCTGGTCTCGCTGCTGATGGATGGGCTGCGGTTTGGGGCGACGAAGTCCGCGAAGGGTGGCGGGTGAAGGCCGGGCCGCTGCACCCGGTGCGCGGATTGCCAGCGGAGCAAGAACGAGTAACTCCGCCCTGAATTGCATCGGATGCGAAATCCTATGCGAACAAGCCCACTGCTCGATCGTAAAAATGGTCGAGAGCGCAGCGCCTGGCGGCAATCCGGGCGGCCTCAAGCAATTCCTCGCGACCCGAGGCGCCGTCCTTGTAGGTTGCGATGACCACGCGCGCGATCATTTCGGCGTCCTCGTTGTCAAGCTCCGCTTCGCCGGACCGCAAAACTTCCCGAACCACACCCCTCAGGAGATCCAGTTCAATGGCTGAAAAGACGCCCATATGGGGCGCGGATGCGCACTCCACCGCCATCTGAATTCCTCCCGCCGTCACGATATCAAACACGCGAGAAATTACAACTAAAGTATTAGGCGAGCGCGCGCTTCGGAGGTCGTTCGGCACCCGCTGCAACCTTGCTATGCCCTTTGCCCGAAATTCCGCGAAATGCTTTCTCACCTTGGGCAAACAGAAGTGGTGCCATCTCATTGCCGAAGCGTCCGCAGACAACGTTCAACGTCGAGGAGATGGACGGGTCGCCGGCATACTAAAGTGAACGTCGACGGTCGCGGTAGACGCGCCCTTGGCCCCTTCAAATCATGTGAAGATGCAGGGCTGATAGCGAACGAGCAGCCCCTACGAAGACGTAGGTATTGAAACGGAATGGTATTAGTCTGCGCGGTCTGGGCTTCAGGGACGCGGCAAAAGAATGGATTTCAGTTCAGGGCAAGGCTATTTCCTCATCGGCGGCCTCATCCTGTTTGGTGCCGGGCTGCTGATCCTTTCGCTGATCGTCAATGTTCGTGTGGCACACAGCGTGCGCCACGACATGCGCCACCGTGAAAAGCTGCTGGAATATTATCGCAATATCTTTTCCCAGCTCGGCGTGATCCTGATCGGAATTGGCGTTTCTCTGTTCATCTTCTTTTTTCAGCAGAATTATCAGGACCAGCGCAAACGCGAAACGGAGCTCCAGCTGGTTCTTGCCAAACTGGCCGCGCGCATCGCTCGCGGCGCCGCCGTCGTCGAATACCTTGGCGAATTCGATGCGCTGCTGGATGATGGCGGACCCTATATCAGTCCGGAACTCGGTGGGGCGAACGCCGCGGTCAGCGCACACGGGGCGGAACTCGGCAAGCAGGTCGCCAATATCCTTTTGGTTGAGCGCGACGTTGAGGTTCAGGCCTTCGAGATCCTGAATCTATCGCGCGATTTCGAAGCATCGTTCGTCGTCAACGAACTCGATCCCACCCTGTGGTTCAACATCGTCCAGGATGAGAGCGAGATCAAATATGCCACCACTCAGCTCGCCCTCGACTACAAGGACCTGCAGGATGCGATCGGCGACGAACAGATCGAGGTTGCGATCGCAAATCCTGAAAAGGAGCGAAAGATCAAGCAGGAGGTGCTCGACATCTTTTATGATGCTGACCTCTTGCGCCAGCGCAGCAGGAGACTTCTCGGCCGTGCGTGCTGGCTTTTCAGCGAGGGGCGCAGCTTCGTCAATCTTGGACCGGTCAACGAGATCGAAGCCGAGGCCAGGTCGCACCAGGAATGGATCGATCGGTCGAAACGCTTCCTGACGCAGGTGAAGTCGGGAAGCGGCGATTGCTTCAAATTGCTCCAGTTCGGCCCGGCGCGCTGAGTTGAGCACGCGTCGGCAAAAGGCCCGCCGCCCCTGATGCGACATAGTCCGCAGGCAACGACAACGAATGATCCGGACGGACTGTGTCCTGACACCTTCGCACGCCAGTTCAGGTAGATTTGGGACTCGATTTCGCGGCGCCTGGCCTAATCGCTGCCAATGCAGAACCGGATGACCATTCCGATCCAAGGCTCTATAAGAGGCCGACAGGATTGCGATGATCAAGGGGAGACGATGCGCTACATACGTCCGCTTTCAATGGAAGATGCCGTTGGCCAGTTGGCCGGCTCGTCCGGCACGGCCGCCATTCTCGCCGGAGGCAGCGACCTCCTGGTGAGGATGAAAGGCGGCTTTATCGAGCCCGACCTGATCGTCGACATCAAGGCGATCGACGGACTGGGAGAGATCAGGGAAACGGCGGAGGGCTTCAGCATCGGTGCGGCGGTCTCCTGCGCCCTGATGGGAGAAAGCGTGGCCTTGAACAGGGAATGGCCGGGCGTCGTCGAAGCGGCCAAGCTGATCGGCTCGAAACAGGTGCAGGGACGCTGCACAATCGTCGGCAATCTTTGCAACGCCTCGCCGGCGGCCGATAGCGTGCCGGCGCTGGTGGCCGCCGCTGCCAGGGCATTGATTATCGGGCCAGGAGGCAGGCGCACGGTTCCCGTGGAGGCCGTGCCGACCGGGCCTGGCAAGACGTCGCTCGCCAAGGGAGAGATCATCGAGGCGATCCTGCTCGACAGGCGCGCGCCGCGCTCCGGCGATGCCTATCTGCGTTTCATTCCACGCACGGAGATGGACATCGCCGTGGTCAGCGCCGGGGTGAACCTGACGCTCGATGAACAAGGTGTCGTCAAATCGGCCCGCGTGTCACTGGGCGCCGTGGCGCCGACGGTGCTGCTGGTGGAAGAGGCCGCCGAGGCCCTCATCGGCAGGAAGCTGGACGAAGCCGCGCTGGAGCGGCTCGCCAAGGTCTGCTCCGGGGCCTGCCGTCCCATCGACGACAAGCGGGGCACCGTCGAGTTCAGAAGAAAAGTTGCGGGTGTGCTGGCCAGGCGGGCCGCCACGACCGCCTATGCGCGCGCAGGAGGCAAATGATGGCTGGTGTAGCAGTCTCAACGACAATCAACGGCGACAATGTCGAGTACCTTTGCCAACCGGACGAGACGCTGCTCGACGTGCTGCGCGACCGCCTCGGGCTGACGGGCGCCAAAGAAGGCTGCGGCACCGGCGACTGCGGCGCCTGCAGCATCATCCTCGACGACCGGCTGGTGTGCTCGTGCCTGGTGCTTGGCGCGGAGGCTGAAGGCCGGCGCGTCGAGACCATCGAGGGCATGGCGCATGGCGACAAGCTGCATCCGCTGCAGCAGAAGTTCCTCGAGCACGCAGCGCTGCAATGCGGCATCTGCACGCCAGGCTTCCTGATCGCGGCGAAGGACCTTTTGGCCAAGAACCCCGACCCGACCGAGGAGGAAATCCGCTTCGGCCTCGCCGGAAACCTCTGCCGCTGCACCGGCTATGACAAGATCGTGCGCGCCGTCCAGGACGCCGCCAGCGTGATGAAGGGAGCCTGACGATGAATTTCGATCCGCGTTACTCCAGTCGCAGTTTCGCCTCCGTCGGCACGCGTCCCATCCGCCCCGACGGCGTCGACAAGGTGACGGGCCGCGCGCGCTATGGCGCGGACTTCAACATGGCCGGCCAGTTGGTCGGGCGTGTTCTGAGAAGCCCGCACGCGCACGCCACGATTAGGAAGATCGACACCTCGAAGGCTGAGAAACTCCCCGGCGTGAAGGCGGTGATCACCGCCGCCGACCTGCCCGACCTCACCGACGGCGATGCCGCCATGTACGACATCCTCGACAACTGCATGGCGCGCAAGAAGGCGCTCTATGACGGCCATGCGGTGGCCGCGGTCGCCGCGGTCGACGCCCGCACGGCAACGCAGGCGCTGAAGCTGATCGAGGTCGACTATGAAGTGCTGCCGCATGTGACCGATGTCGACGAGGCGATGAAGCACTCAGCGCCCGTACTCAACGACAGCATCTTCACCGAAGGCGTCGAGGAAAAGCCCACCAAGCCGTCCAACGTCACCAAGCGCAGCCAGTACGGCCATGGCGACGTTCGTGAGGGTTTTGCGCAGGCCGATTACGTCGTCGAACGCTCCTTCAAGACCGAGCAGACGCACCAGGGCTATATCGAGCCGCATGCCTGCGTGGCGAGCGTCAGCTCCGACGGCACCGCCGACCTTTGGGTCTGCACGCAAGGCCATTTCGTCTACCGCCAGCACTGCGCCCAACTGCTTGGCATGGAAGCTTCCAAGCTGCGCGTCACCTCGTCGGAGATCGGCGGCGGTTTCGGCGGCAAGACCCATGTCTGGGCCGAGCCAGTGGCGCTGGCGCTGTCGCGCAAGGCCGGCCGGCCGGTCAAGCTGGTCATGACGCGCGACGAGGTGTTCCGCGCCTCGGGGCCGACCAGTGCCACCTCGATCGACGTCAAGATCGGCGCCCGCAAGGACGGCACGATCACCGCGGCCGAGGCGACGCTGCGCTATTCCTGCGGCCCCTATGCCGGCATGTGGGCCGAGCTCGGCGCCATGACCGCGTTTGCCTGCTACAAACTCGATAACGTCAAGACGGTTGGCTACGAAGTGCTGGTCAACCGGCCGAAGACGGCGGCCTATCGCGCACCGTCGGCGCCGATGGCGGCGTTTGCAGTGGAAAGTGCCGTCGACGAGCTGGCCAAGGAGATCGGCATGGATCCGGTCGAGTTCCGGATCAGGAACGCCGCCCAGGAAGGCACCAGATCGTCCTACGGCCCGGTATACGGCCCGATCGGCATCGGCCCGACGCTGGAAGCGGCGAAGAACCATCCGCACATGAAGGCACCGCTGGGCAAGAACCAGGGCCGCGGCATGGCTTGCGGCTTCTGGTTCAACTTCGGCGGCCAGACCTGCACCGACCTCAACATCGGCATGGACGGCTCGGTCTCGCTTGCCGTCGGCACGGTCGATGTGGGTGGTTCCCGCGCGTCGCTGTCGCTGGTGGCGGCGGAGGAACTCGGCATCGCCTATGAGCAGGTCAAGGCGGTGGTGGCCGACACCTCCAGCCTCGGCTACAACGACATGACGGACGGCAGCCGCGGCACCTTCTCCTCCTCCATGGCGACGATCTCTGCCGCCCGCAACGCCATCAAGGTCCTGCGGGAGCGCGCCGCGCAGATGTGGGACGTTCCCGTCGACGACGTGGTCTGGGAAAAGGGCCACGCCATCGCCAAAGGCGAGAAGTACGGCAACCTTGCGGCGCTGTCGCTGAAGGAGATCGCGGCCGCGTCAGGAAAGACGGGCGGGCCGATCGCCGGCCACAGCGAGCTCGTCGCCGACGGCGCCGGCGTCTCCTTCGCCACCCATATCTGCGATATCGAGGTCGATCCGGAGACCGGCGCCACGAGGGTCCTGCGCTACACAGTCGTGCAAGATGCCGGCAAGGCGGTGCACCCGACCTATGTCGAGGGGCAGTACCAGGGGGGTGCGGCGCAGGGCATCGGCTGGGCGCTCAACGAAGAGTACATCTACGCCAAGGACGGGCGGCTGCAGAACGCCGGCTTCCTCGACTACCGGATCCCGGTCTGCTCGGACTTGCCGATGATCGACACGCAGATCCTCGAGATCCCCAATCCCAACCATCCTTACGGGGTGCGTGGCGTCGGCGAGACCTCGATCGTGCCGCCGCTGGCGGCGATCGCCAATGCGGTGTCGAACGCCGCAGGCGTGCGGATGACGCATATCCCGATGTCGCCGCCGCGCGTTCTTGCGGCGATCGAGGCGGAACGGGGAGGCTGATGGTCGAAGTAACGCTCTGGGGATCGCTCGGCGCTATCGCCGGAGGCAAGAGCAAGATCGAGATCGAGGCGAAGGATATTCGGGAGCTGTTCAGGAAGCTGGCTGAGCAGTATCCCGGCTTCGAGCCCTACATCGACCGCGGCATCGCAGTCGCTATCGACGGGGTTATCTATCGCGACACCTGGTCGAAGGAATTGCCACAAGGCGCCGAGATATTCCTGCTGCCGCGGCTTGCCGGGGGATGACTGGACAACCATGTCGCCACCATCGCCGACCAAGACCTGGGCTGTCATGCAGGGCCCAGAAAGGGCTCGGCCATCAACGACAATTATTAGCCAGTTCAGCCGGGGAATTCGGCAGCTATGGCTGCTTTGGGTCATGGCGCGCGAACTCGGCCTAGCGCGAACGAGCTGTCGCTGAGGGTCGAATTCGGTCGTTCAGTGATTGGGTTTTGACCCTAGTCTCCCACGCGCCGCAGCGTGCCGAGATTGTTATCGTCGAGAAACTCTATGGTCATGGCCGACGCCTTTCCGTCGGGGCCGACGACAAAGCCCACACCCGCGGGCCTGTCCGGCGTCTCGGCATCGGGGAAGGTCACAAACAGGTCGCCGTCGAAATGCGTCAATGAATAGGAGCGGGCACCGCCCGGCCCGACCTTGAGCACAAGGCCATCGCCCTCACCCGACACAACCGCATCGCCAATGAAGTCGTTGAAGTAACGGCCCTTATAGGCGCCGGCAGGCCCGGCCGGGCTTGGCGGGGACGGTGGCGCGGCATAGGTGGCCTTGGCCGCCGGGACCGCCGGGCCAAACAGGCTCGCAAAGGCATCGTCCCATCCCTTGACCCAGTCCTTCTCGACCTTTCCGTCGAAGGCGAGATCGGCGAAGCTCTCGGACAGGCCTTCCGGCACGCCTGTCGAAAAGGCATTGGCGACGACGACGATGCCAAGCTTCTCCTCCGGAAAAAATGTCACCAGGGTGCGGGCGCCGACGCTGAAGGCGCCGGCATGACCCCAGCTCAGGCCATGCCGGCCGAATTCGACATTCCAGCCGAGACCGTAGAAGGATTCGCCGCCTGAGACGGGGTTCTTGCCGCGCGCCATCAGCGGAACATGCGTCTGGTCCAGAGCGTGGGCTTTAATGAGTGTCTCGCCGGCATAGACGCCATTGCCAAGCACGAGGCGCACCCATTGCGAGAGATCGCGTGCCGTGGAGCTGACGCCGCCCGCGGGCGCCTGCGCATCCGGATCGCGCTTTACCTTCGCGGCCCAGACGCCGTCGATCTTGACGTGGAGCGCGGCGCGATTGGCGTGCTTGATGAAGTCCGCATGACGGGAGCTGGTCGAGGTCATTCCAAGCGGGCGGTAGAGCTTCTGCTCGGCGACCTCCTCCCAGGACTTGCCTGTCGGCTTCGCGGCCGCGGTGGCACCCTCGGTCAGTCCGAAATTGCTGTAGGAGTAACCGGCGCGAAAGCTCGACGATGGCGACACGAACCGCAGGCGACGCAGTATCTCCGCGCGGTCGTAGCCAATGTCCTCGAGGTCGTCTCCGGCCGTGCCGGGAAGTCCGCTGCGGTGCGAGAACAGGTCGCGGACCGTGAGTTCGCTGGTCGGATAGGGCTCGGACAGCCGGAAGGCTGGATCGAGATCGACGATTTTCGCATCCCAGGAAACGATGCCCTCGCTGACCAGCGCCGCCACTATCGTTGCGGAGACCGGCTTGGACAGGGAGGCGATCTGAAACACCGTGTCGGCGTCGACGACCTCCGGCTTGCCGGCCTCGCGATGCCCGAAGCCCTTGAGGAAGATGACCTCGTCGCCATGCACGACCCCGATGGCGAGACCAGGTACGGCACCGTCCGCGACGACGCCTTCGGCGAGCGCCTCGAGCTTCGACAGAGCCGCAGTGATCCGCTCGGGTGTAATGGTGTCGGCCGACGCCGCATGCGGCGAAAGCACCATGACGGCGATGAAGGCCCGCATCCCCCAACGGCGGAAATTCTGACCCAGCCCCACGCGCGAGCTCCCCCTATCCCCAGCAAGCACTGGTCATACTACAGGCCGACGCAGGAAAGGCCAACCCTCGCCTGGGCGTTGGGGCAAAGTCCCCTGCGCGACCCCAAGCGGCGATCCCTGGGAACCAGTCGGTCAACGGTATCGAACCGACCATCGCTCAGCGGCGACGACCGTCGTGAAGAACCCGATCGACAGCAGCGATGAGAGCACGATAGCGGCGTAGAGCCGGTCGGATTGATAGTTGAAGGTTGCCTGGATGATCAGCGCGCCGAGACCTTTGTCGGAGCCGATCCATTCGCCAACGATCGCGCCGATCACCGCAGTCGCCGAGGCGATCCGCAGCGAAGCGAAAAGCATTGGCAGCGCGCGCGGCAGGCGCAGGCGCCAGAATATTTCCCAGCGCGTCGCCGACAGCACGCGGAACAGCTCGTGCTCACTGGCGCTCGCCGATTCCAGACCCCGGATCATGTTGATGAGCGTCGGGAAGAAACAGATCACTGCTGCGATCACGATCTTTGGCAGCATGCCGAGGCCGAAGATGAGGATGACGACCGGCGCCAGCGCCAGCACCGGGATCGTATTGAAGAACAGCACGACCGGAAAATAGGCAGCCTGAAGCGTACGGCTGTGCACGAAGACGATCGCCAGCAGCACTGCGGCGAGATTCCCGAGCACGAAGCCGGAGAGCGCCTCGATGGCCGTCGGCCAGAGGTTCGACAGGAGAAGCGATCCATTCCTGGCAAACACGCCCGCTATCGCGGTCGGCGTCGGAACGACATATGCCGGCACGCCGGCGAGCGGCAGCAGGAATTGCCATGCGAGAATGAGTGAGCCGGCGCCGAGGATCGGCAGCATGGTCTGTGCGAACGGCGAAAGCGGGCCCCGGTTCACGAGGCCGCTCCAAGGGCGGAGCGCATCCTGGCCATTGCCGCGACGATCGCGGGATCCTCGCGCGAGCATCTGTTGTCCGGCCCCTTCAGCGGACGAAGGTCGTGGTCGGCGACGATCCGTCCGGGATGGGTCGCAAGCACGATCACGCGCTGGCCGAGATAGACGGCTTCGGCAATCGAATGCGTGACGAACAGCACGGTCGTTCCGGTCCGCTGCCAAAGATTCAGCAGTTCGTCGTTGAGGCGGTCGCGGGTGATCTCGTCAAGCGCGCCGAACGGCTCGTCCATCAGAAGCAGACGTGGTTCGCCAAGCAGCGCCCGGGCGATCGCCAGCCTTTGGCGTTGTCCGCCGGAGAGCTGATGCGGCAGGCGCTCGCTGAGCGCCGACAGGCCGACAAGTTCGAGCAGCTCGTCGGACCGGTCGTCTATCATGCGCGACAGGCTGCGGCGGCCGACCTGGATCGGCAGCCGCACATTCTCGCGCGCCGTGCGCCACGGCAAAAGGGTCGAGTCCTGGAAGACAAAACCGACGCCGCGGCCGGAGCGCACAGCCGACGGCGTTTCGCCCATCACGCGTATCGTGCCCGCGAGTGGCGCCAGCAGATCGGCGACGACCCGCAGAAACGTCGACTTTCCGCATCCCGAAGGGCCGAGGATCGACAGGAACGTCCCGGCCGCGACTGTCAGGTCGAGACCGGAGATCACCGTCACGGGCGAGCGCCGGCCGGGATAGCCGACGTCGAGACCGGAGGTTTCGATGGCCGGCGCGGCCATCAAGAAGCGGGCGCGCCGAGCTTCGGCCGTTCAGCCGCACTGAGTTCGAGAACCTTCGTCGTATAGACGTCCTCAGCTTCCGGCCTGCCGTTCGGATACTGGCCAATCTGGTCAAGCAGCGCGATCTGGCTCTCGATCGAGGCAGGATCGAAGGTGCCCCATCCATCCTTTTTGGTGTTGTCGTCGAACGACAGTTTCAGCACCAGGGGGATCGTCTTCTTTTCCCAGCCTGCGTCGATCTCGGGATAGGCCGCGACGAGCTTGTCGACCGCCTGCTCGGGATTGGCGTGGACCCAGCCCCACCCCTTGGCGACTGCGCCGATGAATTTCGCCAGGGTCTCGGAATCGGATTCGATGGCGCTGTCAGTCGCGAAGTAGACGTTGGCATAGGACGCCAGGCCGAGCTCCGACAACAGAAGATCGATGCGATCATCGCCGACGACGCTGAGCGCCTGCGTGTTGGTGATCCAGCCACCGATCGCGTCCACGTCGCCACGAACCAGCGGCGCCTTATCGAACCCGACATTGACGATGGTGACCTCGGAAGGGTCGATCTTGTTCTTCGCCAGCATCGCGTCGATGGCGAAACGCGCGGTCGGCTGCGTGCCGATCCGCATCCCCTTCAGATCCGCCACCGACCGGATCGGCTTCTCCGGTTTCGACGTCAGCGCATAGGGCCCGGTGCGATAGCCGCAGGCGATTATCTTCACCGGAACGCCGCTCGCCCGCGCGGCATAGAGTTGAGGCGATTCGGAGAATTGGCCGAGCTGGGCAGCACCGGACACCACCGGCGGCACGGTGGCGGCGTTCGGTCCGCCGGGGCTGAACTCGACCTCGAGCCCGGCTTCGCCAAAATAGCCATTGGCGACGGCTGCCACGTCGCCGATCTGGCCGTTCGACATCAGCCAGTCATACTGGACGACGAGCTTGGCGGCTGCCGAGGCGCTGGCGCCGAACAGCTGAAGTCCCGGCCCGAAAGCCACCAGGCTGGCGGCGCCGGCCTTCAGGATCGATCTGCGATTCCACTGCGATGTGTTCCCACTCATCTTCTTGCTCCTTTGTTGGACTGTTTGCATGCGGCGCGGCCCTTCTTGCGAGACCGTCGCGATCCAATCACCCTTGCGTGTCGTGATAGTCGCCCGGTCCCGCGCCGGTCCAGGCGTAGAGCTCCCACAGCGTCCCGTCCGGGTCGTGGAAGTAGGCGCAGCGCGCGTTCCAGACATAGTCGCCGGGCGGCCCGACGAACGGCACTCCCTTGTCCGACAGCTCGGCGTAGAGCCGGTCGACCTCGCCGGCGCTTTCGAGTTCCATGGCGACGCATGCCTTGTGCGCCTGCTTCGGTGAACGGACATTCGAAACGCCGCAGTGGCGATTGATGTGATCCAGTTCCCATGCGGCGAGCGTCACACGCTCGGAATGAAAATCGACAAAGCCCTCGGCGCGGCGTCTGATCCGGTAGCCGAGCTTCTGCGTGTAGAAGTCGATGGTGCGGTCGATATCCTCCACAAGCAGGCAGATATCGGTGATTGCCTTGGTCTGCCCGAGCGACATGGTCATTTGCCTCGATTGATGTTCGCGGTGAGTTCGACGCCGACGCGCGATGCGGCGCCCTCGATGTGCCGGCGCATCGCCTCGCCGGCAGCCTGCGGATCATGCGCGGCGAGCGCGTCGTAGATCCGCACGTGCTCGGCGACGTTGACCTCGACCAGGTCGTGGAGCGGATTGGTGAGGCGGGCATAGTAGATCGACTGGCGGATCTGCTCGCAGACGAAGGAAATGAAGGTGTAGATGTAGCCGTTGCCTGTGGCCCGGGCGATCGCCCGATGGAAAAGCAGATCGGCCTCGATACTGCCGTCCTCCCAGCGCTCCTCGCCACGGTCCAGCGCAGCCTTGATTGCGTCAAGATCATCGGATGTACAGCGCGCTGCGGCGAGTGTCGCGGACTCGGTCTCCAGGATGCTGCGCAGCTCGAAGAGCTGCTCCATGTTGCGCTGGTCTTTCAGCGCCTCACGGTCGATCCGGATGGCTGTCCGCTGTTCCGGCGCCATCACGAACGCGCCTACGCCCTGACGCGCCTCGATCATGCCATCGGCACGAAGCTGCGCGATCGCTTCCCGGACAACATTGCGGCTGACGCCGAATTTGTCGGCGAGCTGGCTTTCGGTGGGAAGCCGGGCTCCCGGGATGATGTCGCCGCCCTCGATCTCGCGGCTTAGATGCGAGGCGACGCGATGTGGAAGCGCCTCCACGCTGCCGATGATGGACGAACGCTGCTTCATGCGGCTTTCCCTTACAAATCGCCCCGATCAGGCCTGAGACATCCAGGGTTGAACAGGCCTGCCGGGTCGAAGGCTGCCTTGATCGCCGTATGTACCTGCCGCTCGCGTTGCGACAGACCGGCCCAGAACACCTGGCTGCGGCTGCGGCCGACGCCATGCTCGGCGCTGAACGAACCGCCGAGCGCTCCGACCAGTTCATAGAGTCGGGTCAAAACCGCCTGCCCCACGGCCCTCGCTTCACCGGGGTCGCAACCCATGGGAGGCAGCACGTTGAAATGGATGTTGCCGTCGCCCGCGTGGCCATAGGTCAGCGAAGTCCAGCCTGGCCATTCGCGCACGATACACGCGCGTGCTTGCTCAATCAGCTTCGGCACCTGGCTGAGGCGAACCGAGAGGTCGGTGCGGACATGAAAGCCACGCCGCGCCTGCCCCTCGACCAGACCCTCCCGGATGGCCCAGAATGCGGTGGCCTGCGAGCGGCTTTGCGCGACGACGCCGTCCCTGATCAGGTCGGTCTCAAGGGCGCGCGCCAGCATCGTTTCAAGAAGTCCGCCGGCATCTATTCCTGGCCCACAGGCGAGTTCGACGATCGCATGAACCGGACACGCTTGCGTCAATGGCGAGCGCAGGTTCGGATCGATGAGATGCGCCAGCGGCAGGCACTCTTCCCCGATGACCTCAAACGCGCTGAGAAGGTCGGAGCAGAGATGCCGCGCCATCCGGAACAGTTCGCACGCCTGGCGAAAACTGCCCAGTCCGACATAGGCGGTCTCGACCTGCGTCGGCCGAGGCGAGAGCCTTACCTCGACGCCCGTGACGACGCCGAGCGTTCCCTCCGAGCCGATCATCAATTGCTTCAGGCTGTAGCCGCGATTGTCCTTGCGCAACCCGTTCATGCCGTTCCACAGCGTGCCGTCCGGCAGGACCGTCTCAAGCCCGAGCACCAGATCACGCGTCATGCCGTATCGCAGCACGTTGATGCCGCCCGCATTGGTCGCGACATTGCCGCCGATCGTGCACGAACCCTGCGCGCCAAGCGCGAGAGGGAAAGCCATGTCGGATGCCTCGGCCGCGTCCTTGACGTCCTGAAGCACGGCACCGGCATCAGCTTGCAGCGTGAAGTCCAGCGGATCGACGGAGCGTATCCGGTTGAGACGCTCAAGCGACAGCACGGCGTAGTCCCAATTGTCGGGAATGGCGCCGCCGGCAAGTCCGGTGTTGCCACCTTGCACGACGATGGCGACGCCGCTCTGCGAGCACCATCTCACGAACGCCTGCACGTCTTCCACGGAGCCTGGACGCACGATGAAGCGGGCAGTTCCGCGCCTGTCGCGGCCCCAATCGATGAGGTAGCGTTCTGCCTGAGACGACTGTCCGTCTATCAGCGCATCACCCGCCAACTGCGCAGGCAGCTCAACAATTGCGCCGGAAGCTTCGCGTCGAAGGGATGGGCGATCCGTAGTCATAGGGTCTGATCATACGGTCATCCTACAACTTCGCAAGACCCATTTCGTCCTGGTGGAATCCAGCTCGTTGATGATCGGCATGCTCCGAGGTCCGCCTGCCCCTTCTAATAAGGATTGTGTCGGATACATTTCGCTGATTAGCTGCCTTGCATAAACCAGGGACAAGATCGACGAATGTTGCCCTGGGGAGGACCGCGATGCCTGTGCTTGAGGTTCGCAACGTTTCCAAGAATTTCGGGGCCATCCAGGCCCTGACCGACGTCAGCTTCCAGGTAGAGCGAGGCGAAGTCGTGGGTCTGATGGGGGACAACGGCGCCGGCAAGTCGACGATAGTCAAGACCGTGGCTGGGAATTTTCCGCCGAGCGACGGCGAAATTGTCGTGGACGGCGAGGTTTGCCATTTCCATAAACCCGTCCAGGCCCGCGCCAAGGGGATCGAGGTCGTCTATCAAGACCTGGCGCTCGCCGATAATCTTACGGCCGCGCAGAACGTCTTCCTGGGCCGCGAGATCAAGAAAGGCTTCTGGCCGATCAGAATTCTTGACAAGCAGGCGATGATCGACCGCGCCGCAGCCCTGTTCAAGGAACTCAAATCGGAAACCAGGCCGCGCGATCTGGTCAAGAAGATGTCCGGTGGGCAGCGCCAGGCGGTAGCCATCGCGCGGACCCGGCTTTCAAACGCCAAGCTGGTGTTGATGGACGAACCGACCGCCGCCATCTCCGTACGCCAGGTGGCCGAAGTGCTCGAATTGATCCGGCGCCTCAAAGCGCAAGGCGTCGGCGTCATGCTGATCAGCCACCGTATGCCTGACGTTTTTGCCGTCGCGGATCGCATCATCGTGCTCAGGCGAGGTTCGAAGGTTGCCGACAAGGACACCGGCAACACATCGCCCGAGGAAATCACAGGACTGATAACGGGGGCCATCCGTGGCGAATAGTGTTCAGGAGTCGGTTGTTGTTCAGGAGCCAGCCGAGAAAGCCGGCCAGCCGGCCATGTCGGACTTCGTCCCGACCAAGGAACAGACAGCTTTCCAACGCGTGATTTCAAGTCAGCCCTTCTGGGTGACGATCGCGCTGATCGCGCTCGTCATGTTGATGACAGCGATGGAGCCGAGCTTCGGCACCTCCGAAAACGTCGCCAATGTGACGCGCAATTTCGCGCCTTTCGGCATCATGGCGCTCGGCATGACGGTCGTGATCATCACCGGTGGCATCGATCTGTCGGTCGGCTCGATCATGGGCCTCGTGGTCATCGTCGCCGGCCTGTTCCTCACTTGGCATTATCCCTGGTATGTCGCCTTCGCCATGGGCCTCTTTTCCGGTCTGGCCTGCGGCGCGGTCAATGGATTCTTTGTCGCCTATGTCGGAATGCCGTCCTTTGTGGTCACCCTCGGCATGCTGTCCGTCGCGCGGTCGCTGGCGGTGGTATTCTCGGCCAACCAGATGCTTTACCAGTTCGGGCCCGATGCTCCGATCGTGAAGGCGATCGGTCAGGCGAAATGGCCGCGGCATGGACCGGAGGACTGGGCACCGCACTGGATACCAGAACTGTCGTCGCAGTTCTGGACTATGGTGATCCTGGCGCTGATTGTCGGCTTCGTGTTCAATTTCACTGCCTGGGCCCGGCATCTGTTCGCCATCGGCGGCAATGAGGAGGCGGCGCGGCTGACTGGCGTTCCGGTCGACTGGATTAAATTCCAGGCCTACGTTTTCTCGGCCTTCACCGCCTCGGTCGCCTCGCTCCTGCTCCTCGGCTACAACGGCTCGGCCATCAATGCCATGGGCCAGGGCTACGAGCTGCGCGTCATTGCGGCGACAGTGATTGGCGGCGCCAGCCTCATGGGCGGCGCCGGTACGGCGTTCGGTGCGGTCATCGGTTCGGCATTCCTCGAGGTGATCAGGAATGCGCTGCTGATGGCCGGCATCGATTCAAACTGGCAGGGTGCCTTCGTCGGCGCCTTCATCGTTCTTGCGGTTCTTTTGGGCATGCAAACCGGCGGCAAATCGATCCTCGCCGCGTCGCTGGCAGTCTTGATGCCCAAAAAAAGCCGCTAGAAACCCGCTGGCGGGAGGCCTGCGGGACATCACACCAAGGAGGAGAACACACATGAAAAAACATCTGCTGACGGCGGCTGTCGCGCTTGGCGCAATGGTGCTCGCCGTTTCCGGCGCCGAGGCGAAATACACCTTCGCCCTGGTGCCGAAGAACATGAACAATCCTTTCTTCGATCAGGCACGCGACGGCTGCAAGAAGGCCGAAGCCGAATCGAATGGTGCCCTGGAGTGCATGTATATTGGCCCCGGCGAGCACGGCGGCGGCGACGAGCAGGTACAGATCGTGCAGGATCTCGTGGCCAAGAGGGTGGACGGCATCGCCGTGTCGCCATCGAACGCTGCGGCGATGGCGGTTGCGCTGCAGGCCGCCAAAGACGCGGGCATCCCGGTCCTCACCTGGGACTCCGATCTGCTGCCCGAGAACAAGGACCTGCGCGTCGCCTATATCGGCACGCACAATTATGAGATCGGCGCGAACCTCGCCAAGCTTGCCATGCAGATCAAGCCCAAAGGCGGCACGATCTGTATCCAGTCGGGCGGCGCGGCGGCAGCCAACCACAATGAGCGCATGCAGGGCATTCGCGACACGCTTTCGGGGACCAAGTCGGCTGCCTCGCCCGGCGACCGCCTTACCGGACAGAACGGCTGGACCGAAATCGAAGGCTGCCCACTCTACACCGACGATGACTTCCCGCGCTCGGTGCAGCAGTTCGAGGACATCATGGCGAAAAACCCGAACCTCGATGCGTTCATCCCAACCGGCGGCTTCCCGCAGTTCATCCCCGATGCCAACCGCGCCGCCGTCGCACCGTACAAGGACAAGATCGCCTCGAAGGCCCTGGCCCTAGTCGTCGCCGATACGCTTCCCGTGCAGATCGACCAGATGAAGGAAGGTTTCTCGCTTGGCCAGGTCGGCCAGCGCCCGTTCGAAATGGGCTACAAGACGATGATGGCGCTGAAGGACATGAAGGACGGCAAGGCTCCACCTGCCGACCCGACCTATACCGGCCTTGACATTTGCACGCCGGAGACAGCGGATACCTGCATCGCCAAATAGCGCTATTGGGCGGGAGGAAACTCCCGCCCTTTTCATAGGGGATATCAATGTCGGAATTGTTCTCGCTCAACGGCCGTGTCGCGCTGGTCACGGGTGCTTCGCGTGGTCTCGGCTTCGCCATGGCCAAGGCACTTGCGGAAAACGGCGCGACAGTGATCGTCAATGCCCGCGATCCGGCCGCCCTCTCCGCGGCGGCTGAAAGGATCGGTGCCGAAGCCCTGCCGTTCGATGTCACCGACGCGGCGATCTCGAGGGCATCGCTCGAAGGAATCGTCGAACGCCACGGCCGCCTCGATATTCTGGTCAACAACGCCGGCATCCAGCATCGCAGTCCGTTGGTCGAATGGCAGGACGAGGATTTCAACCATGTGATTGCCGTCAATCTGTCGGCTTGCTTCCGCATGATGCGCGACGCGGTGCGCCTGATGCTGCCAAACAAATTCGGGCGCATAATAAATACCGGATCGGTTGCGGCGATCCTTGGCCGTCCCACCATTCATGCCTATGTGGCGGCAAAGGCGGGCCTGCACGGGCTGACACGCTCCACTGCCGCTGAGCTGGGCCGTCACGGCATCACCGTCAACGCGATCGCCCCCGGCTATTTCGCCACCGAGCTCAACACCGCACTTATGAGCGACGAGGCCTTCACCAAATGGGTCGAGGCACGAACCCCCGCAGGCCGCTGGGCCCAGCCTGAGGAGCTCGGCGGAGCCGTGGTGTTTCTTGCCTCCGACGCTGCCGCCTACGTCAACGGACATGTCCTGGCCGTTGACGGTGGGCTATCGGTCTCCCTTTGATCTGCGAACTGCCTTTCAGGAAAATTTCGGCCGGGGAGCGCCGCGAAGTCTGCGAAGCCCGGCTGAGTTAGCCAATCCCATAGACCAGGCTCACGCGCCCGTCGGGAAGCTGCTGAACCTTCCGCAGTTCGAGCCCGCGACGATTTTGCGTTGCTCCAAACAGCAGCTTCCCGTCGCCGACGAGCAGCGGATAGAGGATCAGCCGCAGCTCATCCACCAGCCCGGCATCGATGAGGCTCGCGGTCATTCGCGCACCGCCCATGAGATAGATATCCTTGCCGGGCTGCAGCTTGAGGGCAGCGATGTCGTCGAGGCTCCGGACGAAGCGAGTCTTTGGCCAAAGCGCCGAAGTCATCGTGTTCGACAGCACATAGTGCGGGGTCTGTTCGGCAAAGCGGGCCCATTCGAGCTCGGCCGGCATCGGCAATTTGCCGGTCATCGGCAGTGGCTTGTCCGGCTCGTTCTGGATCGCGCTCCAGTAGCGCTCGTAGCCGGCATACATGACGCTCCCGAGCAGGCAGGCATCGATTTGCGGCGTCAGCCCGTACTCCTCCGACCACGCGTCGACCCAATCCGCGTAACCCTCGGGTCCCTCCATTTTGCCGTCGACGGAAATCTTCATTCCGGCAATCAATTTTCGCATGACTTCCTCCATCAGGCTTGCACAATGCAAGCACGTTCATCGTCGGTTCGTTGCTGGTGTGCGAGCCTCCATGGGCGGATGCCGGTGGAAGCTGGGCGGTGACTTCAGGGGTGGCCGAACGCGATCGTGTCAGGCCGGCAGGCGGCGGTCGTATTCTTCCCGCAGGCGGCTCCAGCCATCCCAGAACGAGGTCGGCGTCTTGCCTGCGAGACGGGCGGCCAACATGTCGAGGTGCATGTGCCAACCGGCGGTGACGTTGAGCTGGATTGCGCGTTCCGGCAGCCGGCGATGGATGACGGTGAGCAGCACCTCGCTGCCCTTCGGCTCCAGCAAGAAGGAAACCCCGCCGGTGTTTCCCCAGGTGATGGCGAGCTTGTAGGGCGCATCGAGCTCGGTGATCCGGCTCTCCATCCGATGCTCTTCGGGAAAGCCCGCGGGGCGCTGGCCGGGCGGGTCGGTCAGCTCGTCGTTACGCCAGACCAACTCGAACGACGTGCCGGCTTTCATTTCCATCTGGCCGGCAGCCATCCATTGCCGGCGAAGCTCACTCTCGGTGAGATACGCCCAGACGCGTTCGATGGGGCCGGGCAAAAGGCGCTGGATGGTGAACGTGGCGGGCTCGGTCAGCTCGCCATAGGCTTCGATGGTTTTCATCTGGTTCATTGGTCGTCTCCTTCTTTCGAGGTGGGCGATTTCCTGGAATCATCCTGGGCTTTGCGGGCGTCCTCCTCGCGAAGGAGACGTTCGAGAACGTCGAGACGGTTGGCCCAGAAGCGCTCGTAGAAGCCAAGCCATTGGTGGGCGCTGGCCAGCGGTCCGGGTTCGAGGCGGCAGAGATGTGTGCGGCCCCTCACCTCTCGACGAATTAGCCCCGCATTCTCCAGCGCCTTGATATGCTTGGAGGCGGCTGCGAGCGACATGGCGAAGGGTTCGGCGAGCTGGCTCACCGTTCGCTCGCCGCCGGCGAGGTTGCGAAGCATCCGCCGGCGGGTGGCGTCGCCAAGGGCGTGGAAAACCGCGTCGATCTGGGGTGTCTCTAATTCAACCATGTAGTTGAATATAGAGGCGCACTTTCTGATTGTCAACCGATTGGTTGAATGATTTTAGATGAGAGCTCCACAGGCGGCCTGCGGGGATCGAGGACATTCGGCCAGTGCAAGACCACGGATATGGTCACTGTGGCGGAAGCGAAAACGAGACCTTCACTTGCCTTCGAAGAAAGTATGAATCGAGACTTCCAGCTTTTCGATGAGTTGAGGATTATGGCAGCTTCCAGCCCAGATCAGGGCGTTCAGTCTCATATCCTTGTTGAGAAAGTTCATTTTCCGAGAATCAAGCAGGTATCCCGCGACCTCGTAGTGCCGTCCCTTGATAGCCTCGATAAGCGCGTTGTTTCTTCCGGTCTTGTCACTCAGATTCAGGTCGGCGCCATTCTCGACAAGCAATTTAACGACATCCAGATGCCCGTTCTTTGCTGCTTCAATAAGGGCCGTTCTGCCGTAGTAGTCGGCTCTTGCATTGATCTCTATTTCGGGATGTTTCACGAGGGCTAAAATAGAGGCGTAGTGGCCCTTGGCCGAAGCAAGGCTCAAAGGCGTGCTCTTCCATTTGTTTCTGGAATTCACATCGATTGCTGGCTGTTCGATCAACGCCTCGACCGCCGCGGTGCGGGCATTGAGGGCTGCGAGATGAAGGGCTGACCAGCCGCCGCCGTCCGCCTCGTTGATATTGGCGCCGGCCGCCAATTCCGCTCGAACGGCCTCCGCATCACCCCTTTCTGCCGCGAGCAGCAGATTCGACCAACCCCCTTCGGCTTCCAAGCTCTCGGTCAATGCCGTCGCTCCCCGAATGCTCCCGGCAAGATACCATTGTTCCGGTTCGGCCGACATCCACCGAATGACCGGCTTCCCGCGAAAAGCCTTTCTCATTCGACGGTGTCCGGCAAATACAATCCGAGAGGGAAGAAGAAGATAGCGAACCTGAGCTTGAGCGAGAGGCATGATGCCTTTGGGTGCTTGATTTTGAGAGAGCGACGGCGTCCGACTGACTTCACTCGCAAAGTGGCGAGGACGCCGAAGCGGGACTGGCTGGTTGGCGGATCGTAGACAGCAAAGCCGTCGAGCACTGGAACCGGCATTGCTCGAGCCTAGCGACCTGCAGTAGCTTGCCGGCACTCGCCGAGGCCGCTATCGGAAAGGTGAGAAGCAAGATGCGAATTGGACGTCGGCGATTTCTTGTCCTGTCACTCGGTGCGGCTGCCTTCGGCAAAGCACATGCCTCCGAGTCACTCTGGGCTGCCCTGCGATCCGGGGAAGCCATTGCCGTGCTGCGCCATGCCGCGGCCCCAGGCTCCGTCGATCCGCCTGACTTCAGGCTCGGTGATTGCAGCACCCAGCGGAATCTTTCGGAAGAAGGTCGTGCGCAGTCCCGCGCGATCGGCGACCTGTTCCGTGCGAATGGCATCTCGTCGGCAATCGTCTATTCGAGCCAGTGGTGTCGTTGCCTTGATACCGCTCGCCTGCTCGGGATCGGCGAAGTCGTGCCTCTTGATTTGCTCAATTCATTCTTTGGCGACAGTTCGGCCGCAGAGGAGCGCACCGCTGCTCTTCTGGCCTGGCTTCGCGAGCAGCGTTTCGGCGAACCTGCCGTCCTTGTCACGCATCAGGTCAACATCACCGGTTTGACCGGCGAGGTGCCGGACAGCGGCGAAATGATCATCGTCCGTATTCATGAGGCTGACCCCGTGCAGGTCATCGGGCATGTTGCCACGCCGGCTTGAGCATCATGGCCTTCGACCCCATTTCGTGCAGCATCGCTTCAGTCGTGGAACAACGACGTGCGAGGAGAGATCAAAGGGAGTGATCGCATGGCTATCGATTTCAACCATACAATACTGCCGGCCCACAACAGTGAGGCGTCGGCAAAATTCCTGGCGGAAATGCTTGGCCTTCCAGCCCCGAGGCGCTGGGGGCCTTTCCAGATGGTCACGACCGAAAACGGTGCCAACCTCGACTACATGGATACCGACGGCGAAATCAGGCCGCAGCATTACGCCTTCCTGGTCAGCGAAGCCGAGTTCGACGAGATCTTCAGCAGGATTCGTGAGCGGGATCTCCCGTACTGGGCCGACCCTGGCCGGACGCTGCTGGGCGAGATCAATCACCACGACGGCGGCCGCGGTGTTTATTTCGAGGACCCGAACGGTCATCTTCTCGAGATCATCACCCGTCAATACGGCAGCGGCGGATGGAACCCGTGATCTCGGTGACGTAGCCAGGCGGCGGACACTCTGCGAACTGGTCTCATGGCGGAACCTGAACGGTGATCTTGATCGATGAATAATAGGCGGCGACGTTCGGAAATAACGAAGCACCTCTTGGGCCGACCGTGCTTGGCATTCTTGCAAACCGCACCTATCGCCATCTCTTCGCGGCTCAGATGATCGCACTGATCGGTACCGGGCTCGCGACGGTAGCTCTCGGGCTGGGCTTGACTTTCGGACTATCGGCGCCATTTGTGATCCTCGCCTGCATCGCGGGCGCTGCCCTGGTTACGGCGTTCCTGGTGTGGCCAGCTTCCGATCCAGAAGTCCTTGAACACCAGCATCGCGGCCTTCCCGAGCATGATCCGCATTGGGCTGAGGGATCGGACCATTTCGGACATCGCCATACCCACGCCTTTGTAATCGATAAGCTGCATCCGGAATGGCCGCGCGAGCCTTGAGCGGCAGCGAGTGATATTGCCCCGGCATGCTGCAGACAATCATCGATGTTCAACGCGACATTTATCTGGCCTTCGCCGGGCACATAAAGACGTTCGCCCAAGACGGCAATTGGGGGGCACTCGCGGCCTTCCTGCCGATGGGCATCGTGTTCGGGGCAGTGCATGCAATGACGCCCGGGCACTCCAAGTCGGTGCTGGCGACCTATCTGACCGGATCATCGGCAGGACTCGGGCGGAGCCTGACAGTCTCGCTTGTGCTTTCCTTCACCCACGTCACTTCAGCGGTGCTGATTGCACTGCTGTCGCTTCCGCTGGTGTCGGTCGCGCTCGGAAGCGTCGGCCGCGCACCGATGCTCGAAGACGTCAGCCGAGGCCTTCTTGGCCTCATCGGCGCGTGGATGCTTTGGCGAGCGGTCCGGCATCCGCTCCATGCACATGGCGACCAGGAAGGTGTGGCCGTCGGGATCATGGCCGGCCTGAACCCTTGTCCGCTGACGCTGTTCGTCATGACATTCGCGATGATCCGAGGCGTGCCGGAGGCGGGCATCGCGTTCGCAGTGACCATGATGGCGGGTGTAGCGTTCACCCTCTCGGTCGTCGCCCTCGTCACAGTGTTCTTCCGCAACCAGCTGGCCAATCTGCTGAGGTCGCGTCCAAAGCTCGTCGCGGTCGTGACCCGCTCGATCGAAGCGGTCGCCGGGACAATCCTCGTCGCGGTCGCCCTCCATGAAATCCTGTGAGGAAAACGGGTATCCGGCGGCAGGCGGACGGACCGATCATTCTTCAGCGATCGAACTCGCCACGATCACGCCCTCTTCTTCAGTTGCAGCCGGAAACTTGAGGTTGACGAATTGCTTGCGATCGCCGGCAATCAGGATGTAGAGCCGCGATACCTGCATTGCGCTGCGCTCCTCGGATATCTTTTCGGCATCGGTGCGGGTAAAAAAACTCTTCAGGAACGATTCGACATGAATGTCGCCGATGACGACGGTGCATGTCTGCACAGCCTTGCCGTTCAAGGTGGCTTTCGTGACGCCGACTAATGTCCCCGCCGGCATGGCGTCGCCTTTCGCCCTCCAACCTCGCATCGCCTGCGGATTGTCGAGCGGGGCCAGCTTGGCAAAAGCATCTTCGGCCATCGGCGCCCATCCGAGCCTGCTGGCGGCAGCAGTGGTTCGGTCGAAATCCGGGCCTTGGGCCAGACAGGTGCTGTGAAAGCTCTCCACCGCCCGCTCGACATCCACGCTGCCATGCACCGGCAGTGATATCAAGCAGAGGGCCGTCGCCCCCAATATTTTGATGCCATGGGACATTTGGCCTTTCGGCCCTTCGCTCATCGAGCAAGGCGGCAGACGTCAACGAAGACATGACCGAAGTTGTTCCGTTCCCTTTGACCAATCCGAGCGCACTTGCCTCAGGCGGCCGATTGGCTGGCCTGGTTCACCGCGGGACGCGGGATCGAGGCTGCATCACCGTTCCTCCGGCGGCTTGAGATGCCGGAACTGCATCAGCAGCAGCAGATCGTAGGTGATCTTCAGGGCACCGCAAATGAGGAGGGGCCAAGCCCGGAACGAGGCAGCAAACAGGGCGCCGGCCAACGCAGGACTCGCTGCGGCGGCCAGACTGCGCGGGACCGATGTGAAGCTCGCGGCCGCCGCCCGCTCCGCCTCGGTAACGACGGCCATGACGTAAGACGATCGCGTCGGGACGTCCATCTGCGAAAGCGCGGCGCGGATCAACAGCAAGCCGAGCGCCAGAGGCAGCGTGGGCGCAAGCGCCGCCAGCATCAGAGCAATGCTGGACGGAATGTGGGTGAACACCATCGTGTTAATGAGTCCGATGTGCCGGGACAGCCAAGCAGCAACGGGAAATGAGAACGCCGAAAGCACACCGGACCAGAAAAAGAAAAAGCCCGCTTCCGAGAGCGACAGGTCGAATTCTTCGAAAAGCCACAGCGCAAGCAGCGACTGGACGACAAAGCCTCCGGCGAAAGCATCGAGGCTGAAAAGCGCCGCAAGCTTGAACACAATATTGCGCGAGGGGCCGAGCGCGGACGCGGTGCCGGAGGCCGACGCTGGACGGCGCTGCGGGATCTGCGCGTAGATGAAGCCGCCGAGCAGGCCCAGAAACGCATAGAGCACGAACATCGCCTTGATGCCGCTGAGTTGATCGAGGCCGACTGAAACCAGAAGATCAGGTGTTGCCGAAGCAAGCGCGCCAACCGCACCTGCCAGCGCACCCACAAGGCTGTAATGCGCGAACATCTTGGTCCGCGCGGCATCGGTGATTTCACGAGTGAGCACGGCATGCTCCAATGGCACGAATACGCTGACACTGCCGGCCGACGGGTTAATGGTGCCTGCGAACGCGATCACCAAAAGCAGCACGTAGTCGTGGACCACAGCAAAGGCCACGCCAGTGGCGACCATCAGACTGGCGGCGGCAAGCAGGAGTTGGCGGTAGTCGCGTCGGGCGCCGAGGAACCCGACGCCGATGGTCAAGAGCGCCGAACCGAGAAGCGAGGCGGTTGCGATGATGCCGACCTGTAGCGGAGTAAAGCCAAGTGCGAGGAGATAGACCGGCAACAAAACGGCCACGAAGCCGTCGCCCATGTCGCGCAGGGCACGCGCCGTAAAAAGAAAGGTCGTCGAATGGACCCGCAGCACTGATCTGCCTGCCCTCATCACCTGCGTGAGCTCCCGCGTGTTCTGTTTCAGGCGGCCGTTTCGACCGGCAGGCCGGCGGCCTTCCATTCGGGATAGCCGTCCTCGAGCCGACGGACGAGAAAACGCCGCTCCCGCAAGGCGGCGACCGCTTCGGCGCGCCATCAATCTACCCTACAGCACGCCCGAACGGCACGGCAGCCGACGAAGCTTTCCGAGCTACGACGACTGCCGTCTTCGGGCGGGCAGGCCGCTGTGGTGCTTCTGCGCAGTGTGCTCCACTCCTGCAAGCCGATCGAAGAGCCACGCCACACCAGCATCCATCATCGCGACCTTGGGAGCGACGGCGTTGAGCCGGAAGCCGGGCAGCGGCAATGGGGCATCGAGGCTCAGGACACCGAAACGCGCCGCATGCATGGTGACGAACCGCCGCGGCAGGGCCGAGATGAGGTCGGTCTCGGCGATGACCGCAAGCGCAAACATGAAGTTCGGAACAGTCAACGCAATCCGTCGCGCCCGGCCCAGCTTCGCCAGCTGTTCATCCACGAAGCCATAAGGATCGCCGCTGTGCGAAACGACCAGATGCTGCATGTCGCAGTATCGCTCCAGGGTTGGATCACGCGCGAACGGATGTCCAAGGCGCATGGCAATTACAAAGTCTTCTTCGTAGATGCAGCGCTTTTCGAAACGAGGCGGGATGTCATCGGACGGAATGATCGCGATGTCGATGGCGTGCGCCTCGAGTTCGGCAATCGCGCTTCGCCAGACGCGGGCTGGCGAGGGCAGGACCTGACGCACGCTGACGTCGATGCGTGGCGCAATCCGGCTGAGTTCGGCGAGAAGCGGGCGCAGGATCACGGCTGAGACACCGTCCGGCGCGCCGATTGCGAACCGGCGCATCGCCGTCAAGGGGTCGAAGGGTGCGGCAGTCGCCATGACGCTGCGCACGCGCGCCAGAACGTCGGCGATCGGCGCGGCCAGTTCCGTCGCACGGGCCGTCGGCACCACGCCCTTGGGCGTTCTTAGGAACAGCGGATCATTGAGGAGCCGGCGCAACCGACCAAGCCCGTGACTGACAGCCGATGGCGTCAGATTAAGCCGGTCCGCCGCCCGGCCCACGTGGCCCTCTTCGAGCACGGCCTCGAAGAGGACGAGGAGATTGAGATCGGTGCGAGAAAGATCAATTTCGTTCAGCATATTCATGAAATCATATCACTGGATTCATCGAACTCAACGTGAAATTCTGCCGGCTGAGCGGCGCGTCGCTCGGACGAACGGAGCCTTGAATGGGAAACGGCCATGTCTGTGATGATGATTTCCGAAGTCGGCGGACAGTCGCCGCAAGGGTATGACGGTATGCTCGCCCTCGTCGGTGATGCTTTGAGGCAGGCGCCGGGCTTCATCATGCATGTGTCGCACCCGGTGGCAGCCGGCTGGCGGATTGTCGAGGTGTGGAACTCCCAGGAAGACGCGACGCGCTTCTTCGCTGCTCATATCGCGCCGAATCTGCCGGATGGCATTCGGCCGAAGCTGTCCTTCCAGCCGCTGCACAGTCTTTTGAGGCCATGACGGAAATGCCGGCCGGTTGAGGGATCTGAGATCGCATCGGCTCGACGGATGTCAGCAGGCTGCGGCTGCGGATCGGCACAAACATAGGAGAAATTTCTCATGCCAGTTTCACGACGTTCAGCACTCGCTGCAGCGGGCGCCGGTCTCGCGTCGCTCGGGATCACGAAAGCTACAAGCGACTCTGCCTTTGCCCATCAGGTCCCCATCGCCGACGAGGAGGTCGCCACGCTCATCAGACAGACCGCCGAAGCCAACGCGGCGCTGATGCGCGGCGACATCGCCCAGTACCGTGCGTTGATTACGCTCACCGATGACTTCACGCTGATGTCGCCTTTCGGCGGGACGCCGACGCGCGGCGTGGACATGACGAGCGAACGCTGGGAGGCAATGGGGCGTTTCTTCAGGAACGGCACGCTGGAACAAGAGCTAGTCCAAGCCTACGCCGTGGCCGACATGGTGGTTCTCGCGGTCATCGAACGCGGCCGCGGCGAAGTCGGCGGTCTGCCGGCCCAGGGCTGGCCGCTGCGCGTCACCTTGGTCTATCGCCGCGAAGGATCCGAATGGCGGCTCGCGCACCGACACGCAGACCCGCTCGTTCGGGGTATCAGCCTGGAGCAGGCGGCCGCGCTGGCCCGCAGCTGAAGGTCCACGCCAGACCAGCGCCGCAATCTCCCGACGCTCTCAAAGCTCCGCGCATTTTGTTTCAGGCCGCCGTCTCGACCGGCAGGCCGGCGGCTTTCCATTCGGGATAGCCGTCCTCGAGCCGACGGACGAGATAGCCCCGCTCTCGCAAGGCGGCGACCGCTTCGAACGACAGAACGCAGTAGGGGCCGCGGCAATAGGCGATCACTTCCCGATCTGCCTTTAGCTCGCCCAAGCGGCGCTCCAGCTCGGCCAGCGGGATGTTTAGGGCGCCTGGAAGATGTCCGACCGCGAACTCGTCCTCTGGCCGCACATCGAGAACCGTGACCATGCCGTCATGCAGCATCGAGACGAGGTCATCTCGCGACACGGGTTCCATCGCATCGCGAGCGCGGAAGTAGTCGGACATGACGCGCCCGATTTCAGCCATGTTTCGCTCGCCGACGCGGCCGAGCGCCTTGATCAGCGCCACCACCTCGGCGTCGCCGGCGAGGCTATAGAGCACGTGCTTGCCGCGGCGCTGCGTCTCGACGAGGCGCGCCCGCCGCAGGATCTGCAGGTGGCGCGACGTGTTGGCGAAACTCAGATGGGCTCGCGCGGAGAGGTCCTCGACGCTGCGCACGCCTTGCGCGAGATGCTCCAGAAGCTCGAGCCGGTGCGGATGGCCGAGCGCCTGAGCCACTTCGGCAAGGCTCGCGTAGATCGCCTGTTTCGGTCCGGTGCTTGACACGGCTTCTGCTCAGTGGAACATTCAGCGGAATGATTGAATGTTTCTAGCCCTTCATAGCCAGGCGCGCAAGACCGTGATCCTTCGCCAGTTCCCTCAAAGTGATCCAGTCGGCGCCTCGCACCTGTTCGGCTGCGGCAACGAAGCCCTCCGGATCGGGGACGAAGCCGCGTTCATCTGCTTCATGCTCGCCGAGATTCCGCCGGCTCGGCGCGAGGCTGCTGCGCTCCGGGCCGCCAATTCCGTCCTGGCTGCGGCGGTGGCCTGACAATGGACGAAGCGGCATCGGTTCCCGTCAAGCTCGGCCTCAGGGAGAACTGGCCGCAATTCGCGCTGCTCGTCGTGATCAACGCCTTTGTCGGCGGCATGGTCGGCATAGAACGAACGGTGGTGCCGCTGATCGGATCGGAGGAGTTCCACTTCAGGTCGACGACGCTCATTGTCTCCTTCATCGTCAGCTTCGGCGTCGTCAAGGCGCTAGCCAATCTGGTCTCGGGCCAGCTTGCCGACGCGTGGGGCCGCAAGCGCGTGCTCGTTTTGGGATGGCTGGTCGGCCTGCCGGTGCCGTTCATGATCATCTGGGCGCCGACCTGGGAATGGGTGATTGCGGCCAACGCATTGCTCGGCATCAACCAGGGGCTCGCCTGGTCGATGACAGTGATCATGAAAATCGATCTCGTCGGGCCGAAGTCGCGCGGCCTTGCCGTCGGCCTCAACGAGTTCGCCGGCTATCTCGCCGTCGGGGTGACGGCGTTCCTGACCGGCTATCTCGCCTCGCAATACGGACTTCGGCCGGTGCCGATCTATCTCGGCATCGGCTATGCGGTCCTCGGCGCCGCACTGTCGGCCCTGCTCGTGCGCGACACGCGGGACCACGTTCGGCTGGAGACTTCATCCCACGCGCAGCAGCCCGCACCGATCAGCTTTCGGCAGGTCTTCGCGCTCACTTCGTTCGGAGACCGCAATCTGTTCGCCGCCTCGCAGGCCGGCCTCGTCAATAATCTCAACGATGGCATGAGCTGGGGCATTTTCCCATTGTTCTTCGCTTCCTTCGGCCTCGGCGTCGAGCGCATCGGCATCCTCAAGGCGATCTATCCCGCGACATGGGGTGTCTTGCAGATCGCCACGGGCCCCTTGAGCGATCGCTGGGGGCGCAAGGGCCTGATCGTCGCCGGCATGTGGGTTCAGGCCGCCGGTCTGTTTCTCACCGCGGCGACGCGCCAGTTCGAGTGGTGGATCGTCGGCAGCCTTCTGCTCGGCCTCGGCACGGCGATGGTCTACCCCAGCCTGATCGCAGCCGTCTCCGATGCCTCGCATCCGACCTGGCGCGCCCGCTCACTCAGCGTCTACCGGTTCTGGCGGGATCTCGGCTACGCGATCGGGGCGCTCTCCGCCGGCCTCATCGCCGACAGCTTCGGGCTGTCATGGGCGATCGCGTCGATCGCCGCGCTGACATTTCTCTCAGGGGCAATCGTCGCTGTCGTGATGCGAGAGACGGTCTAGCTGGCGCATGACTCCGAAAATCGGAATCGATTTTCGCAAAGGATCATGCGCCAGATCAAAATGCTACGGCAGACCCAAAGAAATGGCGCCGCCGATCGTTGCGTCATAAGGCCTGTCGCGCCGGCGGCTCTTTCGCCACTGCGCCTTCCTCTTGGCTGAGGGCGCCCGGCCGCAGCTTGAACAGGATCAGCAGCGGCCCGGCGACGAAGATGGAGGAATAGGTGCCGGCGAGGATGCCGAAGATCATCGCGACCGTGAAGGACTGGATGACCTCGCCGCCCCAGATCGAAAGCGCCGCCAGCGCAAACAACGTGGTCACGCCGGTCAGGACCGTTCGCGCCAGTGTCTGGTTCATCGACAGATCGAGCAGCTCGGCAATCGGCATCCTTTTATAGCGGCGCAAATTCTCGCGGACCCGGTCATAGACGACAACTGTATCGTTGATGGAGTAGCCAACAATGGTCAGGATCGCGGCTATCGAGGTCAAATTAAACTCTATGCCCGCGACGACGTAGAAGCCGATCATCAGGATCACATCGTGGAACGTCGAAATGATGGCGCCGAGCCCGAACTGCCACTCGAACCTGATCCAGATATAGACGAGCATCGCCAGCAGCGAGGCGAGCACGCCCATTGTGCCGTTAAACGCGAGTTCGGAAGACACTGTCGGACCGACAACCTCGATGCGGCGGAACTCGTAGTCGGACTCGAGCGCGCTTCTTACTTTCCCAACGGCGGACTGTTCGGCAATGTCGCCGCCCCCCTGGGTGCCGATGCGGATCAGCACGTCCCGGGTCGAGCCGAACTCCTGCACCTGTACTTCGCCCAGTTCGAGACCTGTCAGGCGCTCGCGGATGTCGCCGATGTCGGCCTGCTGGCCCTTCGCCTGCACCTCGATGCTCGAACCGCCGCGAAAGTCGATGCCGTAGTTCATGCCGACAGTGAAGAACAGCACGGCCGAAGCGATCGACAACAGCAAGGACAGCGTGAAGGCGTACTTTCGGAATGCCATGAACGGCACGCGCGTGTCGTCGGGCACCAGCCGCATGACACCGCTGGGCATCGTTTTCGGGCGCTGCCGGCGAAGCCAGAACGCGACCAGCCAGCGCGTCAGCGTAAACGCCGTGAACACGGTGGTGACGATGCCGATGGCGAGGGTGACGGCAAACCCCTTGATCGGCCCTGAGCCGAGGAAGAACAGGATGACGGCGGCAATCAGCGTCGTCACATTGGCATCGACGACGGTCGCCAGCGCCTGTCTGAACCCGGAATCCATCGACTGCACGATCGAGCGCCCTTGGCGGTTCTCTTCGCGGACGCGCTCGAAGATGATGACGTTGGAATCGACCGCCATGCCCATCGTCAGCACGATGCCGGCGATGCCGGGCAGCGTCAGCGTCGCGCCGAGCACCGACAGGATGGCGATGATCAGTGCGACGTTGGCCAGGAGCGCGATATTCGCGATCAGTCCCAGTCGCCCATAGGCGAACAGCATGAAGCCGACGACCAGCAACCCGGCGATGATTGATGCGAACTGGCCCGCCTCGATTGAATCGCTGCCGAGGCTCGGGCCGACGGTGCGTTCTTCGACGATGGTGAGGTCAACAGGCAGTGCGCCGGCGCGCAGCAGGACCGCAAGATCGTTCGCGCTCTCCACCGTGAAACTGCCGGATATCTGCCCGGTGCCGCCCAGGATCGGTTCGCGGATCTGAGGCGCGGAGATCACCTCGTTGTCGAGGATGATCGCGAACAGGCGCCCGACATTGGCCTGAGTAGCCTGACCGAAGCGGGTGGCGCCGCGGCTGTCGAAGCGAAACGAGACCACCGGCTCGTTAGTGCGCTGGTCGAAGGTGGCCTGCGCGTCGACGAGATTTTCGCCGGAGACGATGATCCGGTTCTCGATCAGATAGGGGACCCGCGGCTCGTCCGTCGAATTCAACACCGTCGAGCCCGCCGGCGGGCGGCCGGAGATCGCCTCCTCGACCGGCATCGACTGGTCGACCATCTGGAAGGTCAGCTTCGCGGTCTGTCCGAGGATATCCTTCAGCCGCTGCGGATCCTGCAGGCCCGGCACCTGGACCATGATGCGCTCAGATCCCTGGCGCTGGATGATCGGCTCGGTCGTGCCGAGCTCGTTGACGCGCCGGCCCACCACCTCGATCGATTGGGTCAGCGCCGCGGCGAGACGGTAGTCGACCCCGGCTTCGGTCAGCGTGAAACGCAGCAGACCCGGTTCCGGCTCGGTCATCTCCATCTCGGTCACCGAGCCGCTCATGAAAAGCCCGGTCGAGATCGGCTGCGTCAGTCTTTCGAGCGCGCTCTTCGCAGCATCGATCTGGCCTTGGTCGCGAATGCGGACCTGGATGGAATTGGCGGTGCCGGCAAGGCCGGTATAGCCGATCTGGGCATCGCGCAGCGATGTGCGGACCTCGTCTCGCGCCGCTTCGAGGCGTTCGTTGGCGAGGTCTTGCCGATCGATCTGGAGCAGGATGTGCGAGCCGCCCTGCAGGTCTAGGCCCAGCGTCAGCTGCTGCTTTGGCAGCCAATTCGGCAGCGATGCCAGAGTGGAGGCGGGAACCAGATTGGGCGCTGCGTACAGGACACCGGCCAGGACCGTCAGCCAGATGAGAATGGTCTTCCAGCGCGAAAAATGCAGCATGTTCTTGTCCGTTCAGCGCATATCGGGCGGAAACCGCCTCCGACAAGAGCTTTGGCGTTCCGATCGGCGAGCAACTCGAAGAGAGCCCGAACGGAACGCGATGTGAAAGGTTTGGGAGTCGGGAGGCCGCGGTCGCGCGGCCAGGATCATGCCGTGAGAAGCGGAGGCGCGCGCGCATCAAAGGCGCGGATCGGCGACAGTTCCGGCCGGTCCTCAAACCCTATACCAAACGGTGCGGCTGACGCGGTTTCGAGCGGCAGGCGCAAATCCGGGATGATGCAAAAGGGCTTGCCGTTTCCCGCAATGGCAGGCGTTCCCGTCTTGAAACGGGAAGTCTCAGCTGCAACACGGCGGGCAATGTCGCGGACAAGGATGGTCGCGACCGGCTTGGACGCAGCGAGCCTTATTTGCTCTTTGGCTACATCCTGTCCGGCTTGGACAGCTGTGGTCGCAGGAATGGTCCAGATCAAAAAGAGGAGCGAAGCGAGCAGCCGCAGACCAGCACCCGCGCTGAGCAGAACGCCGCGCCTAGCCCGTCTTCGGCCGCTTCGTCTCATCTCATCGGTACGGCTCTCATACACTGCGATTAATACGCTTTCGCCTTCGTTGCCTCAGTAAGCGGCAGGCCGCACTCTTAGTCTAACTATAGCACTTGCGTTGCGAATTGAAGCGCACCTTTCACGGACTAAAAGCGTCGGCCGATCGATTGGCAGCCTACCGCTTCTCGATCAATCGGACATAGTTTTGCAGGATGCTGCTCCAGCCACGATCGGATTCGAAGATCTCTCGCGCCGCTTCGCCGGTCGCGCCCATGTTCTCAAGCCGACGATGCTCGAGCTCGACGCGAGTCGCGTTCCCACCGGCCTCGGAGAACTTGATCTCGACTTCGGTCAGCAGCGACGGATCATATTGCCAGTCGGCGCGAATCCGCCATGCCAGGACGATGCGGTTTGGCGGTTCCCACGCCAGCACTTCGCCCCAGTCGCATTCCGTCCCATCCTCGCCGGTCTCAAACCAGCGGCCGCCTGCCTTTGGCTCGATGGTCGCGCTCTTGAGTGCGGACTTGCCTATGGAGTAGGACGCCGGCCACCAACGTCCGAACCCGCTCGTGAACACTTCAAACGCCGTGGCAACCGGCACGTCCACGGTGACCGACTTGCGCACAGGTGCTGGTTTAATGATCGCCATCATTATTTTGCTCCTTGGCTTTGTTGACCTCGTTTCGGAAGGCGTCGAGCGCGTTCCCCCACATTTGGTCGAGCCAGGCACGCATCTCGCCAAGACCGTGAGGGTCGACGTGATAGATGTTGCTGGCACCGCGAGGCTCGGCGCGGACCAGCCGCGCCTCCCTCAGCACCTTCAGGTGATGAGAGATCGCGGGCTGAGACACAGGCAGGGTCCGAGCGAGGTTCGCTACCGAACGCGGCTCGTCGGCCACAAGCTCGAATACCTTTCTGCGCGTGGGATCGGCCAGCGCGACCACTCCTGCATAATCATAAACCATGGCTTATGATAAGCACAGATTTATGATCAAGGCAACCTCGGCTGTTTGCGAAGAAGAGCAGAGGGCGGCGTATTCTCTCCCTATTCAAGCCTCATGCTGCTCCCTTTAATTGGGGGCACAGGGAAGGAGACCGCTCCAGAGCCCCTTCTCACATACAGCTTGAACGACTTGTCGAGCCGTATACGAGTATACGAGTCCGTCATCTACATAGCTTTGTGACCTTTGTTGGCAAATGCGCACCGAGATTCGGCCCCTGCTGCCAGCATCCCTGCGACCATTTTGGAGACGCTCATGGCCTCGAAAAGACTCCGTATTGCCGTGCTGTTTGGCGGACGCTCCGCCGAGCATGACGTTTCGGTGCTGTCGGCAACCAACATCATGCGTGCGCTGGAACCCGCGAAATACGATGCCATTCCCGTCTTCGTCACCCGCGAAGGACAATGGCTGCTGAGCAGCTTCGAGGACGGCACCCTGGCGAAACCGTCGACCGGTACCGAAGTCTGCCTCGTGCCGGGCGGACAGGGACGGATGATGGCGATCCCGATCCATGGCGCACCGTACGAACTGCCTGACATCGACATTCTGTTTCCCGCCCTGCACGGCCTCCATGGCGAGGACGGCTCCGTGCAGGGGCTCGCGGAAGTAGCGCGCGTGCCGCTCGCCGGCTGCGGCATCCTCGGTTCGGCCGCAGCCCTCGACAAGGATTTTGCCAAGCGGCTGCTGAACGAGGCGGGCTTGCCCGCCGCGCGGTCCGTCACAATCCATCACGGCGCCGCACCGGCCTTTGCGGAACTGCAGAGCGCGTTTGGGCTCCCGTTTTTCATCAAGCCGGCCCGGCAGGGCTCCTCTGTCGGCGTCAGTAAGGTTTCGGCTGAAAAGGACTACGAGGCAGCGCTGACGGAAGGCTTTAGGCACGACCGCAAGCTGCTGGCCGAAGAGTTCGTTCAAGGCCGCGAGATCGAGTGCAGCGTGCTAGAGGATACGGAAGGCGGCCTCTTCGTTTCTCGTCCCGGCGAGATCGTGCCGGCACCGAGCCACGGTTTCTACAGCTACGACGCCAAATATATCGACGAGCACGGCGCGGCGCTGAAAGTCCCGGCCGAACTGCCGCAGGAGATCGAAGGCAGCATCCGCGCGATGGCGGCAAAGGCCTTCCGTGCGGTCGGCTGCGACGGCATGGCCCGCGTTGATTTCTTCGTGACCCCGGACATGCGCGTCCTCATCAACGAGCTCAACACCATTCCCGGTTTCACCGACATCAGCATGTATTCCAAGGCGATGGTGGCAAGCGGCGTCAGCTATCCCGAGATCATCGATCGGCTGGTGGCGCACGGGCTGGCACGCGCTGGTCGATCAGCCTGACCGTGCCAACGGCCCAAAAAAGCCGATGATACGTGTTATTCGCTTCTGGCTGGAGTCGAGGAAGGCTATGTCCAAACCCTCCGGGAAAGACAATCCATCAGGCATCACAAACTTCCACGCGAAGCGTGCGATCTCATGATGAACATCCACGTCACTTGTCCGTAGGATGCGGGCACCGGGATGCTTGGCCAGAACCTTTGCGATGTGCGCGAGCAGTTCTTCCGCGCCAGTCGCATGGACTGTAGGATCCGTGTATGTCGCGCCATCGCTCCAGATCGGCAACAGCAACGCCCGCCGCTGCTCGGCGTTCTCATCGGACCAAGCAGCACAATACGAATCGATGAGAAGCGTCAAAGGCATTCTATTCCCCCAATGTAGATCACTGGTCTGACCGGCCCATGCTACGGACAATAAGCCCGAATCGCTGGCTGACGGCAAAGCGTGGTCCGCCTCAATAAGGCCGAAGACCAAATCCGCTCAGCCAGTCGGAAGGGATCCTTCTCGCAATCCAGATTGGAGAGATCTCTTATCCGGGCTTCCCAGAAATTGCGATAACGCTGCGAAATCATCATGTAAGTGGCCAGCTGCAATCGCCCGTTGGAAGATCGCGTCGTAACTGTCGACCACGGAGCGGTCGATCTTGCGCGCCTCCATCAGCTCCAGGAGATGCTGGAATGCGCCGTAATGCGGGGAGATCGACGAGAGCGTCTCGTCGTCGCTGGCAAACCGGCCAGCATTCGTCCGCTTTATGAGGTCGGCGACAAGCCCGTCAATAACAGGCGCTAGTGCGGTCCACTGCCGTCCCAACTCGCCCAGGTCGATCTCTTCGGCCTGACACACGGCGATCGCATGCAGCGTTCCGAACAGCGCGCCCCACATGACAGCAAGCAGCGCGCTATCAAGCGCGTTTGCACGTCCCGGGTCTTCCCCGACATGCTGGACATTGCCGCCCAACGCACGAAACATCTCCTCGTTCGCGTCGAAAGCCTGCCTTGGCCCCGAGATCAGTATCGTCCCGGCATCTGTGCCGATGAAATCCGGCGTGGCCATGATCGCGCCATCGAGATAGCTGCCTCCGTGCGCTGCAAACCATTCAGCCGCTTCCCGTGCCCCATGCGGCGTTCCCGAAGTGAGTTCCACGATCAACTTGCCGCGAATAGCTGAAGCAACAGCATCGTCGCGCAGAACTGCGCTTGCCTGGTAGTCGCTTACGTTCACGATGATAATCTCAGCCGCATTGACGGCTTCGAGGACGGACGCCGCAACGGTGGCGCCGAGCGCGGCCAGCGGTTCGGCCTTTTGTTTTGTCCTGTTCCAGACCGTCGTCCGATATCCCGACTGAAGCAGGACGCGGGCGAGCGCTGATCCCATACGACCCGTCCCCACAACGCTGATTGAAAGCTTCATTGCAACACTCCATACCAATAGGCGCCAATTTGTCGTCACGGGCAGAGGTATGTTGGAGTGAGCGGCGCGCACAATACGCACCTGGAGGTAAGTGGTTACCCAACGGTAAGGAGAACATCATGAATCAGCCGACGGGAAATTGCGGCTTTGCAACCGCGATCAAGGCGATCGAAGGGAAGTGGAAAGTGGATATTCTTTGCGAGCTTGGAACGGCGTCTCGCAGGTTCGGCCGGTTGAGGCAGTCGATTCCGGCGATCAGTGAAAAGATGCTGACGCAGCAATTGCGAGAACTGGAGGCTGACGGGCTTGTGAACCGGGAAGTCTATCCGGGATCGCCGACCAAGGTCGTCTATTCGTTGACGGAAAGCGGAGCGGCCCTCAATGCTGGAGCAGAGGCGTTATGCCGTTGGGGTGAACGGTTCCCTTCCCGTACCGACGCTTAGAGAGGAGGGGTTCCGGTCTACCCTCGATCTGTCCGCCCGATTTGAGGGTGCTTCAGTCACGAAAAATGTCAGACAAATCGGACTATTTACGAACAGCAAATGAGTCTCTAGAGTTCAGATCGCGGCTGGAATGGCGCCGTTCTTTCGTTGCCAGCAACCCTTGAGGAGGAGGGCGTCCAAGCCGCATTCGACAAAGTTCAGATCAGCGAAAATGACTGAATCAAACGGGAGGTTGAATATGAAATCTGCGATACGAAATGCGTCTGTCGCCGCCGCGGCCTTGGCTCTCGGCCTGTCCATCACGGCGATTGCCCGTGCCCAGGACAAACCGACGCTAGCCTTCGTCGTCAACGGCGCTTCCGATTTCTGGAAGGCGGCCGAAGCCGGCGTAAAGAAGGCCCAGGCCGAACTGCCCAACTACAATCTCGAGCTCAAATATCCGGAGCAGTCGTCGGTCGCCATCCAGCAGCGGCTGATGGATGATCTGGTGACGGCCGGCGTCAAGGCGATCATGGTTTCGGCAGTCGACCCCAAGACTTCGACCGACGGGCTCAACAAGATTGCCTCGGAGACGGCGCTGTTCACCACCGACAGCGACGCGCCGCAGACCAAGCGTATCGCCTATATCGGCTCGTCCAACATCGATGCCGGCAAGCAGGCGGCCGAGATCGCCAAGAAGGCGATGCCCGACGGCGGCAAATGCCTCGGCTTCGTCGGCCTGCTCGGCGCCGACAATGCCAAGGAGCGCATCGAAGGCATGAAGGAAGGGCTCGCCGGCACCAAGATCGAGCTGATCGACGTGCGTGGCGACGACATCGACCAGGCCCGCGCCAAGAAGAACGTCGAGGACGCGCTGGTCGCCAGCCCCGACGTCACCTGCATGGTCGGCTTCTATTCCTACAACACGCCGCGTATCTATGAAGCGCTGCGCGACGCCGGCAAGCTCGGCCAGATCACGGTCGTCGGCTTCGACGATGATCCAATCACGCTGGGCGGCGTCAAGGAAGGCACCGTTGCCGCCACCGTCGTGCAGCAGCCCTTCGAATGGGCCTACCAGGGCATGAAGCTGATGGCCGCCTATCTCGAGGGCGACAAGTCGGGCATTCCGGAGAACGGCCTGATCATCATTCCGACCAAGATCATCGGCAAGGACGACGTCGACGCCTATGCCGCCAATCTGAAGGCGATGTCCGGCAATTAGGACGAAAGCAGTTGCGCCGGCTCGAGGTTCGCTTCGGGCCGGCGGCTCGCATTGACGAACCCTGCGAGGGTCGTCAGTCTGCAGATGTGGCACGAGCATGATCCCGAACCGAAGGACCGCGTCAGCGAAAAGCGGGCACCGGTCTTCGCTGGAGATCATGCTCAAACAACGGCCCACCGGCTGCTGTCAGGCATGATGAATTATTCCGACGCATCCATCGGCGCATCGACGATTGCCCCGTTCCTCAGTCTCGAGGGCGTGCGCAAGACCTATCCCGGCGTGGTCGCGCTGGACGGGTTTTCGATGGAGGTCAGGCCTGGCGAGGTCATCGGCCTCGTCGGCGAAAACGGCGCCGGCAAGTCGACGCTGATGAAGATCCTCGGCGGCGTGACCACCCCCGACACCGGCACGATCATCGTCGACGGCGTCGCCCATGATGGGCTGACAGTCGAGGCCAGTATCGGTTCCGGCATCGCCTTCGTCCACCAGGAACTCAACCTGTTCGAAAACCTCGACGTTGCCGCCAACATCTTTTTCGGCCGCGAGCCGTTGCGCGCCGGTCCGCTTAGGCTTGTCGACCGCGCCAGGCTGCGAACGCTGGCGGCGCCACTGCTCAAACGCGTGGGCGCCAATTTCTCGGCCGATACGCCGGTTTCGGCCCTGTCGCTTGCCCAGCAGCAAATGGTCGAAATCGCCAAGGCCTTATCGATCGAGGCGCGGCTGGTCATCCTCGACGAGCCGACATCGAGCCTGCCCCTTGCCGAAACCGACAAGCTGCTCGATGTCATCAAGGCGCTGAAGGCCGAAGGCATCAGCGTCATCTTCATCTCGCATCGCCTTCACGAGGTCGAGCGGGTCGCCGATCGCGTCATCGTGCTCAGGGACGGCATGCTTGCCGGCACGCTGCCGAAGAGCGCCATCAATCACGACCAGATGGTCAAGCTGATGATCGGCCGCATGCTGAAGGAAAGGGAGAAGGCCGCAGAATCGGCGCGCCCGCCCGGCACGGTCGCCCTGTCGGCCAAGGCCATTCGCACCAGCGCCTATCCAGACCGACCGGTGGATATCGGCGTCAGGCATGGCGAAATCCTCGGTCTGGCGGGTCTTGTCGGCTCCGGCCGCACCGAGCTGGCGCGCGTGCTTTTCGGCATCGAGGCGAGCCTTGGCGGCGCGCTCCAGCTTGATGGAAAAGATCTGGTTCTCGGTTCGGCTGCCGACGCAGTCGCCAACGGGATCTTCCTCGTCCCGGAAGACCGCAAGCTGACCGGCATCCTGCTCGACCTGTCGATTGCGCAGAACATATCCTTGCCCAACCTGCCGGCGCATGCCCGGCGGCTCCTGGTTTCTGCCCGCGCCGAAGCCGTCACCGCCGAGAAGCAGAAACGCAATCTCGGTATCAAGGCGCCGTCGGTGGCGACGCGCACCGGCACGCTGTCGGGTGGCAACCAGCAAAAGGTGGTGCTGGCCAAATGGCTGGCCATGAGCCCCAAGGTGATGATCCTCGACGAGCCGACGCGCGGCATCGACATCGGCGCCAAGGCGGAGATCTACGGGCTGATGCGCGCGCTGGCCGATGCCGGCGTCGCCGTGCTGATGATCTCGAGCGACATGGAGGAGGTGATCGGGGTCTCCGATCGCATCGCCGTCATGCATGAGGGCCAGATCTCGGGCATTCTCGACAAGGAACAGTTCAGCCAGGAAAACGTGCTGCTGCTGGCGGTTGGCAAACAGCCGAAATAGTTCGCAGGATTGGGGAGAAGACGATGAGCAAGAAAGATCTCGGCCTGCTGATCCTGATCCTTGTGGTGGGAGCGGTGGTGGCGATCATCAATCCGCGCTTCCTGCTGCCGATCAACCTCGCCAACACCTCGAACCTGATCGGGCTGTTCGGCATCCTGGCGATCGGCCAGGCTTTCGTCATCATCACCGGCGGCATCGAATTGTCGGTCGGCTCAGTGGTCGCGCTGCTCGGCGTCCTGTTCGTCGATTTCATCGCCACGCGCGGCATGGCATGGCCGGTCGCGCTGCCGCTGATCCTCGTGCTCGGCGGCATCATCGGGCTGGCACATGGCTGGCTGATCACGCGGCTCAAATTGCAGCCTTTCGTGGTGACGCTGTGCGGCCTCCTGATCTATCGCGGCGTGGCGCGGTTCTACACTGCCGACGGCACCGCCGGCTTCGCCTTCGGACAGAACTTTCCGGAGCTCGAATTCTTGACCGCGGGGCGATCCTATGGCGTGCCGAACAGCTTCATCGCGCTGATCGTCATCGCCATCGTGATGTGGGTGGTGCTGCACCGTTCGGTGTTCGGCCGCTACCTCTACGCCATCGGCAAGAACGAGGAGGCGGCGAAATATTCGGGCATCCGCACCGGCCGCGTCGTCATGGCGGCCTATGTCATCTGCGGCGTGCTGACGGCGCTGTCGGCGATCTATTTCGCCATGTACACGCGCTCGATCTCGCCGGCGAGCCACGGCCAGTTCTACGAACTCTATGCCATTGCCGCAGCGGTGCTCGGCGGCTTCTCGCTGCGTGGCGGCGAAGGCTCGCTGATTGGCGTCATCCTCGGAACCGTTCTGCTGCAGGAACTGCAAAACCTCGTCAACCTGCTCGGCATCCCCTCCTCGCTCAATTTCGCGGTAATGGGCGGAGTGATCCTCATCGGCGTGCTGGTCGACCAGCAATGGGGCGTGTACCGGGAGCGGCGGCTGATGCTGGAGGCAACCCGCAGGGGCGCGGCAGGTGCCGCCGCAGAGTAGTCGCACCCCTCTTCCTTCTCCCCTTGTGGGAGAAGGTGGCCGAGCGGAGCTCGGCCGGATGAGGGGTGTTCCAGCTTGGCAGGACGGCTCCGTCCAGCGCCCCCAAACCGCCTCGGCGCTGCGCGCCGATCCACCTTCTCCATAGCCCGCCTATTGCCGCGAAGATGGCACTAGGACCAGCGTTTCGGACAGGAGGGAGCCCGCCAACGAACTGAGGGAAAATGGGACCTGCCGCTGCCCCGGCCACCAAAGCTTGGGCAATACAATTTCGAAACGTAAGCCTGTTTGCAAAATAGAGAGCGGCAAGGATCGGGACGCCGAGACTTATACTCACGGGGTAGCTCAAATCTAACAGCGGGAGAATGCTGAGCAGGTGCTTCTTCATGTGCCCCGGACCAGAGTAAGGGCACCCCGATCCGAGAGAAGCATGCAGGCGCCAGCGCGGCCGCAAAGCTAAAATTCGCCAATTTCGCGTCAGCTCTCGCTCAACGGTTCAAACCAGTTGAGGAGACGATACTCGCGTTCGGGACATTACCTATACAGCACCTGCTCCTCACTTCCCTCTCGCAGATAGGCCAACAATATCTTAATTACGATGTATAGTTCTCTATGCAGCGAAAACAAACGTTTCAAACCGGGATTTTCAATTGCATGAGCTTGGAGCTGTCCATATAAGTTGCCCTTACGAGCTGCCTTCTGGAAGATTTCTAGAGCAGATCTCTCCGATTCGCCTTTGTTAGGCAAGAATCTGCCGTAGATAAAATCAATCGCACCTAGTTTCCACTCCCTCTCCTTGTATACTAGGTCCGCTCGCTCGCTCGCTTTTTGCGATTATCAGCATCTTTATTAGCTGGAAGAAAGCCGTTTCCCCTAAGCTGCCAGCCGCCTTGCGAAACCACTCTTCAGAAGCCTCTAGGTCCCGTGGAAGATCGTTCCCACGATAATACTCCCATGCGATTGCCATCTAGGCTTCTGCATCGCCGCGTTCCGCAAGCGGCATAAAATGCGCCACCCAATCATTCGCGTAGCTAGACGGATCTTGCTCGGTCATCATAGGTCCATCAGTAGGAGCAACGATCTCGAGTACCAGCTACTATCGTCTCGGGCCATTTAATCGGTGGTGAAGTTTTCGACGGCGGGCCTCGCCGTTTAGCTTCGTGGTCTGGTTCCGGTTTCTCAACTGGCGGTTTCGGGCTGGCTGAGGGGGTGGCTCCATCTTGTCTCCTTGACCCGAAAAGTACATCCAAAGCCCCAAGCAGGCTTCACAAGGGGAGAAAGTAAGGACCGGCCTAGATCAGGCCCGACATGTCGGAGAAGGCCATGGCCTTGCGCAGCACGTCGGCGAAGCGCTCGCCGGCCGCCTCGCGGGGGCCGCTATTGTCGATCGAGGTGACGCCCGGCCCGGACAACGCCACATTGGTGCTGCGCGCCAGGCGCGCCAGCACTTCGCCGCGCGACTCGCGGCCGCGCATCGCCAGCCGCTCGGCGAGGATTTCCGGCGAAGCGGTGATCTCGACGACAGCCAGATTGGCGTAACGGTCGCGCAGCGCCGGGATGATGGCGCGCGACACATTGGCGATGGCGACGCGGCCATTGGCCACCGACCAGTCGACTTCAGCCGGGATGCCGTAGCGCAAGCCATGCGCCTCCCAGGAGATGGCGAAGGCGCCGTCCGCGTCGGCCTCGACAAAGGCCGCATCGGCCAGCGTGTCGTGATCCTCGCTCGTCGAGTCACTCGGCCGGGTGATGACCCGGCGCACGAACTCCAGCCGGGTCTCGTCGGCAAACAGCGCGCGGGCATAGCCGATCACCGTGTCCTTGCCGGCGCCGCTCGGGCCGACCACGGCGACGAAGACGCCGTCACGGATCGGAAACGCCGCGGCGGACAACTCACGCTCGATTGACGCCGATACCATCACGCGACTCGCCGTCCCTGCCGCCAGACCGTGCGGACAACCGGGACGTGGTCGTCGAGACGGACGCGAACCAGATCGGCGCGCCGGCCCTGCTCGATGACGCCGCGATCAGCAAGGCCGACCGCCTCGGCCGGGTTCTTCGAAACCATGGCCACCGCCTGGGGCAGGGAGATGCCGTCGACCACCTCGCCGAGGAAAAAGGCCGACTGGATCAGGCTGAAGGGGATGTAGTCGGACGACAATATGTCGAGCAGGCCTTCGCCGGCCAGTGTGCGGGCTGAGACGTTTCCGGAATGCGAGGCGCCGCGCATGACGTTCGGGGCGCCCATCAGCACACCGAGACCGGCCCCCTTGGAGGCCCTGGCGGCTTCTTCCGTAGTCGGGAACTCGGCGACTCGGACACCCTGTTCGATCGCCTCGTCGACATGGCCTGTCGTGGCGTCGTCATGGCTGGCCAGCACGATGCCGCGCTGATGGCAGGCGGCAGCGATGAAGGCGCGGTTCGCCCCCGAATTCGTCGCCGACTCCGCCATCCGCTTCTCGCAGAATTTCTGGAAATCGGCATCCGTCAGCTTCAGCTTGCGCTGATAGTAATAGGCATAGGTTTCGAGATCGACGAACTGGCGCTGTCCCGGCGCGTGGTCCATCAGCGACGCCAGCTTGATCCTGTCATCGCCGTCGAAATGCGCGAAGGCGGCGAGGCAATCCGGCGCCGAAACCTCGCAGCGCAGATGGATGAAATGATCGGCCCGCAGCCGGTCCTGCTGGACGCTGTCCTCGATCGCGTCGGCCAGCTTGCGCATGTCGGCCGAATTCATGTCGGCATCGTCGTCCATGCCGACGCGCAAGGCGTCGAGCACGGTGGTGATGCCGGCGGTCGCCACCTGCGCGTCATGGGCGAGAACCGCGGCTATCGGGTTCCAGCGCACCTTCGGCCGCGGCGCGTAGTGACCCTCGAGGTGGTCGGTATGAAGCTCGACCAGCCCGGGAATGATGAAATCGCCGCCCATGTCCTCGCCGGCCCGGCCGGCGCCGGCATCGATCCCGGCGATCAAGCCGTCGCGCAGCACGATCGAGCCGTAGACAATCTCGTCGGCAAGCACGATACGGGCATTGTTGAGAACGGTCTCGACGGTCATTTCAGGCAGTCCTTGGAGCATTTTGCAGCCAATTGGAAGCAATTGGCCTCGCATAAATGCGGTTAAAACAAATAGTCACTTCAGGCAGTTTTTCTGGCCGGTCGGCGCCCGAGCGCGTGATGGGAAAGCACCATGAACGGGGCGCCCGGTTCGGTTTCGACAAACAGGGTCAGTGCGTCCACCGGCACCGGCCGTTGCAGGACCTGAGCAAACAGGCTGTCGATTGCTAAGCGCAGACGAGGGCTTTCCTGTGACGAGACACGGCCGGACAGTGTCATATGGAACCGAAAGGTCTCGAAGACATAGGGGTAGCCCCACTGGCAGAGATTGCGGAATTCATCCGGCTTCAGCGAATCGGGGCTGCGCCGCTCGATTTCCGCCTCGCTCAGCGGCGCGCGGAAGCGGTCGAAGCCGCGCACGACGTCGTCGGCGAAGCGGTTGAGCGCCGGCAGTGGTCCTTCCGGCACCAGGGCGAAGAAGCCGTCGATCTGGCTGACGACCAGCCGCGGGATCGTCACCGCCGGCGTCGCCTCGGCAAAGTCGTCCAGTGCCGCGCGAAGCGCGCCTTCCGTTTCGTTCGAAGCCAGCCGGAAGGGTGCCTTCAGTGTTGCATGAAAGCCGTAGCGGCGCGCCGAAGCGGTGTGGAAGGCGACTTCCGCCGCCGACAGCTCGCCGACGGCCTCGACTGGCCTCGTGGCGGCGCCGAACGGGTCGCGGCCGAGCCAATTGGCGGCGATCCGCGCCAGCGGTTCGTCCTGCCGGGGGGTGAAATAGATAGCGTAGCGCATCGAAAGTCCTCGTCAACTCCCGCTGCCATAGGCGATTTGCATGACGAAATGACGAAGCTGGTGATCGCTCCTGATAACAAAGTTGTTCAGGCGGGTCATTAGCCGACGATTTTTTCGCCTTGGGCCAGTTTGCCGACCGGGAGGGTCGCGCGATCAGGCCTTCATCAGCCATTCGTGCTCAGGCGCGTTGTGGAATTTCCACGTCCGCTTCGGCCCGGCCATGACATTGAGGTAGTAGAGGTCGTAGCCATGGCAGGCGGCGCAAGGGTGATAACCCTTGGGCACCAGCACGACATCGCCGTCCTCGATCGCCATCGCCTCGTCGAGCGAACGCGCGCCATTCCGGTCGGCATCGGTGTAGACGCGCTGGAAGGCAAAGCCCTGCGGCGGGTTGAGCCGATGGTAATAGGTCTCTTCGAGATAGGACTCGGCCGGCAGATTGTCCTGGTCATGCTTGTGCGGCGGATAGCTCGACGTGTGGCCGCCGGGCGTGATGACCTCGACCACCAGCAATGAGTCGGCCGGCTTGTCTTCCGGCAGGATGTTGGTGACATAGCGCGTGTTGGTGCCCTTGCCACGAACCTCCTGGCCGAGATCCTCCGGCGCGATGACGCGGACCGGCAGGCCACCGCCAAGCCCCGGCGCCGAGCAGACCGCGAGTTCGAGATCGGTGTCGGCGGTGACCGACCAGTCCGAGCCCTGTGGCACATAGACCGACCACGGCTTGCCTTCGAATGGCGACATGCGTTCGCCGAGCAGGCCGAGATCCTTGCCGCCGGCGGTCGCCTTGCCCTTGCCGGTGACGAACACCAGGCAGACTTCACGATTCGCGGTTTCCCCCGAGGCTGTTTCGCCTGGCCGCAATCGATGCAGATCGAAACCGACATAGGTCCAGCCGGCGTTTTGCGGCGTCACATGGGCGACGCGGCCATGGCCCTTATCGGCTTTGACGAGCAGTTTCGACATCTAGGGTCATTCCTTTGGTTCGGTGTCGGCCGAATCCTTGCCGCCGTCGGCCGGCTTGTAGAGATAGAAGAACTGCCAAACGGCATAGCCGGCGAAGCCGAGCGCGATCGTGCCCCAGAACGGCGCGCCGGTGGCAAACTCGACCACGGACCAGGCCAGGCAGACCGCCACGATGGCAACGCGCCGCCATAGAGGCCGGAAGAACGGATGTTCAGAGTCCTTCATCGGATCGTCCCCCGCATCGGATCAGCCCGTCGCCGGTAATGCAGCATTCAAGCATTGGGGAAGCCCTGTGTTTCAACCGTGTAGCCGGCAGCCGTCATCACCCGCATCAACTCCTTGTAGCCGACTTGCGCCATCTTGAGCGGCGGATTTTTTCTGGGGTCCTGCTCTGCTTCTACCACGAACCAGCCTTCATAGCCGTAGTTCGCCAGCCGTTCCACGATGAGGCCAAAATCCAGCGAGCCGTCTCCCGGCACCGTGAAGGCGCCAAGCGCCACGGCGTCTAGGAAGGATTGCGTCTGGCGATCGAGTTTTTCGATCACCCCCATGCGCACGTCCTTCACATGCACGTGGTTGATGCGCCGGTGATGATTGTCGATGGCGCGCAGCACGTCGCCGCCGGCAAAAGCCAGGTGGCCTGCGTCGAGCAGCAGGGGAATGCCTTCACCCGAGTAGCGCATGAAGGCATCGAGCTCCAGCTCGGTCTCGACGACCGCCGCCATATGATGGTGGTAGAAGAGCGGCATGCCTTGCTCGGCGCACCATTCGCCGAACTCGGTGAGGCGCCTCGCATAGGCCTTCATCTCATCGTCCGAAAGCCTGGGCTTAGTAGCGAGCGGCTTCGAGCGGTCGCCCTGGATAGAGCGGCCGACCTCGCCGTAAACGATGCAAGGCGCGTTCACCGCCTTGAACAGGTCGATCATCGGCTGGATGCGATCCTTATTCCTGGCCATGTCTTCATCGACCAGCGTACCGGAGAACCAGCCGCCGCAAAGCGTCACGTCGGCTTCTTTCAGGATCGGCAGCATGATTTTCGGATCATTGGGAAAACGGCGGCCCATTTCCATGCCGGTAAAGCCCGCCGAGCGCGATTGCGCCAAGCACTCCTCCAGCGACACGTCATCGCTGAGTTCCGCAAGATCGTCGTTCCACCATGCAATGGGGGACATGCCCAGTTTGGCTTTCACACCGTCACTCCAATTTCAGACCAATCGGGCCAGCGCTTGCTAAAGCGACCGCCCGCTCAACGCTTCCTCGTATTTTCTGCGCGCGGCGTTCACTTGCGGGCGCACCGAGACTTCCGGCACGGCGACGTCCCACCAGCTTCCACCGGCTTCGGTCGAAACCAGCGGATCGGTGTCGATGACCAGGACGGTTGTCCTGGTGTTCTTCTTCGCTTGCGCCAGCGCCGTTTCCAGCCCGGCGATCGACGAAACTTTCTCGGCGATGGCGCCGAGGCTTGCCGCATGCGCGGCAAAGTCGATGTCGGGCAAAATCTCGTGGCGGGCGTCCTTCAGCAGATTGTTGAAGTTGGCGCCGCCGGTCGCCATCTGCAGCCGGTTGATGCAGCCATAGCCTCTGTTATCAAGCAGCACGATGGTCAGCTTGAGGCCGAGCATCACAGACGTCGCGATCTCGGAGTTGAGCATCAGATAGGAACCGTCGCCGATCATGACGACGACCTCCTCGTCGGGCTTCGCCATCTTGACGCCGAGCCCGCCTGCGATCTCGTAGCCCATCGTCGAGAAGCCGTATTCGGCGTGGTAGGAGCCGGGCGCGCCCGCCTGCCAGAGCTTGTGCAATTCGCCGGGCAGGCCGCCGGCGGCATGAAGCAATATCACGCCGGAGCCCATGGCGCGCTGCACGGCGCCGATCACCTGCGCGTCGGACGGATAGGCGGCATTGGTCGATGCCGTCACCTTGCCGGCATCGGCCTGCCAGTCCTTCTTGCCCTTGGCCGCATTGTCGGTCCAGGCGGCCGGCGCCTTCCAGCCGTTCAGCGCCGCACCAAGCTCGGCGAGCCCTTCCGCCGCATCAGTGACCAGCGGCAGCGCCTGGTGTTTTCCCGCATCGAAAGGCTGGACGTTCAGCCCGATGATGGTCTTGCCGGAATTCTTGAACAGCGCCCACGAACCGGTGGTGAAATCCTGCAGCCTGGTGCCGACGGCAAGCACGACGTCGGCTTCTTCAGCCAGCCTGTTGGCGGCCGAAGTGCCGGTGACGCCGACCGCCGCCATGTTGAGCGGATGATCATCCGGCAGCGAGGATTTGCCGCCCTGCGTCTCACAGACCGGGATGCCGGCGCCTTGCACCAGCTTGGCCAATTCGCCGGAAGCATGCGAATAGAGCACGCCACCGCCAGCAATCACCAATGGCTTCTTCGCGCTCTTCAGCGCCGCCACCGCGGCCGCCAGCTCCTGGCGGTCCGGACGCGGCCGTCGCTGGGTCCAGACCCGTTCGGCAAAGAAGCTCTCGGGGTAATCATAAGCCTCGGCCTGCACGTCCTGGCAGAGCGCCAGCGTCACCGGCCCGCATTCGGCGGGATCGGTCAGCACCTGCATGGCGCGGTTGAGCGCCGGGATGATCTGCTCGGGCCGCGTGATGCGGTCGAAGTAGCGCGACACCGGCCGGAAGCAGTCATTGACCGTCGTCGTGCCATCGGAGAAATCCTCTGCCTGCTGCAGCACGGGGTCGGGGATGCGATTGGCGAAGACGTCGCCGGGGAGAAACAGGACGGGCAACCTGTTTACATGGGCCAGTGCCGCTGCCGTCACCATGTTGAGCGCGCCGGGGCCGATCGAACTGGTCGCCGCCATGAAGCGGCGACGGAAATTGGCCTTGGCATAGGCAATCGCCGCATGCGCCATCGCCTGTTCGTTGTGAGCACGGTAAGTCGGCAATTCGTCGCGCACCTGATAAAGCGCCTCGCCGATGCCGGCGACATTGCCATGGCCGAAGATCGCCCAGACGCCGCCGAAGATCGGCATTTTCTTGCCGTCGATCTCGGTCATCTGGCGAGCAAGAAAGCGGGTCAGCGCCTGCGCCATCGTCAGGCGGATTGTCTTGGTCATCTTGTTTTCCTCCGCAGTCCTTATGCCGCGCCTTCTTATGCTGCTTTGCGGCCGCGCGCGGCAAGCCATGCCTCGGTCAGTTTCTCGAAGCGCGACGCCATGTCGGCCACCGCCTCTTCGTCCGACATCTTGCCCGCAAGCCATTGTTCGGCCGCGTTAATGAAGATGGTGCGACCGACGGCGAAGCCCTTGACGATAGGCGCCTTGGCGGTGGCGGCGAAGGCCGCCTCCAGTTCGTCCTGCGGCGCTTCCAGGCCGAGCAGCACAATCCCGCGGCACCACGGATCGTTCTTCAGGATCACCGCTTCGATCTTTGCCCAAGCGCCGGCTGAAGCCTGCGGTTCGAGCTTCCACCAGTCGGGCTTGATACCAAGTGCGTAGAGTTCCTCGAGCGCGCGCGGGATCGTCGTGTCATCGAGCTTGCCGTGCTTGCCGGCGATGATCTCGATCAGCAGTTCGCGGCCGACCTTGCGTGCCGCCTCGAACAGGCTCCGCAGCTTCTGCTGCTGCTCGGTCTTCAGCGCCTCCGGGTCGTCGGGGTGATAGAAGCACAGGCATTTGATGCAATGGTCGACCGGCCACTCGATCAATTGCGAGCCGATATCCTGCGAGAATTCGAAACGAAGCGGCCGCGATCCGGGCAGTTCGACCGGCCGGCCGAGCCAGGCGAAGGAATGGCGGGCAAATTCGAACATTGCCTCGCGGCCGTATTTCTCGTCGAGCAGCATGCCGTAACCAGCGCGGCCGGCCGCGACCTTTGCCGCCGCCTTGACCGTCAGCACCTTGAAATCATGGATGCGCGACGGGTCGGCGCCGGCTTTCGCCGCGACATCGTCAAGCTGGATACGGTGGTCGCAGGCCAGCGCCATCAGCGAGGGAATATCGCGCCGGCGCGTCGTCGCCCAATGGATATGGTTGATCGCCTCGTCCTTGCGCAGCGCCAGATGCTTGCTGCCGTTCTTCAGGAAGAACTGCAATTCCTCGAAGGTCGGATATTCCGGCGCACAGAGCAGCCGCGACACGGCGAAGGCGCCGCAGGCATTGGCCCAGGTCGCCGCCGTCTCAAGGCTTTCCTCGCCGAGCCAGCCGCGCAGGAAACCGGACATGAAGGCATCGCCGGCGCCCAGCACATTATAGACCTCGATCGGAAAACCCTTGCCGACAATGCCGTCTTCGAGATCGTCGCTGATCGGTCCGTCATAGACGATGCAGCCCATGGCGCCGCGTTTCAAGACGATGGTGGCCTTGGACAGCGACCGGATCGTCTTCAACGCGCTCAGGCAATCGTCAGTGCCGGAGGCGATCATGATCTCTTCTTCGGTGCCGACGATCAGGTCGCAGTCGGGCAGCACCGTCTTCAGCTGGGCGGAGACCCGGTCGGATTTCACGTAGCGTTCGAAGCCTTCGGCGTGGCCGGCAAGGCCCCAGAGATTGGGGCGGTAGTCGATGTCGAACACCACCTTGCCGCCATTGCCCTTGATGGCGCGGATCGCCTTGCGCTGCGCGGCATCGCTGTTGGGTCGTGAAAAATGCGTTCCGGTGACGACGATGGCGCGTGCCGAGGCGATGAAGTTTTCATCGATATCGTCTTCCGAAAGCGCCATGTCGGCGCAGTCGCTGCGATAGAAGATCATCGGCGAGACGCCCTCGTCCTCGACCGACAACAGCACCAGCGCCGTCAGCCGGTCCGGGTCGGTCTTGATGCCGGCCACGGAAACGCCCTCGCGTGTCAGCTGCTCGCGGATGAAGCGGCCCATCTGCTCGTCGCCGACGCGGGTAAGCAGCGCCGAGCGCAGGCCGAGCCTTGCCGTGCCGACCGAAATGTTGGCCGGACAGCCGCCGACCGACTTGGCAAAGGAAGTAATGTCCTCCAGGCGCGAGCCGATCTGCTGGCCGTAGAGGTCGACGGAGGCGCGGCCAATGGTGATGACGTCGAGCGGCGCATGTTTCGCGTCCACGGCTTCGCCCATTCGAACCTCCCATCAGCCTTGTTGTCTTGGGTAACACGCGCGAGCGGCAGCGTCGCGCCAGCAATATGAAATAATAATTCCAATCCATAGTCAATATGGAACGCGTATTCCTTTGCTGAAAAGTAGCCTGTCAGGCCTTGCGCTTGCGGCCGGCATCGCGCCGCTTCTCGCCAACGGCAACGGTCAGCGCCATGGCCAGCGCCATCGTCGCCGACAGCGAGCGGAAGCCGGCGAAATCGGCCTCGGCGACCTCGAACCAGACCTTGGCGAACTGGGCGAGCGGCGAGAACGAGCTGTCGGTGATCGCCACGATCGGCACGCCTTGCTCGAAGATGACGCGCGCCTCCTCGATCGCCGCCGGCGCATAGGGTGAGAAACTGATGGCGATGACGGCATCCCTGGGCGAGGCAAAGCTGATCATCTCGGCGTTGAGGCCCGCGGCCGATTCGATCAGCTGGTTGCGGATCTTCAGCTTGCCCAGCGCATAGGCGATGTAGGAGGCGACCGGATAGGAACGGCGCTTGGCCAGCACATAGATCGTCTCCGCCTTCGCCAGCAAGGCGATCGCGTCTTCGAAATGCTCTTCGTTCAGCCTGCCTGAAATATCGTTGAGCGAGGTGCTGGCCGCGGCGACGAAGCCGTCGAAAATCGCCCGGTGACCGGCGCCTTCCTCGGCCTTGGCGCGCAATGCCGCAAGCCTTTCGTCATAGGACGAATTGCGCTCACGCAGCCGCTCGCGAAACACCAGCTGCAGGCTGGTGAAGCCGTCGAAGCCGAGCTGTTGGGCGAAGCGGATCAGGGTCGAAGGCTGTACGCCGGCGGAGGCGGCGATGCTGGCGGCGGTGCCGAAGGCAATATCGTCGGGATTATCGAGCGCATAGGCGGCGATCTGCGCGATACGCTTGGGCAGGCTTTGGCGCCGTTCCAGGATCGTCGCACGTAGCGTCTCGAAATCGCGGGGCACCCGTTCGTCCATAGTCGCTCCGCCCAAACCCATCAGCCGATGCCGTGTGTGCCCCATCATAACGAGCCTGTGCAAGAAGGCCATAAAAAATGAGCCATGCGTTCCATTCCTGGATAAAATGGATTAATTCATCCACGCAATCTTTCTGACGCGGAGGCAAGGGAATGGTCGGAGTCGGTCTCATCGGCACGGGCTTCATGGGCAAGTGTCACGCTATTGCCTGGAACGCGGTCGGCACCGTCTTTCCGGATGTGGCCAAGCCAAGGCTGGTCCATCTCGGCGAGGTCGATGATGACCTTGCCAAACGCCGTGCGACCGAGTTCGGCTTCGCCAAGGGCTCCGGCGACTGGCGCGCCGTCGTCGATGATCCGGATGTCGATATCGTCTCGCTGACCACGCCGAACCAGTTCCACCCGGAAATGGCTATCGCCATCCTCGAAGCCGGCAAGCATCTGTGGTGCGAAAAACCGATGGCGCCGAGCTTTGCCGAGGCGCAAGCCATGGCGGCGGCGGCCCAAAAGTCCGGCAAGGTGGCCGCTCTCGGCTACAACTACATCCAGAATCCGGCCATCCGCCATATCGGTTTGCTGCTTGACGAGAAGATCATCGGTGAGGTCAACCATCTGCGCATCGAGATGGACGAGGATTTCATGGCCGATTCGGAGGCGCTGTTCTTCTGGAAGCACGAGGCGGCGTCCGGTTACGGCGCGCTCGACGATTTCGCCGTGCATCCGCTGTCGCTGATCGCGGTGCTGTTCGGACGGGTCGCCCGCGTCATGTGCGACATGGCAAAACCCTATGCCGATCGCCGCATCGCGTCTGGCGGGCGCCGGGCGGTCGAGACCTACGACATCGCCAGCGTGCTGATGCATCTCGAAAACGGCATTGCCGGCACGCTGCTGGTCAATCGTTCGGCCTGGGGCCGCAAGGGCCGGATCGCCATCCAGATCTTCGGCTCGAAGGGCTCGATCCTCTACGACCAGGAGCGGATGAACGAGTTCCAGCTTTACCTGACATCCGACCGCCCGACCGAGCAAGGCTACCGAACCATCCTGGTGGCGCCACACCACAAGCCCTACGACGCCTTCCTGCCGGCACCCGGCCACGGCCTCGGCTTCAACGACCTCAAGATCATCGAATGCCGCGAGCTTTTGACGCGGCTTGCCGGCAAGCCGGCGCGCATCATCGATTTCGACGAAGGACTCGAAATCGAGCGCACCGTGCACGCCATGGCACGCTCGTTCGAGGAGCAGCGCTGGATCGCGGTACGGTAACGGCTGCTTCCAGCCAGCCGCCGGCCGCGCTTCCGCGGCCGGCGGGTGTCCGCTGTCTCAGGCGGCTCCCGGACGGCTGGCGATCATGGTGCGCCGCGCTGACCGGCGCCGCTCGACGGCGTCGGCAAGGCCGTGCAGCACGGTCTCCGTGGTTGCCCAGTCGATGCAGCCGTCGGTAATGCTCTGGCCGTAGACCAGCGGCCTGCCGGGCAAGACGTCCTGCCGGCCGGCGACGAGGTTGCTTTCGATCATGACGCCGATGATGCGCTCGTCGCCTGCCGCGACCTGGCCAGCCACGTCGGCCGCCACCCTCGGCTGGTTCTCCGGTTTCTTGTTGCTGTTGGCGTGACTGACATCGATCATCAGCCGTGGCGCTACGCCGATCCGGCCGAGTTCCGCGCAGGCGGCAGCTATGCTCGTTGCGTCATAGTTCGGCACAATGCCGCCGCGCAGGATGACGTGGCAATCCTCGTTGCCGGTGGTCGTCGCGATGGCGCTGCGCCCGCCCTTCGTCACCGCCATGAAATGATGCGGCTGGGCGGCCGACTTCACCGCCTCGGCGGCGATCCGCAGGCTGCCGTCGGTGCCATTCTTGAAGCCGACCGGGCAGGACAGGCCGGATGCGAGTTCGCGATGGATCTGGCTCTCGGTCGTGCGCGCGCCGATCGCGCCCCAGGCGACGAGGTCGGCAATGTATTGCGGGGTGGTCATGTCGAGGAATTCGGTCGCTGCCGGAAGACCGAGATTGTTGACTGCGGAGAGCACGTTGCGGGCCAGCCTCAGTCCCTTGTCGATGTTGAAGCTGCCGTCCAGGTCGGGATCGTTGATCAAGCCCTTCCAGCCGACCGTCGTGCGCGGCTTCTCGAAATACACGCGCATCACGATCTCCAGTCGGTCCGACAGGCTCTCGCGCAGCGCCGCCAGACGGCTGGCATAGTCGACGGCAGCGACCGGGTCGTGGATCGAACAGGGGCCGACGACAACGACCAGCCGGTCATCGGCGCCGGTCAGCACGGCGTGGATGGCGTTGCGTGACGCGGCAACGGTTCGCGTCGCCGTCAGCGTGCGCGGTATCTCCCGCATCACCTGGTCCGGCGTACTCAATTCCCTTATTTCCTTGACCCGAAGATCGTCTGTGGTGGTCAACACGGCTTTCTGCTCCTGGTTGGGAGACCTGCCGGCTGAAACAAAAAAGCCGCCAGGTCTGGCGGCTGTTCGGATGTTGTTGCTGCAATCTTCAGATCGAGCGCAATCCTCCCGCCGCCAGCGAGCTGCCGTAGCTAAAGTACCAGAACGAGGCGGTCAGGTGGATCATGCCAGCCCTATAGCCGAAGCCAGGGCGCTTGTCACGCGTCCGATGATGCTACTCCGGCGACGACCCTGCAATATTCTGGTCGTAATCGACCAGTGACCCGGTCATGACGCCCGACTGCGGGCTGATCATATAGGTGATCAGCCGGGCAAGCTGCGCCGGCTTCACCAACTGGCCCATCGGCTGCGCGGCTTCGGCCTTTTCCAGCCAGTCGTCCGGCGCGTCATGCCATTTCTTCTGCACGATCGCCTCGCCCTCGGTGTCCATCCAACCGGGCAGCACCGCGTTGCAGCGGATGCGATTGCTGCGGTAGGCATTGGCGACATTCTTGGTCAGCGTCATCAGCGCGCCTTTGCTCGACGAATAGGGCGTCAGGAACGACTGGCCGCAATGCGCCGACATCGACAGGACATTGACGATCGAGCCAGGCGCCTTGCGGTCGAGCAGGTGTGCCACCACACCTTGCATCAGGAAGAAGGGGCCGCGCACATTGGTCCGGAAGATCTGGTCGAAGAGATCCTCGGAGGTTTCGACCAGCGAGCCGCGGGCCGAGGTGGCGGCGGCGTTGACCAGCGCGTTGATCGTGCCGAAATGAGCGATCGCCGTTTCCACGACCCGCTTGCAGTCGGCCACCACTGAGACGTCGGCACTGATGAAGATAGCGTCGACGCCGCCCTTCCCAAGTGCGGCGACCGCCTTGTCGCCCTTCTCGTTGGAACGACCGACCAGCGCCAGGGCGCGGCAGCCCTCGTCGGCCAGCGCCTCGGCAACGGCGAAGCCGATGCCTTGCGCGCCGCCAGTGACGATAGCGCGTGTTTCTGAATTGCGATCGGCTGAACCGTTCATCGCCTTGCTCCTGTGCTTGATGTCAGACTGTCTTGTCGAGGCGAATGGTCTTGCCTTCCCTAGCCGATTTCAGCGCCGCGTCGGCAAGCCTCAGCGCGACGAGCCCGTCCATGCCGCTCGGCGCCGCCTTCTTGCCTGATGTCGCCGCCGCTATGAAGGCAGCGATCTCGTTGGCATAGGCGTCGAGGTAGCGGGTCATGAAGAAGTCGTGCAGCGGCGGGCGCGTATAGCCTTTCTCATTGGCCAGTTCGATCGACACCGGCCGCTGGTTCTCGGCCGCAACCATGCCTTTCGAGCCGTGCACCTCGATCCGCTGGTCGTAGCCATAGGTGGCCCGTCGCGAATTGGAGATGATGCACTGCTTGCCGGAGGCGGTTTCGAGGATGACGCTGACGCTGTCGAAATCGCCGGCCTCGCCGATTTGTCTGTCGACCAGCACCGAGGCATGGGCGCTGACCGCCACCGGCTCCTCGCCGAGCAGGAAGCGCGCCATGTCGAAATCATGGATGGTCATGTCGCGGAAGATGCCGCCCGAGCGGCCGATATAGTCGAGCGGCGGCGGGCCGGGATCGCGCGACGTGATGGTCACCATCTCGACGGTGCCGATGGCGCCGTCGTCGACCGCCTTGCGCACGGCGGCGAAATGCGGATCGAAGCGGCGGTTGAAGCCGACCATCAAAGTGGCGCCGGCCTTGTCGACCACGGCCAGGCATTCTTCCACTCGGCCGGCGTCGAGGTCGATCGGTTTCTCGCAGAAGATCGCCTTGCCGGCCTTGGCGAACCGCTCGATCAGATCGGCATGGGTGTCGGTCGGCGTGCAGATGATGACCGCATCGATATCCCCGGCTTTTTCGATAGCCTCGATGCTGCGCACTTCCGCGCCATAGGCCGACGCCAGGTCGGTCGCCGCCTTCTCGAAGGCGTCCGCCACGGCGACCAATCTGGCCTGTGGATTGGAACCGACGGCACGGGCGTGGACCTTGCCGATGCGGCCGGCACCGAGAAGAGCGAAGCGGAGAGACATGGGAAATTCCTTTGAGGATTGTTCGAAATGGAAGTGCGTGTTTACTGCACCGTCCCGGGCGAAGCGCAGTAGATTTTCTTATCGCGTAGATCGGCGACGGGTCGATGACCCGCCGCGCCGGCATCCGCCCTAGGCGGCAAGTTCGGCCTCCCCGGTCTTAGCGCCGGTGATGTATGAGACGACGTCGTTGCCGTCAGTGTCCTGCTTGCGCAGATTGGCGACGATGCGGCCGCGCCGGAAGACGACGATGCGGTCGACCAGATCGAACACCTGGCGCATGTTGTGACTGATCAGGATCAGCGGCTCGCCATTGGCTTTCAGCGTGCGGATGATGTTTTCGACCTGCATCGTTTCCTGCACACCAAGTGCTGCCGTCGGCTCGTCCATGATGATGAGCTTGGACGCGAAAGTCGCGGTTCTGGCGATTGCCACGCACTGGCGCTGGCCGCCCGACATGTGGCGGATGGTGTTGGAAAGGTTGGGAATCTTGACCGCCGTGCGGATCAGCGCTGCCTCGGTCGCCTTACGCATGAACTTGCGATCGAGGATCGAGAAAGGCCCGAGATTGAAAAGCACCTTTTCGCGGCCGAGAAACAGGTTCGACGGCACGTCGAGATCGTCGGCCAGCGCCAGGTTCTGGAACACCGTTTCGATGCCCGCCTCGCGCGCGGCGATCGGGCCGGCGAAGTTCACTTCCTTGCCGTCGAACCAGATCTTGCCGCTGGTGCGCTGCTCGACGGCCGTGATCTGGCGCACGAAGGTCGACTTGCCGGCGCCGTTGTCGCCCATGATGGCGACATGCTCGCCCTTGCGCAGTTCGAAGTTCGCGCCTTCGAGCGCATGCACGCCGCCATAGTATTTGGTCAGGTTTTCGGTCTTCAGGACGATGTCTGACATGATCAAGCCCTCATTGCCCGCAGGCGCTGGCGCCACTGGTCGAGAACGACTGCGCCGATGATGATCACGCCCTTGACCATCTCCTGGTAGTAGGCGTCGAGGCGCAGGAAGGTGAAGCCGGAGATGATGACGCCGAAGATCAGCGCACCGATCACCGTTCCGATGATCGAGCCGCGGCCGCCCGACAGCGAGACGCCGCCGATGACCGCCATGGCGATCGCGTCCAGTTCGTACATTACGCCCATGCCGGCCTGAGCGGTAAGGTTCTTGGAGCTCAGCACCACGGCGGCGAGCGAGGCGAGGATGCCGGCAATGACGAAGACGAGGATCTTGTGGTTCTGGACATTTATGCCGGACATGCGGGCGGCGTCCTCGTTGGAGCCGATGGCATAACAGTGCTTGCCGTATCTGGTGTATGACAGGATCAGCTGGAACAAAATCGCCAGCGATATAAAGATGATGACCGGCATCAGCCCCTTGCCGATGGCGGCGAAACTTTCGGTGGGAAACGAGATCGGCTGCCCCTTGGACCACCATTTGGCGACGCCGCGCGCGGTGACCATCATGCCAAGCGTGGCGATGAACGGCGGAATGCGGGTGTAGGCGACCAGCGTGCCGTTGATCAGGCCCGCCAGCAGGCCGCAGCCGATCGCGACGAGCACTGGCACGATCACCGGCAGGTCGGTCCAGCCCTGCTCGATGAACATCGCCTTGGGGTTAGGGTTGCCGTTGACCGTCGCCACCTGGGCAAAGCTCATGGCGATCATCGCCGTGGCGCCGACGACCGAACCAGAGGAAAGATCGATGCCGCCAGAAATGATCACCTGCGTCACGCCGATGGCGATGATGCCAACGATCGACACCTGCAGAATGATGATCTGCAGGCGCGCCTCGTTGAAGATCGTATCGACGTTGGCGCGGGTGTTGAACAGGAAGCTGTCGCCAAGAAAAACGCGGCCTATCAGCTCGAAGGCGCCGACCAGGATGATGAGCGCCAGGAAAACGTTGAATTCGGCAGGCCATGTGCGCTTCTTCGCATCATAGCTGAGTCCGCCGACGCCATGGGTTGTCTGTGCCAAATCTGCTTCCTCCGACCGCATCGGCTCGAAAATCGGAATCGATTTTCGGAAAGCACGATGCGTACCTCAAAGTTTTAGAGCGTACTTTGTGCGTCCAAATGGACGCACGTCGCTCTAATCGCAGTCGCCCTCCCGCCGTCTGTCCACGGCGATGAGGGGAAGAGGAGCGGCGCTGCTTTTTGTTCTTCGAACACCGGATTCTCAAACGGTCCGATGCTCTGGCGCGCCGCTTCCTATCGAAAAACGGTCCTCTGCCTCAGTTCTTCTGCAGGAACTTGTCGATGTTTGCCGGCGTGACCAGCTGGAAGGGGATGTAGACCTTCTGTTCAACAGCCTCGCCCTTGGAAAGCTTGAGCGCCGCGTCCAGCGCCCCGGCACCCTGGCCGGCCGCATCCTGGAACACGGTCACGTCGAGATCACCCGCCTGCATCGCGGCAAGCGCGTCCTGAGTGGCGTCCACGCCGCCGACGACAACCGACTTCATGTCGATGTTGGCGGCCTTCATGGCCTGGATCGCGCCGATGGCGCTTTCGTCATTGTTGGCGATCACGCCATCGAACGGCTTGCCGGTCGACAGCCAGTTGGTCATCAGGTTCTGCGCTTCCTCGCGTTTCCAGTTCGACGTCTGCTTGTCGATGATCTTGATGAAGCTGCATTCGGGAGTGGCGATCACGTCGTCAATGTCCTTGGTGCGCTGCACCGCGGCCTGGTTCGACAGCTCGCCCATGATCACGTAGACATTGGCCTCTTTCTTGCCGGCTTCCTTGAACAGGCGGCAGACTTCCTGGGTCTCGAGAGTGCCTGACTCAACCTCGTTCGAAGCGACGAAGGCCTGGTTGTCCGGCAGCGTGTCGACATTGACCGGCTCGCGGTTGACGTAGACCAGCGGAACATTGGCCGCAGCGGCGGCGTCCGACATCGCCTGGGTGGCCGAGGTGTCGACCGGATTGACGATGATCGCGTCGACGCCCGAGGCGACGAAGTTCTTGATCTGGTCGAGCTGCTTTGCGACGTCGTTCTGCGCGTCCTCGACCTGCAGTTCCACGCCTTCCATGCCCTTGGCCTGCTCGATCATGCCGTTGCGCAGCACGGTGAGAAAATTGTCGTCGAACAGCGCCATCGACACGCCGATTTTGGCAGCGAGGGCGGACGAGCTCATCAGCGCCAAGAATGCGGCGCCCAACAGCAGTTTCTTCATTCTACTTCTCCTCCACAGAATTGGTGTCCGGCTGCACCGATCTACCCGGAATCCCCGATCTCCCAGGGAATCTCTCCCGATTGCCATCTCCGTTTCCGATGGCGATTTCCGCGTTGACTGGAACGCCAAGCCCTCCGTTGAAACAGATGTTCCGGAACGAAAGAACCAAAATGCCTACCTAGTGAAATATTTATTCCATTCTGCGGGCGGGCGTCAAGGAGATTCCGAAAGCGGGTGCCGGATTTTCGGATAACGCGGCTGAGGGTCGGCAAATCTTCTGCAAGTATCCATCAGGCTGATGGTTCACATCATTGCGACGCATCGTGGTGCCCGATCTGAACCTGGATGAATTGTCTGAGCCCAGACGTTTTGCTCGAAGCTAGATGTTTTCCGGTAGATAGATATCGAAAGGCAGGAAGGTCTGGCCCGGCGCATTGGCAGCGCCTGCCTCGATGGCATGCGCCATCAGCCCGACAAGCTCGCGGCATAGTGCTGCCAGCGGCGTCGAAATCACCATGGTCAGGATGTTGTCGGCGAGCGCCGCGCGCGACACGGCGTTGATCTCGTTGCAGACGACCACCGGCATATTTACTGGCCTGGCTGCCCGTAGCGCGGAAACCGCGCCTTCCATGCCGCCGCCGGCGACGTAGCAGCCGGCAAGATCCGGGTACCGCGCCAGAAGATCGATCATCGCATCATGGGTCACCTGGTTGGCCTCCAGATTGACCAGCGTCTCCAGCACCGTGAATTCCGGCGCATGCTCGCGGAAGAATGATCTGAAGCCGATCTCGCGTAGCTCATGGCCATGGAAGCGATGGCTGCCGACAAAAAGCGCGACCTTGCCGGGTTTCCTCGCCGCCTTGGCGATCATCCAGGCTGCGGTGCGGCCGACCTTGCGGTTGTCGAGGCCGACATAGCCTTCGCGGATGCCGGCGGCAAAGTCGGATAGCAGCGAGAAGACGGGTTGCCCTCTCGCCTTCAGCGCCTCGACGGCTGCCGTCAGCGTCGGATGGTCCGGGCCGACAAGGGCGACGGCCCTGGATTTCGCCGCCAGCTTGCGCATCTGGGCAGCGATCTCGTCGGGGGCCAGGGAACTGGCGAAATCGATGGTTGCGACGCCGCGGAAGCGCTGCGATTGCGAGACCGCCAGTTCGAGCTCCCGCGCGAAATCACTGTAGAAAACATCATTGCCCCTCAGCAGCAGAAAGCCGAGCCGGTATTCCGGCAGTTCCTGGCGCATCCGCTGCTTGATCAGCCCGGCGGCGTGGTAGCCGATATCGGTCGCGGCTTCATAGACACGGCGCGCGGTTTCCTCGCGCACCGGCAGGCGATTGTTCAGCACCCGGTCGACGGTGGCGACGCTGACGCCGGAGGCGCGCGCCAGATCGGTGATGGTCGGCCGTTTTGCCATGGCTGTCTCTTCGCTTGCCAAAGCAGTCTACATCATTCTGATGGGAAATGATATAAACTATCTTTGTGATATTGAGTATATCATGGCTTGGCGCTATTTCTAGCCTACGATGCTTGCGACCGCGGCCCGGTCGTTGACCGGGGCGGATCGCAGGGCGCTGGTGGAGGCACTCCCATGGACGCAACGATGGACGCAGCACCGTCCCGGCGAGACTACAGCCTGCTCGGCCGCGATGCGAAGCTCGCCGTCGAGACCGGGCTGGCGGCGGCCGAATGGTATCATACCGACGTGCCCCGCAAGCAGATGAAGGAGCTGATGCAGCGCTCCGACGGGCCGGCGATCCGCGACACCATCATCTGGCTCGGGGCCCTGATCCTGAGCGGCGCCGGCGGCGCCTGGTTCTGGGGGACGTGGTGGTGCGTGCCGTTCTTCTTCGTCTATGGCGTGCTCTACGGCTCTTCCACCGATTCACGCTGGCACGAATGCGGTCACGGCACCGCATTCAGGACGCAGTGGATGAATGATGCGATCTATCAGATCGCCTGCTTCATGATCATGCGCAATCCGGTGACCTGGCGCTGGAGCCATACGCGGCATCACACCGATACGATCATCGTCGGCCGCGATCCGGAGATCGCGGTGATGCGCCCACCGGACCTGCTGCGCGTCGTGCTCAACTTGTTCGGCATTGTCGATGCCTGGCATGCCATGACCGACATGGTGCGCAATGCGGCCGGTATCATCAGCCCGGCGGAAAAGACCTTCATTCCCGAGCAGGAGCAGCCAAAGGCGATCCGCATTGCCCGCATGTGGACCGCGGTCTATGCCGCGACCATCGCGCTGGCGCTTTACAGCGGCTCGTTCCTGCCGTTGATGCTGGTCGGTCTCCCCAGGCTTTACGGCGCCTGGCATCATGTCATGACCGGCCTGCTGCAGCATGGCGGCCTCGCCGAAAATGTCATAGACCATCGCCTCAATAGCCGCACGGTCTACATGAACCCGATCAGCCGCTTCATCTACTGGAACATGAACTACCATGTGGAACACCACATGTTCCCGATGGTGCCTTATCACGCGCTGCCGAGGCTGCATGAGCTGATCAAGCACGACCTGCCGGCGCCGACGCCGTCGATCCTGGCCGGCTATCGCGAGATGGTGCCTGCCTTTCTGCGCCAGCTGCGTAATGAAGACTACTTTCTCAAGCGCGAACTGCCGCCGACCGCCAAGCCCTATCGCGAGGAATTCCACAGCGATAACGATGCTGTCGCGGCGGCAGCGGAATGATATGCGCCCATGCCAGGCAACATGCCGGGCAAGTTGACCAAGCAAAATTCTGCCGGGAGGACCAATGAGCGACTGGGTCGAGGCCTGTGACGCCGAAGACATCGACGAAGAGGACGTGATGCGGTTCGACCATGGCGGCCGCACCTTCGCCATCTATCGCAGCCCCGACGACGAATATTTCGCGACGGACGGTTTGTGCACGCATGAGAAGGTGCATTTGGCCGACGGGCTGGTGATGGACGACATCATCGAATGCCCGAAGCACAATGGCCGCTTCAACTACAAGACCGGGGCTGCCAGGGGTGCGCCGGTCTGCGTCAATCTCAGGACTTATCCGGTCAAGCTCGACGCCGGCAAAATCCTCATTCAGATCGGGTGACGATGATGGCGAAAGGGATGGTCATCATCGGTGCCGGCGAATGCGGCGGGCGGGCTGCCTTGGCGCTGCGTGATCTCGGCTATGACGGGCCGGTGACGCTGGTCGGCGACGAGCCGCATCTGCCTTATGAGCGGCCGCCGCTGTCGAAAGACGCGATGGCCAGCGATGCGCCCGAGATCAAGGCGATCGCCAGTGACGCGGTCCTGGCCGAGAGATCGATCCGGCATATTCATTCGGTTCAGGCGGTGGCGATCGACCGCGCCGCGCATGACGTGCGCCTGTCGGACGGTTCGGCTCTGCCTTACGACAAGCTGTTGCTGGCAACCGGATCGGTGCCGCGCAAGTTGCCAATGCCGGGGCTTGGCGCGCGCTGTGTCTATCTCCGGACCTTCAACGACGCGCTGGTCATTCGTGCCCATCTCAGCGCCGGCAATCGCGTCGCCATCATTGGCGGCGGCTTCATCGGGCTCGAGCTCGCCGCGGCGGCGCGCAGGCTGGGTGCCGCGGTCACCGTCATCGAGGTACAGCCGCGCATTCTGATGCGCGGCGTGCCGGCCGAGATCGCGCAGGTCATCCACCGGGCGCATGAAGCCGAAGGCGTGAAAATCCTGTGCGGCGACGCCATCGCGGCGATCGCCAACGACGGCGTCGAGGTGCGCATTGCGCTTGACGGTGGACAGGAGATTGTCGCCGATCTTGCCGTGATCGGCATCGGCGCCGTGCCGGTGACCGGACTTGCCGCGGAGGCGGGGCTGGCCATCGACAACGGCATCGCCGTCGATGCCGAGCTTCGCACCAGCGACCCGGATATCTTCGCCGCCGGCGATTGCTGCTCGTTTCCGCTCGCCATCTATGGCGGCCGGCGCGTACGGCTCGAAGCCTGGCGCAATGCGCAGGAGCAGGGCGCGCTTGCGGCCAGGAACATGCTTGGCGCCGGTGAGGCCCACGCGGCGGTGCCATGGTTCTGGTCGGATCAGTACGGCCTGACCTTGCAGATATCAGGGCTGTCGGACGAGGGCAGCAAGGTCGTGCGCCGCGACCTCGACGACGGCGCCTTCATCCTGTTCCATTTGGCGCAGGACGGCAGGCTGGTGGCGGCGAGCGGCATCGGTCCGGGCAATTCGGTCGCTCGCGACATAAGGCTGGCCGAGATGCTGATCGCAAGGCGGGCAAAGCCAGCGCCTGAGGCCCTCGGTTCGCAAACGGTCAAGCTGAAGTCGTTGCTGGCGGCGTGAACCGCTGCCGGTTCCCGGAACTCTTGCAAGACGTGACGGCGCGCCCCGAAGGAATCGTGCCCAAGCCTCATAGTGTCTCAGAAGAGTTGGAAAGCACGCTGCCGTCTTTGTCAGGCAATCAGCAGGCCCCCATCCACCACCAGAGTCCCACCCGTTGTATAGGGATTGCGCATTGCGAAGATAATCGCATCAGCCAAGTCTTCCGGCTGTCCAAAGCGGCGAGCAGGCAGCGAGGTTTCGGCCCACTTGGCACTTTGCTCACGGTGTTCGCTGTTGATGGGCGTATCCACGAGCCCTGCCATGATCACGGTCACGCGAACGGGTGAAAGCTCCCTGGCAAGCGCCCTGCCGAAACCCGGAATGGAGGCCCCTTCAGCGGCAAGAAGGGAGAACCCCACAGCCGGAGGGCGCACCGCCGCCGCGCCGCACATCATCACGATGGAGCCAGTGGGCGAAAGGCTGCGCGCTGCAGCCTGCACGACTGTGAAGTAACCTCGCATCTTGTCGAAGCTGCGTTCGACATCCTCTTGCGTCAGATCGGCGAGCGGCTTTGCCCGCACCAGTTCGTCGGCGACCGCAGTGAGGACCAAGTGGTCAATTGTAGCGTAATCGGCGAAGGCCTTAGCAGCGCCAGCCGCGTCGCGCATATCGGCTGCATGGAGCCGCACCTGGCCCGCTATCCCTTCTGATGCGCGTTGGAGCTTCTCCATGGAGCGGGAAATCATGACCACCTCCGCACCGCGCGCAGCCGCCTCCCGAGCCACGGCACGGCCGATTCCCGAACTCGCGCCGACGACAACCACCCTCTGCCCGTCCAGGTCACGCTGCATGTCCGCTACCGGCTCTTGAAAAGAGTGGAATAAGGCTCGGTGTTGATAAGAAGGATCACGCACTGCGTTTCCGACATGCAGGCATCGGCATGCATCTGGTCTGCCTTCTGGGTCCAATAGGATCCGGGGCGCAGCTCGATGCCTCGGCCCTCGCCTGTTTCCGGCACCCAGTGGCTCCAGGTGCCCTCAATGACAACGCCCTGATAGTCTGCCGTATGTGCATGTATGGGTGCTTGCCACCCTCCTGGCACTTTCAACAGCGTTCCGGCCGGACCCACATCGCGCTTGCCCCATAAGGGCCCCAGCCGGTGGGGCTGGTCAGGCATTTCTTCATAGTAGGGAACCTTTTCAACGGGCAGATATGTGTTCTCCAGGGCGTAAGTCTGAGACGGCAGGATAACAACTGCGGCTACCGCCGCCACGAGCTTTGGAAAAAGCACCGACATCCCCCCTCAATGTTGCCACGTTGCCACGAATCTATTGGTAGCAAGGAAGAAGCCTATTGTGGAACGCCGGACGAACAATGATATTGCGTCCGAGATGCATGCTCGATCATCCAATTCTGCCGACCCCGTCGTCGACCTTCTTGGACAGTTCCTGCGTGATCTCAGGCCGGCGGAAGCGAGTTACTGTCGGGCCGAGGTAACGCGGCCTTGGGGCATCGGCCTGCAATTCCAAAAAGGAATTCGCTTCCATTTCGTGGCCGAAGGCACCTGCTGGGTGCTTGTCGAGGGGTCTGAACCGGAGCGGCTGGACAAGGGCGATGTCGTGCTCCTGCCGCATGGCACCAAACATGTCATCGCCGACGACCCTGATAGCGCGGTGACCGATCTCGCTCTCTTGGGCCCGAGACAGATATCCGGCACAAACTATTCCCTCAACACCGGCGGCGGGGGTGCCCGATCCCTCATTTTCTGCTGCACCGTGGATTTCGAGGAACCGCTGGCCGATCGACTGATTGGGTCGATGCCAGCAAAACTTGTGCTTCGCGAAGGACCAAACCGCACCCAGTCACTCGGCATGCTGCTGGAGGTAATGGCGGCGGAGATGGCGGAAGAAAGCGTAGGCTCGGCCACAATAATGGCCCGTCTGGCCGATGCGGCCATCAGCATCATTGTTCGCGATTGGGCCAGGGATAGCGACGACCATCGCCGAGGCTGGCTCGCTGCGCTGCGCGATCAAGGACTTGGCCGCGCCCTGCTCGGCATCCATAGCACACCGGGGGAAAGCTGGTCTCTGGCCCGATTGGCGAGAACCGCGGCCATGTCGCGGTCCACCTTCGCCGAACGTTTTTCCCTTGTTCTCGGGATTTCGCCGGCCCGCTATGTACTGGAATTCCGAATGCGCGAAGCAAAACGCCTGCTCCTTGACCCGAGCCTGACGATCCCAGCCATCGCCACGCGCCTGGGGTATGCTTCCGAAGCCGCTTTCAGCCGCGCCTTCAAGCGGACGACAGGAAACCCTCCCGGACAACTTAGGCGCTTACGAAACGCTTCTGAGGCGGAGCGCAAAACCTAAGCCTCAGTGCGCAGTTGAAGCGTTTGTAGGCGCATTTGCGCGCTCGTAGCGGCTCTCACCCACGACGGCCGTGGTCGTCAGGTACCAAGCGTCGGATTCACCACTAAAACAGCGCCCTCAGCTCCGGCAATTTGTCGTTGACAAGCCAGCCGTAGTAATTTTCCTCGGGCAGCTTCTCCGGTTCACCCGCGGCGCGACGCCTGTCGTTCTCGGCCTTCAGCGCATGGGCGCGCTGTTCGGGATTGCCGACATTGTAGAGCGTCGATGTGATGCCGGGATTGCCCGATATGTCGAAGCCGGCAATACTCTGGTAGGCATCGATCGATTTCCGGATCGTCGCCGCGACATAATCCAATGTCAGGTCCGGATCCATGATGGTCTTGTAGACCGCGTTCGGATCGCCGACGTCGAGCTTCGGCAGGCCGGAAACCTGGTGCACGAGATCGCTCATCTGCAACGCGGTCAGCGGATTGAGCTGCCCAAGGCCAAAGGTCTGGCCGGCATAATAGGGCTGGAAGAAAGTGGCGCCGAAGCGGTCGTTCGGGAAGCTCTCGCCGCCGACAGTCTTGCCGCGAAAGGACTGGTTCCACACCTGCTCGCGGCATTCCCAGAGCGCGTAACTATCCGATTTGCCGGCGCATTCCTGGAATTGCGGCCGCTGTACGAAATCGGTGATGTCCTCGCCTTCATAGGCGAAGGACAGCTTGCTCGACAGATAGGAGATCGCCTTGACGTAATAGGTCTGCAGCCGGTCGTAGGCATCGACATTGTAGGTGTGCTCGCCGACGATGGCGCCGACGATGTGCATTGGGTCGATGCCATAGGTCGCCGCCGCTTGGCTGATCTTGCCGCGAAGACCGGCGTCGTGCTGCAGCAGCGCATAGACCTTGCGGTATTTTGCCTGGAAGGTGGTGTTGGTGGCCTGGGTGCGCCGGCTCGAGGCGCCCGGTATGTTGGGCTGCTCGGCATGACTGTTGCCCGGCGGCACTATCGTCGCCGCTTCGGCAGCGGACATGGCTGTCGCCAGCGTCAGCCCGAGAATGACGAGGATCAGTTTTTTCATGCGCCGCCGCCTGTAACAGCGCATGACCCCCGGAATCGATTTTCGGGGGTCATGCACAGAACCAACTGTTAAAGCGCCTTTTGCACGTCCAAACGGATGCGGCGCTGTAGTTGCCGGGCAAACTAGGTAAAGCTGGAAGGGGAGTCGAGAGCCCCTTCGCCCGGCAAGGCAAAAGCTGGCCAGATGCTTCCATTTGGCCACACGTTCAGAATATGCCGGCTCGCCCGGCCCATCTTGTAGATAGACCGCCTGCTACAGGATGAACCGCGACAGATCGGTGTTTCTCGACAGGTCGCCGACATGCTTCTCCACATAGGCGGCGTCGACGGTCACCGACGTGCCGTGGCGGTCCGGCGCGTCATAGGAGATCTCGTCCAGCACTCGCTCCATCACCGTTTGCAGCCGCCTGGCGCCGATGTTCTCGACGCTGGCGTTGAGATCGACCGCAATGCCGGCCAGCGAATCGATGGCGTCGTCAGTGAAGACGAGATCGACGCCCTCGGTTTTCATCAGCGCAATGTACTGCTTGATCAGGCTGGCCTCGGTCTCGGTGAGGATGCGGACGAAATCGTCCTTCTCCAGCGCCCGCAGCTCGACCCGGATGGGCAGGCGGCCCTGCAGTTCTGGCAGCAGGTCCGACGGCTTTGCAACATGGAACGCACCCGAAGCAATGAACAGGATGTGGTCCGTTTTCACCGGTCCATATTTGGTCGCGACCGTTGTGCCTTCGACAAGCGGCAGCAGGTCGCGCTGCACGCCTTCGCGCGAAACACCGGCGCCCATGCCGCCTTCGCGCGAAGCGATCTTGTCGATCTCGTCGAGGAAGACGATGCCGTCGTTTTCTGTCGATTCGAGCGCCCTGCGCACCACCTCATCCTGGTCGAGCAGCTTGTCGGATTCGTCGCCGACCAGCAGCGCGTAGGATTCCTTTACTGTTGTCTTGCGCGTCTTGGTCTTCTGGCCGCCCATCGCTTTCGACAGCATGTCGTTGATGTTCAACACGCCGATATTTGCGCCCGGCATGCCGGGAATCTCGAAGCCGGGCATGCCGCCAGTGCCGGTGTCGCTCACTTCGATCTCGATCTCCTTGTTGTCGAGCTCGCCGTCGCGCAGCTTCTTGCGGAAACTGTCGCGCGTGGCCGGGCTCGCCGTCCTGCCGACGAGCGCTTCCAGCACGCGTTCCTCGGCATTGACATGGGCGCGCGCCTTGACATCCTCGCGCATCTTCTCGCGCACCAGGCCGATGGCGATTTCGACCAGATCGCGGATGATCTGCTCGACGTCGCGGCCGACATAGCCGACCTCGGTGAACTTGGTCGCTTCGACCTTGACGAACGGCGCACCGGCAAGGCGTGCCAGGCGGCGCGAGATCTCGGTCTTGCCAACGCCGGTCGGGCCGATCATCAGGATGTTCTTCGGCATCACCTCTTCACGCATCTGGCCGTCGAGCTGCTGGCGGCGCCAGCGGTTGCGCAAGGCGATGGCTACGGCGCGCTTGGCGTCCTTCTGGCCGATGATGAAGCGATCGAGTTCCGAAACGATTTCGCGCGGCGAGAATGTGCTCATATCCTAAATTCCACTTTGCCACTGCCGGATGGACTCGAACGGATGCAGCAGCATGATCACGTTGAGGGTCAGATTGTCCCTGATGATGTAGCCGACACCGAATTCGAAGATGAGGGCGAGGGTCACGATCACCCATATAGGAAGCCTGCGCGCCATCACAAATCCCAGCACCATCCCCAGCGTGTCCGCCACCGAATTGATGATGCTGTCGCCATAGTAATCCAGCGAAATCGTACCGGCGCGATAGCGCTCGATAATCAGTGGGCTGTTCTCGAGAAGTTCCCAGCCACCCTCTATGGCGACCGCAAATGCGAGCCTGAGCCCGATCGGCGAGCGCGGGAACAGAAACCACGCCAGCGCATAGAACAGGAAGCCGTGAATGATGTGCGAGAATGTGTACCAGTCGGAAATATGCTGGGAATTCTCCGAGCTCTGCACGATGCCGTGCCACAGCTTGACATAGCCGCACGTGCAGATCGGCGTTCGGCCCATGCCGTAAAGGGCTCCGGCCTGGAATATGATCAGGCCGAGGACGAGCAGAAGCCCCATCCGCCAGCTGTCTTCATAGGCCGAGACGGTCTTGTCGGCGCCGGTTGTGCTCATGCTGTTACTGCCCCTCTTCGGCGGCGCCTTATTCGGCGTCGCTCTTATTCGATATCGCCGTCTTCGGCGTCGATTGCCATCAGCACGGCGTCGCCATATTCCGATTGCCTTCGACCGATAGCTCTGAAACCAGCCTTTTCATAGGCGCGGATCGCTCGTCCGTTGGATGGATCCGGATCGATGATGACACGCGGCGCCCCTTCCTCGAACAGCTGTTCGACGAACTGGCGGACAATTGCCGAGCCGTGGCCGCGTCCGACAAGCTCAGGCCTGCCGATCGACAGATCGATGCCGAGCGTACCGAACGGCTGGTCGCTATAGGGGTGGCCGTCCTCCAGATGCGGGTCGTAGCTCTGCATGTAGCCGATCGGCTCGCCATCGAGCTCGATGATCAGCGGTTCGACGGAAATGCTGTCGATGTGTTCGCGGATCTGGGCGATCTCCGTTTCGGGATCGTCCCACCACTCCGCGACATGCGGCTCGGCCAGCCATGCCGCGATCATCGGCAGGTCCGCCTCCGTTACCGGCCGAAAATCATACCTAGAGCCTGATCCATCCCGACTGAGCCGGGATGGGGCTCTATCTCCTTGTTTGGCCATGACCTTCTCCGAAAACCGGCTTCCATTTTTCGGGATCATGGCCTAGGGCCCGCTCAGCCGGCATCGAGCGTTTCGATGACGAAGTTGTTGTTGGTGTAGACGCAAATGTCGGATGCGATCTGCATGGCCTTACGGGCGATTTCTTCGGCATCCTTGTCGGTGTCCATCAGCGCGCGCGCCGCGGCCAGCGCGTAATTGCCTCCCGAACCTATGGCCATGACGCCATGTTCGGGTTCGAGCACGTCGCCGGTGCCGGTCAGCGCCAGCGAGACCGACTTGTCGGCAACCAGCATCATCGCTTCCAGCCGGCGCAGATAGCGGTCGGTGCGCCAGTCCTTGGCGAGTTCGACGCAGGCCCGTGTCAATTGCTCCGGATATTGTTCGAGCTTGGCTTCCAGCCGCTCCAGAAGGGTGAAGGCGTCAGCGGTGGCGCCGGCAAAACCGGCAATGACATTGCCGCTTTTGCCGATGCGGCGCACCTTCTTGGCGTTGCCCTTCATGATGGTCTGGCCGAGACTGACCTGGCCGTCGCCGGCAATCACCACCTTGCCGCCCTTGCGCACCGTCACGATGGTCGTGGCGTGCATGGTCAGTTCATTCGACATCTTCTGCTCCGATCAGCACCGGTCCCGAAAAGGCGATTGGCGCGTTACGAGTGACTTGATCGACCATATGTATGCATAGGTCCGATGATTGCAAACCGGTCATCGGCCAGGCTCGATATCCCCCGGCATGGCAACTGGCAATCGCCGGATCATGCTGCTAGAAGGCTCTCGTTTTCAAGCATGTGGAGGCTTGGAACGCCTGAACTCTGGACAAGGATGAGGTCATGCCGCCCCGTTCCGCCAACGCAAGCCGCAAGACCAAGGAAACCGACATCTCCGTATCGGTCCAGGTCGACGGCTCGGGAAAATCCGATATTTCGACGGGCGTCGGCTTCTTCGATCACATGCTGGACCAGCTGTCGCGCCATTCGCTGATCGACATGACGGTCAAGGCCAAGGGCGATCTGCACATAGACGACCACCACACGGTCGAGGACACCGGCATCGCGCTCGGCCAGGCACTGGCCAAGGCGCTGGGTGAGCGGCGCGGCATCATGCGCTATGCCTCGGTCGATCTCGCCATGGACGAGACGCTGACGCGCGCGGCGATCGATGTCTCCGGTCGTCCTTTCCTTATATGGAACGTTGCGTTCTCATCACCGAAGATCGGCACGTTCGACACCGAACTGGTGCGCGAATTCTTCCAGGCCCTGGCGCAGAATGCCGGCATCACGCTGCATGTCACCAACCACTACGGCGCCAACAATCATCACATCGCCGAGACCTGCTTCAAGGCGGTGGCGCGTGCGCTGCGTTTCGCGCTTGAAAGCGACCCGCGCCAGCCAGACGCGGTTCCTTCCACCAAGGGATCTCTGAAGGGATAGGCCATGGCCGTCTATGTCGTGATGGAACCGCCGGGCCGCGGCGAGAAGCCTGATGTAACCTTTGTCCGGGATGGGTTTTCCTGGCTCGGCTTCCTCGTGTCGCCGCTGTGGTTGCTCTGGCACCGGTTGTGGATCGAGGCAGCACTGGCGTTTGTCGCCATGGCTCTCCTTTCGATGCTCGCCGAAGGGCTGAGCCTTGGGCTGGCCGGCCCGCTGCTGTCGCTGCTTGTAGCGCTCTATGTCGGGCTGGAGGGTCAGGCCTTGCGGATTGCCGCACTGCGCCGTCGTGGCTGGCATGAATGGGGCGTCGTCGATGCCGACAGTCTCGACGATGCCGATACGCGCTATGTGCTGGAAGCCGAAGCGCATGCGGATGAGCAAGCGCCCGCGCAACGCATCGTTCCTGACGCCGCCCATGCCCGGCCGGCGCAGACAGGCTTGGTACTGGGACTGACCCACACGCCGGGAAGACCCTGACATGCGGGTCGCGATCATCGATTACGGTTCGGGCAATCTGCGCTCGGCCACCAAGGCCTTCGAACGCGCCGCCCACGAAGCCGGCATTGGTGCCGCCATCGACCTGACCGCCGATGCCGAGCGTGTCAGAACCGCCGACCGCATCGTCCTGCCCGGCGTCGGCGCCTATGCCGATTGCGCGGCCGGGCTGCGCGCTGTGGTCGGCATGTGGGAAGCGGTCGAGGAGGTCGCCATCGTCAAGGGGCGGCCGTTCCTCGGCATCTGCGTCGGCATGCAGCTGATGTCGGAGCGGGGCCTGGAAAAGACTGTTACAAAAGGCTTTGGCTGGATCGCCGGTGACGTCAAGGAGATCACGCCGGCCGATCCTGCGCTGAAGATCCCGCAGATCGGCTGGAACACGATCGAGCTCACGCGCAAGCATCCGCTGTTTTCCGGCATTCCAACCGGCGCCAAGGGACTGCACGCCTATTTCGTCCATTCCTATCATCTGGACGCGCAGAAGCCAGGGGACGTGCTGGCGATTGCCGATTATGGTGGTCCGGTGACGGCCACTGTTGCCCGCGACAATCTCGCCGGCACGCAATTCCATCCCGAAAAGAGCCAGGCGCTTGGCCTGGCGCTGATCACCAATTTCCTGCGCTGGAGGCCCTAGGACAATGAGCAAGAAAGGCTACTGGATGGCGATGATCGATGTCCGCGATCCCGAGGGCTACAAGCAATATATCGAGGCGAACGCGGCGGCCTTTGCGAAGTATGGCGCGAAGTTTCCCGTGCGTGCCGGGCGTTACGCGAACCCGGAAGGGCCGACAGGCAACCGCCACGTCCTGGTGGAGTTCGAGTCCTACGACAAGGCGATAGAGTGCTACGAGTCGCCCGAATACCGGGAGGCATTGAAGTACAGGCTTGCCGCCTCGACCGGTCACTTCGTCATTGTTGAAGGCGCCTGAACGGTGATCCTGTTCCCGGCCATCGATCTCAAGGACGGCAAGTGCGTGCGCCTCAGGCATGGCGACATGGCGACCGCCACCATCTACAATGACGATCCCGCCGCTCAGGCGCGCGCCTTCGAAGAGCAGGGCTTCGAATGGCTGCACGTCGTCGACCTCAACGGCGCCTTCAAGGGCCAGAGCGTCAACAGCGCGGCGGTCGGCGCCATCCTCAAGGCGACGAACAACCCGGTGCAGCTCGGCGGCGGCATCCGCACCTTGGAGCAGATCGAGGACTGGCTCGATCGCGGGCTTGCCCGCATCATTCTCGGCACGGTGGCCGTGCGCGATCCCGATCTCGTCAGGCAGGCTTGCAAGGCATTCCCGGGCAAGATCGCCGTCGGCATCGACGCCAAAGGCGGCAAGGTGGCGGTCGAGGGCTGGGCCGAGGCCTCTAGTCTCGGCGTCATCGAACTGGCGAAGAAGTTCGAGGGCGCCGGCGTGGCCGCCATCATCTACACCGACATCGACCGCGACGGTGTGCTGACCGGCATCAACTGGGACGCCACCATCGATCTCGCCGACGCCGTTTCTATCCCGGTCATCGCCTCCGGTGGGCTCGCCTCGATCGCCGACATCGTACGCATGACCATGCCCGATGCGCAAAAACTCGAAGGCGCCATCTCCGGGCGTGCACTTTATGACGGACGCATCGATCCGGCCGAGGCACTGGCGATCCTGGCGGCAGGCCCGGAGAAGGCGAGGGCGCGATGAAACTCTCGATCATCCTCGCCCCCTATGACAGCGGCCTTTACCATGCCGGCTCTGGTCAAGGCCCCGACGCCATCATTGCCGGCGGCCTTGTTGATGAACTTGCCTTTCGCGGCCACGATGTCGTCGTCGAGGACATCGGCGAGGTCGGCGATGCCCAGAAACGCGAAATCGCGACGGGCTTCGCCGTTTGCAGGGCAGTCGCCACCAAGGTCGATCTGGCACGAGACGGTGAGCGTTTCCCCATCGTGCTCGCCGGAAATTGCCTGACCGCTGCCGGTGCGGTGGCTGGCGACGCAGCGGATTCGATCATCTGGATCGATCAGCATGGCGATCTCAACACGCCAGAGACGTCCGCCTACGGATTTCTCGACGGCATGGCGCTGGCGACGACGCTGGGGCTCTGCTGGCGCCCAATGACGTCAGCGATTCCCGGCTTCAAGGCGATCGACCCGTCGCGGTGCATGCTGGTCGATGCGCGCGACCTCGATCCCGATGAAAGGCGGCTCCTAGAGACGTCGCCGATTATTCGCACCCAATGGACCAACGCACTCGACAATGTCGGAAAGCTGAAGGCGGCCGGCGCGGCCCAAGTACATTTACATCTTGATCTGGACGTTCACGATCCGGATGTGCTGCAAGTGAACCGCTATGCACGGCCGGGAGGTCCAAATCCGGAGCAGCTGCGGCAACTGGTTTGCGGGCTGGCCAAGTCGATCCCGATCGTCGGCATCACCTTGTCCGCCTACGATCCTGCCTTTGACGCCAAGGGCGAAGTTCCGCCTGTCGTCGGGCAATTGCTTGGCGATTTTCTTGCCGCGCTTGAGAGGATCTGATGCTGAAAGCCCGCGTCATCCCCTGTCTCGACGTCAAGAATGGCCGCGTCGTCAAGGGCGTCAACTTCGTCGACCTGGTCGATGCCGGCGATCCAGTCGAGGCGGCAAGGGCCTATGATGCCGCCGGCGCCGACGAGCTCTGTTTCCTCGACATCACTGCCTCGTCCGAAAATCGCGAGACCATCTTCGACATCGTCGCCCGCACCGCCGAACGATGCTTCATGCCGCTGACCGTCGGCGGCGGCGTGCGCCAGGTGGCCGACATAAGAAAGCTGCTTTTGGCCGGCGCCGACAAGGTGTCGATCAACACGGCGGCGGTGAAGAATCCCGATTTCGTCGCCGAAGCGGCCGACAAGTTCGGCAACCAGTGCATCGTCGTCGCAATCGACGCCAAGAAAGTGTCGGGCGAAGGCGAGGCCGACCGCTGGGAGATTTTCACCCATGGCGGCCGCGAGAAGACCGGCATCGACGCGGTCGAATTCGCCCAACAGATGGTCGATCGCGGCGCCGGCGAGATCCTGCTGACGTCGATGGACCGCGACGGCACCAAGGCTGGCTACGACATCGCGCTCACCCGCGCGGTGGCCGACGCCGTGCGTGCGCCGGTCATCGCCTCCGGCGGCGTCGGCACGCTCGATCACATGGTCGAGGGGATTCGCGACGGCCATGCCGGCGCGGTGCTGGCGGCATCGATCTTCCATTTCGGCACTTACAGCATTGCCGAAGCCAAGGCGCACATGGCCCGTGCCGGCCTGCCGATGCGACTGGACTCCCCGGGGGATCGGCTCTAAGCATGATCCGAGCGAAAAGTGGGAACCGGTTTTCGGAAAAGATGATGCTTAAACAAGCAGATAGATAGCGCCATGGCTGAGTTTTCGCTCTCCGATCTGGAGACAATCATCAGGGAACGCGTGCATTCCGACGATCCGGATTCGTGGACGGCAAAGCTGTTCGCGCGCGGCATGGACAAGGCGGCGCAGAAGTTCGGCGAAGAGGCGGTCGAAACAGTGATCGCCGCCGTTGGGGGTGACAGACAAGCCCTCGTTTCGGAAAGCGCCGATCTCATCTATCATTGGCTCGTCGTCCTGGGTGTTGCCGGCGTTCCGCTTGCCGATGTCCTGACCGAACTCGAACGCCGCACCGGTCGTTCGGGCATCGCCGAAAAGGCGTCTCGGCAGGACCGGGGCTGATCGCTGGAGGTTAGGAAACTCGATGGACCAGCTCGCCCCCACCGAGAAATATTCGCCCTTCCGTTTTTTCTCGGCGGAACAATGGTCGCAGTTCCGCGCCGACACGCCGATGACGCTCGGCGAGGACGAGATCCGTCGCCTGCGTTCGCTCAACGATCCGGTCGACCTCGAAGAGGTCAAGCGCATCTACCTTTCGCTGTCGCGGCTGTTGTCGGCGCATGTCGAGGCGAGCCAACTGCTGTTCAGGCAGCGCCAGGCCTTCTTCAACGCGGTGGATGTCGTCAAAACGCCCTTCATCATCGGCATTGCCGGCTCTGTCGCGGTCGGCAAATCGACCACGGCGCGCGTGCTCAAGGAATTGCTGGCGCGCTGGCCGTCGAGCCCCAAGGTCGATCTGATCACTACCGACGGCTTCCTGCTTCCCAACGAAATCCTGCGCCGCAACAATCTGATGGAGCGCAAGGGCTTTCCCGACAGCTACGATGTCGGCGCATTGCTGCGTTTCCTGTCGGGCATCAAATCGGCGCAGCGCAATGTCCGCGCGCCAGTCTATTCGCACCTGACCTACGACGTCGTTCCCGGCGAGTTCCAGACCATCGACCGGCCCGACATATTGATCTTCGAAGGCATCAACGTGCTTCAGCCGGGCAAGCTGCCGAAGGACGGCAAGATCGTGCCTTTCCTGTCGGATTTCTTCGACTTTGCGATCTATATCGATGCCGAAGAGGAGCTGATTCATCAATGGTACATCGCCCGCTTCATGCGGCTGCGCGAGACCGCTTTCCGCGATCCGGACTCCTTCTTCCACCGCTATTCGCAGCTTTCGCAAGGCGCGGCCCGCGCCATCGCCGAAGGCCTGTGGGCCAACATCAACCTGAAGAATTTGCGCGAGAACATCCTGCCGACGAGAGCCCGCGCCGATCTCATCCTGCGCAAGGGCGCCAATCATCTGGTCGAGGAAGTGGCGCTCAGGAAGCTGTAACGAAGCGGTTAACGGCGCTTTAGTCAGTGCCCGCTATCGTTCGTTTTGCCATTCCAGAGCATTTGTCGGGAGCCGGTGATCATATGCCTGCATTGCGCCGGCCTGACATTTCCGCCTGGCGCGGCGCGCTTGCTCCGCGCCGGCTCCTCAAATTCGCCTCGGTGGGACTTGCGGCCACAGTCCTCTATGCGCTTTGCGCAAGCCTCTTCGCCAGTGCCGGGTCAAGATACCTGTCGCCGGCCACCGCCTCCGTCGCCGCCTATGCGGTCGCGGCAATATTCTCCTATCTCGGCCACAAGTTCTTCACCTTCATGTCGGCTGGCTCGCATCAATTCGAAGCGCCGCGTTTCGCCGTGCTCACCGGTTTCGGTCTTGCCATCGCCTATCTCCTTCCCATGCTCCTCGTCGGGCAATTCGGCCTGCCGGTCGCGATTCCGATACTGCTCACCTGCATTCTCATTCCGACGGTCAACTTTGTCGTTCTCGAACGCTGGATCTTTTCCGGCCGTTCAGCGGCGGGCCTGGACGGTGACCCGAAGCGGGTGCCGGCCTTGGGAAAATCCGATGCTTAAGATGCTTAAAGAGATAGAGCGGCGACACGCCTCGACTTCAAAGTCCGCGCTCTAACCAGGATAGGTCACCCGTCGCAGCGTCAGATTGATCCGCCCGCCGTTCTTCAGGAGTGCCGAGGTCGATGGATAGATGCGGTCGACGCCGTGAAAACAGAGACGGCCTTCGCCGCCAAGCACGACGACATCGCCGCTTCTCAGCCTGAACGATTTGGTGCCGCCTTCGCGCGTGCTCTGACCGACCCTAAACAGGCAATCGTCGCCCAGTGAAACGGAGACGACCGGCGCAGAGAAATCGATCTCGTCGCGGTCTTGATGAAGGCCCATTTTCGCGTCGGGCGAATAGAAATTGACCAGGCAAGCCTCCGGTGGATGCGGATAGGCAGACACGTCCCGCCACAGCTCCATTAGCACGTCGGGGATCGGCGGCCAGGGCGCTCCGGTCACCGGGTGCGTCGGCTGGTAGCGATATCCGCGCTCCTTGTCGGTGACCCAGCCGAGCGAACCGCAATTGGTCATGCGCACGCTCATCTCCTTGCCGGTGCGCGGCATCGCCGGCACGAACAGAGGAGCCTCCTGCACGATCCGTCTCACATCCTCGACCAGCGCTTCCTGCACCGCACGGGACAGATAGCCAGGCATGTGGCGGACGCCTTTGGGCAGAACGAGCATTGTCGCTTGATCCGTTGGTCTGGAGAACCAGAATGCCACCATCAAATGAAAACGGCGACCCGAAAGCCGCCGTTGCCGATTGGCCGTCGCCGATCTGATCAGGCCTGCCCCGATCTGATCAGGCCTGATCGAGATCCGGTATGCGCAGGACCTGCCCCGGATAGATCTTGTCCGGGTGGGTCAGCATCGGCTTGTTGGCCTCGAAAATGATCGTGTTCTTCGCACCCTTACCCTTGCCGTAGCTCTTTTCGGCGATCTTCCAGAGATTGTCGCCTTTCTTGACCGTGTAGAAGGTCGGTTGCTTGGCCGGGGCAGCGGGCGTGCCGGATTCGGGTGCGGCGACCTGCAATTCGTCCGCCTGCACCTTGGACACGCCGAGCGTGTTGCCGACGGCGATGACCGCCTTTTCGAAGATCGATTGATCTTTGACAACGCCTTTCAGGACAGCCGTATCGCCTTTGACGTCGACTTCCACATTGTCGGTGCCGAGCGCGTGCGAATCGAGTTCCTTCTTGAGCTTGTCGGCAGTCGGCTCCGGCTCATCGTCGCCGAAGCCGAGCTTCTTGCCGACGCCCTTGACGAAATCAAACATGCCCATCTGTGGTCTCCTTGCTGTGGCGATTACCGAACTTGCCACCTGCAACCTTGAATTGGAAGCCGTCGCGACCGTGCGATCGATGTCGCGCCTATCGCATCGGCCCGAAAACGGAATCGATTTCTGAATGCACCATAGGTAGGTGCGAAATGTTAGAGCGCGCTTTGAGCGTCCAAGTGGACGCGCGTCGTTCTAATCGTCGTCCACCCGGCCGCGCAGTCTCTTGATTGTGCCGCGCCCAGCCTTGGTCTTCAGCCGCCTTTCGACTGCGCCTTTCGACGGCCTCGTCTTCTTGCGCGGCGGCGGTGGCGGTTCGGCGGCCTTGGCGACCAGTTCCGCAAGCCGCGCCCGGGCGTCCGCCCGGTTCTGCTCTTGCGTACGGAAGCGTCCGGCCTCGATGACAATGACGCCGTCCTTGGTGGCGCGTTGGCCGGCCAGCTTTATGGTTCGCTCGCGGACGCGCTCCGACAGGCCCGGTGCATTCGCCGCATCGAAGCGCAATTGCACCGCCGTCGCCACCTTGTTGACGTTCTGGCCGCCAGGGCCGGACGAGCGGATGAAGTCCTCGTGCAGGTCATCCGGATGGATCACCGCATCGTCGGCAATGATGATCTTGTCGTCGGCGTTCATGCCGCAGTCATGGCGCGGCGGGCGAAAAAAGAAAAGGCCCGATCCCCGGGGTCGGGCCTTCCTGATCCCCGGGTCGGGTCTTTCCGATCCCCGGGTCAGGCCTTGAGGGGCAGATATCCAGCCGGCGATTATTCCGCGGCTTCACGCATGCGCGGCGCGGCGCCGAGCACAACGGCATCGACATGAGGTTCGAACTTTTCGAAATTGATGGCGAACATGCCGACCAGCCTCGCGGCCTGCAGGTCGTAGGCTGAGGTATCGGCCCAGGTCGATCTCGGATCGAGAATGGCGCGGTCGACGCCCGCAACCGCCACCGGCACTTCGAAACCGAAATTGGCGTCGGTGCGGTAGTCGGCCGTCTTCAGCGAGCCGTCGAGTGCCGCGGCAAGCAGCGCCCGCGTCGCCTTGATCGGCATCCGCTTGCCGGTGCCATAGGCGCCGCCGGTCCAGCCGGTGTTGACCAGCCAGCAATCGACGCCGTGATGGGCGATCAGCTCGCGCAGCAGATTGCCGTATTCCGACGGATGGCGCGGCATGAACGGTGCGCCGAAACAGGTCGAAAACGTCGCTTCGGGTTCCGTGACCCCCTTTTCGGTCCCTGCCACCTTGGCGGTATAGCCGGAGAGGAAATGATACATCGCCTGCGCCGGGGTCAGCCGTGCGATCGGCGGCATCACGCCGAATGCGTCGGCGGTCAGCATGATGATGTTTTTCGGGTGACCGGCGCGGCCTGTCTTGCTGGCGTTGGGAATGAAGTGGAGCGGATAGGCGCAGCGCGTGTTTTCAGTGAGACTGCCGTCGTCGAAATCCGGTACGCGGCCCGCGTCGAGCACCACATTCTCCAGCACCGTGCCGAAGCGTTGGGTGGTGGCGAAGATCTCCGGCTCGGCTTCGGCCGAGAGCTTTATCGTCTTGGCATAGCAGCCGCCCTCGAAGTTGAAGATACCATGCGGACCCCAGCCGTGCTCGTCGTCGCCGACCAGCGTGCGCGACGGATCGGCCGACAGCGTCGTCTTGCCGGTTCCCGAGAGGCCGAAGAAAATGGCCGCGTCTCCGCCGACGCCTTCATTGGCCGAACAATGCATCGGCATCACGCCTTTGGTCGGCAACAGATAGTTGAGCACCGTGAACACCGACTTCTTCATTTCGCCGGCATAGGAGGTGCCGCCGATCAGCACGATCATGCGCGAGAGATCGACGGCGATCACCGTTCCGGTGCGGGTGCCGTGGCGGGCGGGATCGGCGCGGAACGACGGCAGGTCGATGATCGTCATGTCAGGTACAAAATGTTCGAGCTCGGCGGCTTCCGGGCGAATGAGCAGATTGCGGATGAACAGGGAGTGCCAGGCAAACTCCGTGACGACCCTGGTCGTCAGCTTCAAGTCCTCATCGGCGCCGCCGACCAGGTCCTGCACATAAAGATCCTTGTCCGCCGCATGGGTGCGAAAATCGCCGAGCAGCGTGTCGAATTGGGCCGGCGAAATCGCCTTGTTGTTGTCCCACCATACATGCGGCCCGGTGGTCTCGTCGCGCACGACGAATTTGTCCTTGGGCGAGCGGCCGGTGTGCTGCCCGGTCTCGGCGACGAGTGCGCCATGCGCGGTGAGCCGGGCCTCGCCGCGGCGGATGGCTTCCTCGTAGAGGACGGCCTCGCCGAAATTATAGCGCACCGCGCCAGTGGTCTTCAGGCCGATCCGATCGATCGCCCATGCGGGATTGCGTTTGCCGGCTTCCGACATGAGGGTTCCTTCTTCGATTTGCAGCATCCTGGCCGGCGAATTTCCGGAGCCCCACGAAGGAGACTGTAACTGTCAGAACCAGAAAAGCCAAATGATATCAAATAATTAATCGATTTAAATATTTTGAAAGTTGTTTAAATCGTTTATATGTGCGAAAAATCGAGCGGTTGCCCAAAGGATTGGCGGTCTTTATCAGTCCAATCCATGTTGAGGTGAGATTGTGGCCGCCGCCATGCCGCTCGTGACAGCGGACGAAGCCTGTGCCACATTTTGTACCTAATTTGTCCTGCAAAAGCCCCTTCTCGACCAAAGAAGGGACAGCTCATGAGGGAGCCACTTGAAATGGCAACAATCGCGCTTGTCGACGACGACCGCAACATTCTGACTTCGGTGTCGATCGCCCTCGAATCGGAGGGGTATCGCGTCGAAACCTACACGGATGGTGCGTCGGCGCTGGAAGGTCTGGCGGCGCGCCCGCCGAATCTTGCCATCCTCGACATCAAGATGCCGCGCATGGACGGCATGGAGCTTCTGCGCCGGATGCGCCAGAAATCCGACCTCCCGGTGATCTTCCTGACGTCCAAGGACGACGAGATCGATGAGCTTTTCGGCCTCAAGATGGGCGCCGACGACTTCATCCGCAAACCCTTCTCGCAGCGTCTTCTGGTCGAGCGGGTTCGCGCCGTGCTGCGCCGTGCCAGCGCCCGCGAGGCGTCGGCCAAGACGCCCAACCAGCAGGCCCGTTCGCTCGAGCGCGGCCAGCTTGTCATGGACCAGGAGCGCCACACCTGCACCTGGAAAGGCGAGCCGGTGACGCTTACCGTCACCGAATTCCTGATCCTGCATTCTCTGGCCCAGCGCCCCGGTGTGGTAAAAAGCCGTGATGCGCTAATGGATTCGGCCTATGATGAGCAGGTCTATGTCGATGACCGCACCATCGACAGTCACATCAAGCGGCTTCGCAAGAAGTTCAAGGCCGTTGATGATGACTTCGAAATGATCGAAACCCTTTACGGAGTCGGATATCGGTTCCGCGAAGCATGAATTGATGCATGTCGCCCAAAAGTGGTCCCGGTTTTGGGACAACGACATGCTCAAAACTAAAGACTGAGCGGGGGCTGCTATTCGATGGCAGTGGACGTAGAGCGAGTAAGACGGACGGGCGCCCGGCGCCCGTCGCGGATTCTGCCCGCATTCCTGTCGAGACTCACGGTGCCGATGCGCCGCTTCCTCGGCCACCATATCTTTTCCAGCCTGACGCGGCGCATTCTCTTCCTCAACCTCGCCGGCCTGGCCGTCCTGGTCACCGGCATTCTCTACCTCAACACGTTTCGCGACGGGCTGATCGATGCCCGCGTCGAGAGCCTGATGACCCAGGGCGAGATCATCGCCGGCGCGATCGCGGCATCGGCGACGGTCGAGACCGATTCGATCAGCATCGATCCGGAAAAACTGCTTGAACTGCAGGCCGGCGAAAGTCTGGGCCCCGGCTCCGATCAGCTCGACAATCTGGACTTTCCGATCAATCCGGAGCGCGTCGCGCCGGTGCTCAGGCGCTTGATTTCGCCGACGCGGACGCGCGCCCGGATCTATGACCGCGACGCCAATCTGCTGCTCGATTCCCGCCATCTCTATTCGCGCGGTCAGATCCTTCGCTACGACCTGCCGCCGGTCGACGCGGAAGAGCCCGACCTTCTGGAGCGTATCCAGAAGTTCGTCTTCGACTTCTTCCGCAACACCGCGCTGCCGGTCTACCGTGAACAGCCGGGCGGCAATGGCGCTGCATTTCCGGAGGTGGTCAAGGCGCTTACCGGCAGCCCGTCGACCATCGTGCGGATCTCCGAACAGGGCGAGCAGATTGTTTCGGTCGCCGTGCCGATCCAGCGCTTTCGCGCCGTCCTCGGGGTGCTGATGCTGTCGACGGAAGGCGGCGACATCGACAAGATCGTTGCTGCCGAGCGCAAGGCGATCCTGCGCGTCTTCGGCATCGCCGCCCTTGTCACCGCCATCCTGTCGATGCTGCTCGCCTCGACCATCGCCAATCCGCTGCGCCGGCTGTCGGCGGCGGCGGTCAGGGTGCGGCGCGGCGTCAAAAACCGCGAGGAAATCCCTGATTTCTCCGACCGGCAGGACGAGATCGGCAATCTGTCGACCGCCGTGCGCGACATGACCAATGCGCTCTACGCCCGCATCGAGGCGATCGAAAGTTTCGCGGCTGACGTCTCGCACGAATTGAAGAACCCGCTGACCTCGCTACGCAGCGCGGTAGAGACCCTGCCGCTGGCCAAGAACGACGCGTCGCGCAGCCGGCTGATGGAGATCATCCAGCACGATGTCAGGCGGCTGGACCGTCTCATCACCGACATTTCCGACGCCTCCCGTCTTGATGCCGAGCTCGCGCGGGAAGACGCAGGAACCGTGGACCTCAAGAAATTCATCACGGATCTGGTCGACGTTTCGCGCACGGCCACGCGCAACAAGAAGACGGTCGACATCGAGTTCAAGGTCGCCAAACTGCCGCAGGGCGTCAAAGGCTACTTCGTCGCCGGCCATGATCTGAGGATCGGCCAGGTCATCACCAATCTGATCGAGAATGCCCGCTCCTTCGTTCCTGAAGAGCGCGGCCACATCGCCATATCGCTGGCGCGCGCCGGCAAGGTCAACATCATCACGGTCGACGACAATGGCCCCGGTATAAGGGCCGACAACATCGACCGCATCTTCGAACGCTTCTACACCGACCGACCGGCCGGCGAGGCGTTCGGCCAGAACTCGGGTCTTGGCCTGTCGATCAGCAGGCAGATCGTCGAAGCCCATGGCGGCACGCTGACCGCCGAGAACATCCCGGGCACCAAACCCGGCGAGATCAAGGGCGCGCGCTTCGTCGTGACACTGCCGGCGGAAGGCTAGCGCATGATCCCGAAAAGTGGGAACCGGTTTTCGGACGAGGTCATGCGTAAACCAAAAACATGATCCCGAACCGAAGGTCCGCGCAGCTAAATATGGGGACCGGTTTTTGGGACAAGATAATGCCTGATCCAACTGTGCAGGCTGAGAACATTCACGGCACGGCAATCCTGATCGGCGAGCGTGGTGTCCTCATCACGGGACCGTCCGGCTCGGGCAAGACGACGCTGGCGCTCGCCCTCATTGATCATTGCCGCCAGCGTGGATTGTTTTCGCGGCTGATCGGTGACGACAGGCTCCTCGCCGCCGATCACGCGGGGCGGCTGGTCTGCCGGGTGCCCAGCCCCATCGCCGGCCTCGCCGAGGTGCCCGGATTCGGCCCGCGGCCATTGTCGTTCGAGCCCGGCGGTGTAATTGACCTTCGCGTCCGGTTGGTGCCTGCAAGCGAGGTGGCCCGCTTCCAGGAAGGTGTCAGCGAGCCCATAGCGGGCTGTCCGGTGCCGCGTATTGATCTTGCCGAACGCAATGTTCCGGCGGCCTTGCCGGCCGTGATGGCGCGGTTGCTAATTGCGCCTTTCGTATGATCCAATTTCACATTTTTGCTGCAATGCGTCAAAATGGCCTGGGCCTGTGCAATTTTGGGCTTGTCAACGCGCCTCGCGTCGACAAGATAGCGCTCCCGCCGCCTGAAATGGCCGGCGAGCATGAAACGCCTATGAAGCGGCGATGACGGGAGCCACCAAAGAATGATCGGACTCGTGCTTGTAACGCACGGTCAACTGGCCGCCGAATTCCGCCATGCCGTGGAACATGTCGTCGGGCCACAAGACAGTTTCGAGACCGTGGCGATCGGCGCCGATGACGATATGGAGCAGCGCCGCAGCGACATCATCGACGCCGTTGCCCGTGTCGACACAGGAGCGGGCGTCATCGTTTTGACCGACATGTTCGGCGGCACGCCCTCCAATCTCGCCATTTCGGTGATGGAATCTGGTCGGACCGAGGTCATTGCCGGCATGAACCTGCCGATGCTGATCAAGCTGTCCAGCATTCGCAAAGGCGACAATATGAGCGTAGCGCTGGACGAGGCGCAGGCGGCCGGCCGCAAATACATCAATGTCGCCAGCCAGCTTCTGAGCAGCAAATGAACGCCCTGCCGGCCAAGAAGGGTGACATCGTCCGGGAATTTCCAATCGTCAACCAGCGTGGCCTGCATGCCCGCGCCTCGGCAAAGTTCGTTCAGGTCGCCAGCGGCTTCGACGCCTCCGTCCAGGTCGAGAAGGACGGCGTCACGGTTGGCGGCACCTCGATCATGGGCCTCATGATGCTGGCGGCAAGCCCCGGCTACTCGATCCGTGTCACCGCCAGCGGCCCGGAGGCCGAGCAGGTGATCGACGCGCTGGAGCAACTGGTCGCCTCCCGCTTCGGCGAGGAGTCCTGACGCTTGGAGCGTCTCCTTTGGACGCGCAAAGGGGCGCTCCAGCACTTTGAATTTTCGCTTCGCGCTTCCGAAAATCGATTGCGCGCCGATGCGTCTCCGAAGACATGCACGGATAAAGATTTCTTTATATCCCATTGTCGTCCGACCGACGATCTGCTAGTCAGGCCGGCAACTCGCGCCCTTCGCCACGCCTTTCCGGCGCGGGCGCAACCCGAAGACAATTCACATCGGAGCACTGCCATGACGGGTAGCAATGACTATGTGGTCGCCGACATCTCGCTTGCCGGCTATGGCCGCAAGGAGATCGAGATCGCCGAAACCGAAATGCCGGGCCTGATGGCCTGCCGCGAAGAGTTCGGCAAGGCGCAGCCGCTCAAGGGCGCGCGCATCACCGGCTCGCTGCACATGACCATCCAGACGGCGGTGCTGATCGAAACGCTGAAGGCGCTCGGCGCCGATATCCGCTGGGCCTCCTGCAACATCTTCTCGACCCAGGACCATGCTGCCGCGGCCATCGCCGAGGCCGGCATTCCGGTCTTCGCGGTCAAGGGCGAGACGCTCGAGGACTACTGGGTCTACACCGACAAGATCTTCCAGTGGGCCGATGGCGGCACCTCCAATATGATCCTCGATGATGGCGGCGACGCCACCATGTACATCCTGATCGGCGCGCGCGCCGAAGCCGGCGAGGATGTGCTCTCCGATCCGGGCAGCGAGGAGGAAGAAATCCTGTTTGCTCAGATCAAGAAGCGTATGGCGGCATCGCCCGGTTTCTTCACCAAGCAGAAGGAAGCGATCCGCGGCGTCACCGAAGAGACCACCACCGGCGTCAATCGGCTCTATCAGTTACAGAAGAAGGGCCTGCTGCCGTTCCCGGCGATCAACGTCAACGATAGCGTGACCAAGTCGAAGTTCGACAACAAATATGGCTGCAAGGAATCGCTGGTCGACGGCATTCGTCGCGGCACCGACACGATGATGGCCGGCAAGGTTGCGGTCGTCTGCGGCTATGGCGACGTCGGCAAGGGCTCTTCGGCATCGCTCAAGGGCGCCGGCGCCCGCGTCAAGGTTACCGAGGTCGATCCGATCTGTGCATTGCAGGCGGCGATGGACGGCTTCGAAGTCGTCACGCTCGAAGATGCCGCCCCGACCGCCGACATCATCATCACCACCACCGGCAACAAGGATGTCGTCACCATCGACCACATGCGGGCGATGAAGGACATGGTGATCGTCGGCAATATCGGCCACTTCGACAACGAGATCCAGGTGGCGTCGCTGCGCAATCTGAAGTGGACCAACATCAAGCCGCAGGTCGACATGATCACCTTCCCGGACGGCAAGCGGATGATCCTTTTGTCGGAAGGCCGCCTGCTCAATCTCGGCAATGCCACCGGCCACCCGAGCTTCGTCATGTCGGCGTCCTTCACCAACCAGGTGCTGGCCCAGATCGAGCTGTACACCAAGCCCGGCCAGTACCAGAACCAGGTCTATGTCCTGCCGAAGCATCTCGATGAAAAGGTCGCACGCCTGCATCTCGACAAGCTGGGCGCCCGGCTCACCGAGCTGTCCAGCGAACAGGCCGCCTATATCGGCGTGACTCCGCAGGGGCCGTTCAAGCCGGAACACTACCGCTATTAACCACAGCTGAAATTACCACTAGATATTGAGGCCGGGCGATTGACTTTTCGCCCGGCTTTATTTTTGCGCCGATTGATTCTTCACGCCGATTCGCGCAAGCGCTATGGTGCTGATTCGCGGGTTCGGGGACGAGGGCCGACGCCCGCATCAGGGCGGTCTTGCATTCAGGCGGCGAAGAGGACCAGGACATGCCGGGGGATTACCCGCCTTGCGCGGGACAGGCCGTTTCCGGCGGCCACAACGATTCAGTGACCACGGGTTCCGCTGCCAGAGGTGGAAGCCTCTTATGGCGCGCTGGCACCCGCGCCGGAAAATTGCTTGCTTCTTCCGCGCTCGTCGGTCCGCTGCTTGGCGTTTCGGCACATGCCGGACCCGCTGCTGCCTCCAAAGCCGGGCTGTCGGTCAGCACGGTCGAGGTCATGCAGCTCGCCATGTTTGTCGGCGTCATGGGCGCGGCACTTGTCTCGGCCATTTTCCTGATCCGGGAACGGGCGCGCACCTCGGCGCAGAATGTCGAACTCAGAGCCCGCTTGGCCGATGTCAACGCTGCGCTGCAGCGCTCCGAGGCGCTGCTGAACCTGCGCGACCAGCGCGTCGTCGTATGGGCCTCGGATAACAAGAAGCCCGAGCTCGTCGGGACATTGCCGGTTGAAAGCGGCGCCCCGGAAGACCGTGCCGCCTTCCTCGCCTTCGGCCGTTGGCTGATGCCGCGCTCGGCGGCGGCGCTCGAAAATGCCGTGGCGGGACTGCGGGACAAGGCGAAGCCGTTCGATCTCGTCATCGAATCGCAGGCCGGTGCGCCGCTCGAAGTGCACGGGCGCAAGAGCGCAGCACACGTGCTTGTGCGCTTCGTCTCGCTTTCTGAAACGCAGCGAAGCGAGGCCCGGCTGAGAATCGAGAACCAGCGTCTGGCCGCCGACTATGACACCATGCTTGGCCTTCTCAACGCACTCAACATGCCAGCATGGCTGCGCACGGCGAACGGGCGGCTGAAATGGGTCAACCGCGCTTATGCCAAGGCGGTCGAGGCGGAAAACGCCCAAGCTGCGGTTCGCGACGCGAAGGAATTCCTGGGTGGCCAGGCGCGCGAAGCAATCGCTGCGCAGCACAAATTGCATCCCGTCTTCGAGCAGGCGCTTTCCACCGTGATCGAGGGCGACCGCCGCATGTTCGCCGTGACCGACTTCGCCGGCGCGGACGGCTCGGCGGGTATTGCCTGCGACACCAGCGCCATCGAAACCATCCGTAGCGAATATGAGCGGACCGTGCGGAGCCATGCCGACACGCTCGATCAGCTCAACACCGCCGTGGCGATTTTCGATACCGACGAAAAGCTGCGGTTTTTCAACCAGGCGTTCCAGAAATTATGGGGCCTCGACAGTGGCTTCCTGCACAGCGCTCCGGACAACGCTTTGTTGCTCGACCGGCTGCGCAGCGAAGGCAAGATCGCCGAGCAGCCCGAATGGCGGCGCTGGAAGGAAAGCCTGCTTGGCGCCTATCGCGCAGTCGAGTCGCAGGAACATTGGTGGCATTTGCCGGACGGCAAGACCATTCGCGTCGTCGCCAATCCGCAGCCCAAGGGCGGCGTCACCTGGGTGTTCGAGAACCTGACCGAGAAGATGGACCTGGAGAGCCGCTACCAGACCGCGGTGCGGGTCCAGGGCGAGACGCTCGATAATCTTGCCGAAGGCGTGGCCGTGTTCGGCCCGGACGGCAGGCTCAGATTGTCGAACCCGGCATTCGCTGCACTTTGGGGACTGGACGCCGACGCCGCCAAGCCCAACGTTCACGTCTCCACGATCCGCGACCTGTGCGACCGGGGCGCCGCCGACAGCCCCTGGGGCGGGTTCGTTGCCGCCATCACCGGTTTCGACGATGAGCGCCGCGACCGCCACGGCCAGACCGAGCTGAACAACGGCACGGTGCTGCGCTACGCGATGATCCCGCTGCCCAACGGGCAAGTGATGATGACCTTCGTCGACGTCACCGACAGCGTCAACGTCGAGCGGGCGCTGAAGGACAAGAACGAGGCACTGGAAAAATCCGATCAGCTCAAGAACGAGTTTGTGCAGCACGTCTCCTACGAATTGCGCTCGCCGCTGACCAACATCATCGGCTTCACCGAGCTTCTTTCGCTGCCCTCGACCGGGCCATTGAACCAGAAGCAGCGCGAATATGTCGAACATGTCAGCTCTTCTTCCTCGGTCCTGCTCACCATCGTCAACGACATCCTCGACCTGGCGACCGTGGATGCCGGCATCATGGAGCTCGACATCTCCGAAGTTCACGTCGACCGGACCATCGCCGCCGCCGCCGAGCTTGTTTCCGACCGCCTGGAGGAGCATGCGATCAGGCTCAAGATCGACGCGGCCACTGCGCCAAAGACGTTCCACGGCGACGAAATCCGCATCCGCCAGATACTCTACAATCTGCTGAGCAATGCCGCGAACTACGCTCCGGAGGCGAGCACCATCACACTCGCCTGCCGCTCGTTTGCCGAAGGCGTGGAATTCTCCGTTCACGACGATGGTCCCGGCATGCCGCCGGACCTGCTCGATTCGGTGTTCCGTCGCTTCGAACCGCGCACCAATGGCGGCCGCCGGCGCGGCGCCGGCCTTGGCCTGTCGATCGTCAAGAGCTTTGTCGAACTGCATGGCGGCAATGTCCGCATCGAGACCGGCAAGGACATGGGCACCACTGTCATTTGTGCCTTTCCCGACGCGCCGTCCGGCATCCGCGCGGCGGCCGAGTAGCGCGCTCGATGGCAGGCATGGTGCTGGAGCGTTTTCTCGCCAACGAGGCTGCGACCGCAAGGCTGGGCGAGGATCTGGCCATGTCGCTGCGCCCCGGCGACGTTCTGGCTCTCAGAGGCGATCTCGGCGCCGGCAAGTCGAGTTTGGCGCGGGCGCTGATCAGGGCAATGACCGACGATGCCGGTCTCGACGTGCCGAGCCCGACCTTCACGCTCGTCCAGAGTTATGAGGCGCGCGTTCCCGTCCATCATTTCGACCTCTATCGCCTGTCCTCGGCGTCCGAACTGGACGAACTGGGTTTCGACGAGGCATTGGCGCAAGGCGCTGCCCTGGTCGAATGGCCGGAACGGGCGGAGGCCTATTTGCCAAAGACTTCGGTGCTGATCGAACTGGTTCATCAGGACGACGGCCGCCTGGCGAGATTGTCGGGACAAGGGGCTGCCTTCGAGCGCGCGGCGCGATCGCTGGCCATGCGCGATTTTCTAGAAAGAGCTGGCTGGGGCGAAGCGCAAAGACGCTATTTTGTCGGCGACGCCTCGGCCCGCTCCTATGAGATCGTCTCGCTGGCCGGCCTGCCGCCGCGCGTGTTGATGAACTCGCCAAAACTGGTGCTCGGGCCGCCGGTCCGCGACGGCAAGCCCTATGCGGTGATCGCCCACACCGCGCAATCCGTCGCGGCCTTCGTCGCCATCGATCGGGCATTGCGGGCCGGTGGCGTCAGCGCCCCGGAAATCCACGCGCAGGATTTAGACCAGGGCTTTCTTCTCCTCGAGCATCTCGGCTCGGAGGGATTTCTCGGCCAGCGCGGCGAGCCGGTGGCCGCGCGCTACGCGGCGGCGGCCGAACTGCTTGCCATGATGCATGGCAAGCCATGGCCCGATCGCATCGAGGCCGCGCCCGGCGTATTTCATGACGTGCCGCCTTTCGACCGCGACGCCATGATGATCGAAGCCGAATTGCTGGTCGACTGGTATGTGCCGGCGATATCAGGCGGCCCGGCAAGCGATGCCTTGCGCGCCGGCTATGTCAGGGAATGGAATGCGGTCCTCGACCGGCTGGAGGGACGCGAATACACACTCATGCTGCGCGACTTTCATTCGCCCAACATCATCTGGCGCGGCGAGCGTACCGGTCACGATCGCCTCGGCATCGTCGATGTCCAGGACGCGCTGATCGGCCCGTCCGCCTATGATCTCGTCTCGCTGGCCATGGATGCGCGCGTCACGGTTTCGCCTGAGATCGAGCGGCGGACGCTCGACGCCTACATCGCTGCGCGCCATAAGGTCGGCGCTTTTAATGAAGACGAATTCGTCGAAACCTATGCGATCATGGCGGCGCAGCGCAATTCGAAGATCCTCGGCATTTTCGTCCGGCTCGAAAAGCGCGACGGCAAGCCTTATTATCTGAAGCACCTGCCGCGTATTCGCGATTATCTCCGGCGAGCGCTGGCGCATCCCGGCCTGGCCAGCCTGCGGGATTTCTATACCGCCCATGGCCTGCTGGAGGAACGGCCGCTGTGACGACACGCCTCAAAGCCGCAATGGTGCTTGCCGCCGGGCTGGGAAAGCGCATGCGGCCAATCACCGACACAATGCCAAAACCGCTGGTCAAGATATCAGGCAAGACATTGCTCGACTGGAGCCTGGACAGCCTGGCCCACGCCGGCGTCGACAAGGCCATGGTCAACGTCCATCATTTTCCCGAACAGATCGTCGCCCATGTCGCCGCGCGCCGCGTGCCGCGCGTCGTCATTTCCGACGAAAGCGAAAAACTGCTCGATTCCGCCGGCGGTATCGTCCATGCTTTGCCGGAACTGGGAGGGGCTCCCTTTTACATCGTCAACGCCGACACCTTCTGGATCGACAGCGGGATGCCCAACCTTGCCCGCCTCGCCCTTGCATGGGACGCGGCGAAAATGGATATTCTGCTGATGCTCGCGGATCCCCAGTCAGCAACCGGACACAGCGGCGGCACGGATTTCCTGATGGCGCCGGACGGCGCCTTGCGGCGTTCGAAAGGCGATCCGACAGGCCTGATCTATGCCGGTGCGGCGATCGTCCATCCCAGGCTTTTCAAGGATGCGCCGGCCGGTCCGCACTCGCTCAACGCCTATTTCGATGCGGCCATCGCTGCCGGGCGCCTGTTCGGCATGGCGATGCAGGGCCATTGGATCACGGTCGGCACGCCCGACGCCATTCCGCTTGCGGAAGCGGCCGTCGCCGCCGCTCTTGCTGAGTCGCCCAACGCCTTTACCGAGTTGACCAGCGCCTTCACCGAGTTGAAATGAGCGGCTCCCGCCGCGTTTTCTCGATCCCGCCCGGAGCGCCGTTTCTGCCGACGCTGGCCGAGGCCTTGCTGTCAGGGCGGCTCGTTCCCGGTTTCCGCTTCGACGGCGACCCGCTGGCGCTGGCCGACGCCACCATCTACGTGCCGACGCGCCGTGCCGCGCGGGCGCTGCGCGGCGTCTTCGTCGACCGTCTGGGTGGCCGCTCGGCGATCCTGCCGGTCATCCGTCCGCTCGGCGAGTTCGACGAGGACGAAGCTGCATTCGAGGCCGACGCATCGGCGGCGATCGACCTCGCACCGCCGATCGCCGCGATCGAGCGCCTGCTGCTGCTGGCGCCGCTGGTCCGCGCCTGGAAACGCCGCCTGCCGGCGCATGTCGCGGCACTTTTCGACGAAGAGATCGTCGTGCCGGCCTCCGCCGCCGACGCCATCTGGCTGGCGCGCGACCTGGCCCGGCTGATGGACGAGATCGAGACGGAAGGTACGGATTGGACCAGGCTCGCCGATCTGGTAACCGGCAATCTCGCCGGCTGGTGGCAAGTGACGCTCGACTTCCTGAGCATCGTCACCGAAAACTGGCCGAACCTCCTCGAAGAACGCAACCGCTCCAACCCTGCCGCGCATCGCAATGCGCTGATAAGGCTGGAAGCGGCGCGGCTGAAGCGCAATCCTCCGGCCGGACCGGTGATCGCCGCCGGCTCCACCGGGTCCATCCCCGCCACCGCCGAGCTGCTTGCGGTGATCGCCGGTTTGCCCAGCGGCGCGGTCGTGCTGCCCGGCCTCGACCTGATGCTGGATGAGCCGGCCTTCGCGGCGATTGCCGCACCCGGCGCGCGGCCGGCCTTGCTTGGCCATCCGCAATACGGCCTGGCAAAGCTGATCGGCAAGATCGGCGTGCTGCGCGACGATGTCGAGGAGATCGCCGTTGCCGAAAGGCCGCTCGCGCTGCGCGCCGCACTTGTCGGCGAGGCGCTGCGGCCGGCGGAGACCACCGAGCTGTGGGCCGAGACGCGCGCGCGCTTTACGGCCGGCGATATCACCGAGGCCTTCGCCGACGTGACGCTTCTCGAAGCCGCCAGCGAACGCGACGAAGCGGTGGCGATCGCAGTCGCGCTCAAACGTGCCGTCGAACAGCCCGGCCAGCGCGCCGCACTCGTCACCGGCGACCGCGCCCTGGCGCGGCGCGTCTCAGTCGAGCTGTTGCGGTTTGGTGTCGTCGCCGACGATTCGGGCGGCACGCCGCTCATCAACACGCCAGCCGCCGGCCTGCTCAGGCTGGCGCTTCAGGCCGCGTTCCGCCCCGGCGATCCCGTGGCCCTGCTGTCGCTGCTCAAGCACCCGCTGCTTGGCCTCGGTCTGGAACGCACAAGCGTCCGTCATGCGGCGGAGATCATCGAACTGGTGGCGCTGCGCGGCGGCACCGGCCGCCCCGACATCGCCTCGCTGCCGGAGCTCTTCGAGGCCCGCCTCACCGGCCTGGGCAGCACCCGCCCACCGTTCTGGTTTTCCCGCCTGACTGTGCGAAAAATCGAGCGCGCCCGCGAATTGCTCGTTCGCCTTGCCGCTGCGCTGGCGCCGCTGACCGCCTTTCGCAGTCGAGCCGAAGCCGATCTTGCCGAATTGACCCGGGCCAGCGTCATCGCGCTCGAAAGTCTGGGCCGCACAGCGGATGGCAGCCTGAGCGAACTCTATGCCGGCGACGCCGGCGAAAAACTCGCCGAACTCTTGCGCGGCCTGGTCGCCGCCTCAGCGTCGTTCTCCTTCGCGGCCGACGAATGGCCCGACGTGATGGAGGCGCTGATCGCGCCCGAGACAGTCAAGCCGGCACAAGGGACCGACAGGAACATCGCCATCTGGGGTGCGCTGGAAGCCCGGTTGCAGAACGTCGACATGCTGGTCATTGGCGGGCTCAACGAAGGCGTGTGGCCGCGCAAGCCGGAAAGCGACCGCTTCATGTCGCGGCTGATGAAGACCGGCATCGATCTCGAACCGCCCGAACGGCGCATCGGCCTGGCCGCCCATGACTTCCAGATGGCGATGGGGGCGAAGAAAGTGGTGCTGGCGCGCTCCGCGCGCTCGGGCGACGCGCCGGCGGTGCCGTCGCGCTGGCTGCAACGCCTCCTGACCTTCATCGGCAAGGACCATGCGGCGGCGCTTCGCCGGCGTGGCGATGAAGTCTTGTCCTGGGCCCGTGCGCTCGATGCCGGCGAAAAAAGAGACTTCGCGCCGCGACCGCAGCCGAAGCCACCGCTGGCTGTGCGGCCGCAGCATTTCTCCGTCACCGAGATCGAGACGCTGCGCCGCGACCCTTACGCGGTGTACGCCAGGAGGATCCTCGGGCTGATGCCGCTTGATCCGGTCATCCGCGATCCGGGCGCTGCCGAACGCGGCACGCTGTTTCACGCCATCCTGCATCTCTTCTCGCGGACCGTGGCCGATCCGCTTGTGCCGGAGGCGCTGGACGGCCTCATCGCCGCCGGCCGCGCATGCATTGCCGAGGCGGCCCTTCCTCCCGATGTCGAGGCGGTGTGGTGGCCGCGCTTCGAAAAGCTCGCCGCCGGCATCATCGAGTGGGAGCGTGGCCGCGCCCTCGCCGTGACACGGCGCCATGCGGAGGAACGCGCCGAGAAGACCGGCGTCGGCCAGTCCGGGGTGACGCTGTCCGGCTATGCCGATCGTGTCGATCTCCTGGCCGGCGGCATGGCCGACATCCTGGACTACAAGACCGGCTCCTCGCCGTCCAAGGCGCAAGCCCACACGTTGCTTTCGCCGCAGCTGGCGCTCGAAGGCGCGCTGCTCAGGCGCGGCGCCTTCAAGGGGCTTGGCGCGCGCGAGCCGTCGCAGCTGGCCTTCATCAGGCTGAAGCCGAATGGCGAGGTGTTCGAAGAATCCATCCTCGAATACAACCGCAAGCCGCGAACCGCCGCCGATCTCGCCGAGGAGGCCTGGGCGCGGCTCGAAAAACTGCTGATCCACTATGCCGACCCGGCGACCGGCTATCTGTCGCGCGCGCTGCCGTTCCGCGAGGGCGAGACCGATGGCGACTACGACCACCTCGCCCGCGTGCTCGAATGGTCTGCCGGCGGCGACGCCGACGACGAGGGAGGGGAGGCATGAAGAAGGCCTATCCCATCCCGACCGATACCGCCGCCAGCCAGGCAAGCGCCTCCGACCCGCAGAATTCCGCCTGGGTGTCGGCCAATGCCGGATCGGGCAAGACCCATGTGCTGGCACGGCGCGTCATCCGTCTTCTGCTGCGTGGCACCGATCCGTCGAAGATCCTGTGCCTGACCTATACCCGCGCCGCCGCCGCCAATATGTCGAACCGGGTGTTTTCGACGCTGTCGGAATGGACGGCGCTTGGCGACGCGGAACTGGCGACAAGGATAGAAGCGCTGGACGGTAGCCAGCCCGATCGCGAAACCATGCGCCGCGCCCGCCGGCTGTTCGCCGAGGCGCTCGAGACACCGGGCGGGCTGAAGATCCAGACCATCCACGCATTTTGCGAATCCCTGCTGCACCAGTTTCCGCTGGAAGCCAACATACCGGCTCATTTCGAAATGCTCGATCCGCAGATGGAGGCGTCGCTCTTCGCCACCGCCCGCCGCGACATGATCTCGGGCACGGCCGCCGGGGATGCGGGACTGGCCGAGGCTTTCGCCACCATTTTGGAACGCGGCGGCGAACACGGGCTCGACGCGCTGCTGGCCGAGATCGTGCGCAAGCGTGACGGTTTGCGCGCCTTCATCAGCGCGGCAGGCGGTGATGGCTTCCGGGCGCTGTTCGACGAGTTCAAGTTTCGCACCGGCCAGACCGCCGAAGGCCTGGCGGCGTCCGTCTGGCCGCTGCCGGGCTTCCTGCCGGACTATTTCATCACCTTTGCCCGCGCTGCCGAAGCCGCCGATGCCCGCATCGTGCTGAACAATTTGCTGCCCTACGCCCATATTGCTTTCGCCGAGGACGATCCGGTTCGCCGGCTGCAATTGCTAGCAAAAGCCTTCCTGCGAGCGGATGGCGAGCCTTATGAGCCGGCAAAGACCTTCAAGAAGGCGTTGCTCGACCGGTTGCCGGATCTTGCCGAGCGCTATCTCTTAGCGGCCGATGCCATCCTCGAAATCTCCGACCGGCTGGCCTTGTTCAGGATGCTGGAGGGCACACGTGCCGCGCTGACTATCGCCGACTGGCTGATCGCCCGCTACGAGCACTTGAAGCGTGCCCGCGGCTTTCTCGACTTCAACGACCTCATCACCCGGACGGTCAATCTCCTGGCGCGGCCCGACGCTGGTCCATGGGTGCAATACAAGCTCGATCAGGGCATCGACCACATCCTCCTCGACGAGGCGCAGGACACCAGTCCCGACCAGTGGGAGGTAGTGAAGCGGCTGGCCGAGGAATTCTTTGCCGGGCTCGGCGCGCGCGACACGGTCCACCGCACGGTCTTTGCCGTCGGCGACGAAAAACAGTCGATCTATTCCTTTCAAGGAGCGGCGCCCGACTCCTTCGCCGACTCAAGGCTGCTGTTTTCCGGAAAGGTGCGCGACGCCAACGCCGCCTTCGCCGACCTCAAGCTGACCTGGTCCTTCCGCTCGACCGAGGACGTGCTTGCGGCGGTGGACCGTGTCTTTGCCGACCCGGTCGTGCGGCGCGGCATCAGCCACGATCCCGACCCGCTGACCCACAAGGCAATCCGCAGCGATGCGCCGGGCTATGTCGAGGTCTGGCCGTCGATCGGCGCCGATGTCGTCGACGAACCCGACGACTGGACCCAAGCCGTCGACCACGCCCATGCGCCGGCGGTGCGTGTTGCCGAAAACGTGGCGGCAACCATTGCCGGCTGGATCGGCGCCGGCGAGATCATCGAAGGCCGCGGCAAGAAGCTTCGGCCAGGCGACGTGCTGGTGCTGGTGCGCAAGCGCGATCGTTTCGTCCATGCGCTGACGCGCGCGCTGAAGCGCCGCGACATCCCGGTCGCCGGCGCCGACCGGCTCAGCCTGCCCGGCCACATCGCGGTGAAGGACCTGATCGCGCTCGGTCACTTCCTCGTCCAGCCTGAGGACGATCTGTCGCTTGCAGCCGTGCTGCGCAGCCCGATTTTCGATGTTTCGGAAGAGACGCTTTTCGCGCTTGCGGGCGAGCGGCCGACCGGCCTTTCGTTGATCGCCTCGCTCAGGCAGCATGCCAGCGAAAGCGCTGCGTTGGCCGCAATCGCTGCCCAGCTCGACACATGGTCCGATGAAGCCGCATTCAGGCCGGTGTTCGAGTTCTATGCCGGGGCTCTCGCCCGCGACGGCTTGCGCAAGAAAATGATCGCCCGGTTGGGGCCGGAGGCCGGCGATATCCTCGACGAGTTCTTGAGCTTTTGCCTGGCCGAGGAGCGGACCGGCCTGCCGGGGCTGGAATCCTTCCTTTCGACGCTGGAAAATGCCGGCCCCGAGATCAAGCGCGAAATGGACCAGACCCGCGACGAGGTTCGCGTCATGACCGTGCATGCCGCCAAGGGCCTGGAGGCGCCTGTCGTGTTCCTGGTCGATGGTGGCTCGGCACCGTTCAGCGATCAGCATCTGCCGCGACTGATGCCGTTCGACGGCTCGGGCGACCATTGGGACGGCAAGGGCTATCTCTGGCGTTCGGCCAGCGATGTCGCCAATGGATTTTCGCGGGCCGCTTCGGTCCGCGCTCGCGAGCTGGCCGACGACGAATACCGCCGGCTGCTCTATGTCGGCATGACCCGCGCCGAGGACCGGCTGATCGTCTGCGGCTATCACGGTAAGCGGGCGCCGAATGCCGGCACCTGGCATTCGATCGTCAGCCGCGCGCTGGTCGGCGCCCCCGAAAGCATCGAGCGGCAGCACCCCGCCACCGGCGAGACCGTGCATCGCTTTCACGCGACAAAATTGCCGCCGGTCGCACAGGCGGCCGCCGAAGAGGCGCGGCAGGCGCACCAGTTCGACCCATTGCCGAAGAGCCTGTTCCAGCCCTTGCCGCCCTTCGAGGACCTGCCGCGGCCGCTGTCGCCGTCCGGCGCCTCGGCGCTGATCGACGAGGCCAAGCAAGCCGTGATCGACACCGGCTCGCCGGTGCTGGACACCGAGGCGGAGCCTGGCTTTGCAGTGATGCGAGGGCTGGCGCTGCACAAATTGCTGCAGATGTTGCCGGGCATTGCCGAGGCCGAACGGCGGGAGGCCGCGGAACGCTACCTCAAGCGCGCCGGGGCGCAGTGGCCTGAAACCGAGCGCGACAAGGCCTTGGCCTCGGTGGCGGCGATCCTTGCCGACAGCCGTTTCGATCAGCTGTTTGCGCCGAGTTCACGCGCTGAAGTCGCGGTCATGGGCAGCCTGGAGGTGAAGAGCAAGCTGCGCTCGATCTCCGGCAAGATCGACCGGCTGGCGGTCACATCAGGCAAGGTGTCGATCGTCGACTACAAGACCAACCGGCCGGCGCCTGCAACCCTGGCGGACGTTCCACCGGCCTATATCCTGCAGCTCGCGCTCTACCGCGCGCTGCTCCAGCCGCTTTACCCCGGACATGAAGTCTCTGCGGCGCTGCTGTTCACTGAAGCGCCACGATTGATCGAGCTGCCGCCGGCGGTCATGGACGACGCTCTTGCCCGACTCACGGGAGCGTGACACAACAGTTGCTTGAAGAAGGGCGCGATCACCACCACATTTGGTACGACAATAACTCTCGAAAGGATTTTCGCATGGCCACCGTCAAGGTCGACAAGAGCAATTTCCAGACCGATGTACTTGACGCCAAGGAGCCGGTCGTCGTCGATTTCTGGGCGGAATGGTGCGGCCCCTGCAAGATGATCGCGCCGGCGCTGGAAGACATCGCCATTGAACTCGGCAGCAAGGTGAAGATCGCCAAGCTCAACATTGACGAGAATCCGGAGCTGGCCGCACAGTTCGGCGTGCGCTCGATCCCGACGCTGATGATCTTCAAGGGCGGCGAAATGGCCGACATGAAGGTCGGCGCCGCGCCGAAGACGGCGCTGTCGCACTGGATCAACGGCAATCTCGCCTGATCCGGCAGAAATTTCGCAGACAAGCCCGGCTCTCGCGCCGGGCTTTTTGTTGGCGTCACCGATCTGCCGATCTGGCACTCGCCACTTGCCGGCTCATGTTCTTGTCTGGCTTAAAGCAGGAGAACGACATGACCGGATCCGCCAAGGCCACCGTCTTCATCGACAATGAGCGCGTCATCGTCACCGAATACCGCTTCGCCCCAGGCGACAACACCGGCTGGCACCGTCATGGCCATGATTATGTCATCGTGCCGCTGATGGACGGCAAGCTCAAGCTCCTGACCAAGGACGGCGAATCCTTTGCCGAAATGAAGAAGGGGGCGCCCTATTTCCGCAAGCAGGGCGTGGAGCATGACGTCATCAATGCCAATGAGGGCGAGTATGCCTTCATCGAGATCGAGCTGAAGTAATCCCAAGGCCGTCTCGGGCTGGAGGCGCGATCACCAATCCGCGACACGATCGCCTCCGACGAATTGCGCACTTTTCCCAGTATATTCAAACAGTTCTATCTTCACGCCGTTGGGATCGCGTATCCAGGCCTGGTAGGTATCATCGCACGCGTGCTTCTTTGACGTGACATCAACGCCTTTCGATCTTATGTGGGCGATCGCGGCGTCGATGTTTTCCACTTCGAGGCAGAAGTGGTTGATCTGGTTCAAGTCGCTATAGCTGGCCTCGCCTTTCTGGAACACCTCGACGTGGCTGCGGCTGCCGCAATTGAGGTAGAAACCCAGAATCTTGCCGTCGCGCAGGAAGTTGAACTGGGTGTCCATGCCGAGGACGTCCCGATAGAAGCTTCGCGTCGCTTCGAGGTCATCCGCGAAGATGCAAACGTGAGCGAGCTGCTTTACCTTGATCATGACTGGCTCCGTGCGGTGGTGGTCCTACGAAGTCCGGCGCCATCGGGGCCTGGTGAACAGCCTCAAACCGGCGGCGTGCCGTTTTCGGCCAGCACCGCGCCGGCCAGATAGAGCGAGCCGCTGATCAGGATGCGCGGTGGCGGTCCGTCCCACGTGTCGCGTAGCAGCATCAGCGCATTGGCGACGGAGCTGACCGGTTCGGCCGACAGGCCGGCCTCGACGGCGCGGATCGCCAGTTCGTCATTCGGCACACTGGCCTCGCTGAGGCTCACCGGTACCGTGTAGACATGCCGCGCCAGACCCTTGAAGGCGCGGAAATAACCGCTTTGGTCCTTGGTGTTGATCATGCCGGAAATCAGGAACAGCGGCCGCGGGTTCTTTTCCTCCTGCTCGGCAAGTGCTTCGGCGACGACCACGCCGGCGCCCGGATTGTGGCCGCCGTCGAGCCAGATGTCGGCGCCCTTCGGCGCCAGTTCCGTCAGCCTGCCTTGCGGCAATTTCTGCATCCGCCCCGGCCAGGTGACATTGGCCATCGCCTTGTCGGCGATGCGATGGCTGATCTCGAAGCCCGCCGCCTTGACCGCCGCAATCGCCGCCGCCGCATTGGCGAACTGATGGCGCCCTGGCAGCCGCGGCGGCGACAGGTCCATCAGCCCGTCTTCGTCCTGATAGACCATCCGGCCGTTTTCCTCGAAGGCGAGGAAATCCTGGCCATAGACGAACGCGGGACAGTCGAGCCGCTCGGCGGTTTCGACAAGCACCTGAAGCGCCGTTTCGCTTTCCTGGGCGCCGATGACCACCGGGCAACCGCTCTTGATGATGCCGGCTTTTTCGGCTGCGATCAGTTCGACACGGTCGCCGAGAAAGGATTCGTGGTCGAGCGAGACCGGCATGATCACCGACACCGCCGGCTCGGTGATGACATTGGTGGCATCGAAGCGGCCACCGAGGCCGACCTCGATGATGACGGCATCTGCCGGATGTTCGGAAAACAGCAGGAAGGTGACGGCGGTGAGGATTTCGAAGACGGTAATCTTCTGGCCTTCATTGGCCTTGGCGGCGCGGGCGATGGCGTCGGCGAAGACTTTGTCCTCGACCAGCCTGCCGCCGCCGTCGGCGGCCAGCCGGTAGCGCTCGTGCCAATTCACCAGATGTGGCGATGTGTGGACATGGACGCGGTGACCGGCCGCTTCGAGCAGCGCCCGCGAAAAAGCGGCGCAGGAGCCCTTGCCGTTGGTGCCGGCGATATGGATGACCGGCGGCAGATGATCCTGCGGATTGCCCAGCCGCTCCAGCAGCCGCGAAATCCGGTCGAGCGAAAGATCGAAGCCCTTCGGATGAAGCGACATCAGCCTTTCGATTTCGCGGTCGGCGGCAAGCGTGGTCATGGGAGAATCCTAGGCGCGCCGCAGGTGGCGCGCAATCGCGGTTCGCGACGACGGATGTCGCGTCAGGCTTGCGGGCGCGCTTCCGCCGGGATCGCCACCGGCGGCAGGATTTCCGGCTCCAGCGGCTTTTCTTCTTCCGGCAGCTTCAGCAGCATCTTCAGGAGCCGGGCGATCGTCTGGCGCATCTCCAGCCGCGACACCACCATGTCGACCATGCCGTGCTCCATCAAATACTCGGAGCGCTGGAAGCCGTCGGGCAGCTTTTCCCGGATGGTCTGCTCGATGACGCGCGGCCCGGCAAAGCCGATCAGCGCGCCGGGCTCGGCGATGTGCACGTCGCCCAGCATGGCGTAGGAGGCGGTGACGCCGCCGGTGGTCGGGTTGGTCAAAACGACGATATAGGGAAGACCGGCTTCCTTCAGCCGATCGACCCCGACCGTGGTTCTCGGCAATTGCATGAGCGACAGGATGCCTTCCTGCATGCGGGCGCCGCCAGACGCTGCGAACAGGATCAGCGGCCGCTTGCGTTGCACTGCGACCTCGAAGCCACGAACGATGGCATCGCCGGCGGCCATGCCGAGCGAGCCGCCCATGAAGGCGAAGTCCTGCACGGTCACCACCACCGGCAGGCCTTCGACAGTGCCCACCGCATTGATGATGGCGTCCTCCAGCCCGGTCTTGGCCTTCGCGTCCTTCAGCCTGTCGGTGTAGCGCTTCTCGTCACGAAATTTCAGCGGGTCCTGCACCACCTTGGGATTGTCGAGCGTCTCGTACTTCCCGTCGTCCATGAAGAATCTCAGCCGCTCCTTGGCCGAGATCTTCATGTGATGGCCGGAGGATGGGATGACGAACTGGTTCTGCTCCAGGTCCTTGTGGAAGACCATCTCGCCGGTCTCGGGATCCTTGATCCAGAGGTTCTCAGGCATGTCGGTGCGCCGGCCGAGCATCGAATTGATCTTCGGGCGAACGTAGTTGGTGATCCAGTTCATCGCTTCGGCTCCTGTCCTGACGAAGAGTTAGACCATGATCCCGAAAAGTGGAAACCGGTTTCGCTGGAGATCATGGTCAACCAAAAGATCAAGACTATTCGGCGGCAGCAAGGCGAGCCGCACGCACGCCTTGCGAAAGCCCGCTGACCAGCGTGGCGACCGCCTCGGCCGGGTCGGCGGTCTTTTCGCCCTTCGGCCCCAGAACATTGGCGACCGCGTTGACGATCGCGGTGCCGACGACGACGCCGTCGGCCGACGCTCCGATGATGCGTGCCTGCTCAGCGGTCTTGACGCCGAAGCCGACGCAGACCGGCAGGTCGGTATGGCCCTTGATGCGCGTGACTGCCGCCGCCACCTTGCCGGTGTCGGCAAGTGCTGAGCCGGTGATGCCGGTCATCGACACGTAGTAGACGAAGCCGGAGGTGTTCTGCAGCACTTTGGGCAGGCGCTTGTCGTCGGTGGTCGGCGTCGCCAGCCGGATGAAATTGATGCCGGCCTTCAGCGCCGGAATGCACAATTCCTCATCCATTTCCGGCGGCAGGTCGACGACGATCAGCCCGTCGATGCCGCTGGCCAGCGCATCCCTGAGGAAGCGGTCGACGCCGTGAATGTAGATCGGATTGTAGTAGCCCATCAAAACGATCGGCGTTTCATTGTCGCCAGCGCGGAATTCCGACGCCATCTTCAGCGTCTTGACCAGCGTCTGGCCGCCTTTCAGCGCACGCAGGCCGGCCGCCTGGATCGCCGGGCCGTCGGCCATCGGATCGGAAAACGGCATACCCATTTCGATGATGTCGGCGCCCGCCTTGGGCAGCGCCTTCATGATCGACAAAGCGGTGTCGTAATCCGGGTCGCCGCTCATGAAATAGGTGACAAGCGCCGGGCGGCCTTCGGCTTTCAACTTGGCCATGCGGCGATCGATGCGGGTGGTCATGATCAGATCTCCATGCCCAGCATATTGGCCACCGTATGCACGTCCTTGTCGCCGCGGCCGGACAAATTGACGATGACGATCTGGTCCTTGTCCATGGCAGGTACGATCTTCACCGCATGCGCGATGGCATGGGCGGATTCGAGCGCCGGAATGATGCCTTCGACGCGCGTTGTCAGCTGGAACGCCTCCAGCGCCTCGTCGTCGAGGATGGGCACATAGTCGACGCGGCCACTGTCGCGCAGCCAGGAATGCTCCGGCCCGACGCCCGGATAATCAAGGCCGGCCGAGATCGAATGCCCGTCCATGATCTGCCCGTCGGCGTTCTGCAGGAGATAGGTGCGGTTGCCGTGCAGCACGCCGGGGGCTCCGGCACTCATCGAGGCGCAATGCTCGATGCCGTCGAGCCCACGGCCGCCGGCCTCGATGCCGATGATGCGGACCTCTTTGTCGTCGAGGAAGGGATGGAACAGGCCGATGGCGTTCGAGCCGCCGCCGACGGCTGCGATGATCGTGTCCGGCAGCCGGCCTTCCTGCTCGAGGATCTGCGCGCGGGCCTCCGTGCCGATCACCGACTGGAAGTCGCGCACCAGCTCCGGATAGGGGTGCGGGCCGGCGGCGGTGCCGATCAGGTAATAAGTGTCCTCGACATTGGTCACCCAATCGCGAAGAGCTTCGTTCATCGCGTCCTTGAGCGTGCCGTGACCAGCGGTCACCGGCCGCACCTCGGCGCCGAGCAGCTTCATCCGGAAGACGTTCGGGCTTTGCCGGGCAACGTCGGTGGCGCCCATATAGACGACACACGGAAACCCGAAACGCGCCGCCACCGTGGCCGACGCCACGCCATGCTGGCCGGCGCCGGTCTCGGCGATGATACGCTTCTTGCCCATGCGCTTGGCCAGCAGGATCTGGCCGAGGCAGTTGTTGATCTTGTGCGAGCCGGTGTGGTTCAAATCCTCGCGCTTGAAATAGACTTTCGCGCCGCCCCCGAGGCCCTTCGCCGAGGAAACCTCACGAAGATGCCGGGTTAGGCCTTCGGCGAAATAGAGCTTCGACGGCCGCCCGGCATAATGGGTCGAAAGGTCAGTCAGTTCAGCCTTGAAGTCCGGATCGTCCTTGACCTCGTTCCAGTGCCGTTCCAGGTCGAGGATCAGCGGCATCAGCGTTTCGGCAACGAAACGACCGCCGAAGATGCCGAACATGCCCTGCTCGTCGGGCCCGGTGCGGAAGGAATTGGGTGTCGCCGGCTTGTTCATCGCCGATCTCCTAGTCTGTGGTTTGAAGCACGGTCAGGCGGCGCGGTTATCGCGTGCTGCCCTGACGGCCTGGAAAAACTGTTCGATCAGCGCCGGATCCTTGACACCCGGCGCGCTTTCCACGCCTGAGGAAATGTCTAGTCCGGGCGGGTTGGCAAGCCGAAGGGCATCGCCGATATTGGCGGCGTTGAGCCCACCGGAAAGCATGTAATCGACGCCTGCGTCAAGGCCACCCAGAACGCGCCAGTCGAAGGCAATACCGTTGCCGCCCGGCAGTTCCGAACCCTTCGGCGGCTTGGCGTCGAACAGGAAACGGTCGGCTATGCCGACGAAGGGTCTTGTCCGCTCCAGGTCGGCAGCCTCGCTGACGGGCAGCGCCTTCATCACCGGCAGGCCATAGCGGGCCTTGAGCTGCGCCACCCGTTCGGGCGTTTCCGAACCATGCAGCTGCAGCATGTCGGGCTGCATTTTTTCAACGATTTCATCCAGAAACGAGTCGCCAGCGTCGACCGTCACGGCAACCGCCTTGGCCTTGCCGATTGCCGCTTTACGCAAGCGGCCGGCTTCCGCCGGCTCGACATAGCGCGGGCTTTTGGCGAAGAAAATAAAGCCGACATGACTGGCGCCGCCGGCCAATGCCGCGGCCAACGCCTTGTCGGTCTTCAATCCGCATATCTTGATGTCGAGCGCCATGGCGCGGGATTGGCACGAAACGGCAAAAGAGTCGAGAAAAAGCATCCTGTTTGCCACCGGCGCGCAACGCACTACCTTCCTTAGACAAGAGAGCGCAACGCGCTCCCTTACTTCAGATAGTACAGGCGGGAGCAAACAAGCATGGCAGACGAAACCGTCGCCCAACTCAGGCAAAAGATCGCGCAGGCCCGCGAGGTCATCGCTCATCTGATGGACAAGGCCGCCTTCAACGGCGCCGAGGCACACCGCGCGCTCGACTATTTCAGCAACGACGCCTTCAAGAAGGACTTCTTGCCATGGCCGCGCCATACTGACGAGGGGTTGCGGCCTGAAGAGCTCAACGCTGCCAACGACGATTGATCGGGCGACCTACTCGAACATGATCGCTTGCAGCGCGCCGCCATTGCGCTTGAGCCAGTCCTTGCAGCGCTCGGTGTCCGGGCAGAGCTGCTCGCATAATTTCCAGAATTTCGGGCCGTGGTTCATCTCCTTGAGATGCGCCACCTCATGCGCAACGAGGTAGTTTATGACCGGTCGCGGCGCCATCATGATGCGCCAGGAGAAGGACAGGTTGCCGTCCGAGGTGCACGACCCCCAGCGGCTCGATGTATCCTTGAAGCGGATTGCCTTGGCGCGCTTGCCGACCGCCCCGGTATGCTTGACCACCAGCGCCTCGATCTCGCGCTTGGCCTCGCGCTTGAGGAAATCGGCAATGCGGCGCGGCAGGTGCACGCGATCGCCATGCACGATCATCAGCGGACCGCGCTCGTCGCGCGACAGCGTGACGGTCCCGCGTTTCGAAGGCTCATGAACGATGCGATGCGGCACGCCGCGCACCGGAATCTTGATGCCGGGCCGCACCTGCGGCCGGTTGGGCACCTTGGCCAGCCGCTGCTCCAGCCAGTCCTGATGGCGGTCGAGGAATTTTTCCACCTCGCCCCGCCGCAAACCCGGCGGCACGGTGATGCGCAGGCCACGGCCGCCGGAATCGATGCGCAGCGTCAGGCGCCGTGCCCGGTCGCTCTCGACGATCTTGAGCGGCAGCGTGCGGCCGGCAACGCAATGCTCCCGCTCCACGACGGGGGCGGACCTGGGTTTGGTCAGGTTGCGGAAGAAGCCGAATGACATGGCGGGACGATACGTGATTCGAGGAAAACGAATAGAACAAAAAAGAAACGGCGCCGCTGACGCGACGCCGTTTTAATTATTTATCGGGGCAAGTGCCTTACTCGTCCAGTAGGCCCGGCGTCGATTTGCCACCGCCAGTCCCCGTCGAGCCGGTCGATCCGCCGGTTGTGGGGCCGCCGGTTGTTGGCGATGTCGACTTGTTGCGGTTCGCCATGAAGCGGTCGAACTCTTCCTGGTCCTTGGCGCGACGCAATTCCCTGGCATATTCGTCGAACTCGCTCAGCATCTCGTCGAGCTTGCGGCGCTCTTCATTGAGCCGCTCGAGTTCCTTTTCGCGCCAGTCGTCGAAAGCGACGTTGCCGGTGCGGGCGGAGCCGTGGCCCCAGCGCGCCGCCTTGTCGGAACCGCGGCGGCAGCCGGCAAAGATGCCGTCGGTCGCGCGGTTGACGTCGCGCTTGAAGCCCTCAAGCCGGTCGCCCCAGATGATGTAGGCGAGCATGGCGAGGCCGAGCGGCCAGAACACCATGAATCCGATCACCATCAGAGCGATGGTCGCCGGCGTCCAGGCCGGACGGATCAATGCAGATGTGTTCATTTTCTCCCAATCCTTCAGTTGGAGACAGCCAATCTCGGCTGCGTGGAATCGAAATGGGATGGGAAAAACGGCGATTCAAGACAGTGTCGGCCAAAACCGGACAAGCGATTGAAATGCTTATCGCTTTTTGAACGTTTCAAGGAAAAGAACGACCAGGCCCGCAATCAGGCCCCAGAACGCCGCGCCGACGCCGAACAGCGTCAGCCCCGAAGCGGTGACGGCAAAGGTGACGGTTGCGGCCATGCGTTCGCCGTCTTCCTTCAAGGCGATCGACAGCGCGTTGGCGAGCGGCGCCATCAGCGCTAGTCCGGCAACCAGCACGATCAGGCTCTGCGGCAGCACAGCGAAGATCGCTACCAGCGAGGCGCCGAAAATGGCGAAGACGAGATAGGCAAGCGCATAGAAAGGGCGGTCTTCCAGCGCTCGTCCGGATCGGGATGCACGTCGGGGCCGGTGCAGATCGCCGCCGAGATCGCTGCCAGGTTGGTGGTCGAGGCCCCGAATGGCGCCGACAGCAGCGAAAGCAGGCCGGTGACGCCGATCAGCGGGCCGGGTTCCGGGTGATAGCCCGCGGCCCTCAGCACGGCCAGGCCGGACAGATTCTGCGAGGCCATGGTGACGAGATAAAGCGGCAGCGCCAGGCCGATTATCGCCGTGACGGTGAACTGCGGCACAATCAGCGTCAATGTCGAAAGTTCCGGGGTCGGCAGGCCGCCGACCCGGCCGGTGAGGAAGGCGGCAGCGCCGCCGCCGATCAGCACCGCCAGCACCGAGAGCGCCGGATTGAACAAGCGGATGACAAAGAAGGCGGCGATCAGCGGCAGGATCAGCCACGGGTCGACGGGAATGGCCTTCACCGCATTGACGGCGAAGGTGACGACGATGCCGGCCAGCATCCCCGACGCGACCGAGGCCGGTATCCTGGCGATCAGCTTGGTCAAAGGCCTGAACAGGCCGGTGGCAATCAGCAAAATCCCGGCCACGATGAAGGCGCCGACGGCCTCGCCGATCGAAAAGCCGCTCGATGCCGCGATCAGCGCCACCCCTGGCGTCGACCATGCGGCGATGATCGGCATCCTGGTGCGCCATGACAGCCACAGGCTCTCGATCGCCATGGCGAGGCAGATCGCCGTCACCCAGCTCGCGGTCTGGACCTGCGTCGCGCCCACCGCGGCAGCGGCGGCGATGACGATGGCCAGCGTGCCGCCGAAGCCGACAATCGCTGCGACGAAGGCGGATACCGGAATGGAAATGCGCATGTCCCTAGCCTGCCTGCCGCACCATGGCGTCGACCGCCCGCACCAGCATGTCGAGATCCTGAGGCCGCGACAGGCGGTGGTCTCCGTCGGGGATCAGCGACAGGGTGACGTCGTCGGCCGGCAGCAGGCCAACCAATTTCAGCGCATGGCTCGGCGGCACGTCGGCATCGGCCAGCCCCTGCAATATATGGACAGGGCAATGGGTGTCGATCGGCCCAGTCATCACCCGGTTGTTGCGGCCGTCCTCGATCAGCGCTCGGGTGTAGATGTAAGGCTCGGCCGAGTAATCCGACGGCTCCTCGAAAAAACCCTTTTTGGCAAGGTCGCGCTTCTGCGCTTTGGTCAGCGCCGGCTCGACCAGCTCTGCGGTGAAATCCGGCGCCGGCGCCAGAAGCACCAGGCCGGCGATGCGGTCTTCGCCTGATTTGTCTTGGCGCAGTTCCTGGACCATGCGCAGCGCGATCCATGCGCCCATCGACGAGCCGACCAGGATTTGCCTGCCTTGCGTGAAATGGCGGAAGACAGCGAGGCTTTGCGAAAGCCAGTTCGAGATGGTGCCGTCGGCAAAGTCGCCGCCCGATTCGCCATGACCGGAATAATCATGGCGCAGGAAAGCCCGGCCTTGCCCGCTCGCCCATTCCGACAGCTTCTCGGCTTTGGTGCCCAGCATGTCCGACTTGTAGCCGCCGAGCCAGACAATGCCTGGCGCGGCACCTGCAGCGCGCCTGACAGCGATGCTGGTTCCGTCGACGTCGAGAAAAACCGGTGCGGTCATGGCTCACTCCTCACGCAGGTCTTTTGACACAGCTGGCGGTTTAACGAAAAGTGCTCGGCAACTTTCTTCGTTTGGTGCAGGCTGAAGTCAGGGAACAGGTGATTTCCTGTGAACGCTGTGCTATTGACTCCGGCCGCGCGCTCACCACATTGGCGCGTTCGCAATCCGAATTGAAAACCCTGAACGAAACGGCTCAAGGAGACCACGACCATTCGCAGACCTTTCAAAGCAACGGCGCCCACCAAGGAGGGCCCGCGCTCCAACCGTGACATCCGGGTTCCCCGGGTCCAGCTTATCGACGCCGAAGGCCACAACCATGGCGATGTCTCCATCAACGACGCATTGCTGCTCGCCGAAGAGGCTGGGCTCGATCTGGTCGAGATATCGCCCAACGCAGTGCCGCCCGTCGTAAAAATTCTCGATCTCGGCAAGCTGAAATACGCCAACCAGAAGAAGGCGGCCGAGGCGCGCAAGAACCAGAAGGTGATCGAGATCAAGGAGATCAAGATGCGCCCGAACATCGACAGCCATGATTACGAGACCAAGATGAAAGCGGTCCGGCGGTTTTTCGAGGAAGGTGACAAGGTCAAGCTGACATTGCGCTTTCGCGGCCGCGAGATGGCGCATATGGAACTCGGCATGCAGCTTCTGAACAAGGTTCGCGAGGAAGTGGCACCCATCGCCAAGGTGGAAGCCGAACCGAAGCTCGAAGGTCGCCAGATGATGATGGTGCTGGCGCCCCGCTAAAGCGATCCCCTCAAAGCAAAGGCCGCTTCGGCGGCCTTTTGTTTTGTTTTTCTTCGCCATGATTTCTCCGCAAGTTGCATCGACAAGGATTCTGGTTGCCGGTCCTCGCGGCGAAAGGATTGTCCCATGGCCGCTGCGGCACGTTCTCCGAGTGAAAAGTCGTTCGACGAAATGGGCCGCTATCAGCGGCGCCGGCGCGTCCTGCTGGCGCTGCTGATCGGTGCTTTTTGCGCTTTGCTGATCTTCGGCGGCTCCACGCACGATGAACTAGGCCACGAACGCATAGAGGGGCAGTACGGGGTCGCCCTGATACTGATCGGGATCGGCGGCCGGCTCTGGTCGATCCTCTATATCGGTGGCCGCAAGTCGGCCGAAGTGGTTGCTACCGGCCCATATTCGGTGATGCGCAACCCGCTGTATTTCTTCTCCACCGTAGCGGCCGCCGGCATCGGCGCCCAGACCGGCAGCGTGATCGTCTCGGTGGCGTCGGCGGTTTTGTGCGCGGCCGCGTTCTACATCGTCACGCTGCGCGAGGAACGGCATTTGACGACTGTGCTCGGGGCACCGTACAAGGACTACATCGCACGGGTGCCGCGGTTTTTTCCCAATCCCCGGCTTTATCGCGACCCGCCCGAGGTCACCTTCACACCGCGCATCTTCAATCACACGCTGCGCGACGGCTTGATGTTCCTGGCTTCCATACCGTTTTTCGAACTCATCGAGTCCGGACAGGAAAGCGGTGTAATTCCCGTCCTCTTCTGGCTGTATTGAGCTGCGGATAGGCAGGCAAAGGAGGCGACATACTACCCGCTTTCTCGCCTCTTGTCCTCGCGCGTCGTTGTCCCAAACCGCTGCGTACCACGGGTCAAGCCCGTGGACAGGCTTTTGCGCGACATGAATTAAATTCGCCTGAATCATCCTGCAAGGCGTCCCGGCGATCGGCGGGGCGCCTGTTTTCTTGGCCAGACGCTGCGATCGCTGGCGAAATTCCTCGACGATCGGATTCCCGACATGCTTAATGAAGTTAAATCGGCGCGGGCCGAACGAGTGCAGGGCGAACAGGCGCAGGCCAAGCATGCGCTGGGCAGATATCAGCACGCGCGCAGGATGGTGCTTGCCGCCCTCGTGGTCGTCATGTTCGCGGCGCTGCTGTTTGGCCAGTCTGCTTTTCCTCCCGAAAGCGTACCGCACGAAACGATCGAAATGGTCGGCGTCCTGCTGATCTTTCTCGGCATTGTCGGGCGCTTGTGGTCGACGCTCTATATCGGCGGACGCAAATCCTCCGAGGTGGTTACCGGCGGACCCTATTCGATCACCCGCAATCCGCTCTATGTCTTCTCCTCGATAGCTGCCGCCGGCGTCGGCGCTCAGATGGGCTCGATCACTGCGGCGATCGGCTTCGCGGTGATTTGCGCCGCGGCCTTTCATGTCGTCATCCTGCGCGAAGAGAAGTTCCTGAAGGAGGCCCTCGGTACTCCATTCCAGGCCTATATGGCGCGGGTGCCGCGCTTCTTCCCGAAGCTTTCGCTGTATCAGGAAGGCGACACCGGCAGCTTCAAGCCGCGCCTGCTGCGGACGACGCTGCTGGACGGACTGGTGTTCCTCGTTGCCATGCCGTTTTTCGAATCAATCGACGGCGCCCAACTATCGGGCATACTGCCGGTGGTGTTCCGTTTCCCATAGGCACAGGGTGTGTCGGTAGCTTTTCAAGTTGTCCGGTTTTGGTAGCACATCATTTGTCCGCTTCA
>SAQG01000040.1 GCA_004020315.1 Mesorhizobium sp.
AGCCATGCTGTCCGTTTCATCCCCAGCCTCCATGCGCTGGCGATAAAACCGGACAGCTCACGTGCTACCTAATCCGGACAACTCATCTGCTTACGACAGACGCCAGCCGCAAGCTTGACACCGGTTAAATCTCCGTTTAATCAGCCCACCAACACTGGGCCGCAACGCCCGGTGGTTTCTTTATGTGTGCAAGACGTTTGGGAAGCCGCTCTATTCTTCCTCAGCTCTTGTCCAGAATGACGTGTCCCGTGGGTTTTCCGCCGCGTTGCGTGGGAAAACCCTGTCAGGTCTCGAAAACGGGGGCCAGAGGAGGGCGCGTTTCCTTCACCCGGACCATGAGGTTCCGGGTGTACTGTTTTGAAAGGGAATGCGATGAGCAAGCGCGAATCCGCGAAATACAAGATCGACCGCCGTCTCGGCGAAAACATCTGGGGCCGCCCGAAATCCCCGGTCAACAAGCGCGAATACGGTCCCGGCCAGCACGGCCAGCGCCGCAAGGGCAAACTTTCCGATTTCGGCCTGCAGCTGCGTGCCAAGCAGAAGCTGAAGGGTCACTACGGCGACGTTTCGGAAAAGCAGTTCCGCAAGGTCTATGAAGAGGCGGATCGCCGCAAGGGCGACACCTCGGAGAACCTGATCGGCCTGCTCGAATCGCGTCTCGACGCGGTTGTCTACCGCGCCAAGTTCGTGCCGACCATTTTTGCCGCTCGCCAGTTCGTCAATCACGGCCACATCAATGTCAACGGCAAGCGCGTCAACATCGGCTCATACCGCTGTAAGCCGGGCGACGTCATCGAAGTGCGCGAAAAATCGAAGCAACTGGCGATCGTCCTGGAATCGGTAGGCTTGGCCGAGCGCGACGTGCCTGATTACATCGAGGTCGACCACAACAAGATGACCGCGACCTTCGGGCGCATCCCCGGCCTGTCGGATGTTCCCTTCGCCGTGCAGATGGAACCGAACCTGGTCGTCGAATTCTATTCGCGCTGATCGAACGCGCCGTCTGCGACAGCATCGAAGGCCGCCCATCGAGGCGGCCTTTTCTTTGTCCGGCTTTTGCCCGCCCAGCTTTTCTTTGTCCGCCGTGCTAGAGCGATGTGCTTTTCGGAAATCGATTTCGATTTTCGGGTCGATGCGCTAATCCGGGCAGCAACAAGGACTTTTGGGGCCGACGCGCCATGAACATGCTGCCAGATGCCAAAACACTCGAACCGATCGCCGATACCGCAGGCGGCTTTCATCCGCTGTTTGCCGATGTGCCGTCCTCCGTCGAGTTCAACAAGCTGCGCAAACGGCTGCTGCGTCTCGCCCGTCAGGCGATCGACGATTTTTCGATGGTGAGGCCCGGCGATCGCTGGCTGGTCGCGTTGTCGGGCGGCAAGGATTCCTACGGCCTGCTCGCTTTGCTGCTCGACCTCAAATGGCGCGGGCTGCTGCCGGTCGACCTGTTGGCTTGCAATCTCGACCAGGGCCAGCCGAATTTTCCGAAACACATTCTGCCCGATTATCTCAACACATACGCCATTCCACATCGCATCGAATATCAGGACACCTATTCGGTCGTGACCGACAAGCTTCCCCAGGGCAGCACCTATTGTTCGCTGTGCTCGCGGCTCAGGCGTGGCCATCTCTACCGCATCGCGCGGGAGGAGGGCTGCTCGGCTTTGGTGCTCGGCCACCACCGCGAAGACATTCTCGAAACCTTTTTCATGAACCTGTTCCATGGCGGGCGCCTCGCCGCCATGCCGCCAAAACTGCTCAACGACGACGGCGACGTCATGGTGCTGCGGCCGCTCGCCTATTGCGCCGAGGCCGATCTCGAAAAATTCGCCGGCGCCATGAAATTCCCGATCATCCCTTGCGATCTGTGCGGCAGCCAGGACGGCTTGCAGCGCAATGCGATGAAGGCCATGCTCGACGACTTGGAAAAGCGGATGCCCGGCCGCAAGGACACGATGATCCACGCCATGACCAATGTGCGGCCCTCGCATCTGCTCGACAGAAAGCTGTTCGATTTCGCCGCTCTCAACGAAACCCTCACACGGCAAGACGTTCCAGATGACATTTGACGATACCGCGATCGACTGGCTGGCCAAGCTTCTGTCCGACGCTGCCATTGCCGAGATCATGCCGCGCTTTCGCCGGCTGGATGAGGGCGACGTCCGCCAGAAGACCTCGGCAGCCGACCTGGTGACGGAGGCCGACGTGAGTGCCGAGCGGCTCATCACCGTCAGGCTGCGTGAGCGCTACCCCCAGGCGATGATCGTCGGCGAGGAGGCATGCTCCGACGATCCGGAGTTGCTTCAGGGTCTCGGCGAAGTCGATCTTGCCTTCGTCATCGATCCCGTCGACGGCACCTTCAACTTCGCCTCCGGCGTGCCGCTGTTCGGCGTCATGGTCGGCGTCGTGGTGAAGGGCGAGACCGTCGCCGGCATCATTCACGATCCTGTCGGCAAGGACTGGCTGATCGGCGCCAAGGGCGCTGGCAGCCACATACGGCATGCACATGGCACCCTGGAGAAGGTGCATGTCGCCGAGCCTGTGCCGATCTCGGCAATGACCGGCGCGGTTTCTTGGCAATACATGCCTGAGCCGGAACGATCACGGCTGGCGCGCAACCAAACAAAATCCTTGTCGCAATTCGGCTATCGCTGCGCGGCCCACGAATACCGCCTGCTGGCGAGCGGCCACGCCCACTTCGTCGTCTACAACAAGCTGATGCCGTGGGATCATCTGGCCGGTGTGCTGATCCATGCCGAAGCAGGTGGTTACGCGGCGCGTTTCGATGGCAGCGCTTATCTGCCTTCGCACGTCGGAGGTGGCCTTCTTGTCGCACCGGACAAGGAAAGCTGGCGCGAATTGCGCCGCGAACTCTGGGCAGAATAGGCCGCCCGGCATCGATCCGGTTCGGGCCGCAAGCCGATCATGTTTACCATCGATGCGGCCGACACGCAGAAGAGCCTTGAGACGCTGTGCCAGACGGCCTTCAACATCGACCCAGTGGCGGGAGTCAATTCGATGCGCAAGCTGGAGAAGTTCGCCGAGGATTATGGCGCCGAGCTGATGTATTTGCACGACCTGGAGAACTTCAAAACGTACAGGACCGGCACGCAATTTTACGGCTGATCGCCACTGACCGGAGACAAGATCATGCGCTATTTCGAACACGCCGAACCAGTCATCACGCTCACCGCCGGGCCGGTGAACGCCTATCCCGATGTGCTGCGCGGCCTCGGTCGCACGGTGCTCTACGACTCCGATCCGGCGTTCCAGCTCTTTTACGAACGTGTGATCGACAAGGCGCAGAAGGCGATGCGGCTATCGAACAGGCCGGTCATTCTCCATGGCGAGCCGGTGCTTGGCCTGGAGGCTGCCGCAGCCTCCCTGATCACGCCTGACGACGTCGTGCTCAACCTCGCCTCCGGTGTCTACGGCAAGGGGTTTGGCTATTGGGCGAAGCGTTTTTCGCCGCACCTGCTCGAAATCGAGGTGCCCTATAACGAGGCGATCGACCCGCAGGCGGTTGCGGCAATGCTGGAAGCACATCCGGAAATCACCATCGTTTCCGCCTGCCACCATGATACGCCGTCGGGCACCATCAACCCGATCGACGCCATTGGCGCGCTGGTTTCGGCGCATGGCGCTTATCTGATTGTCGATGCCGTTTCGTCGTTCGGCGGCATGAAAACGCATCCGGAGGACTGCAAGGCCGACATCTATGTCACCGGCCCGAACAAATGCCTCGGCGCGCCTCCCGGCCTCACGATGATGGGCGTCAGTGAGCGGGCTTGGGCCAAGATGAAGGCAAATCCACTGGCGCCACGCGCGTCGATGCTCAGCATCGTCGATTGGGAGCATGCGTGGTCGAAGGACAAGCCGTTTCCGTTCACGCCGTCCGTCGCGGAGATGAACGGGCTCGACGTCGCGCTCGACCTCTACCTCAACGAGGGACCGGCGGCAGTGTGGGCGCGCCACGCGCTCACCGCCAGGACCATGCGCGCCGGCGTCGCCGCCATGGGTCTCTCGATCTGGGCCGCCAGCGACAATATCGCATCGCCAACCACGACCGCCGTCAGGACGCCCGAAGGCATCGACGAGAAGGCGCTTCGCCAGGCCGCGCGTGCCCGCTACGGCGTGGTGTTTTCGTCGGGCCGCGGCGAAACATTGGGCAAGCTGACACGCATCGGCCATATGGGCCCGACCGCCCAGCCGATCTACGCGATCGCGGCGCTGACGGCACTTGGCGGGGCGATGAATTCGTTGGGCCAGGAACTCGCGGTCGGCAAAGGCATCGACGCGGCGCTAGCCGTTATCGACGCCGACGCTTGAAATGAATTCACAGGATCGCATAGAGCACGGAAAATGACTGGACGTCTTGGGGGAAGACGGCGCTGATTACCGGGCCGCACAAGGCAATCGCCGCGCGCGCTCGGCCGCCGATGGCGCGAGATGAAGGGCAAAGGCAGCCGGAACATATCGCCGATGTGGTGTCCTTCGTGGCCTCCGATGATGCGCGCTGCATCATAGGCCAGACGTTGAATGTCGAAGCCAGGCATGGTGCGGCACTAGAAAGCACGTCGCGTTTGAAAGGATTCATACGACGCGCTGATATCGATGGAGGCTTTCGTCAAAATTCGCTTACATTACATTTGTCCGCGCGAAACCGGAGACCTGAAATGAAACCTCGGTTCGCAATTGTCGCACTGGCCCTTGCCCTTGCCATGGTCGCCGGGCCAAACGGGGCAAGATCGCAGGAGCGCGTATGTCGCAGTCCCGATCCCGTCGACACCATAAACGAGATGTTCTCCGCGATCATCGCCTGTTGGGAGCCGCCGCCCGGAACCGCGGGCATGAGCCTGACGCTGCAGTTCTCAATTCGTCGAAACGGCACACTTATCGGCAAGCCTCGCGCCACTTACTCCCGTCTAGGGAATGATGACAAGCTCAACCGGGCCTTCGTGGCCTCCGTCCTCAAGGCTCTCGACAAGGCCCTGCCACTGCCGGTTTCTGACAGCATGGGTGGAGCGATCGCAGGGCGTATGCTGTTCCCACGCTTCACAGCAGCGAGTGGGCGTGAATCCTAAAGCGCGTCCGGCATCAAACCGGCGGGTTCTGCGGCTGAAAGAATTTGCCGCGTTCGGCGATCAGCACCATCACCAATGCGCCAAGCGACACGCTGCAGAATCCGGCGGCCAAGGGCGTCACCGTGCCGTTGAAGGCTTGGCCGATCAGCGTGCCGAGCAGACCGCCGAGGAAGGTCTGCATGAAGCCCAGAATGGACGATGCCGTGCCGGCCAGCTGGCCGAGCGGCTCCATGGCGAGCGCGTTGAAATTCGCGCCGAGTGCGCCGAACGGAACCATCGCACAGGCAAAGAAGGTGATGAAAAGCCAGAGCGGCATCTTCATTTGGATGGAAACGATCAGCCAGGCGAGGCTGATGGCCAGAAACAAGAGCAGCGCGCTCTGCGACAAGCGGCGCATGCCGATGCGGCCGACAAGGCGCGAATTCAGATAGTTCGAAAAGGCGAGCACGCCGGCGATCCCTGCGAAAATCACCGGGAACATCTCGCCGACGCCGAAGACGCCGACATAGATCTGCTGCGCCGAGGCAATGAAGCCGAACATAGCGCTAAAAACGAAAGTACTGGCGAAGGCGTAGCAAAGTGCCATGCGATTGGTCAGCACGATGCGAAAACCATCGATGATGGATGAGGCCGTCAGCGGTCGGCGATAGTCGGGATGCAGCGTCTCGGGCAAGCGCAGCAGCGCCCACGCCGACACGATCAGCCCGCCGGCCGCCATGGCGATGAAGATCACATGCCAGGTCGCGAACAGCATGATGAGCTGGCCGATGCCAGGAGCAACGACCGGAATGGCCATGAACACCATGAAGATCAGCGACATGACTTCGGCCATGCGCCGGCCATCGAACGTGTCGCGCACGATCGATACGGCAATGACGCGTGTGGCCGCGGCGCCGATGCCTTGCACCAGTCTGCACAGGAGGAGGGTGGCAAATGTCGGGGCGATCGCTGCCGCACTCGCCGCCGCGACATAGATCACCAGTCCGACGACGAGCGGAGCACGGCGTCCGAAGCGGTCCGAGATCGGTCCGAAGAAGAGCTGTCCGCCGCCAAAGCCCAGAATATAGGCGGCAATCACGTACTGACGGTGGTTTTCATTTTCCACACCCAGCGAGGCGCCGATCTGCTGCAACGCCGGTAGCATGATGTCGAGGGCCAGCGAGTTGAGCGCCATCAATGCCGCGCATAGGGCGATGAATTCCCAGCGCGGAATAGGCAAGGTGCTTGCCTCCGGCGCTTGTGCATGCTGATCCACGGCAAAGTCCGATCTTCAAACGAAAAGCGCCGGCGCACCGGCGCGTTCATTCGTCTTAGGCCCCGAAAGAGGGGGATGCAGACAGTTTGCCGAGGTGGGGGCTGGCCCGGCGTTTAGCGCATGACCCCGAATATCGGAATCGATTTTCGGAAAGGATCATGCGCAAACTGAAATTCAGGCGGCGCCTTTAACGCTCACGCCCTTTTCGACGAGGAACGTCTGCAGTTCGCCTGCCTGGAACATCTCGCGGACGATGTCGCAACCGCCAACAAATTCGCCCTTGACGTAAAGCTGCGGGATCGTCGGCCAGTTGGAGTATTCCTTGATGCCTTGCCGCAGCTCGGCCGAGGTCAGCACGTCCACGCCCTTGTAGTCCGCCCCGATGTAGTCGAGGATCTGCACGACCTGACCGGAAAATCCGCATTGCGGGAAACCGGGCGTGCCCTTCATGAAAAGGACGACGTCGTTGCCCTTCACTTCGCTGTCGATGTAGTCGTTGATACCGCTCATAGAGAATCCTTTCATGCCCGCGGGAGTCGGGCTCGAAACATACCCTTTCAAATAAACCCATAGGTTGCCTGAAACAAGACGTTTGCCACCTCGTCACGCAAATGGCGCAAAGGATGGCCCGATATTGGGCCAAGAGCATCGGTCAGCTATTTTCCCGGGAAGCGATGAAAAGGCGACATAGCGCGGCAATCTTGGTTGGCGTCCTCCTCGTTGCGCTGGCCTTGATCTGGTGGCTCAGGCCATCGGAAAACCCGCCTGTCACCGTCGGCGGCAAACTGCCAGGACCATGCCGGGACCTGAATTTCGAGGCGGTTCCCTACATCGTCTGCGAGATCGATCTTCGCAGCTACGACGTCGCTGTCTTCCACGCCGGCCACGACGGCAAGGCCTTCGGCTCGCTGAAAAAGTTCGACGAGGCGATGTCGGGCGAGGGCAGGCCGGTGCTGCTCGCCATGAACGCCGGCATGTATCATGAGGACCTGACGCCGGTCGGCCTTCTCGTCGAAAATGGTCACGCGGTGGCTCCGCTCAACCTCGCAGATGGCCAAGGCAATTTCTTCCTGAAGCCAAACGGCGTGTTCCTGATCCGGAAGGACGGCAAGGCGGCGGTCATGGAAACGAGCGCCTATGCCGCCGCCAAGGCGGATGTGGCTTTCGCCACGCAGTCCGGCCCGATGCTGGTGATCGACGGCCGGCTTCATCCTCGCTTCGAGGCGAACGGCACGTCGCGTCACATCCGCAACGGTGTTGGCGTGCGTGACGAAAACACGATCGCGCTGGCGATCTCACACTCGCAAGTTAGTCTCGGCAGCTTTGCACGCCTGTTCCGTGATGCGCTGCATTGCCCCAACGCGCTTTTCTTCGACGGGTGGTCTCGGCGTTGTCGAATGGCGAGAAGACGATCGTCGGCGGAAACTATCCGGCAGGGCCGATCATTGCCGTCTCGGCGAAAAGGTGACGAGGAGTTGGAGGTGAACCCTCAGTCCGGCACGCTGGTCTGCAGGGCGAGCGCGTGCAGCACGCCGCCCATATTGCCCTTTAGTGCGTCGTAGACCATCTGATGCTGCTGCACGCGGCTTTTTCCGCGAAAGCTTTCGGCCACCACCTCGGCCGCATAATGATCGCCGTCGCCGGCCAGGTCGCGAATCGTCACCTTGGCGTCCGGAATGCCTTCCTTGATCAGCCGTTCGATCTCGTGCGCGTCCATTGCCATGCGAGGATTCCTTGTTCAGGTCGTGATCTCATAGATATGGTCGAAGTGGCGGATGAACCACACCGAGACGGCCAACTCGATCATATCAGGGGTCCACGACCTCATTTCCCATGAAGCGAGGAAACCAGGATTCGTGGGCAGCGGTCAATTCGCTGACCGGGATCCCCCGCGCCTCGCCGAGTTTGAGATCACTACCGCCGGTCGAGCCGATCCACGGCGCGAAAATACCGAGCTTGCTCTGCTCTTTGCGAATGTCGTCCCATTCCTGGCTTTGCGGATCGATCGACAGTGTCAAGAGATAGCGGCCTTGATCCTCGCCGAACCAGACCGGGATCGGGTCGGTCCCGACTAGGCCGGGGACGGTCGCGCCGATGCCGGAAGCCATCGCCATCTCAGCCAGCGCGACAGCAATGCCGCCATCGGAAACGTCATGCGCAGATGTAACGACGCCGGAGGCGATCAGGGCGCGCACGTGGTCGCCGACGCGTTTTTCATGGTCGAGGTCGACCGGCGGCGGCGGGCCGTCGGTGCGGCCATGAATGTCGCGCATATAGGCCGACTGGGCGAGATGCGTTCCCCACATGGACGGCGCGCCGACCAGCAGGATCATCTGGCCCTCGGCGGCAAAGCCGATCCGCGTCATCTTGGACCAGTCGGCGATCAGTCCGACGCCACCGATGGTCGGCGTCGGCAAGATGCCTTGCCCGTTGGTTTCGTTGTAGAGCGAGACATTGCCGGAGACGATCGGAAAGCCGAGCGCGCGGCAGGCGTCGCCGATGCCTTTCACGGCGCCGACCAACTGGCCCATGATCTCAGGCCGTTCCGGGTTGCCGAAATTGAGGTTATCGGTGGCCGCGAGCGGCAGCGCGCCGGTGGCGGTAAGGTTGCGCCAGCATTCGGCCACCGCCTGCTTGCCGCCCTCGTAAGGGTCGGCCTCGCAATAGCGCGGCGTCACGTCGGAGGAGAAGGCAAGCGCCTTGGTCGGATGACCTTCGACGCGCACCACGCCGGCATCGCCGCCCGGAAGCTGCAGCGAATTGCCCTGGATCAGCGTGTCGTACTGTTCCCATACCCAGCGGCGCGAGGACAGGTCGGGTCCGCCAAGCAGTTTCAGCAGCGCGTCGGCGACATCCGCTTGCGGTGCATCGCTGGCCGCCAGGGGCGCCGGCTTCTTCGGCTCGGTCCAGGGACGGTCATATTCCGGCGCCTGGTCGCCAAGGTCCTTGATCGGCAGATTGGCGACCTCGTCGCCCTGGTGCAGCACGCGAAAGCGCAGATCGTCGGTTGTCTTGCCGACGATGGCGAAATCGAGGCCCCACTTGTGGAAGATCGCCTCGGCTTCCTTTTCCTTTTCGGGGCGCAGCACCATCAGCATGCGCTCCTGGCTCTCCGACAGCATCATCTCATAGGCACTCATGCGCTCCTCGCGCACCGGCACCTTGTCGAGATCGAGCTCGATGCCGAGATCGCCCTTGGCACCCATTTCGACCGCCGAGCAAGTGAGGCCGGCAGCCCCCATGTCCTGGATCGCAATGACGGCACCGGACGCCATCAGTTCGAGGCAGGCTTCGAGCAGGCATTTTTCCGTGAAGGGATCGCCGACCTGAACGGTTGGTCGCTTCTCGTCGATCTTGTCGTCGAACTCGGCCGAGGCCATGGTGGCGCCGCCGACGCCGTCGCGGCCGGTCTTGGCGCCGAGATAGACGACCGGCAGACCGACGCCCTTGGCTTCCGATAGGAAGATCGCATCGGTCTTGGCGAGCCCCGCCGCAAAGGCGTTGACCAGGATGTTGCCATTGTAACGCGCGTCGAAATTGACCTCACCACCGACCGTCGGCACGCCGAAGGAGTTGCCATAGCCGCCAACGCCGGCAACGACGCCAGCAACCAGATGCCTGGTCTTGGGGTGGTCCGGCGCCCCGAAGCGCAGCGCGTTCATTGCGGCGATCGGCCGCGCGCCCATGGTGAAGACATCGCGCAAGATGCCGCCGACGCCGGTCGCCGCACCTTGATAGGGTTCGATGAAGGAGGGGTGGTTGTGGCTCTCCATCTTGAAGACGACGCAGTCGCCGTCGCCGATGTCGACCACGCCGGCATTCTCGCCCGGCCCCTGGATGACCTGCGGTCCGGTGGTCGGCAGCGTGCGCAGCCACTTTTTCGAGGATTTATACGAGCAGTGCTCGTTCCACATCGCCGAGAAGATGCCGAGCTCGGTAAAGCTTGGCTCGCGCCCGACCAGGTCGAGGATGCGCTGATATTCGTCGGGCTTCAGCCCGTGCGCGGCAATGAGTTCCGGAGTGATCGGCACGGAATTGGAAATGGTCATGGGCGGCAATTTATATCCTTGGGATCGAGTCCCGTCTTATCGCAAGCCTTGCAGCCGATACACCCATCAAGCGACGAAAAACGATGGAAAGCGACAGGGCGCAGCAAGTAGCGAAAGATCGCCACTCGACCCGCCGGTTTCAAGCCGGTTCAGGAGAAACTGTCGTAGCCGGCGCGGCCCTCGTCCAGAAGCCGCCGGATCACGCTGACACCCCCCGCGATGTCCTCTCGTCGACTCGGCTGTGAAACGCCAAAACGCACGCCATGAAAAACCTGCTCGGAACGGCCGGCCTTGAACTCGTCCTCATCATCGATGAGCACGCCATGTTCGAGACAGGCATTCTTGAAGGTGCCGGAGAGCCATGGATCAGGCAGGGTGAGCCAGACAAAAGGCACATTGTCCACTGCCTTGAAGTCGAACCCGGCTAGCGTCTCGCGCACGATCGCCATGCGCGCGTTGATCTCGACGATGCTGCGCTTGCGCATCTCGCTGGCTTGGCCGGACAGAACCAGCCGGCTACACACTTCCGCCAGCAGGAAGGGGAGGCCGCCCGTCAGCATCTTGTGAGCGACTCGGATCCGGTGGCGATAGGCCGGTGGACAGGCGAGCCAGCCGCCGCGAACGCCCGCCGCGACCGATTTCGACAGGCCGCCGGCAACGATGGTCCGCTCGGGGGCATATTCGGCCAATAGCGGCGTCGGGTGGTCGGTCAGATCGCCATAGAGATCGTCCTCGATCAGGACGACATTGTATTCGCGCGCGACGCGCGCGATGGCCTCGCGGCGTGTTGCCGACAGCGTCACCAGAGTGGGGTTCTTAGCCGTCGGCATGAGGAACATCATTTTCGGATGTTTTTGCGCGCAGACGCGCTCGAAATCCTCTGGATCGATGCCTTCCGCGTCCGACGTCACCAGCGCGGTCCGGCGGCCTATCAGGCCGGCGCTGCGTGAAATCTGCGAATAAGTGAGGTGCTCGAAGACGATGTAGTCGCCTGGCGTGGTGAGCGCGGCAATCGCCGCCATAACCGCGGCATGGGTGCCGAGCGTCGGAACGATGCCGTCAGGGCTCGGACGAAATGAATTGCGCGAGAGCCAGCTGCAGCCGGCCTCGAACCAGCGGTCGGGAAAATCCCGCGTATAGCTTGAAATCTCATACGGATGGTCCTGCGCCGTGCGCGAGAGCACGTCGGCGACAATGGCGCCCTGGCCAATGTCAGGCGCAGCCGTACTGTCGAGGCGCAGTTTGCCGCGAGGCGCATCGATGTAGCGCGTGCCTTCCACGTGCGGGTCGGGCGCCAGCAGATCGGTCTTTGTGTCATGCCGGCCCAGGACATAGGTTCCACGTCCGACTTCGCCGCTCACCAGCCCACGCTCGCGCAACAATTGGTAGGCCCTGCCGACCGTGCCCACGGTCGTGCCGATGTCGTAAGCCAGATCGCGCTGCGGCGGCAGTTTTGCCCCGGCAGCGATCACGCCACGGTCGATGTCCGTCTCAATGGAATTTGCAAGCCGTTGATAGAGGGGCCCGGAACTGGACGTAAGATCGGGAAGCCAATTTGTCATGGTGACAATTTTCTATATTGCACCGAATTGAGAGTCAATACATATGGACTGCGCGACAAAAGGGCACAATCTCGAATTCTGGTAGCAAGAAAATGGCTGCAATAGATACAATCCGTTACGCGAGAGCTGAATTGCTCGGAGCCCACCCGTCAGGCCGGCAAGGCTATGTCCGTCGCCTGGTGCGTATGATCAGGTCACTCGCAAACCGGATTGGCAGCTTGCTTGATCGCAGGCGCAGCCGGCTGGTCTTGCTGGAGATGACCGACGATCAGCTCAAGGATATCGGCATCTCGCGCGCCGACGCCCATCGTGAGGGTTTGAGGCCATTCTGGGACTAAGGTGCTACTGAGGCTGTGTGCGTCTTCAAGAAGACACGATCTCAGGACGCCTTTTTCGTGCCTTGATGGACGCCGGGACTTCTGATCCGTGAGATGCCGTGGTCTGCAAGGACCGCAACGATGCACAGCACTAGAAAAAGTCCGGTGATGCCCAGCGCCGAGACGGCGACGCCGGCAGCGCCGTTCTTGGCGACATCGAGGAACGGGTAGGGCACTTCGCCTGCTATCGGCGCCCGCGCCAGTGCATAGGCCAAGTAAGCGACCGGATAGATCATCCACCAGGAGATGTCGCGCCACCGCGTCGAGCCATCGGCGCCTGCCACAAGCCACCACAGCACGAAAAGCACCGGCGTCACATAGTGCAGCAGGATGTCGCAGAGCAGGAATAGGCCTTGCGGCTGCCAAAGCTGCGCCAGGACCGTCGCATAGACGATGAAGACCAGGGTTATGGCGACCGCTACGCCCGCCCGCATCCGCGCCCCGGCAAAGGCCGGGAACCAGGCGTAGCCACCGGGTGACAGCAGCGAAAACATGCACAAGCACCGCGCCGATATTGGTCAGGATGGTGAAGAAGCTGAAGTAGAAGACCAGCGAGCCAACAAAACTGCGGCCGGCTGCCATCGACGCCGGAACGGTGATGCAAATTTGCAGGACAAGCGCGGCCAGGCCTATGACCAGACCGGCGATCTGCAGGAAGCGGCTCACAGCCCTAGGCAGCCGCACCGCAGGCCGGATTGCCAGCCTGCCAGCGGGCGATGTCCGAGCCGATGCGTGCGCCGAGCGGCTGGTTCATCAGCGGACCGTACACGTCCACCCGGCGTGAATTGCCCTGTGCCTGCACGACCAGCAACGGCTTTCCGCCATAATGCTTGGCCGGGACCAGCAGGAAGCGCGGCGTGCCGGTGAACGAATTCAGCTCGTTGGCCATCTGATAGGGCTTGAAGGCCGGATCCTTGCTGGCGATCCAGCATTTGTGGGCGGCGATCGCCACCTGTTCCATGGCAAGCAGCGACGCGCTCTTGCCCGAAGGCGCCGGTGCGCTCTTCGGCTTCGATTGGCAGGAGGCGAGCACAAGGCCGGCGGCGGCGACGAGAGCGAGGCGGGCAATCGTCTGTCTCATGGTCAGGCGGCGCCTATTTCGAGTTCGGAAAGGGAAGAGCGCTGAAGATATCAAGCGGCGATGCCGAGGGCGCTTTCGAACAACGCCCGGCCGTCGCTGCCGCCATGTGCTGCTTCGATCAGGTTCTCGGGATGCGGCATCAGGCCAAGCACATTGCCCTGGCTGTTGATGATGCCGGCAATGTCGTTGATCGAACCGTTGGGATTGGTGCCTTCGGCATAGCGAAACACGACCTGGCCCTCGCCTTCGAGCCTGCGAAGCGTCTCGGCGTCGGCAAAGTAATTGCCGTCGTGATGCGCCACCGGCGAGCGGATGATCTGGCCCGGCTGATAGCGGCGGGTGAACATCGTGTTGGCGTTGGCGATCTGCAGCTTGACCTGCCGGCAGACGAATTTCAGCGATGTGTTGCGCATCAAGGCGCCCGGCAAAAGACCGGCCTCGACCAGGATCTGGAAGCCGTTGCAAACGCCGATGACCATGACGCCCTTGGCCGCCTTTTCGGCGACCGCCCGCATCACCGGCATGCGCGCGGCAATGGCGCCGCAGCGCAGATAATCGCCGAAGGAGAAGCCGCCCGGAATGGTGATCAGGTCGACGTCGGGGATTTCGGTGTCGGTCTGCCAGACGGTGAGCGGCGGCGTTCCAGAAATCTTGGTCAGCGCCGCGATCATGTCGCGGTCACGGTTGAGACCAGGCAGGAGGACGACGGCTGATTTCACCTCAGGCGATCTCCACAGCGTAATTCTCGATCACCGTATTCGCCAGAAGCCTGTCGCACATGGCTTTGAGGTCGGCCTCGGCCTTGGCCTCGTCGCTCTCCGAAAGCTCGACGTCGAAAACCTTGCCCTGCCGCACCTGGCCGACGCCGTCAAAGCCCATCCCGGACAATGCGTGTTCGATCGCCTTGCCTTGCGGGTCGAGCACGCCGTTTTTGAGGGTTACGGTAATGCGGGCCTTGATCACGCTGGACATGCTCCTGTTCGAAGTGCTGAGCGGTAAAAATCTCAGTGCGGCTTGCCTTTGACACCATCGGTCGAGGCGACGAGCACCGGCCCGGCGGGACGCGGTGGCTCGTTCTCGTTCATGATGCCGAGGCGGCGGGCGACTTCCTGATAGGCTTCGACCAGTCCGCCCATGTCGCGGCGGAAACGATCCTTGTCGAGCTTGTCCTGGGTCGCCACGTCCCACAGACGGCAGGAGTCCGGCGAGATCTCGTCGGCAACGACGATGCGCATCATGTCGCCCTCGAACAGGCGGCCGCACTCGATCTTGAAGTCGACGAGCTGGATGCCGACGCCCATGAACAAGCCGGAGAGGAAGTCGTTGACGCGGATGGCCAGCGCCATGACGTCGTCGATCTCCTGTGGGCTCGCCCAGCCGAAAGCGGTGATGTGCTCTTCTGACACCATCGGATCGTCGAGCGCGTCGGCCTTGTAATAGAATTCAATGATCGAGCGCGGCAGCACGGTGCCTTCCTCGATGCCAAGACGCTTGGCCAGCGAACCGGCGGCGACGTTGCGCACGACCACCTCGAGCGGGATGATCTCGACTTCCTTGATCAGCTGCTCACGCATGTTGAGCCGGCGGATGAAGTGGGTCGGAATGCCCATCCGGTTGAGATGGTTGAAGATGTGCTCGGAAATGCGGTTGTTGAGCACGCCCTTGCCATCGACGATTTCGTGCTTTTTCTTGTTGAAGGCGGTCGCGTCGTCCTTGAAGAATTGGATCAGTGTTCCCGGCTCAGGTCCCTCATAGAGGATCTTGGCCTTGCCTTCATAAATGCGGCGGCGATTTTTCATCTGATCTTTTCTCTGGATTTCCGGGCAGGAGGCAAGCGACCAGTTCCTGTCCGTCTGCCTAAATTAGTGCGGCAACGGTAGGGGTTCAATGCCGGTGTCTATCCCAATCGCACTGTTTGCTCAATCGGCAAATCCTTTCAATCACCGCTTTCCGGAATGAAATGCCGCAGCGCAGCAAGTGACGTACCATATTGACCGGCCCGCGGCCTTTTGGTTTGTGCTGCGGCAATACACATATTTCAACGAACAGCGAATCGGATTTGACCGGAGGGATGCCATGAGCAGCATGAAAGATCGCGAGGAGGGCTTCGAGCGCAAATTCGCATTCGACGAGGAGCTCCGGTTCAAGGCCTCGGCCCGCCGCAACAAGGCGCTCGGCCTGTGGGCCGCCGAAAAGCTCGGCAAGGCCGGGGCCGACGCCGAAGCCTATGCCAAGCAGGTAGTCCTCGCCGACATCGAGGAGGCCGGCGATCACGACGTTTTCCGCAAGATACGCAAGGATTTCGACGAAGCCGGGGTTGCCCAGTCGGACCACCAGATTCGCCGCACCATGGACGATCTGATGGCGCAGGCAATCGAGGAGATCAAGAACACCTGATCCCCGCTCTGAGTCAATCGACACGCTGGACCAATCGACCGCCCGGTCTCTCCGGGCGGTTTTTCTTTGCCTTTGCAGCTGTTTCCGGCTGAACTGCACCAGAGCGACATGCATCCATTCGGACGCACAAGTACGCTCCAAAACTTTGACTCCTCGCATCAGGCTTTCCGATTGTTGGGCCGATGCGAGAGCGAATAAGGAAGGCGCCTATGTCCCTGAAGTCACGCCTTGCGGCCGATGAAACGTTGTGCACCGCATGGTCCGGCGTGCCTGATGCGCTGACGGTCGAGATTCTTGCCAGACAGGGTTTTGATGCCGTCACGCTCGACATGCAGCATGGCGGACATCACGAGGACAGCGTGCTGCGCGGCCTTGGGCCGGTGCTGGCCGCCAACAAACCGGCGCTGGTGCGCATTCCGGTGGGCCGCTTCGACATGGCCAGCCGCGCGCTCGATTTCGGCGCCGAAGCGGTGATCGCGCCGATGGTGAATTCGGTGGCGGACGCGCGGCTGTTTGCTGCCGCCATGAAGTACCCGCCACTCGGCGAGCGCTCCTGGGGCCCGACTTATGCCTTTCCGCGTCATGGCAAGGGCGACTATGCCGACTGGCTGCGCGACAGCAACGAGCGCACCATGGCATTCGCCATGGTCGAGACGCGCGCTGCCCTCGATGCGCTCGACGGCATCCTCGATACGCCGGGTATCGACGGCATCTTTCTCGGCCCGTCGGATTTTTCGATTGCATGGTCGAACGGCGCCACCGTCAGTTCGACGCTAGAAAGCATGATGGAAACCGTCGCCTCGATCGCCGAACGGACACGCAAGGCCGGCAAGCATGCGGCGATTTACGTCGTCGAACCGGCCATCGCCGGCCGCGCGGTGTCGATGGGCTATCGGCTGCTGGCGATGGGCTCCGAGCATGCGCTGATCGGTCTGGGGGCAAAAACCCTGCTGAAGAGCGTCAAGGACTCGATCGGTTCCTAAAGGTCCGTCAGGAATTTCGCAAAAGTCATCGAACCTTCGGGCCACGGCCCGAAACCGGAATCGGCATTGAGATGGCCGGCCTCGCCGGCGTCGATGAACAGCGAGCCCCAGGCTCCGGCAATGTCCTCGGCGACGTCGAACGCGCAGAAAGGGTCGTTACGGCTGGCGATCACCACCGAGGGAAATGCCAGCGGCTCGCGCGGATAGGGGCCGAAGGTCATCAGGTGCCTGGGTTTTATCTTGGGATTGGCGACGTCGGGCGGCGCCACGAAGAAGGCTCCGGCGACCGGGCGCTGGAACTGCGGCATTGCCTGGATCACGGCGGCGACGCCGAGTGAGTGCGCGACGATGACGACCGGCCGCTCGGCCTCGTTGACCGCTTTTGCCACGCTCGCCGTCCAATCCTCGCGCACAGGCTTCGACCATTCCGCCTGCTCGACGCGCCGCGCCGTCGACAATTTCGATTGCCAGCGGCTCTGCCAATGGTCCGGGCCGGAATTGGTGTAGCCCGGCACGATGAGAATGTCTGCATCCCTGACTTTCATGGCGCGGATGTAGCGAGGGACATGGTTTCGTGCAACCGTGATCATTCAGTGCGATTGCTCACAATAGTGAACACCATGTTCGCTTCTTCGCGCCTTGTGTGAACGATCGCGATCGACGATCTGTCATCGGAACAAGAAACAGCCGTGTAAATGAGAACCAGGATTTGGAACTGACACGACGTACAATGGTAGGTGGCGCCGGGCTCCTGGCTCTGGGGATATCGTCGCCGGCCGCCCAAACGGAGACTTTGATGAGCGAACTGCCTTTTGCCGCCACGACCCCGGTCAGCGTTGCCCGTGTCGGGTTACGGGCGCGCGATGCCGAAAATCTCGCTGCCTATTATCGTGATGTCGTCGGCCTGCGGGAACTGAGCCGCGCCGGCGGCACGATCACGCTGGGCGCCGCCAATCGTCCCTTGCTCGACATCGAAGCTGATGCAGCGGCGAAGCCCGACGATCCGCGCAGCGCCGGCCTCTTCCACACCGCCTTCCTGCTGCCCAGCCGGGCCGATCTCGGGCGCTGGATCAACAACGCCATAGCTAACAATATCGGCATCGACGGCGCTTCCGACCATCTGGTCAGCGAGGCGCTTTACCTGACCGATCCTGAGGGCAACGGCATCGAGATCTATGCTGACCGCCGCCATGAGGACTGGAAGTGGGATGGCGACAAGGTGGCGATGGCGACCGAACGGCTGAATATTTCGTCGGTCGTCGCCGAAGTGCCGGCCGGCGATGCCGGCTGGCAGGGCATGCCGGACAACAGCATCATCGGCCATGTCCATCTGCGCGTCGGCCGGCCGGAAGACGCCGAGGCCTGGTGGCACCAGGAGTTCGGCTTCGACACGGTGGCGAAATATGGTAGCGCGGCGGTGTTTCTGTCGTCAGGCGGCTACCACCACCATATAGGCGCTAACTCGTGGCAGAGCGCCGGCGCCGGCCGTCGCGATCCTTCCCGGTCCGGCTTGGCCTGGGTCGAAATGCGTTCCGATAATGTGACTGAGGAAACGACCCGCGAGGATCCATGGGGAACGGTGATCAGGACCGTTCCCGGCAAGGCTTGAGCGTTTTGGAAGCCTGTTAGAGCCGGGCTTTTTCCAACAAGCGGCCAAGCATGAGCAGGCCCGCCGGCCAAAGGCCGAGGCGGGTCTCGTTACCCATATGGCCGAGATCGCCGGCGTCGGCGAGGTCCGCGCCCCAAGCAGCGGCGAAGGCGGTCACCTGGTCGAATGTGACGCGCGGATCGGTCCGGCTGGCCACCACCAGGGTCGGGAACGGCAAGCGTTTCAGGGGCATCGGCGCAAAAGGGCGAACCAGGTCGAAGGAAGGATCAGGGTCGTCGACATTGGTTGCGGCAACCAGCAATGCGCCCGCAACCTTGGCGAGTTGGCTTTCGCTGGCGCTGGCCGCCCACTTCACCGCCGTCGCCACCGCCAGTGAGTGCGCAAGCAGCACCACGCGCCGAGGTGCCGCGGCAATCGCTGCGTCCACCCGGCCAATCCAGTCCTCAGGGGTCGGCCTGTCCCATTCGGCCTGCAGCACGCGGCTCGAATTGGGGAACGCCTGGCACCAATGCGACATCCAATGATCCGGCCCGGAATTGCCGCGCCCTGGCAGGGCGAGAAAGTCGAAGTCTCCGGCCGCCGAAATCATCACGCTTCTCCGAACACCCGCTTGAAGATCGTGTCGACATGCTTGGTATGATAGCCGATGTCGAATTTTTCACGGATTTCGGCTTCGGGCAAGGCTGCCGTGACCTCCTTGTCGGCTAAAAGTTCCTCAAGGAAATCAGCGCCTTGCTCCCACACTTTCATGGCGTTTCGCTGTACCAGCCGGTAGGCGTCCTCGCGGCTGACGCCGGCCTGGGTCAGCGCCAGCAGCACACGCTGCGAATGCACGAGGCCTCGGAACTTGTTCATGTTTTTCAGCATGTTGTCGGGATAGACGAGCAACTTGTCGATGACGCTGGTCAGCCGCGACAGCGCGAAATCGAGCGTCACGGTCGCATCCGGGCCGATCATGCGCTCGACCGACGAATGCGAAATGTCGCGCTCGTGCCAGAGCGCCACGTTCTCCATCGCTGGCAGCGCGAACGAACGCACCATGCGCGCAAGCCCGGTGAGGTTTTCGGTAAGCACCGGGTTGCGCTTGTGCGGCATCGCTGACGAGCCTTTCTGTCCGGGCGAAAAATACTCTTCCGCCTCCAGCACCTCGGTGCGCTGCAGATGGCGGATTTCTGTCGCCAGCCGTTCGATCGACGAGGCGATGACACCGAGCGTCGCGAAGAACATCGCGTGGCGGTCGCGCGGGATCACCTGCGTCGACACCGGCTCCGGCTTCAATCCGAGTTTTTTCGCCACATGTTCTTCGACATAGGGATCGATATTGGCGAAGGTACCGACAGCTCCCGAGATGGCGCACGTCGCAATATCCTCACGCGCGTGCACCAACCGCTCGCGGCAGCGCGAGAATTCGGCATAGGCCTGGGCCAGCTTGACACCGAAGGTGGTCGGTTCGGCGTGGATGCCGTGGCTGCGGCCGATGGTGACGGTGTCCTTGTGTTCGAAGGCGCGGCGCTTGAGCGCCGCAAGCAGCGCGTCGATGTCGGCGAGAAGGATGTCGCTGGCGCGGGTGAGCTGCACGGCAAAGCAGGTGTCGAGAACGTCCGAGGACGTCATCCCCTGATGGATGAAGCGGGCATCCGGTCCGACGAATTCGCTGAGATGGGTGAGGAAGGCGATGACGTCGTGCTTGGTCACGCGCTCGATCTCGTCGATGGCCTCGACGTCGAACTTCGCGGCCGCGCCCTTTTCCCAAATCGTTTTGGCGGCCTCCTTCGGGATCACGCCGAGCTCGGCCAGTGCATCGCAAGCATAGGCTTCGATCTCGAACCAGATACGGAACCGGGTTTCGGGCGACCAGATGGCCACCATTTCCGGCCGGGAGTAGCGAGGGATCATCCGTCAGTCCTGACTTGCGAGGGCGTTTGCCCGCGTCCTAACAGAGGCAGACAAAATGCTCAACGCTGCTGCCGCGCAAACCAGATGCTGGCGACAGCGAGCGCGATGAAACCGAGCGGAAAATAAAGCCGGATGCCCAGAACGATGAATTGATAGAACGCCGTCGCCATTGTGTGCACGAACTGGATGGCCCAGGCGATGGTCAGTGCAGGTTCATGCCACTGGGCATAGTAGGAACGGTATTGCAGCGCAAAGAGGCCACCGGTGAGGCCGATCGTAGTGGCAAGAAGGCAGACAAACGCGGCCGCCAAGGCAACTTGCCAATGCCGTCCGAGCGAGACGAGCCGCGCCAGGAACAGGCCAACCGGAAAGGCGAGCGCACCGCCGGCCGCATAGAGCAATGAGACGAAGCGGATCTTTGCCGGGGTCTCCCAGTCGTCCAACAGCAGATTGGCAAGCGCGCTGGCGCCCATCCCTACGGCCCACAGCAGGGTGCCGCAAACCGCGGCGCGCGGCGATGGCAAGGCCTTGCGGATACGATCCAGGCGGTTGCGTGTGTCGGGGAGCGGCGTCACAGCCGGCCGGTCACCGCGATCCAGCGATAGTCCGGCCCTTCGAAGCCGTACTGGCGCACCGCGATCAGCACGGCATAGGCGCTGAGGCCTTGCAAGGAAAATGTCTGCACCGCGCCGATTCGATAGCCGTTCGGGCAGCCTCTGCTTTTAGGGATCGACTTGTCCTCGTGTAGAAGCTCAGTCTTGCCGCCGTCTTTCGCCTCGATGCGCAGCAAGCGAAAGCCGTTGATCTCGCCCAGGCCCTGGCAGGTTTCGGTGTCGTTCATGCCGATCTCATCGAGCCGGAACTCGAGCGGATCATCGACCGGCGAAAAGATCGGCCGCGGGTTGACCACCATGCGGAACGGATCGGCCGAAAGTTCGGTCACCGGGTTGAAGCCGGCGGTGATGCCGCGATTCGCGATCAATTCCGCCTGCTTGACAATGGCTTCGCCTTTCTGCCGGGCTGCAAGGCGCGCCGCATCAAGCGTTGCGTTCTCGTCGTCAAGCCGCACCCTGATCGGTGTGCCCTTGAGAAAACTGTCATCGGCCGTGTCGATGTAATAGCGATTGGCATAGGGAAATCCCGATCCGTCCTGGACGCCATACTCCTCGAAGGCGAAGGCGCCGCCATCCCCAGTGAAGCCAAGGATTTCAAGCTCGGCGACATCGCCGGCATGCGCGGCGACGGAACTTGTAAACTGGGCAAGGAGGGAAACGGCAAACAGGACAAGAATTCGCATCGGATTTCCGTTTGAGCAGCCAGTGTTGTTTCGATCACTATCACGACATCGTCAAAACGTCGTGCCCCCTGAGACGCAAGCCGATGCATCCAATCGTGCTGTCATTTGTTTATGTTGGCAGCTTCAAATGGAGAACCCACAATGACCGATGCAGCCAGCATTCGCGAACATATGGAAGTGATCGGCGCCGACGGCGTCCATGTCGGCACCGTTGACAAAGTCGAGGGACAACGAATCAAGCTGACCAAGCGCGACAGCGGCGAGGGCGCTCACAGGGGGCATCATCACTATATTCCGCTCAGCCTCGTAGCCGAGGTCGAGGGCCAGCAAGTGCGGTTGTCGGCAAATGCGGATGTTGCGGTCACATTCGAGGAGGAAAAATCCGACCCCACCTGATCGGCCTTTGATTACGGCCCATTTGATTTACGGCAGCGGGCATTCAGCGCGACGACCAGACCGGAAACAGGTCGCCGTCGGCTGGCGTTGCGGCAAAGACGCCGCGGCTGATGGCGCGCGCCATGGTGGCGCCGGCCGCGGCGTAAAGCTCAATCGCATCATTGGGCGCAAGCTCGATGCCGCTCTTGCCGGTCGCCAGCGCGAAAACCAGATCCCCGTCGGCCGGCGTGTGTGTCGGCCAGATCGCACGGACGAAGCCGTCATGCGCTGATATCGCCAGGCGTTTGGCGGCCGCCTTGGTGAGGACGGCGTCCGTGGCGATGACGGCGATGGTGGTGTTGCCGCCGACCTCCGTCCGCCTCCCGATGTGCTTGTCGCGAAACTTCAACAGGATTCTTTTCGCGTCCTCCGGCATCGGCGAGGGATAACCAAGCCCGCCGAACTCGTCGCCGATCTCGAAGGGCGCTGCCCAGAAGTGCCTGCTACGGGCTATCGTCACCGAGCCGGTCGGGTTGACAGCGGCAAGCGCGCCGATGGTGACGCCGCTGTCAAGCACCGTCGAGGCCGATCCGAGGCCGCCCTTGAGGCCGGAACTCAACGCACCGGTGCCCGCGCCGACCGTGCCCAGCGCAAAGTCGATGCCGACTGCTTGTGCCGCCTCATAGCCAAGCTCGCGGTAGGGCGGATAGCGGCCCCAGTCCTTGTCGCCGCCGTTGCGCAGGTCGAACAGGATCGCCGCCGGCACGATCGGCACGCGAAAGCCGCCGACCTCCACGCCGATGCCCTTTTCGCGCAGCGCTGCCTGCACGCCCGAGGCGGCGTCGAGGCCGTAAGCCGAGCCGCCCGAAAGCACTACGGCATGGATTGCCTCGATCGAATTGTGCGGCTCAAGCAGGTCGGTCTCGCGGGTACCCGGCGCGCCGCCCAGGATCTGGACACCGGCCACTGCCGGTTCGTCGCAGACGATGGTGGTCACCCCGGATTTCAGCTTCACATCGGAAGCGTGGCCGACACGCAGGCCGGCGACATCGGTGAGGAGATTGCGCGGCCCTGTGCGAAACATCATTTGGCCTCCGCCGGCACGAAATTTGCGCCGTTGAAACGGAAGACCCTATAAAGGTTTTCGGTCAAGTCGCCCTTGCCGTCAAAGCGGATCGGCCCGATCGCGGTGCTGAAGTCACGCGCAGTGAGCGCATCGGCCATTGGGCTGCCGGAGGTTTGCGCCAAGGCCGTCGCCGCCTCGGCGATCTCGACCGCCGCATAGGCCGGCAGCATGTAACCCTCTGGCACGATCTTTTGTGCGGCAAAGCTTTCGAGCACCTTGGAGTCGGCGATATCATCCCATTCGGGCGGCGCGATCATCAGCGTGCCCTTGGCATAGGGCACATCGCCGGGTGGTGTGCGCAGCGCTTCGCCGCCGGCAAAGGTGATGCCGGCATCGAGCTGGCCGGCGTCGCGGCCCATGATGGCGATGTCGTCGCCGTCGCCGCCGGCGAAGACATGCGTTGCGCCGGCCTTCCTCAGCCGCCCGACCAACCCGATCTGGTTGTCGAGCTGCGGCCGGAATGTGTCGACGAACACCGGTTTCAGCGCGGCCTGCTCGGCTGCCGCCCGAAGCGTCTCGGCGATTTCGCGGCCGTAAATGGTGCCGTCGTCGACGATGGCGAACAGTTCGTTCTGCCATCGGCGGGTCAGATTGGAGGCGACGGCGTTGCGCTCGTCATCGCCGCGCGGCCCAAGCCGAAAGATCGGCCAGCCGGTCTTGGCGCGCCGGTCAGTCAGACTTTCGGTGCGCACGCCGACGGTGATGACCGGTATGTTGGCGTCCTTCAGGATCGGCAGTGCCGCCTCGATCGCCTCGGTGCAGAGGAAGCCGACCACCACGCCGACTTTCGCCGCTGCGAATTCCCTCGCTGCGGCAGCCCCACCAGCGGCCGTGCAGGCGTCATCGACAATCTGGAGCTGGGCACCGTTCGCCGCTGCCGCCAGGCCGGCGCCCGCCTCGATCTGCCTGCCAAGGATCGCCGAAGGCCCGGACAGTGGTGCTGCGACGCCGACCAGCAGCGTCTCAGCGTTCGCATTGCCGGCGAGAGACAGCCAGGCCAGCACCGCTATTGTCGTTGTCCTGGGTCGCATGCGAGCGAAGAATTCCTCCGCGCCGGTCGCGTGTTTGCCGGCGCCACTTCCTGCCAAGACCTAAAGGCTGGTCAGCTTTCACGCAACACGCGAAACTCAAGATGCATGTCAACCACTTCGCTTGTGGCATGCAATATGCCGCCATATATAACGGTTGGGTTCATCTCGCTTCAAACCAATGGAAATCGCCGGTGCTGAAGAAGAACGACATAGGGCCGCAGGCCTATCGCGACGCGATGAGCCATTTTGCCGGCCACGTCCATGTGGTTACCACCGATGGCCCCGCCGGCAGGCGCGGTGCGACTGTCATTGCAGCTTGTTCGGTCTCGGACACGCCGCCGACCATCCTGGTTTGTCTCAATCGCGAGAATCCCAAGAACGAGCCGTTCGTGGAAAACGGCAAGTTCGCCTTGAACACGCTGGCTTCGGACCAGGAGGCGCTGTCGATCGGCTTTTCCGGCCTCACCGGTCTGCCGGTCGAGGAACGTTTCGCGCTTGGCGATTGGGACGTGATCTCGACCGGTGCGCCGACGCTGAAGGGCGCGCTCGCCGTGTTCGACTGCGAACTGATCGATACCAAGGATCTGGCCACCCACCGTGTGCTTTTTGGCAAGGTGACAGGCCTGCGCATCGGCGATAATTTGCGGCCGCTGATCTATCACGACCGCGGCTATCACGCTCTGTAGAGGCTCGGGATGGCTGCACCCACGGAGAGAGAATGACCGAGTTGAAACCGCGCCCCGCGCCGCGGACGATCGACGAGACGCTCGATCTCCTGACCGGTGCGGACTATGTGGCGGACCGGTCGCTGGCCACTGTGCTGTTCTTGTCGCTGCGCATGAAACGGCCGCTGTTCCTCGAGGGCGAGGCCGGCGTGGGTAAGACCGAGATCGCCAAGGTGCTGGCGCAAGCGCTCGGCCGCCGGCTGATCCGCCTGCAATGCTATGAAGGCCTCGATGTCTCCTCGGCCGTCTACGAGTGGAATTACGCCGCGCAGATGATCGAGATCCGCATGGAAGAGGCGGCCGGCAAGGTCGACCGCTCCGACATGGAGCGCAACGTCTTTTCCGAAAAATACCTGATCCGCCGTCCGGTGCTCGACGCGCTGACCGGCAAGGCGGGCGCCGCCCCGGTTTTCCTGATCGACGAGCTCGACCGCACCGATGAGGCCTTCGAGGCATTCCTGCTCGAAATTCTCTCTGACTTCCAGGTGACGGTGCCCGAGCTCGGCACGATCAAGGCGGAGGAGCCGCCAATCGTCATCATCACCACCAACCGCACGCGCGAGATCCACGACGCGCTGAAGCGGCGCTGTCTCTATCACTGGGTCGATTATCCCAATGCCGAGCGCGAGCTGGAAATCGTACGCAGAAAAGTGCCGCAGGCCAACAGCCGGCTGTCGGCAGAGGTGGTTGCGTTCATCCAGAAGCTGCGCCAGATCGAGCTGTTCAAGGTGCCGGGTGTTGCCGAGACCATCGATTGGGCCGGCGCGCTGACCGAACTCGACAAGGTGGCGCTCGATCCGGAAACCGTTTCCGATACGATCGGAGTGCTGTTGAAATACCAGGACGACATTGCCCGTATCGAACAGGGCGAAGGCCGGCGCATCCTCAACGAGGTGAAGGCCGAGCTTTCGGCGGCGGAGTAGGGCGATGGCAATGCCGCATCCCGAACCGAAAGAGGCCACGCCGGACGGACGGATCGCCGACAACATCGTCTATTTCGGCCGTACCTTGCGCAAGGCCGGCATGCGGGTCGGCCCGGCCTCGGTCAAGGATGCAATCGAGGCGGTGCTCGCCGCCGGCATTGGTTCCCGCGACGATTTCTACTGGACGCTGCACCCCGTTCTGGTGTCGCGGCACGAGGATCACCCCACCTTCGACGAGACTTTCCGGCTGTTCTGGAAATCGCACGAGCTGATCGAAAAGATGCTGGCGATGTTTTTGCCGGTTGCACCGAACGTCAGAGAGAAGCAAAAGCCGCGCGCCGCGGAAAACCGTGTTAGCAAGGCGATGTTCGAGGGCCACCAGAAGAACCAGCCGGCGCAGGAAATCCCCGAGATCGAGGTCGACGCCCGCTTCACATTTTCTGGCAACGAGGTGCTGAGGGGCAAGGATTTTGCTCAGATGAACGCCGCCGAGATGACTGACGCCAAGAAGGCGATCGCCGAGTTGCGGCTGCCCTTCGACATGGTCAGGACACGGCGCTTCAAATCCAATGCGCATGGCCGCCGCATCGATCCGCGCGCCATGATGCGTTCCGCCGCGCGCACCGGCGGCGAATTGATCTTGCCGAAATTCCGGTCGCCGCGCGAAGTTCACCCGCCGCTGGTCGTGCTTGCCGATATTTCCGGTTCGATGAGTCAATACACGCGTATCTTCCTGCATTTCCTGCATGCGCTGACGGAAAAGCGCCGGCGCGTGCACGCCTTTGTCTTCGGCACCAGGCTGACAAATCTGACGCGGCAGATGCGCCATCGCGATCCTGACGCGGCACTCGCCGATTGTTCGGCGGCGGTGAAGGACTGGTCGGGCGGCACCCGCATCGGCGATACGCTGGCCGAATTCAACAGGCTGTGGTCGCGGCGTGTGCTGGGGCAGGGTGCGGTGGTGCTGCTGATCACCGACGGGCTGGAGCGCGACGACGTTGCCGGCCTGTCGGAGGAAATGGAGCGCCTGCACAAATCCTGCCGGCGGCTGATCTGGCTGAACCCGCTGCTGCGCTTCGACGGCTTCGAAGCCCGGGCCCGCGGCGTCAAGGCGATGCTGCCGCATGTCGACGAGTTCCGCTCGGTGCACAATCTCGATGCGCTCGCCGATCTGTGCGCCTCGCTGGACAAGCATTCGGCGCGCTCCGTCGATCCACGCCGGTGGACTGAGGGTGGCGCGAGAAGCGCCGCATAGCCATATGTTTTCTCCGGGAGAAATGGTAATGGAAAACAGCATTTATCTGGATGAGGCGCGCGATCCGCTGATCATCGCGGAAGGCTGGATGAAAGACGGCAAGGATGTCGCCATTGCCACCGTGGTCGAGACCTGGGGCTCGGCGCCGCGCCCGGTCGGCAGCCATCTCGTCATCGACGCGGAAGGCAATTTCCACGGCTCCGTCTCGGGTGGCTGCGTCGAAGGCGCGGTGGTCACCGAGGCGATCGACGTCATCGACAGCGGCAAGGCAAAGATGCTGGAGTTCGGCGTCGCCGACGAAACCGCCTGGCAGGTCGGCCTGTCCTGCGGTGGCCGCATCAAAGTCTATGTCGAGCGCTTAGGTTAGGCCAGGTACGATGGATCCTTATGCGCTGAAGACGCTGAACGCCGAACGCCGCGCCCGCCGCGCGGCGATCCTGGTCACCGATCTCGGCGATGGCCGTGATCGCATCGTGCGCGAGGGCGATCAGGTCGCCGGCGAATTGGGCGCTGCGATTGCCAAGGCGTTTCGATCAGGCAATTCCGGGTCGGTCGAGGCTGAAGGGCGAACCTTCTTCCTCAATGCCCACCTGCCGCAGCCGTGCCTGGTGGTGATCGGCGCCGTTCATATCAGCCAGGCACTGGCGCCGATGGCCAAGATCGCCGGCTATCCCGTCGAGATCATCGATCCGCGCACGGCCTTCGCCACATCAGATCGCTTTCCCAATGTCGCGCTGCATGCCGAATGGCCTGAGGACGTGCTTTCGCGCCAGCCGCTCGACAGCTATACCGCGTTGGCAGCGGTCACCCATGATCCGAAGATCGATGATTTCGCGCTGAAGGCGGCGCTCGACGCCAACTGTTTCTATGTCGGTGCGCTCGGCAGCCGCAAGACCCATGCGAAGCGCGTCGAGCGCCTGCTGGCATTGGGCGCGACCGCCGACCAGATCGCCCGTATCCACGCGCCGATCGGCTTGGACATCGGCGCCGCGAGCCCGGCCGAGATAGCGGTCGCTGTGCTGGCGCAGGCGATCCAGGCGTTTCGCTCACGTGGCCTCGAAGCGAAGGACGCGGCGGCGTGAAATTTGGTTCGATCCCGATCGCCACAGCCGAAGGTGCGGTGCTGGCGCACGCCACCACCGCCGGAGAACGGCGTTTCCGCAAGGCACACAAGCTGAGCGCCGACGATGTGTCTCTACTCAAGGCGGCTGGGATTTCGGAGGTCGTCGCGGCGGTCTTGGCTTCGGAAGATCTCAGCGAGGACGCTGCTGCCGAAAAAATCGCCGAAAGCATGATCCATCACAACGTCGAGGCGAAGCCCGCCGCGACCGGCCGGGTTAATCTCCACGCCCAGGCGGCCGGTATCTTCACGGTCGATGCAGCGATGATCGACGCCATCAACGCCGTCGATCCGACGATCACCATCGCCACGCTGGCGCAGCACGCGCCGGTCGAAAAGGGCCAGATGGTGGCGACCGTCAAGATCATTCCCTTCGCCGTTGCTTCCGCTCTGGTCGATGCGGTGGCAAGGATCTGCGCGGGCGGCGAGATCTTCACCGTCAATGCTTATCAGCCAGTGCGTGTCGGCGTCATCCAGACAGTTCTGCCCGGCATCAAGCCGAGCGTGCTCGACAAGACGTTGCGGGTCACCGAAGCTCGCCTTGCGCGCTCGGGCGGCCGGCTGACGGCGGAGCGCCGCACGCCGCACGAAGTTGGCGCCGTTGCGGAGGCTGCGGCCTCGCTGGCGCGCGACAACGACATGGTGGTGATCTTCGGCGCGTCGGCGATGAGCGATTTTGGCGACGTCGTCCCGGCAGCGATCGAGAAGGCCGGCGGCACCGTCATCCGCGCCGGCATGCCGGTCGATCCCGGCAATCTGCTGGTGCTCGGCACACTTGCCGGCAAGCGCGTCATCGGCGCGCCGGGCTGCGCCCGCAGCCCCAAGGAGAACGGCTTCGACTGGGTCCTCGACCGGCTGATCGCCGGCCTGGACGTGACGGCCAAGGATATCGCTGGCATGGGTGTCGGCGGTCTGTTGATGGAAATCCCGACGCGGCCGCAGCCGCGCGAGCCGCTGCCGGCCAGGACCGAGTTGAGGGTCGATATCGTGCTGCTGGCGGCCGGCCGCTCCAGCCGCATGGGCGGACCGAACAAGCTGCTGGCGCTGTTCGACGGCAAACCGCTGGTGCGCCGAAGCGCCGAGCGCGCGCTCGGCTCTAAAGCTTCGGGCACCATCGTCGTCACCGGCCATCAGCGCGAGCGTGTACGCACCGCGTTGTCGGGACTGGATGTGACTTTCGCCCATAATCCGGATTTCGCTGAGGGTCTGTCTTCATCGCTGAAGGCCGGCGTCGCACGGGTTGCCAGCGATGCCGCCGGCGCCATGATCATGCTCGGCGACATGCCTGGTGTTTCGTCAGCCGACCTCGACAGGCTGATAGACGCATTCCGCAAATCCGAGGGCCGATCGGTCGTGCGCGCCTCGCATGAGGGAAAGCGAGGCAACCCGGTGCTGTTGCCGCGTTCGTTATTTGCGGCGATTGCTCATCTGGAAGGCGATACCGGCGCGCGCCATCTGGTCGAGGCCGAGGGGCTCGATGTCGTCGATGTCGAGATCGGCAAGGCGGCTTCCGTCGACGTCGACACCCGCGAGGCGCTGGAAGGCGCCGGCGGCGTGCTGCAGGATTGACAAACCGAGACCGAAAAACGATGCCTTTTGGCATGGCTCTCCGTTTACCCCTTCTGACCTCGATATTTCTTTTGTTTTCGTGTTTGGCGCATAGTCAGACGCCATCTCTAAAACCTTTCAAGGACGATCTGTTCGCCTATCCGGGCACGCTCTCGTCGGAAAACAACGGCGCTTATACGGTCGTCAACTATCGCGAGCTGCGCGATATCAATGCCCGCGACAAAGTGCCGGAGCGCCGCGCGCAGGCGCAGTATGTCGACACCGGCGTGCGCAAGGTGCAGCAGGATTTGCTGCTGAAAACCGATGCCGGCAATATCCGCCACGTCGCCGTCGGCCGCACACAAGGCGCCGGCATCATCGTGCTCTATCTGCACGGGCAAGGCGGCAGCCGCAAGCAGGGCGTTGATGACTTCACCTTCGGCGGCAATTTCAACCGCATCAAGAACCTGATGGCCGGCAATGGCGGCCTCTATCTGTCACCTGATTTCTCTGACTTCGGCGACACCGGCGCGGCCCAGATCGCCGCGCTGATCGGCCACTATACCGAACAATCGCCGGGCGCGAAGATCTTCGTTGCCTGCGGTTCGATGGGCGGCGCACTGTGCTGGAAGCTTGCCGCCCGCAAGGATACGGGCGGCCGGATCGACGGGTTGCTGCTGCTCGGTTCGCTGTGGGATGAAAGTTTCTTCTCGAGCCCGGCCTTCAAGCGCCGTGTTCCGGTCTTCTTTGGCCAAGGCAGCAGGGACCCGGTGTTTCCAGTCGAGAAACAGGAAGCCTTCTTCCGTTCGATCCTGGCCAGGTCGAAAAACTATCCGACCCGCTTTGTCCGCTTCGAGACCGGCACGCACGGTACGCCGATCCGCATGACCGACTGGCGCGGCACGCTCAACTGGATGCTGTCGAAGGCCCCTTAAGGCGCGGTGTTGTAGTCCACCACCGTCTGCGGGTTGATCTCGCCGTCATAGGAGGCATCGACATCGTACTGCACCAGCGAGAAATTGCCGTTGCGAAACAGATAGGTCCCGGCTGACGAGGCATCACCGACGCCGCGCCACTTGTTGAGCGATGAGATCGTCTTGGTGGCGTCGTCATATTCGGAATTGACCAGCTGGTCGTCGGTCCCGAAGCCGGTGACGTTGATCGCCTCGACCTTGCCTTCGCTATCGTTGTTCTCATAGTGGATATCGAGTTCCGGCGAGGCGAACTGCAGTTGCCGGACGCCTGATACGTCGTCGTAGACATAGTAGACGGCACTCTCATTGTAGGCAGCCATCGAGCAGAAGAAGCGGAACAGCCGCGTCTCGCGTTCGGGTTCATCGGCCTCGGCGCCCGCATCCTTGTAGCGGAGGGAGTAGGCGTCCGGCTCTGCCAAAGGCTCACCGCCAGGCAGTTCCTTGTCGCACTGGTCGCCATAGGTGGCTGCAAACGCCTTCTTGGCCTGCTCCAGCGCCGCGTCCTTCTTCGGCGGCGGCGGTCCGTCGCCGCAGCTTTCCGGTACGGCGCCCTCGAAATCGGCCGTGGACGGTTTCAGCGCGCCCTTGTCGATGAAGATCGGGCGAAATGGCGGTTCCTGGATCGAGGCGTTGACCTGGCGCAGCGTGTAGCAGCCGGCAAAGACATTTTCGCTGCCGTCCTTGGCTGTCGCCCGGATGGCGACAGGAACGCTGTAATAGATGCTGCCGGCTGCACCGTCTTCGGACACGCCACCGGTTTTGACATCGACCTTTTCGGTGCCGTCATAGCCCTTGACGAACTCCTCGAAATCCTTGGCCGGCTTGGTGTCGCCAAAATAATCCCAGGCGCGCGCGAATTCTTGCCGGTTGATGGCGCTGTATAGCGAACGGATGACCGCTTCGGCGTCCGATCTGTCGTCGACATAGGCCGCGTCGGCGGCGAGCACTGGCTGGCCTGTCACGGCCAGGGAGAAAAAAGCGGTCGCTGCGAAAAGGGCGGTTCTCATCGGGAATCTCCACCTGATGAGAAATCCTATCATACCGATTGCGGCGACGTGGTGACGCTTGAAGAATCGCCCGCGGAGGCGCTAGGTCCCCCCATCGGCGTTCCCGCTGGAAAGGAGATTCACGTGACCATATCGATGTACGAAGCGTCCGTGCCGGTGTTTTCGGCGAGGCTGAAGGCGCTATCCAACGTGCTGACCATCGCCGAGCAGAATGCGCTCGATCGCAAGATCGATCCGCAGGTGTTTTTAACGTCGCGGCTGGCGCCGGACATGTACGCGTTGACCAGGCAGGTGCAGATCGCCACCGACCACGCCAAAGGCGCGCCATCGCGGCTTGCCGGCCGCGAAGTGCCGAAATACGAGGACAACGAGGCGAGCTTTGCCGATCTCCAGGCGCGCATCACCAAGACCGTCGACCTTCTGGCGACATTCTCGGCTACCGAATTCGATGGCTCCGATGACAGAATGATCGAGCTGAAGCTTGGTCAGCGCGAATTCTCGATGGCCGGCATGCAGTATCTGCTGCATCTCGCCATGCCCAACTTCTATTTCCACGTGACCACCGCCTACGACATCTTGCGTCACAATGGCGTGCCGCTGAGCAAGGCGATTTTCATGGGATCGCATTGAAGAATTGGCGAGGAGATATCCCGGTCGAGCCGGGATATCTTACGACCTGACTAGCGTGAGGACATTTCGCGGGCGACGCGCGGGAAGTCGGCTGGTTTGATGCCGATGTCCGCACGGTCGGCATTGCTCATCGAATGAAGCAGCGCCAGAGCCGCGCGGTAGCGCAGACGTTCCTGCGGACGCGGACGGGCGAACATTTCAGTGAGGAAACCCATGATTCAAGCCCCTGGTTGGTCCTCCCCGAGCCTGAATATAGGCAAATGATGACAATTGTGCAGTGCAGCATTTGCATGGCAGCCATGCCGCACTGATTTTGACTACATCGAGCACCCTGTTTCGGCCTCTCGGAAAAGTCGCTGGCCCTTTGGGGGCGGGCTTGGAGACAGCCCGCGCATTCCTGTATGCTGCGGCTTCCTCCCCGCGCAGCCGCGCAAAAATTTCCCGCCGGAGAAAGTTCCATGCACAAACGCCGTCTCGGTCGGACCGATCTTCTTGTTTCCCAGATCTGCCTGGGATCGATGACCTGGGGCCAGCAGAACACCGAAGCGGACGGCCACGCCCAGATGGATCTGGCCTTTTCGCGCGGCGTCAACTTCATCGACACTGCCGAGCTCTACCCGATCCCGCCCAAAGCGGAGACGCAAGGCTGGACCGAGAAGATCATCGGCAGCTGGATCAAGGCGAAGGGCAACCGCGATCAAGTGATCCTCGCCTCGAAAGTGGTCGGCCGCACGGCCAATGCGTGGTTCCGCGGCGGGCGTCCGTCGAAGCTGGTGCGCGCCGACATCTTCGATGCCGTCGAGAAATCGCTGACCAGGCTCAACACCGATTATCTCGATCTTTATCAGATCCATTGGCCGGAGCGCGATGTGCCGTGGGGCGCCAACCCGAACCGCGTCGGTGCCGTGCCGCTGCGGGCCGATTCCGTCGGCGCACCGGCCGGCGAGACGCCGATCACTGAGACGCTCGCCGTCTTCGACGAACTGGTGAAAGCTGGAAAAATCCGACATTTCGGCCTATCGAACGAGAGTTCCTGGGGCGTCATGCGGTTCATCGCCGAAGCCGACAAAGGCGTCGGCCCACGGCTGGTAGCGCTGCAGAACGCCTATAATTTCGTCAACCGCAGCTTCGAGGTGAATCTCGCCGAAGTCTGCGAGCGCGAGCAGGTTTCCCTGCTCGCCTATTCGCCGCTGGGACAAGGCTACCTGACCGGCAAATACGATCACGGCGCGCGGCCGCAGGGATCGCGCTCTCAGCTTTTCAACCGTGGCCAGCGCTACGAGACGCCCAATGCCGCGGAGGCGCAGCTTCAGTACAACGAACTGGCCCGCTCTTTCGGTATGGAGCCGGCATTGTTTGCCAACGCCTATGTCACGAGCCGGCCGTTCGTCACCTCGAGCATCATCGGCGCGACGACCCTTTCGCAGCTCGAAATGGCGCTGTCGTCGGCCGATGTCGTTTGGACCGAAGACATGCAGAAGGCGGTCGATGCAATCCACCAGCGTGTCGGCAACCCATGTCCGTGAGTTGATTTCCGGCGCTGTAAAGCGTGATTACCCAATAATTAGAATAGGGAGGGAGAAAAAGTGAATTTTCCGATCGATGCCGTGCGCGAGAGATTTCCGGCACTGTCGCTGACCGACAAGGGCCGTCGCCGCGTCTATCTCGACAACCCGGCCGGCACGCAAGTGCCGCAAGCGGTCGCCGACGCGGTGTCACACTGCCTGCTGACCACAAACGCCAATCTCGGCGGCTTCTTCGAAACAACGGTCGCGGCGCAACAAATCGTCGATGGCGCCCATGCGGCGATGGCCGATTTCCTCGGTGCTGCGAGCCCGCAGGAAATCATCATCGGCGCCAATATGACGACGCTGACTTATCACATGTCGCGCACGCTCGGCCGCACGATGAAACCCGGCGACGAGATCATTCTCACCCGCATGGACCACGAGGGCAACGTATCGCCGTGGCTGCAGCTGGCCGAAGACCTTGGTCTTGTCGTGCGCTGGCTGGCTTTTGACGAGCAGAGCTGGCAGCTCGAGGAGGCGGCGCTTGCTACGCTGCTCACCGACAGGACGCGGCTCGTCGCCCTGAACTACGCCAGCAATCTGACCGGCTCGATCAACCGGGTGAAGGCGCTGACCAGAATCGCCAAGCAGGCCGGCGCCCTGGTCTATGTCGACGCCGTGCAGTTCGCGCCGCACGGCCTGATCGACGTGAGGGATCTCGGCTGCGATTTCCTGATCTGCTCGGCTTATAAATTCTTCGGCCCGCATATGGGTATATTGTGGGGCAGGCTGGATGTCATCGATACGCTGAAACCGTACAAATGCCGCTGTTCGTCCAACGATCTGCCCGAGCGGTTCGAGCTCGGCACGCCGCAGATCGAGCTGATGGCCGGACTGGCGGCCGCGATCGATTACTTTGCGGAGCTTGGCGCGGCGGCAGGCGAGCGCGGTTCGCGTCGCGCCAGGATCGCCAAGGCGTTCGAAATATCAATCGTTTACGAGAACCCGCTGACGCAAAGGCTGATCGACGGGCTGTCGGCGATTTCGGGCTTGACCATCCACGGCATCACCGATCCGGCGCGTGTCGGGGAGCGCGTGCCGACGGTTTCGTTCACTGTCGAAGGCATTGTGCCGGAGACGATCGTAAGGCAGATGAATGCGGAAAACATCTTCCTGTGGTCCGGTCACAACTATGCATGGGAGATCGTCCACCAGCTCGGCATTCCAGCCGAGCACGGCGTCGTGCGCATCGGCATCGCCCATTACAATACCGCAGCCGAGATCGACGAGACGCTGGAGAGCGTGCACCGTGTTATCGCCATGCTGCGACAGGAGCGATCCTGACGCGACATCCGGCTGATATCAGCGCTTCTTGCCGCCGCCGAAGCCGGTGAGGAAAGCGGTAAGGTTCTCGCCGAGTTCGTCGCAGAGATAGCCGCCCTCCTGCACGATGACCGTCGGCAGGCCGAGGCCGGCGATAGCCTCGCCGATGCGCGAGAAGCCCGGTGTCGTCAAAGAAAGTCCGCCGAACGGATCGCCTTCGAATGCGTCGAGGCCGAGCGCCACGACCAGCGCTTCCGGCGCAAAGGCGCGGATGCGCGGGAAAGCCACATCCAACGCTTCGAGAAACGCTGCATCGCCGGATTTGCGCGCCAGCGGCAGATTGAAATTGTAGCCGAGGCCGGCTCCTTCGCCGCGCTCGTCGGCATGACCCCAGAAGAACGGGTAGAAGCGCACCGGATCGGCATGCAGCGAGACGGTGAGCACGTCCGGCCGGGCATAGAAAATACCTTGCGTGCCGTTGCCGTGATGCAGGTCGACGTCGAGGATCGTCACCCGCGCAGCTTGCCTGCGCAAGGTCTGTGCCGCGACCGCCGAATTGTTGATGAAGCAGAAGCCGCCGGCGACATCAGCAAAGGCGTGGTGGCCGGGCGGACGGCATAGCGCATAGGCAGCCGGCGCGCCCGCCATCACCGCCTCAGCGGCCTCGACCGCGCTCCAGGCGCTCCACAGCGCGCTCTGCCAGGTCTCGCTTGAGATCGGGCAAGCGGTGTCAGCCATGTGGTAGCCGGCCTGGCCGACCGCCGAGGCCGGATAGGAGCCGCCCCGCGCGATCGGATGGATGTTGGGGATCACTTCCGCTGAAGCACCTTCGATGCGCTGCCAGCGCACAAAGATGTGCTCGAGAAAATCGAGATATTCGGGGGTATGCACCGCGGCAACCGGACCAAGCCCGTAATCTCTCGGCCGTTCGATCGTGCAGCCGGCGGCCTTTGCGCCGGCGAGCAGCCGTTCGACGCGTTCCGGCTTTTCCGGATTGGGCTTCTGGGCACCGCTGGAGAGGAACGCCTTGGGATCGTGGCGCTTCTGTTCTTCGGCATAGAAGGCTTTCATAATCCCCTCATTCCTCTGGCGCATCGGCGAAGGCAAAGAACGCGTCGCCGACGATTTTCTGCACCTGCTCATAGCTCGACCAGGCAATGCCCAGCCTTTCGTAAAAGGCCTTGGCGGTTTCATTGTCGGTATCGACGGACAGTCTGAGATACGCGCCGCCGTCCTTCCGGCATTCCCGCGCGACACGCCGCAGCAAGCGTTCGCCTATCCTGCGGCCGCGAAACCGGTCTTCGACATAGAGGTCCTGCACATAGACGCCGGGCCGACCCATCCAGGTCGAGAAGATCGGGAAATGCAGGCACAGGCCGGCAAACTCGCCGCCGACTTCGGCAATCAGCGTAGAGAAGGCAGGTTTTTCGCCAAAACCGTAGGTGCGGAGGTCTTCGGCTGTTGAGGTGATCTCCTGATGTGCGCCGATATGCGCGCCAAGCCGCAGGAGTGCGGCGTAGATGGTTTCGACGTCCTCGACGGTACCGGGCCGGATGAGAACATCGTTGCGCACTGGATTGGTCACTTCGCAAGCATCTCAGGCCACAACCATCTCAGAACGCTACCCTGTCGCCGCCCTTGAGCGCCAGCATCTCACGCGCTTCGGCAGGCGTGGCGACGTCCAGCGACAGCCCATCGAGCATGCTGCGGATACGGCGCACCTGGTCGGCATTGGACTTTGCCAGCTGGCGGCCGTCGTAGAGGCTGTCCTCCAGCCCGACACGGACATTGCCGCCCATCGCCGCCGAAATCGTGATCATCGGCATCTGGTGGCGCCCGGCGGCCAGCACCGAAAACTGATAGCTGTCGCCGAACAGCTTGTCGGCGATGCGCTTCATATGCACCAGATTGTCGGGGTCGGCGCCGATCCCGCCGAGAATGCCGAACACGAACTGAATGAACAGAGGTCCCGACACCAGCCCCCGGTCGCGAAAATGCGCCAGCGAATAGAGGTGGCCGACATCGTAGCATTCGAATTCGAAGCGGGTGCCGCAGCCCTTTCCAAGTCTTTCGAGCACCGTCTCCATATCGGCAAAGGTGTTCTTGAAGATCGTGTCGCGGGTTGCTCCCAGCAGCGTGGGCTCCCACTCGTGCTGCCATTGCCTTGGCCGGTCGAGCATCGGGAACAGCGCGAAATTCATCGAGCCCATGTTGAGTGAGCACATTTCGGGCTCGGCCCTGAGCGGTGCCGCCAGCCGCTGGTCGAGCGTCATCAGCGAGGAGCCGCCGGTGGTGATGTTGATCACCGCATCGGTCGCCTGCTTGATACGCGGCAGGAATTGCATGAATACATCGGGATCGGCGGTTGGCCGTCCATCCCTGGGATCACGGGCGTGAAGATGCAGGATCGAGGCACCGGCTTCCGCGGCCGCGATCGCCTCGGCGGCGATCTGGTCCGGCGTTACCGGCAGATGCGGCGACATCGAGGGCGTATGCACCGATCCGGTGACGGCGCAGGTGATGATGACTTTTCGCGGCGCCATTTTCAGCCTTCGACCGGCAGGTCGAGCTCGCCGGCGAGCACCTGCAGCGAGTCACCGATGATGGCAACGATCTCACCGATCTGCTCTCGGGTGACGATCATCGGCGGCGCCACCATGAAATTGTCGCCGTCGACGCCACCCTTGACCTTTCGCCCATAGATAATGAGCCCACGTTCATAGGCGAGGTCGAGCAGGCGCTGGGTGGCCCGCTTCGCCGGTGCGATCGGTCTCAGCGTATCAGGGTCGGCAACCATCTCGGCACCTAGGAGCAGCCCCTTGCCACGCACGTCCGCGATGAACGGAAACCGCTTGGCCAATCCCTTCAATTCAGCCATCAAAAGGTCGCCTATTTCAGCCGCATTGGCGATCAGGTCGAGGCGGTCCATCTCGCCGAGCACGGCGAGCCCGGCGGCGCAGGCGAGCGGATTGCCGGCATAGGTGTGGCCGTGCTGAAAGCCGCCGGAGGCGAGCAGCGGCTGCACCAGGCGCATCGGTGCCGCCAGCGCGCCGAGCGGCGCGTAGCCCGAGCCCAGTCCCTTCGACAGCGCGACAATGTCGGGCTTGCAGTTCCAATGGTCGCCGCCGAGGAATTTTCCGGTGCGGCCCGCACCACTCATCACTTCGTCGTGGATGAGCAGGATGCCGTAGCGGTCGCAGATTTCGCGGATGCGCGGATAATAGCTGTCGGGCGCCACCAGGGCAGCGGTGGCAGCGCCGCCGACCGGCTCCATGATGAAGGCGAGCACGCTTTCCGGCCCCTCAGCGAGGATCTTCTCCTCCAGCATGTCGGCGTAGCGGATGCCGCGCTGTTCCATCGAGAGATTGTCGCGGTCGCGCCAGGCGGCCGGCGCCGGTACCGTCGGCATGACCTGCATCATCGGCGCAAAAGTCTCGGCTAGCGCATTGTCGCCGGTGACGGCGAGCGCCCCGAGCGTGCCGCCATGATAGGAGGGAAAGCGCGTGATCACCTTCCAGCGGCTGGCCTGGCCGGTGGCGACAGCCCATTGCCGCGCCAGCTTGACGCAGGATTCCGTCGCTTCCGAGCCACCCGAGACAAAGAATATCCGGTCCATGCCTTCGGGCAGTTTTCCGGCCAACTCCCGTGCCAGGTCCTCGGCCGGCTCGTTCTCGAAATGCAGCCGGTAGGCGAAGGTGGCGCGGTCCATCTGCCGCTTCATCGCATCGAGCACGTTGCGGTTGGAATGACCGATATTGGCGACCATCGGTCCGCTCGATCCGTCGATGAAGCGACGGCCGTCCTGCGTCCAGACGTAGATGCCTTCGGCGCGGTCGACCAGCGGCCGGCGCAGGCTGGACAGATAGAACAGATGCGACGGCGGGCGCGCCTCGGTGTCCGGGGCAGGGGTCTGGGATTTCAGCATGTCAGGACTTTCCGAGATAGCGATCGAGAACATTTTTGGTGACGCGCTCGACCATCGCGTCCTGCCTTAGCAGGCCGGCGACCCATTCGCAGCTTCCGGCGTGGAACACCTCGCCCTTGCCGCGCACGAAGTTGACGATCATGCCGTTGCCGCGCTTGACCTTGTCGAGATTGGCGTCACTCGCCTCGCCGAGCAGCGTCTCGGCGGAAAAGCGGCCATCCGCATCGCCGAGAAACCGGTCCTCGAACGCAATGTCGGCGCTCTCCTCGACTTGGCTGGCCATGCCGACCGCGAGAATTTGCAGCCCATCCGGTGCGCCGCTGTCGGGTGTGGGGTAGGGCAGGCCGCCGCGGATCTCGTGGTCGAGCCCGTCGACCTCATAGCCATAGACATGGCTGTCGGCGCCGAGCAGGTCGCCGTAATAGATGCCCGTGCCGGCAAACGCCCAATGCTCCGGCCGGTAGACCGGAAAGCCGCGCACGCCGCGCGGGGCGCAGCCGCCCCAGCTGGCGTAGAGGCCCCTGGTCGCATTGAGCCCGAAGGTCGTCGCACCCGGCCGGCCGATTTCCGGCGCTTCCCAGGAGTTGGTGGCGCGGGTCATGTCGCCGCCCCGATAGGCCGGATCCTCGGCGCGGGCGCGGTATTTGTAGCAGACCTGCCGGCGGCCCTCGTCCTCCAGCCTGGTCTGCCACATGAAATTGCCGGCGAAGCGCGCCGCGTGGCCGCCGCGTTCGACATAGGCATCGACCGCGTCGCGCATCTCCCAGGTCCAGTATTCGTCATGGCCGACGAAAACGATGCAGTCATAGCCGTCGAGGATTTCGGGCGAGAAATGCAGTTCATGCTGGCTGGTAAGATCGACGGCATAGTCGGCACGCTCGGCAAAGCGAAAGAAGTGGCTGTCATAGCTTGCCCAGCCGGACGAGGCGTATTTCTTCGAATGGCCAGTTGCGAAGGCCCATTCCATATGAGGATAGCGCGGCACGGTCTTGGGCGGCACGGCGACCTCAAGCGGCACGCGCGGCGCCTCCTTCGGCAGAACAACAAAGCCGCGGCACCACGGCCGCTGCGTCGACACCATTGGGGCATACTGATCGCGGTTCGGGCCGGTGATGCCTTCGTAATGATTGGAGCCGCCCCAGGTATTGTAGGCAAGCCATGTGCCCGTGGCCGCAACCTGCAGCACACGACCGCGTTTCTTGCCTGGCTGTGGGCTAACGATGAAAAGATGGTGGCAGCGGATCGGCCTGCCGCCGCGGCCGTCCGCCGTCAGCGTGACGCGGTAGGCTCCGGACGGCCAGTCGTCGCCGACGCGGAATTCAAACGACGCGTCCCAGCCGCAGCCCACGACGGAACATTGGTCGGGTGTATCCTGCCAGCGCGCCGCGATCCCAGCCTTCTCGAACACCTGCGTCTCGGTGCCGCCGTCGCGGACGATCGACATGCTGAAGCTGGACGCTGTCGAGCTGACATGCAGCACCACTGTCCCGCCCTGGCGATATGAGAAACGGTCGCTGTAGCACCAGATCTCGCCGCGTTCGCCATCCATCCCCGGCCATTCGTAATAATGGCCGCGCACCGCTTGCCGGCGCTGGTGGGGCGTCAGGCCGAAATCGGGGAATTCGGTCGGCAAGTCAGTCATGGACACCGGCGTGATCGAAGATCGCCATTTCGGCCATCTGCTCGGCAAGCGTCAATCGGAAACGATCGGGCCACCGATAGCTGACAGCCGGCCTTGGCCTTGCCTGTTAAACCGACTATCTCACAAAAGGCGGCCTTTTCCGCCACGGGAGCCGACATGCTGAGAGTGCAAAAGGTTAAGGTGGACGACATTTACGTGCCGACCGCGCGCAAGAAGACGCTGCATCCCGAGACTGTCCGGCATCTTGCCGAGGACATTCTGGAAAACGGCATGAAGACGCCGATCCAGGTGCGCCATGACGGCAAGCGCCATATCCTGGTCGAAGGCCTGCACCGGCTGGAAGCGGCGAAGTGGCTCGGCGAGATCGAGATCGACGCCTATCTGGTTCAAGCCAAGCGTCACTAAGCTCCCATTCAGCGTCCGCCTGAATCGGCCTGGCGAGATTTTTCCCAGGACCGTGTCGGGCTGTGCGTTGCCGGCTCGTCCTAGGCACGAAGCCAATCAACAGTGAGGAGACCATCATGACCACCAAACTCGAGATCGCCCCCAGTTCCGACCGCGAACTGGTTCTCGCCCGCATCATCGATGCGCCGCGCGAGAACGTCTATCGCTGCTGGACCGAACCGAAGCTCATGACGCAATGGTTCGCGCCAAAGCCGTGGACGACGCCGCGCGCCGAAATCGATGTACGGCCCGGCGGCTCCAGCCTGATCGTCATGGCCGGCCCCGACGGCAAGGAGTTCCCGAATCCTGGCGTCGTCCTCGAAGTCGTGCCGGGCAAGAAACTCGTCTTTACCGATGCTTACACCAAGGCGTGGGAGCCGTCCGAAAAGCCGTTCATGACCACCGTGCTGACGTTCGAGGATGAGGGCGAGGGCAAGACCCGCTACATCGCCCGGGTTGCGCATTGGTCGGTCGCCGATCGCGAAGAGCACGAGAAGATGGGCTTTCACGAAGGCTGGGGCCAGTGCGCCGACCAACTCGAAGAAGTCGCCAAGCGGCTTTGATCAGCGGGACGGAAGGAGACCGACATGTCCAGAGCGATGTTTTTCGCCATTTTCGCCTCGGCCGCAGCGCTCTTCGCTGTGCCGGGCCCCACCAAAGCCGAGGAGGCAAAGCCCGCCATGACCGCCGAAACGAAAGCAATGCCGAAGCCGGCTAAATCAGGCCTGCTGCCGATCAACGGCCTGAACTACTATTACGCCGTCTATGGCCAGGGCGAGCCGCTGCTTCTCCTGCATGGTGGTCTCGGCACCACCGATATGTTCGCGCCGATCCTGCCGAAGCTTGCCGAAAACCGCACCGTCATAGGTGTCGACCTGCAGGGTCATGGCCGCACCGCGCTCGGCGACCGGCCATTGAGCCTGGAGGCGATGGGTGACGACATGGCGGCGATCGTCAAGGCGCTCGGCTACGACCAGGTCGACGTCATGGGTTATTCCCTGGGTGGCGGCGTCGCCTTCCGCATGGCCGTCCAGCACCCCGAGGCGGTGCGCCGGCTGGTCCTGGTCTCAACCGGCTATGCCTCAGACGGCTTCTATGCCGATATGCGCACGCAGCAGGCGCAGGTCGGCGCGGCGATGGCCGGCATGATGATGGACACGCCGATGTACAAATCCTACGTCGCGGTTGCGCCGCGCCCGCAGGATTTTCCAAAACTGCTCGACCAGCTCGGCGCCTATATGCGCAAGGACTACGACTACTCCGCCGACGTGCCGAAGCTGAAGATGCCGGTCATGCTGGTGTTCGGCGACAGCGACATGTACCGGCTCGAGCATGAGATCAAATTTTATCAGATGCTCGGCGGCGGGTTGAAGGACGCCGGCTGGATGCGCGAGAACCTGTCGCAGAACCGCCTGGCCATCCTGCCGAACCGCACCCATTACGACGTGTTCTTCGCGCCGGAACTGACGGCAGTCACGCTGCCCTTCCTCAATGGCGAGACCAAGGTCAAGACCTGGGACGAGGTCCTCAGCGAAACGGAATAGCCACCTGATGCCTGCCGGCCGTCTCGGGTGAGATGGCCGGCGATGCTTAGCCCCATGAAGCCAGCTTATGTTCCTCGGCGATCCCGGCATGTGTCGTTGGGCCAATTGCACCTCGGTCGCATCACGCCAACAGATAACGCCATCAAGGCTTTTCAATTGACGCTGCTATGCCGGCAGCTACCTTGCCGCCAGTCTTCAGAAAAGAGGGCTTCAGAAAGAGGGGCGCGGGTAATGGCGAAGTATCAGGGTGGCTGCCTGTGCGGCGCGGTGCGCTACCGCACTGATGCCGCGCCGATCAACGAACGCGTCTGCCATTGCCGGCTCTGCCAGAAGGCACTAGGCGCGGCCTTCAACGCCCGCGTGCTGTTCCGCATCGATGACGTGACCATCGACGGGCCGGTGGCGACTGTGAATTCCTCGCCCGATCTCAAGCGTGGCTTTTGCTCGCGCTGCGGCACGACGCTGTTTTCCCGGCGCGATTCCGCCGGCATCATCGGCGTCACCTCCGGCTCGCTCGACGATCCTTCCATGTTCAAGCCGCAGATGCATATATGGACCGCCTCGAAGCAGCCTTGGGTACAGCTCGACGACGGACTGCCGCAATATGAAGGCGCCCCGCCGCCCAACTGAAGCGCAGGGCGTGCCCAAATTTTTTCATCCGGGACACGACATAGCCGGCAAAGCGTCATTGGCGAGCCATCATTGCCGCCTATCTATTACGTGCGGGTCGGCAGTCGAGGAGGCGACGGATGAACGACAGAATCAACACCCTGGATGAGCTTTTGAGCGATCCGATGGTCAAGCTCGTGATGGAGCGCGATCGCGTGCAGCCGGCCGAGCTTCGCATGCTGCTTGAAGAAAAGGTTCGCCGGGATGATGCGCCGGTCAATCCCGACAGCAATCGCCCCGTCAGCGAGCGCTTTGTACCGCCCGCCCACATGATGGCCGAGACCTGTCACAAGCTATGGCTGTGCAGCTAGGCAGCAGGCGTGACAGGCGTGGGCGATCTTTCGCGCCTTCTCTGTGCCGCCGCGAGCGTCATGGATGCTGCCCAGCCTCTCTGTCCTAACAATTTGATTCAAACTTTGTTGGCAATTTCTCGTTAGTAATCTGGACTGGTTTGTCCGGCGGCGTTGTCTTGCCCTCGGTCTGTTGTGTTCTGCGTACAGGTCCAGATGCGGTTATCAGGCGTCGTCATCTTCTCGATCGCGTCACTTTGCCTTGCCGGCTGCACGTCCACGTCCGGCGTCGACGCGCTGCAAGTGCCGTCCAGCGAGACGACCAGCTCCGTTGTGCGGCCGCCCGCGCCGGTGGCGTCGGTCGGCGCGGCCGACGCCGCACCCGACTTCGCGCAGGAAGAGGCGACGGAGCAGACTGTGGCGATGGCCACTTCAGAGCCTGCCGAAAGCATCGAACCACCCGTCGAGCCGATTGCCTTGGTGGCGCCGAAGCGGCTGGCACGGGCAGCACCGATCCTCGCCGAGCCGGTCCAGCGCTATCGGTTTCGCGACGCCAAGCCGATCAATTTCGGCAGGGCCTCGCCCAGACACCTCGCCATTCACGGCGTCGACGTTTCACGCTGGCAGGGCAACGTGAACTGGGCGAAGCTGCGCGCGCAGGGCGCGAACTTCGCCTACATCAAGGCGACCGATGGCGGCGATCACCTTGATCCGATGTTCATGAAGAACTGGCGCAATGCCGATGCCGCCGGCCTGAAGCGCGGCGCCTACCATTTCTTCTACTGGTGCCGCACCGCCAGCGAGCAGGCCGACTGGTTCATCCGCAACGTGCCGAGGGTCGAGGGCGCCTTGCCGCCGGTAATCGATGTCGAGTGGAACGGCGAATCGAGATGCAAGCGGCGGCCGTCGCGGCAAAAGGTGCTGGAGAAGATGCAGGTCTTCATGGACAGGCTCGAACGCCACTATGGCCAGCGGCCCATCATCTACACCGCGCCGGATTTCTACCGCGACAATCTGCGTGGCGCATTCTCTGACTATCCGTTCTGGCTGCGCGCGGTGGCACAGCACCCGTCAAAGGTCTATCCCGGCCGCAAATGGGTATTCTGGCAATATTCCGGCTCCGGCCTGTCGCACGGGGTGAGGGGCCGCATTGACCTCAACGTCTTCCATGGCGACGAGAGAGCCTGGCGGAACTGGGTTGGCGGGCGGCAGATGGTGGCGGAGGCGGAATAGGGGGCTCCTTCCCGCGCTGGAACTTATCGCTGCTCGCGCCTGCGGGTGCTGATCGCGGCCGCGGAAAGCTGCCATTTGAAGGCCAGCATGAGGTGAATGTCGACGGACCCTGACCGCCTGTCGCGGAAGTGTCATGGATCCGTCATCGCTTTGAAATGTCGTTCCCCCAAAGCAGGTGGCTTCCATCCGAACAGGAGACGCCACCCGTGCCCCGCCATTCCGCGCTTTTCGTCCTGACGGCAGCGCTTGCTGCCTCCGTTTCGCTGCCGGCCCATGCCGACATGATGTTCAACCGGGTCGCGAGCTTCGCGGTCGCCGGAAACCTCCCGGCGGACGTCGAGAAGACCACGCCGACTTTCGTCCGAGATCATCACGGCGAGCGAAGACGGCATGACGCTGGTTTATTCCGACAGCCCGCTCGGTGCAGTCGGCTTCATCGACATCGCTGACCCCAAGGCGCCCAAGGCCGGCGGCATCGTCAAGATCGACGGCGAGCCGACCTCGGTTGTGGTCATCGGCGGCAAGGTGCTGGCCGGCGTCAACACGTCGGAGAACAAAGCCAAGCCTTCGGGCAATCTTACCGTCATCGATCTCGCCTCCAAGGCGATCGAAAGCACCTGCGACCTCGGCGGCCAGCCTGACTCGCTGGCGTTCAGCAAGGACGGCAAGTTCCTGGCCATCGCCATCGAGAACGAGCGCGACGAGGAACTGAACGACGGAGAAATTCCGCAGATGCCGGCGGGCGACCTCAAGATCTTCGCCCTTGCCGAAGGCCAGCCTGATTGCGCGACGATGAAAACCGTCAACCTGGCGGGCATTGCCGAGGTCGCGGCGGAAGATCCGGAGCCGGAATTCGTTGCCTTCAACGAGGCCGGCGAGATAGCGGTCACGCTGCAGGAAAACAACCACATCGCCGTCGTCAAAGCCGAAACCGGCGCGATCGTCACCCACTTCTCCGCAGGCTCCGTCGCGCTGGACAAGATCGACACCAAGAAGAACGGCGCCTTGTCCTTCGATGGCAAAATGGAAAACGTCGCGCGCGAACCCGACGCCGTGAAATGGCTCGACAATGACCGTCTCGTCGTCGCCAACGAAGGCGACTACAAGGGCGGCTCGCGCGGCCTCACAATCTTCACCAAGAAGGGCGAGGTTCTCTACGAATCGGGTCCATCCTTCGAGTACCAGGTCGCCAATGCCGGCCATTATCCCGACGACCGCAACAAGAAGGGCATCGAGCCGGAAGGTCTCGAGACCGGCGCGTTCAGCGAAGACAGACTGGTTTTCGTCGCTTCGGAGCGTGGCTCCGTTGTCGGCGTCTACAAGGACACGGGTGCCGAGCCTCAGTTTGTTCAGATCCTGCCGTCCGGCATCGGCCCGGAAGGCCTGGTCGCGATCCCTTCGCGCAATCTCCTGGTCACCGCCAACGAGGCCGACCTGGTCGAGGACGGGCTCGCCCGCTCGCATGTCATGATCTACGAGCGCTCCGAGGGTCCCGCCACCTACCCGATGATCACGGCAAAGCTCACGGCAGACGGCACGCCGCTCGGCTGGGGTGCGCTTTCGGCGCTCGCGGCCGGCGACACTGCCGGCAAGCTGTTCGCGGCCTCGGACTCGTTCTACGCCAACGCGCCGTCGATCTTCGAGATCGATGCCACGCAGACGCCGGCGCTGATCACCGGCAAGACCATCGTCACGCGTGGCGGCCATCCCGCACAGAAGCTCGATATCGAAGGTCTTGTCGGCGACAGTGAAGGCGGTTTCTGGCTGGCCAATGAAGGCGACCCGGCAAAGCTCGTCCCGCACGCCATCCTGCGCGTCGACGACAAGGGCGAGATCAAGCAGGAAATCGGCTTCCCGATGGAACTGCTCGCCCACCAGACCCGCTTCGGTCTCGAAGGCATCACCACCATCGGCGAGGGCGACGACCTGACGCTGGTGATGGCGGTGCAGCGCGAATGGGCCGACGATCCGAAAAACCAGGTCAAGCTTTTGGCCTACAAGCCGAAGGCCAAGGAATGGTCGGCGGTGCGCTACCCGCTCGAAGCGACCGAAGCTGGCTGGATGGGCCTGTCGGAGATCACCACGCATGACGGCAAGCTCTACATCCTCGAGCGCGACAACCAGATCGGCGATCTGGCCAAGGTAAAGCGCATCTATTCGGTGGCGCTCGACGCCTTCAAACCTGTCAAGCTCGGTGGCGAACTGCCATTGGTCGAAAAGACGCTGGTACGCGACATCGTCGGCGACCTGAAATCAGCCACCAGCGGCTATGTCGTCGACAAGGTCGAAGGTTTCACCATCGACAAGAACGGCGACATCTTCGTCGCCACCGACAATGACGGCGTCGATGATTCTTCCGGCGAAACGCTGTTTCTCCGCTTGGGCAACATCAGCGCCGTGAACTGAGGAGTAGAGGGCAGTTCGTCCTTCTCCCCACAATAAGGGAGAAGGGAGCGCGCTTTGCTAAGCTTCTACATATTCCGCTAGGCTGACACCTTTGGGCACATCCAGCCCATCGGCACGCAAGCCTTCGATATGAAAGCGTATTGCATCGCGAATTTCGGTTTCCACTTCAGGCACCGTCGCACCGGTCGCGATGCAGCCGGGTAGGTCTGGCACATACGCAGAAAAATTGTTTCCGGCTTTTTCGATCACCACCGCGTAACGCATACCATCACTCCTTTAAACCGGACTGCTTGAGGATGCTATTCAGTGTTCCCGGTGCAACCTCGTCAGACAGCTTGCCGGCCACTGTGACGCGGCCGGCTTTGATTTCATGCTTATATTGGCGATGACTGCCCTTGGTTGCAACCAGGTACCAGCCGTCGGTCTCCAGCAGGCGGATAACTTCGCGGACCGTGAGCCGAGGCGGCATTAATCTCAGCTACACCCGCTCGTAGCTCCACAAGTATCGCACTTCTCACACGTCCCGTTCCGCACCATCGTAAAATTCTGGCACTCGGAGCAGGAATTGCCGGTGTAGCCCTGGAGCAGCGATTTGGCGCGGCGGTCGGCGGCTAGTTTCTTCGCCTCGGCCGCCTCGAGGGCTGCGGCGTCGGTGAACAGCGCCGCTGTGGCGTCCGAAGCCTCGGAAGCAGCGCCCGCCGCCTCCTCGAAGGCGATGTCCTCGATCAACTCCTTTGCCCGCTCCTCGTAATCGCGCTTGTAGGCGGTGGCTTCGTCGCTGGCCGGCTTCAGCGCCAGCACGTTGGAGCCGGAGAATGCCGTCGGCGCGGAGCGGGCGCTGGACGAGCCCGAACCGCCAAAGCCCTTCGGATCGTTGCCGCTCACCCTCGACACCAGTTTCACCGGCGAGGCGCCGCGGGTCAGGCCCTTAGAAACGGCGTCGGTCTTGCCTTCGCTGATGCCGCGGCCAAGTGCCGTGTTGGAGAAGTCCGACTGGTCGACATGGGCGAGGTCGTTGCGGCCGAGGTAGGAGATGGCGAGTTCGCGGAACACGTAATCGAGGATCGACGTCGCGCTCTTGATGGCATCGTTGCCCTGCACCATGCCGGCCGGCTCGAACTTGGTGAAGGTGAAGGCGTGCACATATTCGTCGAGCGGCACGCCATATTGCAGGCCGAGCGAGATGGCGATGGCGAAATTGTTGAGAAGGCCGCGCAAGGTCGCGCCCTCCTTGTTCATGTCGATGAAGATCTCGCCGAGACGGCCATCGTCATATTCGCCGGTGCGCAGGAAGATGGTGTTGCCGCCGATCTTGGCCTTCTGTGTGTAGCCTTTGCGGCGAGACGGCAGCTTCTCCTGCTCGCGCGAGACGCGCTCGATGATGCGCTCGACGATCCGCTCGGTGATCTGAGCGGCGCGCTGTGAAGCCGGTGCCGCGATCAGCTGTTCGACGGCATCGTCCTCGTCGTCTTCGACGTCGGCAAGCAGCGAGGCGTTGAGCGGCTGCGAGAGCTTCGAGCCGTCGCGATAGAGCGCGTTGGCCTTCAGCGCCAGCTTCCACGACAGCATGTAGGCGCCCTTGGCGTCTTCCACCGTCGCGTCGTTCGGCATGTTGATGGTCTTGGAAATGGCGCCGGAGATGAAGGGCTGGGCCGCCGCCATCATCTGGATGTGGCTGTTGATCGACAGCGAACGCTTGCCGATCTTGCCGCACGGGCTGGCGCAGTCGAACACGGGCAAATGTTCGGCCTTCAGGAATGGCGCGCCTTCCAGCGTCATCGCACCACAGACATGGATGTTGGCGGCTTCGATATCCTTCTTCGAGAAGCCAAGCGCCGGCAGCATCTCGAACGAGAAATCGTTGAGCTGCTCGTCGGTGAAGCCAAACGTCTCCTTCACCCAGTCCGCACCCAGCGTCCACTGGTTGAAGACGAACTTGATGTCGAAGGCCGACTTCAATGCTGCGTTAAGTGCCGCGATCTTGTCGTCGGTAAAACCTTTTGCCTTGAGCGAGCCGGGGTTGACGGCGGGCGCCTGGTTCAGATTGCCGTGGCCGACCGCATAGGCCTCGATCTCGGCGATCTGCGCTTCCGAATAGCCGAGCGTACGCAGCGCTTCCGGGACAGCGCGGTTGATGATCTTGAAATAGCCGCCGCCGGCCAGCTTCTTGAACTTGACCAGCGCGAAGTCGGGCTCGATGCCGGTGGTGTCGCAATCCATGACCAGGCCGATCGTGCCGGTCGGCGCGATCACGGTCGCCTGCGCATTGCGGTAGCCATGCTCCTCGCCGAGCTCGATGGCGCGGTCCCAGGCGGCCTTGGCATGCTCGGCGAGCTCCTGCTGCTTGAGGTCCGAGGCGACCAGCGGCACCGGGTTGACGGCGAGCTTCTCGTAGCCGTCCCTTTCGCCATAGGCCGCGCGGCGATGGTTGCGCATGACGCGCAGCATGTTCTGCGCATTTCGGTCGTAGTCGGGGAAGGCGCCGAGCTCGGCGGCCATTTCGGCCGAGGTGGCATAGGCCGTGCCGGTCATAACAGCGGTGAGTGCTGCGCAGATGGCGCGGCCCTCGTCGGAATCATAGGGAATGCCTGATGTCATCAGCAGGCCGCCAATATTGGCGTAGCCGAGGCCGAGCGTGCGGTATTCGTAGGAGAGCTTGGCGATCTCCTTCGACGGGAACTGCGCCATCATGACGGAAATTTCCAGCACGATGGTCCACAGCCGAACCGTGTGCTCGTAGGCTGATATGTCGATGGTGCCGTCCGCGTTGCGGTAGGGCAGCAGGTTGATCGACGCGAGGTTGCAGGCGGTGTCGTCGAGGAACATGTATTCCGAGCACGGGTTGGACGCCCGGATCGGACCGGCTGCGGCGCAGGTATGCCAGTCGTTCATCGTCGTGTTGAAGTGCAGGCCCGGATCGGCCGACGCCCAGGCGGCGTAGCCGATCTTTTCCCAAAGATCCCTGGCCTTCAACGTCTTCAGCACCTTGCCGTCTTTGCGGGCGGTGAGATGCCAGTCGCCGTCCTGCTCTACGGCGCGCAGGAAATCGTCCTTCAGCGAGACCGAATTGTTGGAGTTCTGGCCCGAAACGGTGAGGTAGGCATCCGAATCCCAGTCGGTGTCGTAGGTCTTGAACGACATCGAGGTGTAGCCCTGCTTGGCGAACTGGATGACGCGGTAGATGTAGTTCTCCGGCACCCCGTCCTTCTTGGCCAGCTTGATCTCGCGCTTCAGCGCGGTGTTGATCGCCGGGTCGAAGCAATCGTCGTCCTGGCCTTCGCAGTTGATGCAGGCCTTCATGATCGCTTCGAGGTGCTTCTTGACGATCTTGGAGCCGGTGACCAGCGAGGCGACCTTCTGCTCTTCATTGACCTTCCAGTCGATGAATTCCTCGATATCGGGATGGTCGGCGTCGACGATGACCATCTTTGCGGCGCGGCGCGTCGTGCCGCCCGACTTGATGGCGCCCGCCGCGCGGTCGCCGATCTTGAGGAAGCTCATCAGGCCCGACGAGCGGCCGCCGCCGGACAGCTTTTCGCCTTCGCCGCGCAGGAACGAGAAGTTGGAGCCGGTGCCGGAGCCGTATTTGAACAGGCGCGCTTCACGCACCCACAGGTCCATGATGCCGCCTTCGTTGACGAGATCGTCCTGCACGCCCTGGATGAAGCAGGCATGCGGCTGCGGATGCTCGTAGGAAGACTTCGACTTGGTCAGCTTGCCGGTGAACGGGTCGACATAGAAATGGCCCTGGCTCGGGCCGTCGATGCCATAGGCCCAGTGCAGGCCGGTGTTGAACCATTGCGGCGAGTTCGGTGCAACGCGCTGGGTGGCCAGCATATAGGCGAGCTCGTCGCGGAAGGCGCGCGCATCTTCCTCCGACTTGAAGTAGCCGCCCTTCCAGCCCCAATACGTCCAGGTGCCGGCGAGGCGGTCGAAGACCTGGCGGGCGTCGATCTCGGAGCCGTAGCGCTCGGCCTCGGGCAGTTTTGCCAGTTCGGCCTCGTCGGCAACGGAGCGCCACAGGAAGGAGGGGACGTCATTCTCCTCGACTTTCTTCAGCCGTGCCGGCACGCCGGCCTTGCGGAAATATTTCTGCGCCAGGATGTCGGCGGCAACCTGGCTGAATTGCGCCGGCACGTCGATATTGTCCAAGCGGAACACCACCGAGCCATCCGGATTCTTGATCTCCGAAAGCGCCTTGCGGAATTCGATCTCCGCATAAGCCGATTGCCCTTGCTTGGTGAAACGACGCTCGATGCGCATTGGTCCGATCCCTTGCTTGTCTATATATAGCGCCTTTCCCAGGGGATTTCTGCCCCCTTGGCGAAACGCGCATGTCCGCCGTTTGCCGGCCTTAGAAAACGGCCGGCTCCTTTTTCACAGCCTCCGCCGCCCTGCTGGTCAAACTCCTTGCGAAGTACCTGTCCAACGCGCCAGCGAACCCTGCGGGTCCCTCAAAACTGAAGTTTTTTTCGACTCCCTCAATCGAGGGAAGTTCACATTATCTAGCGTCGAACCTACCTGCAAACGCTAAATATAGTGTTAACAGACAATTTATTCCAGCCCGACACTTTTCCCTTTCGTCCCCAAAACCCCACAATCCCAACGCTTCCGCCAGCCTCGTAACCAGGCGGGAATGCGGCCAAAACGCACATAATCCGGGAAAAAGACCGGGCTCGAAACTTTCCGGTCGCGCTCTCAACAGGGGCGCATGGCCTATAAAAGGCGACTCGTTTTGCGCCGTCAAGGATTCGTTTGCGTAGCTTTTGTGACCCCAATATCTTGTGTGTCACATATGTGGATAACGGGGATAGAAAGTGGGCGCGGGGGACTTCGATTTTACCCACGCGCAGGCAATCGTCCGCGACAAGACATGGCAAGCCTGCCAAGCCGATTCCCCGACTTCACGAACATCGACGGAGGATGTGCGGCTTTGGCCGGCGCGCCTAGGTCTTGCTCAGTAGAATTTGTGCGGGTCGGCGCAGAAATAGGCGATGATCTGGCCAAGGTCCGGCTCGTTGACCATCCGCACTGCCTCGGCAGGGCTGACCCATTTGCGGGTGCGGGACCGCTTTTCCTTCCACCGGTCGGCGATCTTGTCGACCTGCAGTGGAAATACCAGAACTTCGCAAGGCACTTCCTCGCCGGAAGCCAATGCCTTGGCATAGAAGTAGCGGCCGGCTTCGTGGTGGGAGATCGTGCCGCGCAGTCCGGCTTCCTCGCCGGCCTCGCGCGCCGCCGCTTCGCAAAGCAGTTCCTTGGCCTCAGGCCAGCCCTTGGGAAGCACCCAGCGGCCGGTATCGCGGCTGGTGATCAGCATGATCTCGACGCCATGCCCGGTATCGCGCCAGGGCAACGCTGCAACCTGCAGGCGGCACGGTGCTGCGCCGAAGAGCCGCTGAACCCTTTCGGCCAAATGGTTGTGTGTTGCTGGCCTCGTCAACATCGGAGAAGCTTGCCCCAGCTTCCAGAATCATCTGCCGTCTCGTGAATCTTACGGCTAATCGTAAGCAATAAAAGTAAAAAACCTCATACGGACTGATTAACCACACCACGAGGCGTCTATTCAGGAAATATCGTGCGCCGCGGCACTCTTTCAAGAAGCGCTCGCCGGCATGTCGGGAGAAAAAGCAGTCGCCGCGAATCAGCCGATGTGGTCGTCGGCGATCGGCTTCTGGTAGGTGAAGCCCATATCCCACGGAAAATAGATCCAGGTGTCCTGGCTGACCTCGGTGACGAAGGTGTCGACCAGCGGCCTGCCTTTCGGCTTGGCATAGACGGTGGCGAAATGCGCCTTGGGCATCATGGCGCGCACGATGCCCGCGGTCTTACCGGTGTCGGTGAGGTCGTCGATGATCAGCACGCCGGCGCCGTCATCGGCGAGCAGTCCCGGCGTGACCTCCTTCAGCACCTGCAGCTGCCCCTGGCTGGTGTAGTCGTGATAGGAGGCGACGCAAACCGTCTCGATGACCCGGATGCCGAGTTCACGCGAGATGATGGCGGCCGGAACCAGGCCGCCGCGTGTGATGCAGACGATCGCTTTCCATTGGCCTTTGTTGGCGCCGGCAAGCCGCCAGGCGAGCGCACGTGCGTCGCGGTGGAACTGATCCCAGGAGACGGGAAAGGCCTTTTCGGGAAGGGACATTTTTCTGCGCACTCCGCAGCGCGCGAGATCGCGCGCAGACACTTGAAGGAATGCGCGCGGAATTAACTGGAAAGCCTTGGCCTTGGCAAGGGCGGCGGCAAGCGATCGCTGTGGACTCGCCCGTTGTGGGCTTGCACGTTGCGGATTTACCGCGACAGGAAAGCTGCCACCGGCAACGTGCGCAGCACCGTGCGCGTGACCCCGCCGAACAGAAGCTGGCGCAGCCAGGAATGGCTGTAGGCGCCGAGCACGAGCAGGTCGGCGCCGGTTTCGGCAACCCTGGTCTGGATCACGTCGTCGACCGAGTGGCCGCCCGATTTCAGCACCGAGACGCTGACGGTGGCACCATGCCTGGACAGGGCGGCGGCGATTTCGGCGCCGGCCGCCTCCGGAGCCTCGTCGAGCGTATCCGGCGGGTCGATGACGACGATATCGGTCTTCTCGGCCTCGATGATGAAGGGCAGGGCGTCGAAGGCGGCGCGCGCGGCTTCCTTGCTGCCGTTCCAGGCGAGCAGCACATGCTTGAAGCTGGTGACGAGCGGGCCTGAGTGCGGCACAACCAGCACCGGCCGACCTGCGTCATAGACCAGTGTGTCGACATCGGCGCTCGGGTCGCCGCCCGACTCGCGCTGCGCGGCGATGATCAGGTCCGCAGTGCGGACGGTTGGGATGCCGGTCAGCGCGCTGTCTCCGGAAAAGCTCTCGAGGCTGCGCCATTCGAAGGACAGGCCGGAATCCTCGATATGCCTGAGGAAAACCGCCCGCAATTTTTCAGCACGCTCCTTGTTCATGTCGGCCGAAACCTGCAGGAACTCGGTGTCGGGAAAGCCGGTGGCCGAGGTGTAGGGGACGGGAAGCGCTTCGGCATGAATGCCGATGAGATGGCTCTGGAACCTGTCGGCAAGCGGAATGGCGCATTCGAGCACGCGCTCCGCGTCCTGTTCGTTCTGCAGTATGGTGACGATGGTCTTGAATCGCATGGCACCCCCTCAATTTACGGCGATCGAAACTCGCCCGCATGAAACGTTACAGCACCATGCTTGGTTCCGGCCTGGATCAGGTGACCGCGCTGGCGAGGCCTGCGACCATCGCCTCGACATCGGCGCGGGCGGCGTCCAGCGCTTCCTGGCTGCGGGCACGGACAACCAGCTCCGTCCAGAACTTGCCGTCGCCATATTTTGGGTAGGACCCGATGATCGTAGCCGGATGCGCCTTCTGGATCTCGCCCAACGGTCCGCCGACCAGGCCTTCGCCGAACGGACAGTGCACCGTGGCCGACAGCATTCTGATGCCGGCCTTCAGCGTCGGCACCACATTGTCGAGCATCGCCTGGAAAATCGACGGCACGCCGGCCATGACATGGACGTTGCCGATACGAAAGCCCGGCGCGATGGACACAGGATTGTCGATATGGTCGGCACCGCGCGGCATCCGCGCCATGCGCTTGCGCGCCTCGGTATATTCGATACCGCGCGCGGCGTAGCTTGCTTCCAGCATGGCATAGGCCTTGGCGTCGTATTCGCAGGGCACGCCGAAGGCCTTGGCAATCGCATCCGCGGTGATGTCGTCATGCGTCGGACCGATGCCGCCGGTGGTGAAGACATAGGTATAGCGGGCACGTAGGGCATTCACCGCAGCGACGATCTCGTATTCCTCGTCGGGAACGATGCGCACCTCCTTCAGGTCGATGCCGATCGCCGTCATGATGTCGGCGAGGTGGCCGATATTCTTGTCCTTGGTGCGGCCGGACAGAATCTCATCGCCGATGACGAGCATGGCGGCGGTGACGATTTCGGGCATGGGAGGCTCCGGCAAAAGGTCGCCTTAGGCAGACAGGGTCGCCTGAGATAGCGCGGCGAATGGCCGGCGGCAATGCGGTATCGATAGCCCTGCTGCAGCAGAGCAATCGCTTCAGGTCGGTGCCGCCCCTCATTGCCCTGCCGGGCATTTCTCCCCGTATAGTGACGGGGAGAAAGACGCCTTCGCAAAGGATTTCGCCAATCTCCAGCGTTGCAGAATGGGTGCCGAGGCCGCGGCCAGCCCCTTCTCCCCGTCACTATACGGGGAGAAGGGGCCGGTGTCCGAACCGGATAGATAGGTAACAGAATGGACCGATTGCATGG